>NZ_WKJG01000050.1 GCF_027853235.1 Aliibacillus thermotolerans
ACTCCGAAACGTCGGACATCTAGGGCAGGGACTGCCCGAAGTAACGCTCAAGGAGACGAAAGAGTGCTTTCGTCGAGGAGTTGAGAAGCTCCCACTTCAAGCGTTAGCTAAGTGGCGAGTAGTTCACTTACAAACAAGCTTCTCCTTAAAGCTTCTTCATATCCCCGATTGATTATTGGCGGGATCGTCTGGGAATCGAACCCAGCGGAGACGACACGCGCCTCCCAAAAAGGCTTTGAAGGCCTCGGCGTGCACCAGCATCGCAACCGACCCCAAGTTTCACATAGCCATTGTACCGGTAATCAAAAGAAGAAGCAAGAATGTTGTCATATGGTGGAGGAGATGCAATGAAAAAGTCATACACGGTCGGTATGGCCGGGCATATTGACCATGGAAAAACAGCCTTGACGAAAGCATTAACGAGTGTAGATACCGATCGTTTAAAAGAAGAAAAAGAACGAAAAATTACCATTGAACCAGGCTATGCGCCCCTTTCGTTAACAGAGGAGATGGAAGTTTCCATCATCGATGTTCCTGGTCATGAAAAGTTTATTCGTCAAATGATCGCTGGGGTTGCTGGAATTGATGCGGTCATTCTTGTCGTTGCGGCGGACGAAGGGGTAATGCCACAAACGAAAGAACATATCGATATTTTAACATTACTGGAAGTGAAGGCAGGTTTTATCGTCGTCACGAAAAGCGATCTCGTGGATGACGATTTTTTGTCCCTTGTTTCAGAAGATATTGAAAAAGAAGTAAAAGGAACCATTTTTGAAGGGACACCAATTCTGTTTGCGGATAGTGTGACGAAGCGGGGAATAGTAGACGTGAAAGAACAATTGATTCATATGTTACATACCGTTTCGGAAAGAAACATCCAGGGAGATTTTCGCTTACCCATTGATCACGTTTTTACAGTCCATGGGCAAGGGACGGTCATTCGCGGGACAGTATTTGAAGGAAAAGTACAAGTAGGTGAGACGCTTTTCCTTCTTCCCATAAATAAAAAAGTCACTGTTCGCCAATTACAAAAGCACGGGAAGCGAGTGCCGGAAGGGAAAGCGGGGGAAAGACTGGCTTTAAACATTAGCGGTATCAATGCTTTAGACGTGAAGCGGGGAGACGTGGCGACAACGAATCATCAATTAGTAACAACACATGTTATCAATGTTGTGCTTTATTTAGCAAAAGAAGTACGTTTCAACTTAGAACAACGTACCGCAATCAAACTTCACATCGGTACGGCAGAAGTTTATGGGAAAATCATTTTCTTCGATCGCAATGTATTACAGGTGGACATAGAAAAATCGTACGTCTTATGTCAATTGCGATTAGATGACCCAATCGTTACAAAAAGAGGGGATCGTTATATTTTACGTCGACCTTCCCCTGTAGAGACCATTGGAGGAGGTTGGGTCATTGATCCCAATGGTAAAAAAATGCGCTACGGAAAAGAGACAATCGCGCAGTTGCAAAAGCAATTTCAAGGAACGCCAACGGAACTGGTAGAAGAAACCCTTCGTCGCAAAAAGACGTTATCAAAGCAATCACTTATGGTAGAGACAACGCTTTCTCAAGAAGAAGTGAATGCTGTTTTAAAAGAGTTGGAAGCAAAAGGGCTTCTCCTTTCTTTTTCAACGGGACAAGTAGCTCTCACTGAAACGTATCAAGCGTTTCAACAAGAAATAGAAGAACGTTTAAAAGCGTTTCACCAGCGCTATCCTCTTCGTTTAGGTGAAAATATTGAAGAAGTGAGAAAGCAAGTTTCTATCCCAACAGAAAGCGCACAACTATTGTTAGAACGGCTTGAAAAAGAAAAAAAGATAAAAAGAACGAAACAATTTATCTCTCTCCCCTCTTTTCAACCATCTTATCCGAATGGATGGGAGAAAAGGATGGAACAGGCCTATGATAGATGGATAAAAGATGGCATTCAAACGAAACGATGGAATGCGTATGGAGAGGAAGAAGGAATCACGAAAGATATTTTTGAAGAATGGAAATATGCTTTGTTGGACCGAGAGATTGCTGTCAAAATGGATGAGCATCATCTTTGGCCAAGAAAGGTCTTAGAGGAAGCAAAGGAAAAAATAAAACAACAACATCCTTTCGAATTCACCATACAACAAGCGAAAGAAATACTCGGGGTATCGCGCAAATATTTGATTCCTTTTTTAGAATGGTTAGATGAAACGGATGAGACGAAGCGGAAGGAAGATAGACGAGTATGGAGGACATAAATGAAAGGGCTTCGTATTTTATTTTTAACTCCTTATTATGATTCAAGCCGAGGGAACAGTATCACGACAAGAAGACTAAAAAAATTGTTTGAAAATGCGGGCGCTATTGTGCACGTTTTTCCTTATGAAGAAGAAAGGGGCGAAAAGATACTTCCTCTCCTCTCTGAAGCAGAAGTTGTCCATGCCCTTCATATTCGGCGCACAGCCGAATGGTTGAAACGAAAAAATATAACGATCGAGCAACGGTTTTTTCTCACTTCAGGAGGCACCGATGTGAATGAAGACGTAGAAGATAAGCAAAAGAAAAGAGTCATGGAACAATTGTTACGGCAAGTCGACCAATTGATCGTGTTTACAGCCGATGCGAAAGAGAGAATGCAAGTTTCTTTCCCATTTTTACAAGAAAAAATAACGATCATTCCACAATCAGTAGAAGAATGGCATGAAACAAAAAGTAACATCTTCTTACCTAAGGGATATCCGAATATTTTTCTACCGGCTGGCTTACGAGAAGTAAAAGATATTTTTTATGTCTTTGAAGAGTTAAAACGAATGAGTGACACCTTTCCTACGTTACGATGGGTCATCGCTGGAGAACCATTAGAAAAGAAAGTATTTCACCAAGTAAAAGAAGTGGAGAATGCGTATCCGTGGGTTCATTATTATTCACCGGTTCCTCAGGAGGAAATGATTTCTTTTTATCACTGGGCGGATGTGGTGATCAATACGTCTATTTCTGAGGGGCAACCTCTCACGATTTTAGAAGCGATGATTTCTAAAGTGGCCGTTCTTGCACGTAATATCCCGGGCAATCGAAGTGTTATTCGCCATAGGGATAACGGTTATTTATTTTCACAACCAAAGGAGTTTTCTACTTATTTAAAAGAGATATTAAATACGGAAACTTATCGACAAGTGACCGAACGAGCCTATCAAGACGTACGGAACTATTATTCTCCAAAAAAAGAATTAGAAAAATATAGGGCGATCTACCAACGGTTTTTTTCGAGTTAAAAAGATGTTGGGACAAAACTTCAGTCATCGCCAAAAACTTGGTGTGTACAAAGAACATTTAAAAATGAAAATGATGAAAAAAAGTGTCGTGTGAACTGGTCATGCGACACTTCGTTTTGTCAAACACCGGTCAACAAATGGTCGTATGAAAGTTAAAATTGGAAGAAATCAGGACAAAAATAGGTCGCAACACGTTTCATGCGACCTTTTATTACGAGAACGATGCAATGGATTGTCGTATAATAGATTCATACGACGAAATATCACACAAAATTCCTACTGAATGGTCTCATGACGTGGTACAAATGGGGAATCACGTTCCAGGAAGCTTCGATTGGGTGCTTGCGTTGCATTCGGCCGTCCTGTTGACTATCCGCGTACATCTAGAATCATTGGAGGCTCATTTATACTTCTTGTGTTAGATACACAGAGGAATGCGCTTCTGGCGGTAAACTTAAGGAAATATACCGCCAGAAACAATAATCCAATCATAGAAGAAGGGAAAACACCCTACAAGAATGGTTCCAAGCAAATGTTAGTGCTTGGAACCATTCTTTTTTGGCTAGCTATGTCCCATTATGAGAAAATTAGGTGAGTAAAAGTGATTTCTCTTTTTTCGTTGTCACTTCTCCGATGATGGTTGTTGCTGTATACCCTTTTTCATGCATGTTTTCTACATATTGTTTCGCTTCGGTTTCATCCATGGAAATAAGAAGACCTCCGGAAGTGATCGCGTCACAAAGAATACTTTCCATAAGATGAGAGACATCGTTTTCTCGTGCAATATGCGGGGCAAGATAAGCGTGATTTGCTTTCGATCCACCCGGGATAACGCCTGCTTGACAAAGTTGTTCCGTTCCATCGAGAAGCGGAATGTTTTCTGTATGAAAGCGCAGACTGACGTTGCTACTATTTGCCATTTCAAAAGCATGCCCAAGCAGTCCAAACCCGGTTACGTCCGTTACAGCATGCGGATTGAAGGATGATAACGTTTTTGCTGCTTCATCATTTAATGTTGCCATTACAGCCGTGACTTCTTTTATCTGATTTTCTGTCGCTTTTTCTCGTTTAATCGCAGTTGTAATGATGCCAACTCCGAGAGGTTTCGTTAATACGAGCGCATCTCCAGGCTTTGCTCCGCTATTTGTCCAAAATTTATTCGGATGAACGATACCCGTTGCAGCGAGACCAAACTTCGGCTCTTGATCGTCAATAGAATGACCACCGACAATGGTTGCGTTCGCTTCTCGAACCTTGTCGGCTGAACCTTTCATAATGTTTGCGAGTATTTCATCCGGAAGCTTTTTAATCGGGAAGCTAACGATATTTAAGACGGTTTTCGGTGTACCCCCCATCGCATAAATATCGCTGAGGGCATTGGCTGCTGCAATTTGACCAAACATGTATGGATCATCAACAATCGGAGTGAAAAAATCAATTGATTGAACAAGGGCAATGTCATCTGTGAGTTGGTAGACGCCCGCATCATCAGAGGTGTCAATTCCAACGAGTAAATAAGGGTCTTTTTCATAGGTTGGTAAGTGACGCAACACGTGCGCCAAGTCCTCTGGACCTATTTTACAACCTCAGCCAGCTTTCGTAGATAAGTTCGTGAGTTTTATGATTTCGTCTTTACTCATCGTTCCACCTCCTTCTTCATTCAGTATAGTCTCAACCATTGCTTGCTCGCAAATGATACATTACACTAAAAACGACGACAAACGGAAAAGGTGATCAGGATGGACATGAAAGAACAATTGCGATTATTACCTGCTGTGGATGAATTGTTAATGGATCCTTCCATCAAAAAAATAAAAGAAGAATTTCATCATCCTATGGTTTTAACTTCTTGGATTCGGGAAGAAATAGATAGGATAAGAAAAGAAATACGTACAAATGCTCTTTCCGCAACCATCTCCGATCGGGAAACGTTAAAGTTAGAGATTATCGAACGATTGAAAAAGAGAGCGTATGAATTAACGAAAGATCATTTACGCTCGGTGATAAATGCCACTGGCACGGTGTTGCATACGAATTTAGGACGAGCGATTTTAAGCAAAAAAGCAACGGAGAAATTGGTTCAGACAGCGGCTTCTTACTCTAATGTGGAATATGATATCGAATCAGGAAAGCGCGGCTCGCGACATGCTATTGTGGAAGAATTAATCGTCGAAACAACCGGGGCAGAAGCGGCGATGGTAGTAAATAACAATGCGGCAGCGGTGTATTTTGTATTACACGCTTTGGCTCAAAATCGTGAAGTTATTGTCTCAAGAGGACAATTGGTGGAAATAGGTGGTTCGTTTCGGGTGTCTTCCATCATGGAAGAAAGCGGCGCCATTCTCGTCGAAGTAGGAACGACAAATAAAACGCATCCGAAAGATTATGAAGAAGCAATATCACCGAATACTGCGATGCTCATGAAAGTGCATACGAGCAACTTTAAAACGATCGGTTTTACGAAAGAAGTAAGTATAGAAGAAATGGCAACGATTGTGCGCAAACAAAAAGAAGAGTTGTTGCTCTATGAAGATCTCGGAAGTGGTGCCATTTATGACTTTCAACAACATCAGATTGGGGAAGAACCAACGGTAAGACACGTGTTGGAAGCAGGGGCAGATATCGTTACTTTTTCGGGAGATAAATTATTAGGAGGACCTCAAGCAGGGATTATCGCTGGTCGAAAATCCCTCATTGATCGATTAAAACAACATCAATTAGCACGAGTATTGCGAGTGGATAAATTCACACTCGCTGCGTTAGAAGAGACGTTCAAATCTTATCTTGTCGGAAAGGTCGAAGATTTACCGGTTGTTCGCATGATTCTATCAGAGGCTTCAGAACTGTTGGAAAGAGCGCAATTGTTTCAATCGACACTCTCCTTTTCTGTTTGGAAAGCAACCATCCAACAAGATGTGTCGAAAGTGGGAGGAGGGACGATGCCTGACGTCACTTTACCGACCTATGTCATTCAAATAGACACGAAAGACACACCTGCTCAACAAGTGGCGAAATTTTTACGTCTCCATTCGACGCCTATTGTGGTACGAACAAAACAAGGCGCAATTCAGTTAGATGTAAGAACTATTTTAGAGGAAGAGTGGGAGTTGGTTCAATCAGCGCTCATGGATGCGGAGAAAAACTTCACATTTTAGTCATACCCATTTAACTTTTTGTGAAGATTTGCTATTCTAGTGAAGGGACGAAAAGACGACAAGCGTGAGAGCGGGTAAAGGGAACTGTTCGTGCGATTTTGTCGACTTTTATGCCATTCTGTTATATGATAGTTCATAGAGGAGGGGAATACATATGTCTTCAAATCAAGATGTATTCAATGCAAGAAAAACATTCACTTCGAATGGAAAAACGTATTACTACTACGACATTCAAGAACTAGAAAAAGCAGGAATCGGAGAAACGTCCAAGCTACCTTACTCCATCAAAGTATTGCTTGAATCTGTATTAAGACAGTATGACGGAAAAGTGATTAAAAAAGAACACGTAGAAAGCCTCGCAAAATGGGGACAACCAGAAGGGGGAACAGAAGACGTTCCATTTAAACCTTCTCGCGTCATCTTACAAGACTTTACAGGGGTACCGGCAGTTGTTGACCTTGCTTCCTTAAGAAAAGCAATGGCTGACATCGGTGGAGACCCGCAACAAATTGACCCGGAAATTCCGGTGGACCTTGTGGTGGACCACTCCGTTCAAGTAGACGCTTTCGGTACGCCAGATGCTCTCCGGCGCAATATGGAGTTAGAATTTGAACGTAACGAAGAGCGTTATAAATTGTTAAGTTGGGCAACAAAAGCATTTGACAACTATCGTGCTGTACCTCCAGCAACTGGTATCGTTCACCAAGTGAACTTAGAATATTTGGCTTCTGTCGTTCATGAAAAAGAAAATGAAAACGGAGAACTTGAAGCATATCCAGATACACTGGTTGGTACGGATTCTCATACGACAATGATCAACGGACTCGGAGTTCTCGGTTGGGGTGTCGGTGGGATTGAAGCGGAAGCAGGCATGCTTCAACAACCATCTTATTTCCCAGCTCCGGAAGTAGTAGGCGTTCGTTTGAAAGGATCGCTTCCTAACGGTGCGACTGCGACCGACTTGGCATTGAAAGTAACCCAAGTGCTCCGTTCGACAAACGTTGTCGGTAAGTTCGTAGAGTTCTTTGGACCTGGCCTAAAAGAAATGCCATTAGCTGACCGTGCAACCGTTTCTAACATGGCACCAGAATATGGAGCAACTTGCGGATTCTTCCCAGTGGACGAGGAGTCTTTGAACTACTTACGTCTCACCGGCCGTACCGAAGAGCATATTCAACTCGTAAAAGATTATTGTCAAGCGAACGGTCTTTTCTATGAAGACGGTAATGAAGATCCGAAGTTTACACAAGTCATTGAAATTGATTTATCAGAAATTGAACCAAGTCTATCAGGACCAAAACGTCCACAAGACCTCATTCCGCTTTCAAAAATGAAAAAGCAATTTAATGATGCCATCACAGCACCAGCAGGAAATCAAGGATTTGGCTTGACTGCTGATGAAATCAATAAAGAAGTAGAAGTGAAACATCCGAATGGAAAAACTTCTACATTAAAAACAGGAGCTGTGACGATTGCAGCCATTACTAGCTGTACAAACACATCCAATCCACACGTGATGATTGGTGCAGGTCTCCTTGCTAAAAAAGCAGTGGAGAAAGGGTTGCAAGTACCAGAATACGTAAAAACATCCCTTGCACCTGGTTCTAAAGTTGTTACAGGTTATTTGGAGGATTCCGGTCTTCTGCCATACCTTAACGAACTAGGCTTTAACTTAGTCGGTTACGGTTGTACAACTTGTATCGGAAACAGTGGACCGCTTCCTGAAGAAGTAGAAAAAGCAATCGCAGACAACGACATGCTCGTTACTTCTGTCTTAAGTGGTAACCGTAACTTTGAAGGCCGTATTCATCCGCTTGTAAAAGCAAACTATTTGGCTTCGCCGCCACTTGTTGTTGCGTACGCGCTCGCTGGTAACGTGAACTTCGACTTGGAAAAAGACTCCTTCGGTAAAGATAAAGACGGAAATGATGTGTATTTGAAAGATATATGGCCAACTGCGGAAGAAATCAAAGAATTTGTTAATAACAATATTTCTCCAGAGCTCTTCAAAAAAGAGTATGAACGTGTCTTTGACAACAACGAACGTTGGAACAAACTGCAATCGGACGAGGATTCTCCATTGTATGATTGGGATGAAGATTCTACGTACATTCAAAATCCTCCGTTCTTTGAAGAAATGTCCGAAGAGCCATCTGATATTGAGCCATTGACTGGCTTAAGAGCCATTGGTAAGTTTGGCGACTCTGTTACAACGGACCATATTTCACCGGCAGGATCGATTGCAAAAGATAGCCCGGCAGGAAAATATTTGATTGAAAAAGGACTCAAACCTTCTCAATTTAACTCTTATGGTTCTCGTCGTGGGAACCACGAAGTGATGATGCGCGGAACATTCGCTAACATCCGTATTAAAAACCAACTTGCACCAGGAACAGAAGGTGGCTACACTACTTATTGGCCAACTGGTGAAGTGATGCCGATTTATGATGCAGCAATGAAGTATAAAGAAGATAATACAGGTCTGTTAGTCATCGCTGGAGAAGACTACGGTATGGGAAGCTCTCGTGACTGGGCTGCAAAAGGAACAAACTTACTCGGAATTAAAACAGTCATTGCCCAAAGCTTCGAACGTATTCACCGTAGCAACCTTGTACTCATGGGTGTGCTTCCGCTTCAATTTAAAGAAGGGGAAAGTGCAGATTCTCTCGGTCTCACTGGAAAAGAAACGTTCAACATAAAAATCGACGACAATGTAAAACCGCGCGATCTTGTCACAGTGGAAGCAACAGATGAAGATGGCAACACGAAAACATTTGAAGCGATCGTTCGATTCGACAGCGATGTTGAGTTAGACTACTATCGTCACGGCGGTATTTTACAAATGGTTTTACGCGAACGTTTAGCAGAAGCAAAAAGCAATCAATAAAAGCGACAGAAGTTATCCTTTGACAAACATCGTCAAGGGATAACTTCTTTTTCCATTTTTAAAATTTCACGTACCGTAATAAATGTATAAAAATTAAAAATTCAGCCAATAATATTAAAAACAAAAAGGAGGAAAAAGAAAAGTGAACGGGAAAAAAATTTCTCTAAAAAGTCTTATTGAACAAAATAAAGAAGAAATTTTAAATAATCCAACGCTTTTAGATGAAATTGAAGCAAATTGGGAAAACAAAAAGAGCAATACGATCCAAATAAAACCGATCGAGTGGAAATAATATGTTCCACTCGATCGGTTTTTTACTATCTATTCCAACGATAAAATTGTCGATAGGATATGACTACTTACACCTTGTCACAATTGCATTTCAAGTCGATAATAGTAGTTAAGGAATGAGATAGGAGAAATGTACATGCATAAATTGGATATAGATTTAGATAAATCCACAAACAAACATTCCATTTCCATGTGGAATATTTTGTTATGGATTCTTCTTGGAATTTATTTGCTGTTTGTATTTTATCTTACACTTTTTGCATGGAATTACGGTTCATCATATGGACCAGTCGGGCCTGGTGGTCGTCATTATAATCTCGTTTTGTTTCGAAGTATTTATAACATTACAATGTATAGTGGAAATTGGGAGCAACCGTTACGAATCTTAGGTGGGAATGTTCTTATGTTCATTCCTTTTGGCATACTAACTTCCCTCCTTATGAAAGAAGGGGTCAAAACAGTAGTTACTGTTACGTTCTTTTCATTTCTTTTATCTTTTTTTATTGAAATGAATCAATTTATTTTTACGTATCGGGTCGCAAACGTCGATGATCTCTTGTTAAATACAATAGGCGGGCTGCTAGGAGCTCTCTTTATCTTTTTTTGTCGTTACTTAAAACCTTGAATAGAGACAGTTTCACGATCATTTTGTAAAATAGAAAGTAAGAAATAAGGAAAGCATAGTGATGAAGAAAGGTGATTGTATGAAAATCTCAAAAACAACGGTGGATGTTAGATATGCGGAAACAGATCAAATGGGGGTCGTCCACCATTCCAATTATTTTGTTTGGTGTGAAATTGGTCGAACTGAACTTATCCGATTATTAGGATTTGATTATAGTCAATTAGAAAAAGATGGCGTGCTTGCACCGGTGATTCATTTTGATCTTTCTTATAAAGTTGCTGCCCGATATGGGGAGTCGGTAACCATTTCCACTTGGATTGAAGACTATGACGGATTACGTGTCTATTATGGATACGAAATCACCAAAGAAAATGGCGATGTTTGTGCATATGGAACAAGCACTCACGTGTGTGTACATAAAGATACGTTCCGACCTTTTTCCATTAAAAAACGTCTACCGGAATGGCATAAAGCATACGAAGAAAATAAGCGCAAGAAATAGAAAGAGGAAGATAACATGGCATTTGGCATTGATAAAGAGGAGTTAAATGCTTGGAAAGAGAAAGCATTACGGGGAGATGTGGCATTCCTTACACATTTCTGGTATGACGAACGATTTCCCGAATACAATTCGGTCACAAAAGTTGCTTGTGCAGACGTACGGAAATTAATCCATTGGGGAAAAAAGTACGGATTAAAAAAAGAATGGCTTCACAATCGACAACCTTTCCCTCATTTTGATTTACTCGGTGAACGTCAAGTCTACATTCTCCAAGAAGAAGGAGAACTGGATCAAATCGAACGGTTTATTTATCGAAAAAGAAAAGTTTAAAAAATCGCAATCACAGGAACTAGTGCACAAAGGAGGTGCTTCTTCGTGGAAGTAAGCCAACATTCGATTATTCGAGATTTATATGCGGAAAAAGCGATTCATCCAGAAGACGAAATCCGAAAGCGAATAAATTTTTTAAAAGATTATTTATTACAAACAGGTGCAAAGGGGTACGTTTTAGGGATATCCGGTGGTCAAGACTCAACTCTCGCCGGAAAATTAGCGCAATTGGCAGTGGATGAATTGAATAAAGAAAAAAATGAGACATATAATTTTATTGGTGTGCGCCTTCCTTATGGGAAACAATTTGATGAAGAAGACGCGATGACAGCAATGAATTTTATCGCTCCAAGCATTGCTTTGACGGTAGATATTCAACCGGCGGTGGATCAAGCGGCACAAGCCATTGAAAAAGCGACAGGTCGGAAGCTCAATGATTTTCAAAAAGGTAACACGAAAGCAAGAGAAAGAATGAAAGTACAATATGACCTTGGAGCCATGTATCAATGTCTCGTTATTGGCACAAATATTGCCTCAGAAGAATTAACCGGTTTTTATACGAAATACGGGGATGGGGCTTGTGATATTGCACCGCTATACGGATTAAATAAAAGACAAGGAAAACAAATGTTACAAGTGCTACAGGCACCACAAGCGTTGTATGAAAAAGTCCCTACAGCCGATTTAGAAAGTGATCATCCAGGGTTACCAGATGAAGAAGCACTTGGGGTAACTTATGATGAGATTGATGATTTTTTAGAAGGACGAAAAGTGGATGCCAGCATCGAAGCAAAGTTAATTCAATTATATAAACAAACGGCGCACAAACGGAAATTACCTACAACGATTTATGATCAGTGGTGGAAGTAGTCCAGAGTCGGGTAGGGGAGAGAAAAGCATGGACAAAAAATATTGGTTATTACTAGCTCTCACGTTGCTATTAGGTTTTTTTAGTGGAATGTTTTTTGAATCGCAACGATCGCCAAATGAGCATTATCAAATGGTTTCTGCTGATTCGACCGAATTGTTAAAAATTGGAGAAACTGCCCGAGTGAATCAATTTGACATTACCGTTCACGAATCTTATATGACAGAGGAAGAAGGCATTCATTATATGATTGTCGACATTTCATTTTTTAATGCTTCGGAGGAAACACAAGAAATTCCTCTTTTTAATACGTTAGTAGTCGATGAGAAAGGCCATTCATATGAATATGAACCAGGTCATAGAGATCAACGTCTTGTAGGCGGGCAAATCCGTTCCCAAGGATTAAGAAGAGGAACGATTGCTTTTGCAGTTGAACCTTCCTCTCATTATGAACTATCCTATATTGATCACTCTGGCAATGGTTTAGCAACGTGGAAACTAGAAGCGGACACAATCGATAGGAGTGAGAGCCATGAGTAAAGCAGATTTACATATGCATTCCACGGCATCAGACGGAGGATACTCTCCGTCTGAATTGCTTCTTAAATGTAAAGAAGCCGGATTATCCATCATCTCATTAACTGATCACGATACAACCGAAGGGATTAAGGAAGCAACGGAAGTAGGAAAGACCCTTGGTATTACAGTGATCCCGGGAGTGGAATTGTCTACGAAACATCGGAATAAAAGTGTCCATATGCTAGGGTATCAATTTGATATTGACCATCCCATCTTGCAAAAAGAATTACAAGCAGAAAGACAAATGAGATTAGAACGATTATATCAGATGGTGGCAAGATTAAATAAAGTGAATGTTTCCATTACAGCCGAAGAATGTTTACGTCATGCCAAAGAAGGAAATGTTGGACGACCTCATGTCGCAAAAGTTTTGGTTGGAAAAGGATATGTACAAGATGTCAATGAAGCATTTGAAAAATATTTAAAGACAGGTCGCCCCGGTTACGTGGAGAAAGAAAAAGAGTGGACACCAAAGGAAGCGATCGATTTAATTCATAAAGCAGGTGGTCTTGCGATAGTTGCGCACCCGGTATATTACAATTTAGATGAAGAGATTGAAAAGTGGATCATCAATGATGCATTAGATGGTGTAGAAGTTTATCATCGCGATCACGATTCAGACACTGTGCGTCACTATGAACATTTAGTAGCACAATGGGAGAAAAAAGCTAACCGTCACATTTATCGTACAGGTGGGTCGGATTTCCATCATGAAACGTATGGACGAAACAGTGAACCTTTAGGGAAAACGACGATTCCGCTCCCACTAGCAGAAAAAATATTACAGAAATAGAATGATAAAAATCATTTTTTTATTAACAATCGTTATATTTATGATACGATGGACTGTAATAGAATTGGATATAAAGGAGCAAGGACAGCATGCCAATTAAAGTACCTGATCATTTACCAGCCAAAGATATACTTACGAAAGAAAATATCTTTGTGATGAATGAAAGTCGTGCTTATACGCAAGATATTCGTCCATTAAAAATCTTAATTTTAAACTTAATGCCACTAAAAGAAAAAGCAGAAACACAAATATTACGAATGCTTGGGAATACTCCCCTTCAAATAGATGTATCTTTTCTGCGCATGGACACCCATGAGTCAAAAAACACTTCTCGAGAACATCTCGCTATGTTTTATAAAACCATCGATGAAGTGCGCAATCGAAAGTTTGACGGTATGATTATTACCGGTGCACCGGTAGAAACGATGCCTTTTGAAAAAGTGGATTACTGGGAAGAATTGACGGAAATTTTAGAGTGGAGTAAAACAAATGTAACTTCCACATTGCACATTTGCTGGGGGGCGCAAGCTGCACTTTATTACCATTATGGAGTACCGAAACATCGTTTAGATAAGAAAATTTTTGGGGTTTATTCCCATCGTATTCATCGACCAAACTGCAACTTGTTAAGAGGATTTGATGATGTATTTTATGCTCCCCATTCCCGCTATACGGAAACGAGACGGGAAGATATTGAAAAGATACCGGAATTAGAGATTTTAGCTGAATCGGATGAAGCAGGCTTATATATTATTGCGGATAAAACCGGCAAACAGTTTTTCGTTACTGGCCACGGGGAATATGATCGGGAGACGTTACTGGAAGAATATCAACGAGATCAAAAGCGTGGCTTAAACACAGCGCTTCCAGAAAACTATTTTCCGAATAACGATGAAAACGAAGTACCAATTTTACGATGGCGAGCCCATTCGAATTTATTATTTACCAATTGGTTAAACTATTACGTTTATCAAGAAACTCCATATGATTTTGCTTAGGTCGGACAGAGACGTCTGACCTTTTTCTCATCTATGCTTATTTTTGCAAAAAGAGGTGAAACAATGCGTTTTTATTCTGTGACTGATCATTTATTTTCACCGGTAGAGTGTCTTACTTTTTTTCAAAGTTATACTTTTACTAAGGAAACAATCGAGACGCTCTTTTCTGCTACCCGTGATTATGCGAAGGAAGTGAAAAACGATGAAGTGATGGAAACCCTCCATCGGATAGAAGAAAAATATAAAAATAAACGCCGAACCATTGCTTTTTGCGGCCATTTTTCAGCCGGTAAGTCCACTCTCATGAATCAATTAATTGGAACAGACATGTTACCATCTCATCCAATTCCAACAAGTGCGAATGTGGTCCATATTAAAAAAGGAGAGAAGGTGACTTTCTCCTATAAGGACCGAAACGATCAAACTTTTGTTACATTTACCGAAAAAGATTGGGATGAAAATTTGTTTACAAATAACGAACATACCGATGAAATTTATATGACGTTACCTCATGACCATTTACCTCATGATGTTGAACTGCTTGACACTCCGGGAATTGATTCTACCGATTCGCGTCACCAACAACGGGCCGAAAGTCGTCTTAGTGAGGCGGATATTATTTATTACGTCGTTGATTATCAACAAGTAGAATCCGAGCAAAATTTTCAGTTTTTAAAAGCGTTGAATCGTCAATACATGTATCCAATTCTTATCGTCAATCAAATGGATAAACATCACGACACAGAACTGTCACTGGAGTTATATCAACAAAAGTTGGAAACGAGTCTTCACAAGCATTCTATTTTGTTAAAAGATATTTATTTTGTCTCCGCTCTTTTTCCTGATGCATATTCCAAAGATTGGCAAAAATTAATGGGAGATATTTATTCCTCCATCCATCCTGAAAAAACAATTTATCAAACAGCAGCCCTTAGTTTGTATCGAGTGTTAAAAGAGATGTCAGAAAGCATCGAACGAACGATCACACCGACTGTAGAACAGCTAACGTATATGAATACGCTTCAAACATATACGCAATTACAAACTCATTTGGAAGAATTAAAAGAAGCATTGGAGCAATTACCAACATGGCCTACTCAAATGGAAAAAGCAATGTTAAGAGAAGTCGAAAAAGTGTTCGCAAATGCGAAATTAACCCCTTATCATACGCGCAACCACATTTACGACTATTTAGAATCAAGGCAGAGGCGTTTTCGAATGAAAGGGATATTTACGAAACAAAAAACCGCTATTGAAAAGGAACAACGGTTAGAACGTTTATTACAAAGTGTGAATGAAAATGTGCGAAATTACATTAACATTCATTTACACGAAGGACTTCGCCGCATTCTTTCTTCCTATTCGATGGATCACCGAAAGATGAAACAAATGATTCAAAAAATATCCCATGAAGTGGATGTCAAAATGATAAAACAATCAGAACGAAAAGGGGCCCTTTTTACAAGGGAATACGTCCTCATGTACAGTCGTTTATTAACAGATACGATTAGAAAAAAATATAAAGAAAGTGTCGTATATTTCTTTCAACAAATAAAAAAAGACGTTATCGATGCTCAACAGAAAGAAAAGGAACGACTGAAACAAAAAATAAATGCCCTAATGAACTTAGAAAAAGATTGGAAAGAATGGGAGGAGACATATCAGAAAATCATAACACTGTTAGATGAGGCGCATCTTTCTCTTCAACGAGGCAAACAGCCTATTCCTCTCGTCGCAAGGAAATATCAACGCATCCCCCTTCTACATGATCAAAGGCAGTCTAGAGGAGCAAAGGTGGATCTTCAGGAATTTTATCAGGACGAAAAAAGAACAATGTACGATTTTAAAGAGTTGAAAAGAAAGACATTGGCAGCAGCAGAAAGTGTCGTTCAAATTCTTCGTCCTCACAAAAGTTTTGCAAATCACTTGGAATCTTTACAAAAGAGAAAAATACGTCTCGAACATAAGACGTACCGAATTTCTCTGTTCGGTTCCTTTAGCACAGGAAAATCATCCATTGCGAACGCTCTTTTAGGGGAAAAAATTTTACCAACTGCCGCTAATCCAACGACTGCGACCGTACAATATATTAAATATCCGACGGAAGCCTATCCACATAAAACAGTGGTCATCACGTATAAAACCGAAGCAGACATTGTTTCGGATATGAATGATATTTTGCGCTCTGCAAGTACATCCCTTACGAGCTTAGAAGATTGGCCACGGATGGTACAAGAGAGAGAAGAGTGGAAAAAAGAAAAACAAAAGAAGAAAAAGGACAAAAAAGAAGATGAACAACGATATCATCCACTTGATTTATTATATGAGGAAGAGCTGGCTCGCCTTCATGATTATTACGATTCTTATCAAACGTACGCACCGTCAAATACCGCTCAAACGATGTCTTTACACACGTATCAAACACTTGCAATGAATGAAGCGCAAGCGATGTTAATGAAAGATGCAACGATCTATTTCGCATGTGATTTTACGAAACAAGGATATGAGCTCACAGACACTCCGGGTGTTGGTTCCATTTATCGTCGTCATAGTGAAGTAGCTTTTCACGAAATGAAACAAGCAGATGCTATTCTTTTCATTAGTTATTATAATCATTCTTTTTCAAAAGACGACCGGGAGTTTCTTATGCAGCTTGGTCGAATTCAAGATTTTTTTTCATATGACAAAATGTTTTTTCTGGTGAATGCGGCAGATTTAGCAAAATCAAATGAGGAAGTTTCTGAAGTGTTACAGTATGTCAAGAAAGAACTGACTTATTTTGGTATACAATCTCCTCGGGTACTTCCTGTATCTAGTAAGATGGCACTGGAAGAAAGGGAACTATCCAAGTCCGGCTTCAAAGGATTTTTGCAATCGTTTCGGAATTTTCATGAACAATCTCTTGAAAAAGTTGTCATGGAAGAACTTCAGGCAGAAGTAAAAAGAATTTATCAATCGTTAACGGAGCGACAACGTGCTTTTCAATTAGAAGAAGAGGAACGAAAAACAGAAATCAAGCAATCCGTACTTGCTGTGGAACAATTCATTAAGAAAGTGAAACAATACCAAAAAGAAGAAGATGTAGACAGAATACGAACAGAGTTGGAAGAATTACTTTTTTATGTAAAACAGCGCGTTTTCTACCGATATTTCGATGAATTTAAAGAATTATTTACCATCGTTCACTTTGATAAAGATCAATTTCAGGCACGGCTAGAGCGAGCGACAAACAACATGATTCAATTTGTTTTTCATCATCTCACTGAAGAAATTCGGGCAACAGTTATTCGCATCGAATATTTTATTCAGTTGGAATGGAAAGAGATTCAACGGGATCTGTTCAATGTTTTACCCGAACAAATCCGACCTGCTTTTATTACACATGAGTTGTCCCCTTTTCCAGAGGTCGTTATACAAGAATCAGTGCCGCTTCGTAGTCGCGATATTCCTTTCTTATCTCAATACAATTCGTATACAGATTTCTTTGTTGAAAATAAAAAAGAAACGTTTAAAGACCAATTAGAAGCGTATTTACGCCCATTTGGAGACCGATATGTTGATGATTTCCATCAATTGTTGGAAAAGACCTATGTCTCTTACGTTGAAAAAGAACTGCAAAGATGTCTGGATGATCTAGTTGCTCAAGCGAGGGCCTACATTGGGAGATATGAAGATGAAACATTCACGCAAAATGAATCAGCATTATTACAACAAGCGGTTGAACAAATAGAAAAGGTTCTTACTCATTTGTAATGAATGACATCCTTCCTTCGTATGATGAATGAAGATTATTTTTCAGAAAGTAGGGAAAAATATTGTATATCGCAGATGCTCACTGTGATGCTTTATGGAAATTAGCCCAAAAGAAACATCCTGTTGTTAATATCAATAGTCTTCAACAAGGGAAAATCAATGTACAGACATTTGCGCTATTCACCATACCAAATGGGAAGAAAGAACAGGAAAAACGTCAGATTGCCGCTCAAATACATGCATTTCACACGCTCGTAAATGATTCTGCGATCTTGCGGCACGAACCGTTCGCGCCATTATCTTCTCAAAGTAGCAAGACGCATGCTATTCTTTCTCTAGAAGGTATGAGTATGTTTGAGTTCGACTCCCTTGATATGCTTCTTCATGCCGGCGTTGAGATGGTAAGTTTAACTTGGAATGAAAGAAATCAGTTTGCTTCCGGCACCGATTATAACAAAGGTGGAATTACTTCAGCAGGCAAAAAGATGATTAGATGGTTAAATGACCATGGGTTTTCTTTAGATGGTGCTCATTTAAACGAAGAAAGCTTTTGGGATGCCATTCATCTTGCGGATCATTTTCTTGTTAGCCATGCCAATATAAAAGGAATTTATTCTCATCCACGTAATCTTTCGGACGCCCAATTGCTTGCACTTGTTGAAAAAAATAGCTTTGTTGGGCTTACTTGTTATCCACGCTTTTTAAATGGAACAAAAGACGCTTTTTATTCTGATATCGCAAGACAAATTGAATATGCCGGTGAACTTGGTGTGATATCTATTCTTGGTTTCGGGACGGATTGGGATGGGATTGATGAAACGGTCCATTCTTTTGCTTCTCCTCGAGATTTCCCCCGCATATTAGATTGGTTGCTGTTGCGCTTTGATGAAGAAATTGTGAAAGGAGTTGCAGGAGAGAACTTTCGCCGGTTTTGGAACAATAAATATAAGCAACGTTCTTTCCAAAACAGTGGCAATCCACTACAATAAAAGATAGGGAAAGGAGAAGATCTTATGCAAATTACTGATCAAGCGAAAGAACTTATTCAAAGTGTAATGGATGAAGAAAATATTGATACCATACGTGTTGTTTTCTCCGGTATGGGATGAGGAGGTCCACGCATTGGTTTGGCTCTGGAGGAGCCAACAGAAGAAGACGTTACACAAAAAATCAATGGAATTAGTGTTTCCATTGAAAAACAGATTCTTCCATACGTGGAAAATGTGACATTGGATATGGAGACAGGTATTGACGGAAAACCGGGTCTTGTCATGATTGGTGGATCGGGAAGTAACTGTTAAACGATGAAAGTAAAGGAGGTCTGCCTCGTTCGATTGGCAGGCCTTTTCTTTTTCATCATCAGTTTTGATATGACGGAAGGGGAATGTCACTTTGAAAAAGAATGCATGGTTCACGGGACTGATGAGTTTATTGCTTCTTATATCTGTTGGATGTAACGATGACGATGAACCGAATGTAGAGGATTCCGAAGCGATTGGACAAGTAGGAGAAGTAGAACCTCAATTGGAAGATATTCCTGATGTTGTCGCTACTGTTAATGGAGAAGATATTACAAAAGATTTCTTTGCGATGTATTATGTACCTACGTTAAAGAGAACAGTCGAACAACAAACCTATCAAGAAGAAGAGGAAAAAAATGACGAAGAAGCATTACGGCAACAAATTCAAGATGACACGTTAGAGCTATTAATTCAACAACAATTATTATTACAGGAAGCAAAATCAAGAAATATCACCGTGGAAGAAGAAGTAATACATCAGCAATTACAATCTTTTAAACAACAATATGAATCAGAAGAAGCGTTTCAAGCAGCTTTACAAGAGGAAAATTTTACAAAAGAAGAACTGGAACAAGATATCAAAATTCAAATCATGATTAATCAGTTGATGGAAGATGAATTAAAAAACGTGGAAGTAAGCGAAGAACAAACAAGGGAACTGTATGAGGAATTAAATGAGATGCAAGGTGAAAACGAAGAAAATATGCCCTCTTATGAAGAGTTACAACCTCAACTAGAACAACAAATTTTACAACAACTCCGCTTTGAAAAAAGGCAAGAACTCGTAGAAAAGTTACGAAAAGAAGGAGAAATAAAAGTATATTTATAACTTCCAACGGCTCTAACAAACAAGTATTGAAGTTTTACTAAATTACGGTAAAATAGAGACAAAAGTATGAAATCCAGTGAATAGGATGAAGGGACGGGAATACCTTGGGAACAAATCAAACAAATATCCTTACGAAAAGTGGTACGAACGAACTAGAAGTAGTTATCTTTCAAGTCGGGACGGGAACATTTGGAATTAACGTACTAAAAGTGAGGGAAATTATTCAACCATTACCATTAACCGAAACTCCAAATCGCCATGAACATGTGGAAGGGATCATCCGTCTTCGTAATGAAGTCATTCCAGTCATTGATATGGCAAAAGTTTTGGATTATCCTCCTTCAGACAATCCGTCTCAAGATAAATTTATCATTGGTGAACTAAACCAAATGAAAGTGGCTTTTCACGTCCATGGAGTTTCTCGTATTCATCGTGTATCTTGGAAACAAATCGAAAAACCGGGTAAATTTTATCAAGGACACGAAGCGAATACGATCGGCATTATAAAAATGGAAAATGAAATGGCGCTCTTACTAGATTTTGAGAAAATTGTAATGGATATTTCTCCTGAATCCGGTGTTCAAACATCTCAAGTAGAAGAGAGGACAGATAGCGAGCGAGCAAATAAAGCACTCATTATCGTAGAAGATTCTCCGGTCTTAAGAAAGATGCTAGAAGATACGTTACATAAAGCTGGCTATGTGAGCACCACAGTGCTTCAAGACGGGAATGAAGCATGGCTTTATTTAACATCACTTGTAGAAAATAATAAAGAACTGCCAGATCTCGTCATTACTGACTTAGAAATGCCACAAATGGATGGCCATCACCTCACTTTAAAAATAAAAGAAAGTCCGCAACTGCAACATCTTCCAGTCGTTATTTTTTCTTCTTTAATCACGGAAGATCTTTTTCATAAGGGAGTCAAAGTTGGGGCGGACACACAAGTAAGCAAACCGAATATCGATCAATTAGTGGATGAAATCGATAAATTAATCCTTCCATAAAAAAGACAAACGGGGTAGATGATGAAATCTATCCCGTTTTTTAATGTCACAATTTTGTTATATAAAATTTTCAAAAAACTGTTGACTGTAGTATAACAATAGAGTAATATATTACATAACATCAGAAAGACATTGATTTTAAAGGAGTGGATTACCGTGAAACAACCAGAGAAAAAATCAAATGAGCGCCGTTTTACACCAGTAAAAGAGGAAAAAACCATTCTACAAATGATTAACGAGTACCATATGACGAGATAAACCCATCCCATCCTATAACCTGGGAAATGAAGTACTTCACAATAACGGAAATGCCCGTTATTGTATTTTTTTTGCAAAATTTGATTCCTGTGTTAGTACAATGCTGCTTCAAGCAAAGGAAAATTTCATCACATGCTCCTGATAGAGCCGGGAAATACATTATAATAAGACATTTCCCGGGCAAGCGCAAAATGGTCAAAAATATGACAAGATCGGACAGTAACGGTTGCCTTCGTTAATTAAGACGATGATAGGTGTCTCCCCACTCTAAATAGTGGACCAATGCATAGTCTACATTGTATCGATTGATAAAGGAGGTTATTTTTTATGCGTTGTAGAAGACATCATCATTGTGGTAGACATCCTAAAATGATGGCACCAGTCACTCATCCGACGATGCATCAAACCCAATACAAGCACTATGAATATATTGTGCCGGAAATTCATCCTGTTCACACTACTACCGTCAACAAACATTTATATAAACATTATCATTCTTTCCCGCACACAGAATCCCAAGTAAATGAAGTGTATCATCAACATTTTGGTCCAGCACAAAGACCTCGTAGAAGACCTTGTCCAAGACGCCCATTTTGTTAATATAGTAAGAGATTACCGACAGGAATCCATCCTGTCGGCTTTCATTCTAGATTTAAGAGAAAGTAGGGAATAGAAGGTGCGTGTATTAGCAATCTCAGGATATAAACCCCACGAGTTGGCGATTTATAAAGAAGACGCAAAAGAAATTTATTTCATTCAATACGCGATCAAAAAGCGCCTCCTATCATTGATGGATCAAGGGTTAGAATGGGTCGTTATCTCTGGACAACGAGGGGTAGAACAGTGGAGCGCTGAAGTGGTTTTTCAATTACAAGATGAAGGATATCCACTTCAGTTAGCGGTTTTACCTCCTTTTCTTTATCAGGAATCTATTTGGCAAGAAGAAGCCCAAACTCGCTACATTCGGATATTGGAACGTGCAGACTTCACAGCACCGATATCCAATCGGTCATATGAAAGTCCTTTGCAATTAAAAGTAAAAAATGAATTTATCATTGCTAAAACCGACGGCATCCTTCTTTTATATAGTGAAGATCAACAAGGAAGCCCTGACTATTATTTACAAGTCGCAGAAAATAGACATGAAAAAGATGGTTATCCGATATATCTCATTTCCCCAGATGATTTACAAGATGCAGTGTATGAGCTATCTGAAACAGAAGAATTTGATGAGGAAAGATAACACATTTGTAAATTGACTTTTCCCCATTCATCTGAAAAAATAAAGAAAAGGTGAGGAAATAGAACCGTTGAGGTGAATGATATGGAAAACATTCAATTAAGCGCAAAAGAAATTTTAGATAAAGAGTTTAAGACAAGTATTAAAGGATACAACAAAGATGAAGTCGATCAGTTTCTTGATATCATTATCCAAGATTATGAAAGATTCGAAGAACGAATTAAAGAATTAGAAGAAAAAATATTGGAAGTGAAACAACAAAACAAAACCTCTCCAACTTCTTTACATGATCCTGACCAAACGACGCGATTTGAAAAACCGGCTACCGGTGCTACTAATTACGATATTTTGAAAAGGTTATCCAATTTAGAAAAAGAAGTATTTGGGAAGAAATTGTATGATTAAGAAGGAAGATACGGATGAAAGTGTTTATTGATGGAGCCAGCGCCGGAAGTCCGGGTCCCGCGGGTGCTGGCATTTATATTCACTCCAAAGAACATAATATAGAAGAACATCACGCTATTCCATTAGGCACATTAACGAACCATGAAGCGGAATTTCAAGCATTACTCGAAGCGTTGTATATTTGTGAAGAAAGGAAATGGGAAATGGTATTTATTCATACCGATTCTCAATTAGTAGAGGAAGCAGTTACGAAAGAATATGTGAAAAATGAATTGTATAAGCCCTATCTTTCTCAAATATTAGAACGCCTCTCTTCACAACCTTTATTTTTCATCAAATGGATCCCATCATCACAAAATCGTATGGCGGACCAACTTTCAAAAAGAGCGATTCAAAAAAACCATCGCTAAGCGTATCAAGGAGGAAGATATGTTCCATAAGTTTTTTGAAGATTACGAAGTGAATGAAAGATGGACATCAGACGCAAGAACAATCACCGAAGCAGATATCATTCAGTTTGCCGGATTTAGTGGCGATTGGAATAGTTTACACATTGATCAAGAATATGCAAAACAAGGACCGTTTGGTAAGCGTATTGCCCATGGTTTACTTGTTTTATCCATCGCTTCCGGGCGAAATGTTTTCGGTTCTGGAAAAGCTTATGCTTTTTACGGAATCGATCATTTACGCTTCATTCAACCTGTATACGTAGGAGATACCATTCATGTTGAAATGACCGTAGAAAAGATAGAAGAAAAAATGGAGAATGCTGGATTACTTACCGTGAAACAACAAGTGGTGAAACAAAATGGAGAAACAGCGATTGTAAGCACCATCAAAGTGTTAATAAATAAACGTCATTCACCTTTTGGAAAATAATAGGACTTGCGATTTTTTTTAAAAAAAGGTATAATGTTGGTCGGCTCAACAATAGGATGCAGAAAATCGTTCGAGTGATCGCTACGTCTCGTACGTAGAGGAAAGTCCATGCTCGCACAGTCTGAGATGACTGTAGTGTTCGTGCCTGATGAAACAATAAATCAGGGCAGTTTTACGTAAGTGAAACTGACGGCGGGGAAAAAACCTACGTTGTCTTGAGACAATATGGTTTTAGTACCTTGAAAAGTGCCACAGTGACGTAGTCCATTTGGAAACAAATGGAGTGGAACGCGGTAAACCCCTCGAGCGAGAAACCCAAATCATGGTAGGGGCGCCTTTCCGACGGAATTCAACGGCAGGAAAGGGTAGAGAGTCATTCTCTACAGATAGATGATCACTTCCCGAGTGCGAGGTGAATAGCCGCTATCTAGCACAACGGAACAGAACATGGCTTACAGAACGATTTCTGCCTCTCAACTGGAACCCCTTTTTAAAGGGGTTTTTTTATTTTTTACAAGGAATGGATGAGACAATGTCGAATCTTGTACTTGTGAAAGGATGATACATATGCCACTTAGAAATTATCGTGTACTTGACTTAACCCGCCTTCTCCCCGGACCTTACTGTACAATGATTCTCGCGGATTTCGGTGCGGAAGTGATTAAAGTGGAAGATACGAATGTAGGAGATTATACGAGGCATTGGGAAATGGATAATCAAGAAGAACAAAGTCCGTTTTATGAAGCATTAAATAGAAATAAAAAAAGCGTAAGTATCGATTTAAAAGCGAAAAAAGGCAAAGAAATATTTAAAGAACTCGTAAAAGAAGCAGATGTAGTCGTTGAATCTTTTCGACCAGGTGTCATGGAAAGATTAGAATTAGGTTATGACACGTTAAAAACTGTGAATCCTTCTCTCATTTACTGTGCGATTACCGGTTTTGGCCAAACCGGCCCTTATATGAATGACCCGGGGCACGATATTAATTATTTAAGCCTCGCAGGTCTTCTCTATTATTTTGCTCGAGAACATCAAAAGCCTGCTCCTCCTCCAGTACAAATTGCCGATATTGGAGGAGGAGCATTACCCGCAACCATCGGTATTTTGATGGCGCTCCTAGAGAAAGAGCAATCAGGAAAAGGCCAATTTATTGATATTTCTATGTTAGACAACATCATGAGCTGGATGTCTTCATTTTTACCAGATTATTTACAAACAAAAAAAGAACCCCAACCAGGAAAACTTGTTTTATCCGGAGCAAAAGCTTGCTATGAAGTGTATGAAACAAAAGATGGACGTTATTTAGCAGTAGGTGCATTAGAGGAAAAGTTTTGGAAGACTTTTTGTGAAACGATTGGGAAAGAATCATTTATTCCACTTTTAAATGCACCTTTACAAGAACAACATCGTCTCAAAACAGAAATACAAAACATTATTTCTCAAAAAACGCTGGTAGAATGGACAAATATATTTGCTGGAAAAGAGGCTTGTGTGACCCCTGTCCATACGTTAGATGAAATGGTAAAGGATCCACAATTGAATGCCCGTGAAATCATCAAAACGGTTCACGGAAAAAGATATATTTCCCCGTCCATTCACTTGTCAGAAACACCCGGCGCTATTAAGGAAGTAGCACCAAAGCAAGGGGAGCATACAGAAGAAGTCCTCACAACACTTGGTTTGTCGGAAGAGGACATTCACACGTTAAAAGTAGAAAATGTAATTAAGGTGGAAAAATAAATGAGGTGGACATTTATCGTGAAAACCATTGAGAAATTGTATTCGTTGCTTATTTTTTTAGCTGTACTCATTGGATAAGTATTGGTCAATTCGAAATGATTGCAAACCATGCTGAAATGTTCATCATGCCTTTACTTATCGCTATGCTTTATATCACTTTTTTACAAATACCAATAAATGTTGTAAAAAAAGCGTTTAAAAATGTGCGTTTTACATTTTTATCTATTGTAATCAATTTTGTTTGGACCCCGATTTTTGCATGGATACTCGCATTATTATTTTTAAACGAGTATCCTGCTTTATATATCGTTTTTTTGATGTTGATGGTTACCCCTTGTACCGATTGGTATTTGATTTTCACTGGATTAACAAAAGGAAATACCGCCTTAGCTACGGCAATTTTGCCAATAAATCTGTTATTACAAGTCATTCTTTTACCGGTGTATCTCTTTCTTTTTGGCGGTACAACCGGTATCATTGAATGGCGTTTTTTGCAGAAAGTGTACTTATCGTTTTAATCATTCCATTTGCTTTCGCTATTTTGACTAAAGTTTTTGTCAAAAACGAAGAACGCATGAGCAATATCATCGAAAAGCTCAGCGTTTTACCGATGATTTTTCTCGCTCTTGCGATAGTCTTCATGTTCGCTTCACAAGGACAAATATTAATCGAAAACCTTGAATTCATCGGCTACATGCTTATTCCAATCTTGTTATTCTTCGTCATTAATTTTTTCGTTAGTCAAATCGTTGAATGGAAAATGAAATGTGCTTATGAGGAAAGAGCAAGTCTTACTCTCACAACATTAGCTAGGAATTCTCCAACTGCGTTAGCCATTGCCATGACAGCTTTTCCCCATGAACCGCTTATTGCAGTAGTATTAGTAATTGGGCCACTGTTAGAACTTCCTATCCTTGCTCTCATCACGCAAGCACTTTTGTTTTTGTCTAGAAAGGAGAAGAGAAAATAATCAACTGCACATTTTTTATGATATGATGTTTGGTGTGATAGGGCTTTCATGGGTGGTGACTCACCCCTTTTTTAGAAAGGGGGTGATCATATGACAGTATTTGAAGCACTGGTGTTGATGATTTCCTTTGCAACACTCGTTGTGGCGATACTGTCACACACAAAAAAATAACCACCCAATGAACGCCTAGCAAGCATTTGGGGTGGTTATTTTTTTATAGCCACGCAAATGTGAGTTGCCCCCTTGAAGGGCTATCACTTATTGGACCATCCATGTTGCAGCATGGGTGGTCTATTGTTATATTATGTTGTCTCATGTTAAGTATACCTCATGTTAGGAATAAAAAAAAGATTTATGAAGGCACTGTCACAAAGTTTTCGCTTGAAAATGACAGATTTATTGGAAATAATGAGCGAACACTATTACAATTGGTAATGGGTTCAATGAGATAATAATAAAAAGAAGGTGAGCGTTATGAACAATCAACAATTAGAAAGAATGAAACATGGAAATGGATTTATTGCAGCACTGGACCAAAGTGGTGGAAGTACACCAAAAGCGTTAGCTGCGTATGGCATTCCTAAAGACGCATATAAAACAGAAGCAGAAATGTTTGATTTAGTTCATGAAATGAGAACGAGAATTGTCACATCACCAGCTTTCCAATCTGATCATATTCTCGGTGCGATTTTGTTTGAACAAACAATGGATCGTAAAGTGGAAGGAAAATATACTGGTGATTACTTAGCGGATAAAGGCATCGTTCCATTTTTGAAAGTAGATAAAGGGTTAGCTGAAGAAGAAAACGGCGTTCAATTAATGAAACCAATCGATGATTTAGAGGAAACACTCCGTCGCGCGAACGAACGAAATATGTTCGGTACAAAAATGCGCTCTGTCATTCATGAAGCAAATAAAGACAGCATTAAAGCAATTGTTGACCAACAGTTTGAAATCGGAAAACAAATTCTTGCTGCAGGATTAGTTCCAATTATTGAGCCAGAAGTAAACATCCATAGTGAAGAAAAAGCAAAATGTGAAGACATAATGAAAGAAGAAATACTTAACCATTTGAACGCTTTGTCTGACGATCAAAATGTCATGTTGAAATTGACGATCCCGACGAAAGCAAATTTCTATAAAGAATTGGTCGACCATCCACGAGTCATTCGGGTTGTTGCGCTTTCAGGAGGATATTCTCGTGAAGAGGCAAACAAAAAATTAAAAGAAAATGACGGAATCATCGCGAGCTTCTCCCGTGCGCTTACAGAGGGATTAAATGTGAACCAATCAGACGAAGAATTCAATCAAACATTAGAAGACTCTGTCCGTTCTATTTACGATGCTTCTGTAAACAAAAATTAATGATAAAAAAACCAGCTTGAATATTCATTTTCAAGCTGGTATTTATTTGTCATCATTGATATTGACATAAGTTAATTATTATTTTAAACTTACTTACGAAAAGTAATTAAATAATACATACTTTTCTTTCGGCGAGATGGATGAATAATTTTCTTCCATTCCTTAAAAAATAAACATCAATCCTAAAGAAAGGGAGATCATCATGGCAAAAGTAAACTTAGCAGTGATTTATTACAGTTCTACAGGAACGAACTATGAAATGGCACAATGGGCGGAAGAAGCAGCAGAAGCAGAAGGGGCAGAAGTGAAGGTACTCAAAGTTCCTGAACTTGCTCCAGAGGAAGCGATTGCCTCTAACCCAGCATGGAAAGAACACGTAGAAGCGACAAGAGATGTGCCTGAAGTACAATTGGAAGATTTAGAGTGGGCAGATGCCATCATATTTAGCATGCCAACACGTTTTGGCAACGTTCCTTCTCAAATGAAACAATTCCTTGATACAACAGGAGGGTTATGGGCAAGCGGGAAACTCGCAAATAAAGTCGTCAGTGCCATGTCTTCCGCTAACAACCCGCATGGGGGTCACGAAGCAACACTTCTGAATTTCTATACGTCTATGATGCACTGGGGTGCCATTATCGCAGCACCGGGCTACACGGATTCTGTGCAATTTTCTTCTGGGGGGAATCCATACGGAGTAAGTGTGACCATTGACCAAGATGGCAATATGCAAGAGGACGTGGAAGAAGCAGTAAAACATCAAGCAAGACGCACTGTCACAATTGCCTCTTGGGTAAAAGAAGGACAAAAATCATCTGTACATGTTTAATCAAGGAGAAACAGATTAAATAAAAAATGAAAATACGTTAAAAATTGCGAGTTGATACAATCCTCACTATTAAAAATCTCGTGTTGTTATGTAAGCATATCATTAGCATTAGATCTTTTATTTTTCACAGGATTTTTTAAATAGAATGAAAAGGCTGGGACAAAACTAAATCGTTGCAATTAAAACACGAACAATGTTGTCCCAGCCTGTAAAGTTTTTTTGGTCCAATTTCTAAAATACAATTTGAATATAACAAACAAAATTATTCGATTTGTCAGTCCATAAGTAGACATACTTACATGCATGACTGAAATATCTAGTCCCAACCTAGATTGTGCGATGGAATGTTCATCATAGATAACAGTCGATGAAGGGGGATATACACCAATAGCACTTGCGTTTAACAGTAATTTCGGCTTTTCGTTAATAAGTTCTTCTGTTGCCCGTATGCGACTATGATAAATTGCTTTTCGATGTTTTTTTGTCCAACGACCATCATTTATGGAGACACCAGCTAGATTTAATAAACAGATCTGCTCGCTTTATTTCTTTTTCAGGGGTGGCATCTTTTTGTAACCATGTTACATAGCGTACCGCAGGGGAAGAAGACTGTTTGTTTTGCTTTCTCGTTAAAATAATTACTTCATGTTCTTCTTTTTTAATGAAAGCTTCTTGTTAATTTTTGTCCAATAAACCCTGACCCACCAGCAATTACTATCCGCATTCGAATGCCCCTTTTTTACTTTTTTTATACCCGACTGAAAGTAGAGTGAAGCACTATTTTTTCATTTTCTTCTGATTCCGATGGAGCGTTTTGCGTCTTTGGGCCATTCGTCTTTCGATAGGTGTGGTAATTTTTCCAAATTCTCTTGAATATCCCCCGGAAACGGAGCCGATTTTCTTTTCTTCTGATCAATTCCGATAATCATTTGTTCACTCATTGCTGTCGTTTCATTATTTTCGTTTTTCATTTCAAAAAAAACGTGAACGCGTTTTTCGTCTCGATCCAAAATATAAGTATGAATCGTAAATGGATCACCTTTAAACATTTCTTTTTTGTACGTCACATGGTTTTCCAATGTGAATACGGTATATTGATTATTTTTGCGATATGTATTGTCAACACCCATTGCCTTAATAAAATCGTCTAAAGCATAACTAAAAGCAAGAACGTACATCACATCATTAAAATGACCATTATGGTCTACCCATTCCGAGCGCACGTAATCTTTTCGAACAAGATCTTTCATTTCCCAAGCCCTCTTTCTTCATCATTTTCTTCACTATTCCATTTTATAATGAAAAAACGGTATTTCCAAATCATCGCTATTGGGAAGAGGATAGCATCGTAGATATCCTTTATGTATAATGAAAGATAGCGTGATGATAGCGCTTGCTAGCTCATTGATAGCAACTCAAAGGAGGGTATTTTGTGGCATTGAGTCACGAAAAAGTACAATTAAACGTACGTGTTCAGAAAGAAACGGTAGATAAATTAAATGAAATCGTACAATATTATCAAAAAAACACGAAATACGGAACGGTTTATAAAGGGGAAGTAGTTGAAGATCTTATCGACAAAGCATATGAAGCGATGGAACGCAAAATTGCCATGACGAAAAAACGGGGAGGGAGAAGATGAATATACTCGTTGTCGGCTCAGGAGCGATGGGTTCGCTTTTTGCCGGGAAATTAGCGACTCAAAACGTTTCAGTAACAATGTATAATCGTCCAAATGAACATACGGAACAGATAAAAGAAAAAGGGTTAACATTGATTGAAAAAAATGGCGAGAGAACTCACGTTTCTTTTCCAGTGATTACGGATCCAGATGAATTAAGTAACAATTATGATCTGGTCATCATTTTAGTAAAATCTTTTGCGACAAAAAATGTGTTAACGACAATTCGTCCCGTCATCCATCAAGACACCATTGTTTTAACCCTACAAAACGGTCTCGGCAATTTCGAGAATATACAAGCTTTTGTGCCAATCGATAATATTTGCATCGGTACGACAGGAAGTGGCGCTGGTATTGTAGCAAACGGGGTCATTGAACAACGAGCTTTTGGAAAAACACATATAGGAAAGAACATCATCGGAAAGGAAAAAATAAAGAAGTTAGTTTCCCTTTTGTCGTCAAGCGGATTAGAAACAGAAATGGTCGATAACATTCAGTCAATCATTTGGAGTAAATTGATGATTAACCTTGCTTATAACGGGATTACTGCCATTACGAGACTGAAAAATGGCGATGCGGTAGCATCATCAGAAGGGAAACAACTGATGGAACAGTTAGTAAAAGAAGGTATGAAAGTAGCAGAAGCAGAAAAAGTGGAACTGTTATATGAGGATCCGATAAAAGAGTGTATCCGTATCGGATATGAAGATATAAGTGCAAATAAGTCGTCGATGTTGACAGATATATTGTTAGAGCGAAAAACAGAAATTGAGCAAATAAACGGTGCCATCGTCCATCTTGGGAAAAAACACGGGATTCCAATACCATATAATGAAACGATTACGCGACTTGTAAAAATGATAGAGGAAAGTTATGAGAAACGTATGACAACGGCGACATAGGCGACATAACGGTAAGAGTAAAATTATTGTGGGCATAACGAAAGGGGTTGTCCAAAAGCAGCCCCTTCATTTAATTTCATTTAATAAGGAATAGGGGAAGGATAAAAAACATATATTATTTTTTTACTTTTCTAGTTTACATAATATATATTATCAGAAGTAAAATAAAAGAAAAAATTTCGTCTCAATTATCAAGTATACTTATGATAATGAGACGAAAAAGAAAATTATCGATAATATAACCAACTGCCGCTTTTTTCATCTAGTTGTCGATAACATTCATTATTTTTACGTAAATATTCTAAATGAGCTAACGTTTCCCCGACTGCAAAACGTGTTTCATGAACCGTTAATTTCTTTTGAAACAATTTCTCACTCACATCAAATACCGTTGCGGGTTCTCCTACATAGGATAAAGTTTCTGCCAGTCTTTCATCATGATGGATAAATAATTCTTCAATCCTATCGTTCGCCCCATAAAATGGTTTTCCGTGAGATGGAACGACGTACTCTGCATTTAACTTTTTTATTTTTTCAAGGGAATCTAAATATAATTGCAATGGGTTCTCTTCCCCATGAAACCAATAGGAAATATTTGGAGTAATCTTCGGTAAAATATGATCCGTAGAAAGTAACACGTTTTTTTCTTTGTTATAAAATACGATGAGTCCGTCCGAATGTCCCGGTGTTGCGATTACTTCGTATTCGTAATTTCCAAAAACAATCGTGTCTCCTTCTTCTAGATAATTGTTAATGGTAGGATAAGGTGTTACTCGCGGAACAAAACTTGCCGTATTTTCTGCCATTTCTTTTCCAATTTCCGTTGGAACGCCTGCTTTTCGGTAATTTTCTTCTAACTGCGCTAAAAAATCTTTTTCCCAAGAACTGATTCCTAAATGGGCGTCAGTGGCACTCATGGACACGCGGGCATTTGTTTTTTGTTGCAAACCTCCTGCATAGCCGAAGTGGTCTGGATGGTAATGGGTAACGACAATGTGAGTGACTTCTTTATTTTGTAACACTTCGCTCCACCGTTTTTTCGATTCTTCATTATGTAAACCAGTATCAATCACGGTCCATCCATCTTCCCCTTCTGCGAGAAAACAATTGACATGATTTAACCGAAAAGGAAGGTCAATCGTCACTGTTTGGATCCCTAATTCTTTCTCCAACTCTATGACTTCTTTCTTCATTTTATCACCATCTCATTTCATTATGATCATTATCACCAATCTACATGATTGATACGTGAAAGTAAATAATCCAGCTTAAAAATAAGATGGAAATGATATTTTCTCCGAATAAAGAGCCGGTTTTTACCGTCAGCGGAAATCGAACGTATTTTTTGACTGGATAAAACAACATCACTCCTCGAGGAGTTGCCATGTCCAGCAAGATATGACTTGCTACTCCGATAAGGAGACCGTATTGAATCATGACGAAGAAAATAGAATTAGTAAAAACATCAAAAGCATAATACAACAATAGGAGAAACAAAAGACTATGGGTAAATGTCCGATGCCCAAATATTTGCTGAATCAAAATAGAAGTGAATTTCAAACGTCTACCTATCCACGAGCGCGGTGAACAGAGATCAGGGAGTAGTGCACCGACGACAAGACTACCACCAAAGACGATATCATTGGTGACGTTCGTATCTGGCATATTGCCATTCATCGCAACGAACGTACCTGCTGTAATCGCTCCTAAGACATGTGTTCTCATTCTCATTTGCTTGTAGCGAAGATTTCTACGCGTTCCCCCTATCTACTTTGATAATGAATCAAATGGAAGTCGCAACCACGAATCCACCACTTTTCCTTTGTCTTGTACATCAAATACAAAAGATCCGTTACTAAAGCGATCTTTTTCTTTATAGTTTGTAATGGTTTCATTGACTATTTCATCTTTTTCTGTGCGAAATCGAATCCACTTCGTATCGTTATTCACAAGGTGAACACCAATGAGCCGATGAGGATCTTTCTTTAATTGTCGTAATACAAGGACCCCTCGTGTATTTCTTTTTCCTATGTCCAAAGCAGAAAGCGCCATTTTTTTCAGAGCACCTCGTTGGGTTGTAATCATCACTTTGTCTTCATCGATGTGATTTGTAACAAAACCACTTACTACGAAATCCTCTTTTTTAAGGTTGATTCCTTTCACCCCAGCTGCCCTTGGTCCAACTGGATTCACTTCATTTTCATGAAACAATAAGGCATATCCATGGTGGGTTCCAACAAAGATATGTTGATTACCATCTGTTTGAGCAACATGAATCACTTCGTCTCCTTCATCTTTTAAATGAAGAGCCATTAGCGCTCTCATATGTCTTTTGGCTTCGTAAGACGAAACGGCGGTTTTTTTCACTATGCCATTTTTTGTAAAAAAGAGAAAGTACCGTTCATTGGTAAACTCTGGTACATGAATCACGTTCACAATCGTGTCGTCTGCTGACAAAGAAATGATATTTCCAATATGTTGGCCGCTGTCTTTCCAACGGATGTCCGGTAATTCGTAAACAGGGACATACACGTAGCGCCCTTTCTTTGTAAAGAAAAGAAGAATATCCGTTGTATGTAATTCTTTTGCGAATAATAAATCATCGGTCTGTTTCATGCTCGGTTCTTCTTCGTTGGATGCACTATAAGAGCGAAGGCTTGTACGTTTGACATACCCTTCTCTCGTGACGGAAACAATGACGTCTTCAGAAGGTGCTACGACATGCAAATCCACTTCTAATGCTTCTATTTTTGCTTCTATTTTTGTACGTCTTTCATCGTTATATTGTTTTTTCACTTGCTTTAATTGCTTCTTGATTACTTGTAATAGTTTTTTTTCACTTTGCAAAATACCTTCTAACCGTTCAATTTCTTTGAGAAGGGATGCTAGTTCCTCTTCCAATGTCACTACATCGGTATTCGTTAAGCGGTATAGCTGGAGGGTGACAATGGCTTCTGCTTGTTCTTCTGTAAATGAAAAAGCAGACATTAAATTATCTTTCGCATCTCGTTTATTTTTAGATTGACGGATGATTTGAATGACGTCATCTAAAATGGAAATGGCATAAATTAGCCCCTCCACAATATGGTGTCGAGCTTTCGCTTTATTTAATTCGTAGCGTGATCGATTTAAGACCACTTCTTTTTGATGAGCGATATAAGCGTCTAATATTTCAGTGAGACTTAATAATTTCGGTGTCTTCTCATGAATAGCGACCATATTAAAATGATAAGAAGTCTGTAGATCGGTCGTTTTAAATAAGTAAGTAAGAATTCCTTTCGGATCTGCGTCTCTTTTTAGTTCAATGACAATACGAAGACCAGAGCGATCCGTTTCATCTCGCACTTCAGCAATTCCTTCTACTTTTTTATCAAATCGGATTTCGTCGATTTTTTTTACAATATTTGCTTTCGTGACATCATATGGGATTTCTGTAATGACAATTTGTTTCCGTCCACCTCGAATATTTTCAATTTTTGTTGCAGCACGAAGAACAATTTTTCCTTTACCTGTCTCATATCCTTTTTTAATCCCATCGATGCCTTGAATAATTCCACCTGTCGGAAAATCAGGACCTTGTAACACTGTCATTAATTCATCAACGGTACAATTCGGTCGATCGATTCTCATTAAAGTCGCGTCAATGACTTCTCCTATTTGATGAGGAGGAATATCGGTGGCATAACCTGCTGAGATGCCTGTCGCCCCATTTACGAGGAGATTCGGAAATTGCGCCGGTAATACGACCGGTTCTTTCTCTGTGTCGTCAAAGTTAGGAATATGTTCTACAGTTTCTTTTTCTATATCTTTTAATAACTGAGAGGAAATCGCAGACAACCTTGCTTCTGTATATCGCATCGCCGCAGGTGGGTCTCCGTCAATGGAGCCATTATTTCCGTGCATTTCAATTAAGGGAAACCTCCCTTTCCACGGTTGGCTCATTCGCACCATTGCTTCGTAAACGGAAGAGTCCCCGTGAGGATGATAATTTCCAATGACATTCCCCACCGTTTTGGCGGCTTTCCGAAAAGGTTTATCCGCGTGGTTTCCGTCTCTGTACATCGCATATAAAATCCGTCGTTGTACTGGTTTCAAGCCATCCCGAACGTCCGGCAACGCTCTTTCTTGAATAATGTATTTACTATACTTGCCAAAACGATCGCCGATAACATCTTCTAGTGGTAAATCTAAAAATTTTTCTGCGTTACTCACGTGATTCTTCCTCCTTGACGACGTGAAGATTGTCATTATCTAAGATGTTCGATTCTTCTTCTAATCCAAAAGCAACGTGGGATTCAATCCACTGACGCCGTGGTTCTACTTTATCTCCCATGAGAGTACTGACTCGCTTGTCCGCCCGGGCAAAATCGTCGACGGTCACTCGGATTAATGTTCTTGTTTCCGGATTCATCGTTGTTTCCCATAATTGTTCCGGATTCATTTCACCAAGACCTTTGTAGCGTTGAATTGTATAGCCTTTTCCTACTTTTTTTATGGCTTCTTGTAACCCTTTCTCGTCCCATGCGTATTCAACTATTTCATTTTTTCCGGATGTTTTACTTATTTTATATAAAGGTGGCAAAGCGATGTACACTTTTCCCGCTTCCACAAGCGGACGCATATAGCGATAAAAGAAAGTTAACAGAAGCACTTGAATATGAGCACCATCCGTATCTGCATCTGTCATAATAATCACTTTGTCGTAATTTCGGTCTTCCAAGGAAAAGTCTGCCCCTACCCCTGCGCCGAGGGCATAAATGATCGTTCGAATTTCTTCGTTTTTCATAATGTCATCCAGTTTCGCTTTTTCGGTATTAATCACTTTCCCTCGCAAAGGCAATACCGCTTGAAATTTCCGGTCACGTCCTTGTTTCGCCGAACCTCCTGCGGAATCACCTTCCACAAGATACAATTCATTACGGTCTGGTTTTCGCGATTGGGCGGGGGTTAGTTTTCCACTTAATAATGCTTCCCGCCTCCGTCCTTTTTTACCTAAGCGAGCTTCTTCTCTCGCTTTTCTAGCAGCTTCTCGAACATCTCTTGCTTTCACTGCTTTTTTAATCAACATGGCGCTAATGGAGGGGTTTTCTTCCAAGAAAAAAGTAAGTTGTTCGGAAATAATGTGATCGACGGCTGAGCGAGCTTCTGAAGTTCCTAATTTTCCTTTCGTTTGTCCTTCAAACTGCAATAAATGTTCAGGAATACGGACGGAAACGATCGCCGTCAGACCTTCTCGAATATCCGATCCATCTAGATTTTTATCTTTTTCTTTTAAAAAATGTAATTTACGTGCATATTCATTCATCACGCGAGTAATCGCTGTTTTTGCTCCCGATTCATGGGTTCCCCCGTCTTTTGTCCGGACATTATTAACAAAAGATAACATGTTTTCGGTGTAACCATCATTAAATTGAAAAGCGAATTCCACTTCAATTTGTTGCGCTTCTCCTTCAAAAAATACGACTGGGTGAAGGGCTTCTTTATCTTCATTTAAATAAGTGACATATTCTTGTATCCCTTTTTCATACGTAAAAGTCTCTATTTGTACTGGGTTTATTCTTTTATCAATACATTCCATTTGAACGCCACGCAGTAAAAAAGCCGTTTCTCTTAACCGTTCTTTAATCAAATTATATTGAAAAGTAGTTGTATGGAAAATAGAGGAATCCGGTTTAAAATGAATGATGGTTCCTGTTTCTTGTGATTTTCCTAGTTTTTTTAAAGGTGTCACCGGCTTGCCGCCCTGCTCAAACTTTTGCTGAAAGAGATAACCATCACGATGAATCGTGACGGTTAACCATTCTGAGAGTGCATTTACAACAGACGCCCCCACACCGTGAAGGCCTCCACTCGTTTTGTATCCCCCTTGTCCAAACTTTCCTCCTGCATGAAGAACCGTTAAAATCACCTCGGGAGTCGAGCGTCCGGAACGGTGTGTTCCTGTTGGCATTCCGCGTCCTCTGTCTTGTACACTAATACTTTCATCTTGATGAATGGTGACCGTAATGGTATCCCCGTAACCGGCAAGGGCTTCATCTACAGCATTATCAACAATTTCATAGACAAGGTGATGGAGCCCGCGACTGTCGGTAGAACCAATATACATACCGGGCCTTTTCCGTACCGCCTCGAGACCTTCTAACACTTGGATGGAATCATCATTGTAGTCGATAGATTGTTTCAATGGTTTGGTCTCCTTCCTTCCCTCTCACATTTTTATGTACTCCTATCATACCACAAAATAAGAACATATGTTCAATAATGAGAAACGCTCATCAATGAAGATGAGCGCTTTTTTATGTTATTTCGTTAAAGCGTGTTCTACTTTAATGCAACGATCCATAATAACTGTCATACCATGATCTTTTGCAATGCGATATGCTTCTTCATTTTCGAGGCCGAGCTGAGCCCAAAAAACTTTGGCATTTGTCTTCACTGCTTCTTTTGCTACGTCTGGCAAATGTTCACTCCGACGAAAGACGTTCACAATATCGAAATCTTCTTCCACATCCAATAATGAAGGATATGCTTTTTCACCGAGTACTTCTTTCACTTTTGGATTAATCGGGATGATTTTGTAGCCTGCTTTTTGCATCGCTTCACTAATCTGATAAGAAGTTCTCTCAGGATTATCAGATAAACCGACTACGGCAATTTTATCATATTTCTTTAAAATGTCACCAATTTCTTCTCTCGTTGGATTTGTAAATTCACTCATTTGTTCGATCTCCTCCTTTTATTATATAACGACTCCACCATCGACATTCAACACAGTACCCGTAATAAAGCGCGCTTCTTCTGAGGCTAAAAAGGCATAGGCGTTTGCTATGTCTTCAGGATAGCCAAAGGTTTTAAGAGGTGAGCGTTCTTTCATTTCTTCCAAAATATGAGCAGGTACTTTATCGGTCATTGCTGTTTTAATAAACCCCGGTGCAACCGCATTCACGCGAATATTGTAACGACCTAATTCTTTTGCCCATGTTTTTGTCATGCCAATCACACCGGCTTTTGTGGCAGCATAATTCGTTTGACCAAAGTTACCGTAATGGGCAACAACGGAAGATGCGTTTAAAATAACACCACTTTGTTGTTCTTTCATCACTTCTGCTACTTGTTGTGTCATCGTGAAGACGCCTTTTAAATTCACATCGACGACTCGATCCCAATCTTCTTCGGTCATTTTTAACAGTTGAGTATCCGCGGTAATACCTGCATTGTTAATTAATATATCAATGGTATCCCATTGCTCTAAAGTGGTCTTTACTACGTGTTTCACCGCAGCACGATCGGTGACATCAGCTGGAATGGTGAAAATCTTCTCATTATACGTTGACAAGCGAGCGAGGGTTTCATCGAGTGTTTTTTCGTTGATATCAATCAGAACCACTTTTGCTCCTTCATTTAAAAACTTTTCCGCTGTTTTTGCGCCAATTCCCATCGCTCCGCCTGTAATGATTGCAGTATGTTCTTTAAATTTCATACGCCCCACTCCTTACCTTCTTGTTGTCATATGTTTTTACTTGATACTTAAAGAGTTCGTCGCACGATAAATTAATTCCTGCATTTTATCCAATAATGGTCGACGAAAAGGGTGAAAACCAGATTTTGATTGCTTTGTTGGCTTATTGGTGTGGTTTCGGAGGTCTTTTTCCCCAAAACTGATAATAGTAGGTTTTCATGTTTCCATTGTACAGTTTTCTTTTTTTCGTCGCTTTTTTTCCATATAACGATTCGAAGGATTCATGAGAAGTTAAAACGTACACCGACCAAAAGTCAAGGGGCCGAAATACTTTCCCCATTGTTTGATACAATGTTTTAATATCCTTTTTTTCGCTCAACCGCGCTCCATAAGGGGGATTGGTGACAATCGTGCCAACTTCATGTTTCGTCGTAAAGTCAGCCACTTGCATTTGTTTAAATGAAATCGCACCGTATAAGCCTGCTTCCTTTGTATTATTCTCGGATAGTTCAATCATCCGATGATCGATATCTGTTCCTAATATCTCTAGGGGAGTGTCATAAGAAGCAACATCTTCTGCTTCTTCCCGTGCTTTTTCCCATCGTTGTTCTCCTATCCATGGCCAAGATTCAGAGACGAATGAGCGATTAAATCCCGGGGCGATATTTTGTCCGATCATCGCAGCTTCAATAGGAATCGTTCCTGAACCGCAAAAAGGATCGACAAAAGGCATGTCCGGTTTCCAATTTGTTAACATAATCATCGCTGCAGCTAACGTTTCTTTTAACGGGGCTCTACTATGGAGTGCACGGTACCCTCGTTTATGCAATCCATCTCCGGTGGCGTCAATGGATAACGTGACGACATCTTTATGAATCGCTACTTCCACTTTATACATCGCACCGGTTTCTTCAAACCAGTCGACATCGTACGATTGTTTGAGCCGTTCTACAATCGCTTTTTTCACAATCCGTTGGCAATCCGGAACACTATATAGAGTAGATTTGACTGAACGTCCAATGACGGGGAACGCATCTTTCTTTCCGATATACATTTCCCACGGAATCGCTTTCGTTTGTTCAAACAACTCTTCAAAAGAATGCGCGATGAAAGAATCCACTTTTATTTTAATGCGATCTGCAGTTCTTAACCATAAATTTAAGCGCGGGATCGCATCAAGTGTTGTGTCCACTTCTACTTTTCCGTTTTCTACTCGTAGTTGATCATATCCTAACGTTTCAATTTCGCGACGAACGAGAGTTTCTACTCCCATCGTCGCTGTTGCGATAATGGTGATGTTATCTTCCATGAAAAAACTCCTTTTATCCATTCACTTTCATTTCAGCTGGGCCTCCTTATTTTCGCTAATTTTGTTCTTTTTTGCAATGCCCCATTCATTATCAAATATTAATGTAGTTAAGTCTTGTCGTTTTTCCCAATTGGCTGTCTCTAATATCGGTTGTTTTGGGTAATCTTCGGTATAACCTAAAGAAAGAAGAGCGACAGGTTCAATGTGAGGGGGAATATTTAAAATATCCCGGACATCACTTTTTTTATAAAAACTGACCCATCCCATCGCAATTCCTTCTACGAAAGCCGCAAGCCACATATTTTGAATGGCACAAGATGTGGACATAATATCCGTTTCAGGGATGGAATTGCGCCCGAGCACGTGATTTCCTCCTCTCGTTGGGTCACACGTGACACAAATAGTTATTGGTGCGTCTTTTAACCCTTCGACTTTCAAACTTAAAAATTTTGTTTCTCTTTCTCCTTCGTAATGAATGGCTAACGCTTTGCGCTCTTTTTCCGCAGCCCAAGCAAGTCGTTCTTTTTTTTCATCCGAATCGATAATAATAAAGTTCCACGGTTGCATAAAGCCAACAGAAGGAGCAGCATGAGCCGCTTCTAAAATACGATAGATCGCTTCTTCGGGAATGGGATCACGCAAAAATTGCCGAATATCTCTTCTGTTAAAAATCGCTTTGTAAACTGCTTCTTTTTCAGATTGCTGAAATGATATCATACAATCACTCCATTCGGTTTATTCATGAAAATACGGTTCTAACTCTTTTAATACATCATCAGGAAGAGCTTTTTCAATCAACGGAAAAATCACTCTCTCTTCTTTGCGAACATGTGCTTCTAATTTTTCTCCTAACTCACGCATATCTTCCACGCATGTAGATAATTCATCGTGATTTATTTTTTCTATTAAACGGTGCATGAGTCCTCGGATTTCCACATGTTCCAGTAACATTTCGGCTATTTCCGCATGTTCGAGGGAAGCATATTGGGAATACGCCGGCAACAAAACTTCCTCTTCTTCTCGAAAGTGCTCCTGTCCTCCTTCTTCCCAAAATCTTTTCACATCTTCTGCCACTTGTTGGATAGAGTAGCGGGCTTTTTCTGTATTGACGCGTTTTAAGTTTAAACATAAAAAAAGTGCATGGTGATGATGACGAGATAGTGGGGCTAATGATTCATGTCGCTGAATTCCTCTCCCTTTTTTCATTCATTCACCCTCCTTGTGATGGCGTATCATATAACCTATATTATACGCGAAATATGGGAAGTTACGAAACATCATCCATTCTTACTAAAAAGTTGTATATAACGACAAACCTAGCTTGATGAAAAATCATTCAAGCTAGGTTTGTTTAAAAGGATACAGGTTATGATTTTTTCTCATTGTTATTGACTACTTGTCCTAGCAACTCTTCCGCAAACGCTGTTTCGCTCGCTGTATCCCCTTGTTTAAAGGAACGTTGAAACTTTTGCAGTTGCTTTCGAATGGGACGATTTTGATTACGTTTTTCAGAAATACCGTACCAAACGGCGCCAGCCCCAAGTGCTGCCAGTGTCAAAAACATCCCCATTCTTCCCCGTGGCTCATTTCTTTGAAAAATACCGCGACGATTCCCCATGAAAGGAACGTTCCAACGGAAATTGTTCATGTTTTATCCCCTTCCCGTAAGTTCTTACATGGAGAAAGACTCTCCACATCGTTAGCTTGTGTCAGTTCAGACAAATTTATAAGGAAAAGGGTTAAAACGCAAATATCCAAATGAGACCTCCAATGACTAAAAGAACAGGTAAAAAGATTGCATACATGACGATCATATTGGAGAAACTTTTATTATAATTATAATTTTTATCTTCGACTTGCGTTAAATATAATGTAATAACAATTCCAGAAATACCAATCAAAATAATAAGGATAAAACTGAGCATCTCCTGCGAATCCTCCTCTACTCTCATCGTATTTATCTTACCATGAGATAGAGAGAGAAACTAGACGATGTGCTTCATTCTTTAATCATGGAATTGGGTGCCATCTTCTACTTTTGTGACGTATTGATTTCGAACGACAAAGTCTCCGAACCGTTCTCCTTCAGCACGTTCTTTTGCGTAATGATGGATGATCGGTTTCAATGTGTGGATGATTTCTTCTTCCCCGATATTTTCTTTATATAGTTTGTTTAACCGTTCTCCTGTATAACTTCCTCCTAAATACAAATTATATTTACCAGGCGCTTTTCCAATAAAACCGATTTCTCCTAAAGGAGCTCGGGAACAACTATTTGGACAACCGGACATCCGAATGACAATATCTTCTTCTTTTAAACCTGCTTCTTCCATCACTTCTTCTAAACGCGTGATAAGTGTAGGAAGATAGCGTTCAGCTTCAGCCATCGCAAGCCCACAAGTGGGAAAGGCGACACATGCAATCGCACTTTTTTGTAATGGTGACATATGCTCATTATTCGTTAGTTTATATTTATCAATAATTGCTTGGATGCGAGGTTTCTCCGTTTCAGCTACATTACTAATCATAATATTTTGGTTCGGGGTGAATCGAAATTCTCCACGATGAATGGTTGCAATTTCCCGGAGAGCAGTCATCATCTTGCAAGTCTCGGTATCTTTCACACGGCCATTTTGAATAAACATCGTGTAATGCCAAGTGTCATTGACTCCTTGAATCCATCCGTACCGATCCCCGTGATGATCAAATTGATACGATCGCGCTTTGCTCAGAGAGTATCCCAATCGTTTTTCTAATTCTTTCACGATAAAAGTAAGTCCAAGTCGGTCTACCGTATATTTAAAACGAGCATTTTTTCGAATCGAACGATTACCGTAATCTCGCTGAATGGTCACAATTTTTTCCGCAACCTCTACTATTTGTTCCGGAGTGCAAAACCCAATGACTTTTCCCACTTGTGGATACGTCTTTTTATCTCCATGGGTCATTCCCATGCCACCCCCAACGACAACGTTAAAGCCGAGGAGCTTCTCATTTTCCACAATCGCAATAAAGCCAAGGTCCTGTGAAAATACGTCGATATCATTGGAAGGAGGAATGGCAATTCCAATTTTAAATTTACGTGGTAAATATACTTCTCCGTAAATCGGTTCTTCTTCTTCATTACTATCGTACAATTTTTCTTCGTCTAACCATATTTCATGATAAGCACGGGTCCTTGGAGTGAGATGTTCGCTGATTCGTTTGGCCCATTCGTACACTTTTCCGTGAACAGATGATTCATACGGGTTAGGATTTAACATCACGTTGCGGTTGACGTCACCGCAAGCCGCAATGGTATCCATCAATGCTTCGTGAATACGTTGCATCGTTTTTTTCATATTCCACTTGACGATCCCGTGCATTTGAATTGCTTGACGCGTCGTGATTTTTAACGTCCCATTTGCATATTGATTCGCAATTTCATCTAGTTGTAGCCATTGCTTGGCAGTAGCTACTCCACCGGCAGCCCGTACTCTAATCATGAATTGGTAAGCGGGTTCTAATTTCTGTTTTTGTCTTTCTATCCTTACATCGCGATCATCTTGCAAATAGCTACCATGAAACTTCAACAAGCGATTATCGTCATCTGGAATCCCAGCCGTAATTGTATCTTGAAAGGAAGATTCTAACGTTCCACGTAAATAACGGCTTTCTTTTTTAATTCGTTCCACATCACTTGGTGGTCCTTCCACTGGATAAAGTTTACTCATTTGGTGGATCCCTCCTATACATTTTAGTAGACATCTCGCTGATAACGTTTTTCTTGCCTTAACATTTGGACATATTCCTTTGCTTCTTCTTCTGTTTTGTTGCCAACGTCTTGCACAATGGTGAGGATTGTTTTTTCCACATCTTTTGCCATCTTGTTTTTGTCACCACATACGTACACATAAGCCCCTTCTTCTAACCAACGATAAAATTCTTCTTTTTTCTCCAACATCCGGTGTTGTACGTATACTTTTTCTTCCGCATCCCGAGAGAAAGCGAGATCAATGTTCGTGAGTAAACCATCTTTTTTCCATTGTTGCCATTCCACTTGATAGAGAAAATCAGTACGAAAATGTTGATCACCAAAAAATAGCCAGTTTTTTCCTTTGGCATCGATTTCTTCTCTTTCTTGCATGAAAGCCCGATACGGAGCTACTCCTGTTCCAGCACCAATCATAATGATTGCATCGTCGGGATTTTCAGGTAAACGGAAGTTTGGATTTTTTTGAACGTAGACAGGAAGTGTATCTCCAATTTCTTTCCGTTCCGCACAATAAACCGAACATACCCCAAGCCGTTGTCTTCCATGGGCTTCATATTTCACAGAACCAATTGTGACATGCACTTCATCGGGATATGCTTCTAGGCTATTGGCGATGGAATATAATCGTGGCGCAAGTGGTCGTAACACTTCTAAAAAGGACGTGATATTTCCTTTCCAAGGTCCAAATTCTCTTATAATGTCCAACAAGTCTTTCCCTTCCACTTCTTTTTTATCAAAGGAATCTTTTTCGATGTATTCCTTTAAAGCGGATGTTTCTGAAAGAGGAATTAATTTTTTTAAGAGCGGAAGCGTAATATTTGTAATATCATAGTAGCGAAGTAATGCTTCTCTCAATGTATATTTTTCTCCATTGACTTCCACGCGTTCTTTACTTTCCCAGTTCATTTCATGTAAAATAGCATCCACTAATTCCGGATCGTTTTCCGGATATATCCCTAGGCTATCTCCTGGTTCAAACGTTATTCCGGAACCTTCCAAAGACAGTTCCAAATGGGTTGTTTCTTTATTAGAACCTCTTCCATTCAATGGGATGTGTTCTAATATTTCTGCAAGAAATGGATGTTTCCGTGAATAAGTGATTTGTTCGGTGGCGAAAATATTTCCTTCCGTCACCATCTCTTGTGTTGTCACACTTTCCTTGATTTCTTTTTCGACAGAGGCAAACCATGTCTCTGCTTTATCTTCAAAATCGACATCACAATCGACGCGAGGAACCATTCTTTTTCCTCCTAATTCTTCTAAACGCTTGTCAATGTCTTTCCCTGTTTGGCAAAAATGTTCATAAGAGGAATCTCCAAGCGCTAATACAGAAAACTCAAGATGTACTAAGGAAGGAGCTTTCGGGCGGTGTAAATATTCATAAAAACGCAATGCATTATCAGGTGGATCTCCTTCTCCATGGGTGCTTACGATAACGAGTAACACTTCGACATCTTTTAATTTCTTCGGTTTAAATTCATCCATTCCATATTGGTGAACGTTCATTTTTTGTTTTTGTAATCGTTCCGTCAACTGTTCAGCAAGAGCCACCCCATTTCCTGTTTGTGAGCCGACTAAAATGGTCACTCCTTTTGTTTTAGGTTGTGACTGTGTCGGCGTTTCGGTCACTACTTGGTTTGATGATGGATTACTCGCAAGTAAATAGCCACTAAGCCAAATTTTTTGTGTTTCTGTTAAAGAAGATATTAATTGGTTGAGTACATTCGTTTGTTCCTCTGTAAAAGGACTATTTGTCGTTTGTAATGACATAAACCTCACCTCTTTCCTTTTCTTTATCAGTCAACCAGCGATTGATACGTTTGGTGACGATGTCTCGCACGTGTGCACTTGATCCTAACGTGTCACATAAAATCCATCCTTTTTTCTTCGCTGCTTGGGTTAAGGACGCGAATAAACGCCCATCAAAAAGTAAAAATGGTAAAATAAATCGCTGTTTTTCTGTTGCTTCATTTACAATGTCTTGGAAATGGGGTTTGTGCCCGTATAAGAAACATATTGTTATCTCCGTTTCGGGAAGTTTTCGTTGGAGACGTTCCGAGACCTGTATTAAATGTTGTTTTACTTGAGGGGAACGTCCACCCCGTCCTACTAAAAGCACATGACGTTGTGGCACTTCTAGAAATTGTTTCATGAGAAGCGCTTCGTATAAAGCGTCGATGAGTTTTTCCTCTTCTCCCAAAGGCTCTTCATAAATAAATTGGATGAAAGGATACTTCCGTCGTGCCGAAATGATCGCTTGTGGAATGTCGTAAGTTGCGTGATCTGCTTTTAACAACAACAAAGGAACGATAATAATAGTCGTTGCGCCTTCTTTCACACACATTTCAATGCCTTCCAAGAGAGTAGGTCGTGAAAACTGTAGAAAGCAAATTTTCTGCAGCGGGCTATTCACTTTTTTTATCACTGGGGCAAGGGAGGAATACACTTCTTTCCTTCCACTTCGCTTACGAGTGCCATGACTGACATACAAGATCGCTTGCACATCCTCTCCTCCTTTTTATTGTGACTTTTGTAGCGAGGAGTGATGGTCAGACCAATTTGTATACTCCTGAAACCAATTTATTTTTTCGCCTAGTTTTACTACTTCCCCCACTACGATAATGCTTGGGGGGTGGATCCGTTCGTTTTTCGCTATTTGAACAATTGTTTGAAGATCCCCGGTAATAGTGCGCTGCTTCTCGGTTGTTCCTTGATGAATAATGGCGACAGGAGTACGGTCGGGTCTTCCAATCTCACGTAACGTTTGAACAATTTTTTCTAGATTTTTCATACCCATATAAATGACAAGTGTCCCTGCATGGCGCGCGATACTTTTCCAATTCTCATCATTATCTTGATTGTTTTCTGTCTGTCCGGTAAGAAAAGCGACGTGGCTGCTTACTTTTCGCTGAGTAAGCGGAATACCGGCATAGGCACTCGCAGCAATCCCAGAAGTGATACCTGGTACAATTTCATAAGGAATATCATTGGTCGCTAATGTCAATGCTTCTTCTCCTCCGCGCCCAAAGATCAATGGGTCTCCTCCTTTTAATCTTGTCACCACTTTTCCTCGTTTGGCAAAAAACAGTAATTGTTCATTAATCATCCCTTGGGTCATCCAATGATGATTCGGTTTTTTCCCACAATAGACAAGGATTGCCTCTTTTTTTGCATGCTGTAACAATTCTTCATTCACAAGACGGTCATATAAGATGACATCAGCTTCTTGAATGGCGCGTAGAGCTTTGACAGTAATTAATTCGGGATCTCCTGGTCCTGCTCCAACGATGTATACGTAACCGCTCATCGTTACCTCCTCAATAACTGTTTTTCTTCCAGTGTCGTAACAATTTGATTCACTGCTTCTTCAATACTCACTTTGTCACTTTCAATGACAATTTCAGGTTGTACAGGCTCTTCATAGGGGGCATCAATACCGGTAAAAGAAGATATCTCCCCTTTGCGTGCTTTTTCATAAAGTCCTTTTGGATCTCTTTCTTCACATACTTCAAGAGGGCATTTAACATACACTTCCAAAAATTCATCCTTATCCACTAATTGACGAACGAGGTCACGATCTTTTCGGTATGGGGAAATAAAAGCGGTAGCAACAATCGTGCCGGAGTCAACAAATAATTTTGCCACTTCCCCAATGCGTCGGATATTTTCTTTTCTATCTTCAGGAGAAAAACCTAAATCTTGATTTAATCCGTGGCGAATATTATCACCATCTAAAATATATCCTTGCTTCCCTTCTTCAAATAAACGTCGAATCAATGCATTGGCGATCGTTGACTTTCCTGAGCCAGATAAGCCAGTAAACCATAAAATACAACTTTTATGACCGTTCTTTTCTTGTCGTTCTTTTTTTTCTACTGATTGTTCATGCCAAACAATATGTTTTTCCGTCATGAAAGACTCCTCCTTTTTTCTACAGCTTCAATCCAGACGTCTTAGCTTTACTAGGAAAAATGGGAAAGATGCTATGCGAATGATTTTAAGATCGGATCAATCAATGCCGCATGAACCGTTTAGGAAACTTTATTTATTTGAAAAATTTATGAAGTGTCATAAGGTGAGCGAGTATCAATCAATTTCGATTCATACGCCTCATCTTGTCTAAGATCGCTTACCTGTCTGTTGCACCATGGTCTAATTTATCCTCACTTGAGTACTTCCGAGATGTCCTTTGTCCTTATATTCCGCTGCCTCCGTCATGGGTGCTTTGTCTTTCTTTTTTGATTAACTGTAAAAAACGAACAGAGCCTAGGGTGGCGATGGATACGGTGATCATGATAAACAATGTGTAGACATCTTTATGGATGAATATCAACATGAGAGAGTAAGAGACAACGACTGACACTACCGGCGACAATACCCAGACATGAATGATTTGTTTTAACACCATTTGTTCTCGCAATTGAAAACCGTGATTGGAAGCGCCAATACCGATAATCGCTGACGTGGTAACTTGTGTCAGTGGAACTGGGATTCCAAAAACAGATGCAACAATAACGAGAGATCCTCCTGTGAAAGATACCGCACTTCCTTGCAGTAAAGACAGACGAGTAATTTTTTTACCATTGGTCTCAAGTACTTTACTTCCAAACACCATTGATCCCAACCCTAAAAACAAACCGCCAAATAAGAGGGCCTGCTCCATTGAAATTAACGAAGCGCCAACGAGTGGGCCAACAGCATTAGATACATTGTTCATCCCTGCGGCAAATGATTCCACTAGACCAGTCATGATGACCAACGCCGTCAATACCTTTTTCCACGTTGAGTTTGTATGAAGGAAGGTCCATTTCGGTTCAATATTTTTTATTCCTCTACCTAACATATAAGCAATTCCAAAAGCCACCACCGGGACAATGAGCCAACATAAGAAAATCGTAAATAAATTGCTTACGTGTAACGATTGAAACGCAAGACCAACACCGACAAGAGAACCGACCACTACTTCACTTGTTGATAATGGAATGCCTATCCAATTGGCGAAAAACAGGGTGAATGTAGCTCCTAATAAAATGATGATGGCAACTTCCGTCGTAATGAAACTTTCCGGAATCACCCCAGCACCGATTGTTTTGACAACTTCCGAACCGAAGAGCGCACCAACGAAAGCGCCTCCTCCGACAAGAAGCATGGCGACAAATCGTCTTTTGATTGCTCCACTTCCATAAGCGGGGCCCATTGCAGCAGCGGTTCCACTTGCACCGATATTCATCGCAAAGAAAAATGCAATGATATACGCGCCAATCGTTACATCCATAAGCTCACCTTCCTACCTTTTCTTTCACTCCTTCGATCAACACTTTCACAACTTCCGGCCGACTAAATTCCGGAGGTGGCATTTCTCCTTTACTTAACATTTCACGCACTTTTGTTCCGGATAAAATGACGTGATGACTTGCATCGTGAGGGCACGTTTTTTGCGAAGCCATATTGTCGCATTTTTTGCAATAGAAACTATGTTCAAAAAATAATGGGGTGATTCCAAGTTCCTCCGCTGTAAATTGCTCAAAAATTCGTTGAGCGTCATAAGTGCCATAGTAATTTCCAACGCCGGCATGATCTCTACCGACGATAAAATGAGTACAACCGTAGTTTTTTCTCACAAGCGCATGGAATATTGCTTCTCGTGGTCCGGCATAACGCATCGCTGCTGGAAAAACAGCTAAAAAGGACCGGTTTTTCGGGTAGTAATGTTTTAATATCACTTCATAACTTTGCATCCGAACATCGGCTGGAATATCTCCTTGTTTTGTCTTTCCTACTAACGGTTGGAGAAACAAGCCATCTACCGTTTCTAATGCCGATTTTTGAATATATTCGTGGGCCCGGTGCACCGGATTTCTCGTTTGAAAGCCAACAACCGTTTTCCATCCTCTCTTTTTAAATTCTTCTCTCGTTTCTTGTGGATCCAAGTAATATGATTGAAACTCATCATGTACGATTTCCTCGGTTAACGTAATCGGCCCTGCCACGTATACCGCGGCTCGCTCAAAAAGATTTCGGACTCCAGGATGTTCAAGGTCGGTTGTTTGGTACACTTTCTCTGCTTCTCGTTCTTTATCTGGTACGTAAATATCCTCTATCTCTACATATCCGTACACTTTTTCTTCATAGATAAGCGTCGCTTTTTGACCAATTTTTAATTCAGAAGCTTTTTCTTTGGTAACCGGTAAGGTGATTGGGATCGACCATACTGTTCCATCTTCCAAGCACATGTTTTCCACCACGGATTCATAATCTCGTCGGTGTAAAAATCCGGTTAACGGACTGTACCCTCCATTTGCAAGCAGTTCAATATCCGAAAGTCCAATTTCATCAATTGGAATCGCTGCTTGAATATTACTCGTATTTTCTCCTATTTTTTTTCGATTGACTAACGTTCCACCATGTGGCAAATGAGACATGAACAATCCTTCCTTTCTATATTTTTCTACGGACGATGAAGTCCGCATTCCGTTTTGCCAAGTCCTTGCCAACGACCACTTCGTAAGTCCTCTCCTTCAAGAACAGGTGCAGTACAAGGAAAACAGCCGATACTTGGGTAATTTTGATCGTGCAATGGGTGATAAGGAAGAGAATGGGTGTTGATATAGTCCCACACCTCATCCCACGTCCAATGGATTAAGGGACATATTTTAATTTTTCGGAAACGGTTGTCTTTATTTACAAATTGAACATGTTGTCGAGTGGGTGATTGTTCTCTTCTTAATCCAGAGATCCATGCTTCGTATTTAGTCAATTCTTTTTCTAATGGTGCGAGTTTACGTATCGCACAACATTGATCTGGGTCTTTCTCCCATAGCTTATCTCCGTACCGAGTTTTTTGTTCCGCGGGTGTTAGTTCAGGCTGAATGCTTTGGATATTTAATGTGGAAAAATAATTTTTCACTTCTTCTAAGAACCGGTACGTTTCTGAAAAATGGTAATCGGTATCAATAAAGACGACCGTAGCACTTGGGTTTACTTGTTGAATGAGATGGAGTAGTACCATTCCTTCTGCTCCAAGGCTTGACGCGTATACAACTTCTTCTCCATATGTGTCATAAGTCCACTTCAAAACATCAATGGCTTTCCACTCTTCCCATTCTTTGGTTAGTGATTGTAATGCGTCTTCTGTCACCGTTTCATAGACGTATGTCATGGAATCCCTCCCTTAAAATAAAAAGGCAACGTGTATATCTTCATCTCTAATCACGAGATGTTTAGATATATACGTCGCCTCCAGTTTGTCTGGTCAGCATATTTCATGTAAATCGCAGTTTCTCCTTTTTTTCCATTTGAACAATCTTGCCGTCTTGGACAACAATTGTGATTGAGCCATATTTTAAGTCTTTTAGGAGTACTTTAAGCTTTTCATACGTTTTTTCTAAATCTTCTTGTTGTCCCATGAAGCCCCTCCTCGTTAAAACATAGTAATTATATAAGATTTATATGTTTGAATTGTATTCTATGTGATAAAACTGAGAATGTCAACATGTTTTTCAATTTTTTATAAATAGCGACGAAATGACTAAACACACAACAAAACAAGGGATGTATCTAGCACGTACACCCCTTGTTTTGTTAACGAAATTTGAATATTCCCTGAACGTTCCGTACTAATAAAAGGCGTTCCGTATCGTTTTAATCGGTGCGTTACAATCGCATGAGGATGGCCGAAATCATTATCTTTTCCATAAGTAAGCACCGCAATGGACGGACGAACTTGCCTTAATAATTCAGCCGAAGTCGAAGTATGTGATCCGTGATGGGCGACTTTTAACACATCCGCATGGCCAGGATACTTTTTAATCAGCTCCTTTTCAATTTTTTGCGGGATATCGCCGAGCAGTAATGCGGTATGTTGATCCGTCTCTATCTTCAATACAATTGAAGAATCATTGGTTTCATCCGACGGTCTTTCTGCATTTAATACGATCACCGTTGCTCCTTCGATCGGTACCGTCTCACCTTCTTTTGCGATGGTTACTGGGATATTTTCATTTTGTATAGTTTGTTGGTACATCTCATACGTTTCCGTCTCCTTTTCTTTTCCACTATCTAAGACATTTTTTACGTCTATATTTTTCAATACAGTAATCAATCCACCGATGTGATCGTAATCAGGGTGTGTCGCCACTACCCAATCAAGCTGGTGAATCCCTTTTTCCCTTAAATATTGAAGAACTTGTTTTCCTTTTTCGGGTTTTCCTCCATCGATTAGGATGTTCTCGCCAGTAGCAAATTGAACCAAGGTACTATCCCCTTGGCCTACATCAATAAAGTGAAAATCAACTGACTTTTCTTGCGTCGTTATCTCCGAAAACAGTTCTTCTTGTCCTATATAGAAAACGGGATCATCGGTGATATAAGGAGACGTAAAAGAGATAGTACAAGACAATAATATCAATGACAAAAGAAAAAACATACCTACGTCCGATACTTTCCCAATCACTAATACCCCCTTTCTTTTTAGTATGAACGAAATATCGAGCTGTGATGACAGTTTAAGTAAGAGAAAATGAGGATATAGTAAACATACATGGAAAGGGGATGAGGCGATGAAAAATGAAGAAGTGACACCGATGTTTTTTCAACCACAAGAACATATCCCAAACAATAAAGAAATCCCTGTCCTGCTTTATTCCGGGGTGATGTCTGAGAAGACAGAAAAAATGCGTGACACATTCCATCAAAACAATTGGACAAATAGCTGGTTAGGTTCATTGCATGAAGAAGATCACTTCCACAGTAATACCCATGAAGTGATTGGCATTTATAACGGTTCTGGTCGCATTCGTTTAGGGGGAGCGAAAGGGACTTATTTTGATGTGATGAAAGGAGATGTGTTGGTCATTCCTGCCGGAGTGTGCCATCGTTTAATGAGCGCTAGTTTCGATTTTGCGGTAATTGGCGCATATCCCGATGGAAAGGAATATAATCATATGACAGGAGAAGAAAAAGAGATGGAAGAGTGGGAAAAAGAAATCAGCAAAGTCCCTCTTCCAAAAACGGATCCGGTGTTTGGAAAAGAAGGACCTCTCATTCGGGCTTGGATACGAAAAAGTATATAAAAAATCCCGTCTACCATTTAAGTAGAACGGGATGTCTTTGTTGATGCGGCATTGCTTTTCACATAAAAAGATAAAACCAAGCAAAGCAAAGATAATACAAACGAGACCCAAAAAGCAGTATTTACTCCTGTAATCATTGCATCTCCAGCATCACTTCTCCAAGCAACTGTTGTCATAATTGTAATTAATAGCGCGGTACCGATAGATCCTGATACTTGTCGAAACGTATTGTTCACTGCTGTTCCGTGCGGGATTAAATCACGTGGGAGGGAATTTAATCCTGCAGTAGTAATCGGCATCATCACAAGGGAGATGCTGAACATCCGAAGCGTATAGACAGCCATCATAAAAGTAAGGGGTGTTTCTTCTGATAAATCGGTATATAACACATTGGAGATGGCCATGAGTGACAAGCCGATCAGCATGAGCCATTTTGCTCCGACGCGGTCAAATATCCTCCCGGTAATTGGAGACATCAATCCCATTAAAATCGCTCCAGGAAGCATCATGAGTCCGGATTCTGTTGCAGTGAAATTGCGCATATCTTGCATATAAAGCGGCAAGATCGTGGCCCCACCGACCATGACCATAAATACGATCATTCCAATAATGGTGGTTAACGTAAAAATGCGATATTTCAATACTCTTAACTCTAAAATTGGTTCTCGTAAACGGAGTTGACGATGAGAGAAGAAAATTAAACTGATGATTCCTATGCTAATGGAAATAAGCACGGCCTCGTGAGACCAACCTAAGCTACCAGCACTACTGAATCCGTAAAGAATGCCTCCGAACCCGAATGTGGACAAAATAATCGACAGGACATCGACTTTCGGAAACTTTTGTTCGGTGACATTTTTTAAGATAAAATACGCAAAGATAATATCAAATACAGCGATTGGAAAAACGATATAAAAAAGTGTCCTCCAATGAAAGTGATCGACGATTATCCCGGCAAGGGTCGGACCAATGGCTGGAGCAAAGGAAATGACCAATCCCATAAACCCCATTGCTTGCCCCCGTTTATGAATAGGGAAAATGAGCAATACAATCGTTTGCATTAATGGCATCATGATTCCTGCTCCTGCTGCTTGGATTACTCTTCCAACCATTAAAATAGAAAAGTTCGGGGAAATGGCACAAATAAACGTACCAGCAGCAAACATGCTGATGGCACTAATAAATAGTTTTCTTGTGGTAAACGTTTCAATTAAGAATGCTGTAATCGGAATCATGATTCCATTGACTAACATAAATATCGTCGTTAACCATTGTGCTGTATTGGGGTCAATCCTTAAATCTTCCATAATAGGTGGCAGTGCTGTCGTAAGAAGCGTTTGATTTAATATCGCCACAAACGCCCCAATGAGCAACACTGCCATAATTGGTACTTTTTTAACTTCTGTAACGTCATGTTCTCTCTCCACATTATCCGCCTTCTTTTCTCGTCTTTACGATGTATTGTTCCATTCGTTCTAGAGGTTTTTTTACATGAATTTTTTCTTTTAAAAAAGAAATAAGTGCTTTTTTAAGCACTAGTGACTCACTGTCCTGATTCGTTTCTTTTTCTAGCATGGAAATCGCTGATAATGCTTCCTTTTTTTCCGTTTCTTTCCAAGTAGATTGTTCCGTAATATAGTTTTTCACAAGCGTGATATCTTCTTGAAACATTTCTTCTTCATTTTTTGTTTTGAGAGAAATCATATTTTCATATTTTTGAATCGTATCTTTTCTTACCATTGTTGTAAGGCTTGTTTGATTGGAAACGAGTACATCCAACCTTTCCACAATACTTTCCGCAACACGTTTTTTGTCACTTAACGGAAATTCTCGATCAATAAAAACAATGTATTCTTTCATGATCCCTTGTAGAATAAGAACCAAGTCCCATACCTGTTCTTCAATCTGTTTTCCATATACTCTTAATAACCAGTCTCTATGCCAAGTCATCATTAAAGACTTCGTCATTTGAATCGTGTGTTGAAATTTCCGATCTTGAATTGGTACCACTTTATGCAGTAATAAGTATAATTCTCTGTTATCGTTCAGTCGATTCAATTCATAAGCGATGATGGCGATAAACTGCTCCCTTGTTGATAACTGAGTATCTTGCATGACTTGTTGCGCTTCATTTAACGTTTGTTGGTGACTGTATTGAAAGACATCAATCAACAAATCTTCTTTCGAACGGAAATATTTGTAAAAAGTACCTTTGGATACTTCACAAGCAGAAGTGATTTCTTGTACAGAAGTCGCGTCATATCCTTTTTTTGAAATCAATTGAATTGCAGCTAAAATCAAACGTTCTTTTTTATCCATTCTGTTACCTTCATTTTCCTTTCCAATGACTGACTGGTCATAAAAAATACAATCGGTTCATTCTCATTCTAAAAGGAATGAAATCACTTGTCAAAAAAAAGACACAAACTAAATTGTTAGTTTAATGTATGAATGTGTATGAGAGGCCTCTTTCTCAATGTATTTGCCTGGTACGCATACATTATGAAGAGTGCCTCTTCTTTTTTGGCTAGAATTTTGTGAAATATCACCGAGAATTATTTTACACAATACGAAAGGACGTTCCCTTGATCGTTAGAGAGAAAAATACATTTCTTTTATTTTTTGAAATTGATTCTCATCTATTTCACACTTTTTTTCCTCTCCATTCACCCATTTAGTAAACGAGTGATCAGTTAATGTCATACTTCCTTGATCCGTTAAGATATTGATTAACACTTTTTTGTTAAAGTCGCTTTCCTCGTCTTCTTGTATAATTTTTTGGATATGATTTAATTCTTCGAGACGAATCACAGGATTTTTCGAATCAAAGGTATAACCAATTTTCCAATCATCATGTCTATGCTTTAATTTCATATAGAAAATATAATCTCCATAAGGGGTGTTCTCCTTCTCTATCCGGAATTCACCATTTGACGATACGACGCTCTTTCCATTCAGTGGAACTGGACGTAGAGGAACGTTTCCACCAAAACCTACATCAATTAAATAAATTTCTTCGTGATAGTTTATCAAATTTGCTACATGGGTTTTGCCCGTAGCGCTCCATTGCTGCTTTTCTTCATCGTACACATTACCGAGAACGAGACTTGGGTGAAAACCATTTTCTTTTAAAAACAAATACATGATAGGATTGAGCTCGTAACAAAGTCCACCTTCTCTTCTGTCTAAAATTTTATTTATAAGGTTTTCCTTTGTAATTTTTTCTGCTCTTCCTTCAATGATAGATAAGTTTTCAAACGGGATGGTCTTGGATGTCTTTTCAAGCACGGTGTTTAAATGATCAAATGTCATCTTTTCCTTTTGTGAATCATTGATCCTCTCACGAAATAACATGTTTAAATCATGCATCTTATTTCCTCCTTATCACGATTTTGAAATAGAGTAATGCTTAACTACTGTGTAGTTTAAGAGTTTACTAATAGGACGAGAAGGTTTCTTCTAAAAAAGAATGAACATCTTCTATCTTAACCGCCAGACCAACCGGTTGTTGAAGTTGGTCTTGTATTGTTGTTTTCGCATATACCACCCCTGTCACTTCCCCTGTTTCTGTAATCACCGGACTTCCACTATTACCTCGGTAGATTGGTGCAGTGATTCCTAATCGATTTGCTACCACTTGATGATCAGCCATTACTTCTCCTTCATTTGCTATTTTTGTAAATGATAATGGATTTCCAATGACAAAGATATGTTCACCGCTGGGTATCGTTTCTTCTCTCAATGGCAATGTTGGCATATTCCTGGCTTCGATCGATACAAGAGCAAGATCTAGCTCTTCGTCACTTGCGACCAACTCACCTTCAAAAACCTCACCGTTTTCTGTCGTTACTCCAACATAAGCTAAATCATCAACGACGTGGTGATTCGTTAAAAGCAGTCCATTTTCATCAATGAAAAAACCGGTCCCTTTCGTTTGACCAATGCGACTCGTTCCGTGGATCACCACCACTGACTCTCTCCAATCTTGAATCGTTTCATTTTGAGAAAGTTGGTAAGATGTTTTCAGAAAATCAATGGCATCTAAGCGAAACGTATCAACCATCATTGCCGCGATTTGAAACACTAGGAAGAATGCAATGAGTATAGCAATGAAACGGATATAACGCTTTTTTCTCTTTTTTTCTTTTTTCTCATTGGTAAAAGATGATTCTTCTTCTTGGAGTGCTTCTTTAAATTCGTCATATGTCAGTTCTTCATATTTTTCCTCATAAAGTTCATCCATATTGTTATTTTTTTTATCCTCTGACATGCGTCACTACTCCTTTAAAGGAACAAATTATTCTAAAATAATACAATCTCCAATAACGTTTTTATTAAATTATTTTAGTATAACAATAAAATTACCTCTTTACGAAGTGCAAATACTCCGTTCCCCTCGCCTGATTTTTCGTTCTTTAAAAAGAACATCTGAGTGAATATGATTGAATATTAATACGATCATTTCTTTAAATGATTCTTCCTCAAAAAAACCTCGAGACCAAGTCTCGAGGTTTTACCCTATATTATCATTATTCCACATTTAAACGAAGATCCGGCAAATGATTTAAGATGAATTGGTACTTATTAGGATCTGCTTTTAACATAAATTGACGATAATATTTTAAAGCTGTTTCAAAATGCATTGGCATATGGGCATACTCATCAAACACTTGATCAAAAGCGTGATAAGCAAGCATCAGTGATGAGACTAAATCGGTCAGCGGCAAAATATATTTCTTCGACCCGTAATGGGGGGCTGTACATAATGTCATTTGTTCTATTTGATCATCAAAAAATTGAGCGACTTCTTCCACGTATGGGCGATATAATGGGTGAATTGTTTTCGCTTTATTTTCGAAAAATACTCTCCATTCACGACAAAAACTAATCAAGTAAGGTAAGTCGTCCTTTAAAATTTCCATGTCAAAACCAACTTGTCTAATCCGATCCATACTCACTGGTTCCATCATTCGATGGTTAGGACCTAGATAATAAAATTTACGACGATACGTCTTCATTCCGCACCCCGTCTTTCTATACTTGTCTTGCTTTTTAGTTATTCTATCATTTCTTCGTCGCAATTCCTATACTTTTGTTTATTTTTCTTGATTTTTTCCTTCCAATAAAAAAATGAAGCGCACCCGCAAGAAAGGGTGACGCTAACTTTTATCATATATAAATTCTACAGGCAAGACATTCGGCGGATATCACTAATTAACTCTAAAATTTTACTTTCTTTAAAAATGATCTCTTTTAATTCAGGCGTGTATAAATAAATAACAAGGGTATCGCGATCTCGGTTGTCAATGAGTTCAATGCCGCTCTTTTCTTCCTCTCCGTTTAAAATAGGCAGATCAATCTGTTCGCTCACTTTTTCCAAGGAAAGTTTTCCATTAGGTAAGTCTAAAATAATTTTCAAATGATCATCCATATCATCGCAAATCATACCCCAACGTTTTCCGAACCAAGCGCGACAACCAGTGGAGCTAACTAGTGTATATCCATACGGGGGCGTCGGTACAAATTGTGTGCTCGCCCACCCTTTTAGTTCCATTGCACTGCAGAGTTCCTTTGCTTTTGATCTCACTAACGTTTCTTGATTTTCAGTAATATGCATGCTTATTCCTCCTTTAAAGAAATTGTCCCACTCGTCATGAACCAACTCCTTCAACATTAGTAAATTGCTCTATTGTCAATATAACATATTCGCTTTTCCTTTGTCGATGAATAGAAGGAAAATTCTAACTTTTGTCACAAAATGCATGGAAAATTGAAAGATAGTTTAAATTATAACGAATTGTGATTTGGAAGTCAATGATTTTTTTCAAGTTCAACTTAACTGTACCCTAACTCTTCTAGGATGAAACCTGCTTTTAATGTATTTTATGTATGTTATGATAAAACATACGTAAGATAATGCATGGAAGGAGAATGAAACGGTGAAGCGGATGATTGGTCATACTTCTGTTTATGGTGTACGTATTGATGATGAAACCCGGTGTGCTCACTACCATTCAACGTTTGATCGCATCGCCATTCAATTTTATTGTTGTCGGCGTTTTTATGCTTGTTTTGACTGTCACAAACATATGTGTGACCATTCCCATCAAGTCTGGCCTCAAGATAAGTTTGATTACCATGCCGTTTTGTGCGGAAGTTGTGGGAAAAAAATGTCCATTCATGAATATTTACATAGTGATTTTCTCTGTCCTCACTGTCATGTCTCTTTTAACCCGGGATGTCGCTTTCACTATCCCCTGTATTTTGAATGGACAACCAACTGAAAAGAAAAGAGACTAGGACAAAAGTAAATTAATCATAAAAAATCCGAACTAATCCATTAGCTCGGATTTTCCTTTTTAAAGTGGTTCTAGCGTAGGCAGAATACGGAGACTCAAACGTAGGGTAAATGGAGGCGGACTAAAACCGCGACGTCCTGTACGTCGGAAGACCCAAGAGCGGTGGTTTCCCGCGAGGAGGCTGAGGCCGTGCCCGCGGAAAGCAAAGTATTCTGCCGAAGCGGTAATCATTGTTCGTATTTTGATTGGAATGATTTAGTTATGTTCCAATCTCTTACATCATATTATTTTATCCAATTACATAGGGGAAAAGTGAACGCTGCTTCCTTTTCCGCCAGGTTCTGCCGGACGTACAAATAATTTTCTGGACAGTCTTTCTTTTAATTCAGGAACATGACTAATGATTCCAACAGAAATATTTTTTGTTTGTAAATTTTCTAATGCGGACATCACTGTATCTAACAGTTCCTGATCTAGCGTGCCGAATCCTTCATCAAGAAAGAAGAATTCAAGTGGATACTTCCCTTTTAATTGAATGGATGTAGAAAGAGCAAGGGAAAGAGCGAGACTCGTTAAAAACGTTTCTCCTCCTGATAAAGTAGATATCGGACGTCGAATTCCTCCATTTGCGTCATCGCGAATGATAAAACCGCCTTGAGAATCAACTTCAATCGCATATCTACCTCGAGTTAAAATTTGTAAATGTTCCGTCGCAGTTTTACTCACTTGAACGAGCTGTTCTTCTGCGAGAAATTCAACAAACGCTTTGCCGCGAAACACATGATCTAATTTTTCGAGCTGTCCTTTTAAGTGTTCCCATTCTTTCCGTTTCTTTTCTAATTCATCAAACCGTTTTCGTTTTTCTGTTAGTTGACGAATATGATCATTGAGAATACTTCGTTCCTCGCGCACTTTCTCCAATTGTTGAATGACTGTTGTTCGGGTTTTTTCTAAATTATCCCAATCTTCGTCGCTGATGGACTCTCCTGCTAGCTTTTTTTCAAGGTCTTTTTTTCTTTTTTCCCAATGGTGAACCTCTTTGTCGAATTGAGTGATGGAGTTCTGAAGCTCTTCTTTTTTCTCGGAAGGAAGGATGTAACGCTCCACTTCCTCTGGTAGAAAATCGTCCCTTTTCTTTTTCTCCCACTCTTCTTTTGCTTTTTCCCAACGTTCTTTCGCATTGTGATAGGCGTGAACGGCCACATGCATTTCTTTTTCCGAAGAAGTGTAGTCGTTTGAATGTTTTTCCAGTCGTTTTGTCCACTCGTTTTCTTTTCGCTTGATTTCGAGCCGTTTCTCTTCTGTTTTTTGTATCAGTTGTTCAAGCGACATTTCTCCTAATAATTGTGCCACTTTTTGTTCTATGTCTTTCAGCGTTTCTTGTAATTGTTTGTACTCTTGTTCGATGCGTGCTTCTTCTGTTTGTAACTGTTGGAGGTACTCATTCGTTTCGCGTAAGACCTGTTCTTCTTTTTCAACGACTTGCATTCCTTTTTCAATGCGATGATGAAGTTTCTCCCATTCTTGTTCGCGTTTTTCTATTTTTTTTCTTCGCTCGTCCATCGTATGAATATGAAAATCAGGAAAGTTTTTACTCCATTCCTCTTGTTCTTTTTGAAGGCGAGTTTTAAGAATTGTTTCCTTTTCTTTTAATTCTTCGTAATGTTGTTTTGCGACTTGGAAATCATAGTTTCTTTTTTGTGCAGTTTCCATCCAATGTTCGTACGTTTTTTTCTCTTCTTCTAACTGAGAAAGAAGACGTGAAATCGTCTTTTCTTCTTTTTCCCACATCTGTTCGTAAGCAGACCAACTGTCTCTTGTGAACTCCTCCATTGCAGGATAAGTACGGTTTTCGGTGGTGGCTGCAACTTCTTTTGTGATGGGAAGGAGTGATTGAGACGCTTGTTCGAGTTTCCACATGCGTTCCCGTAATCGCGTCAGTTGTTTCATTGCTTCTTTTCTAAGTTCGGTCAATAAAAATTGTTCGTTTTCCCTTGTTTGTTCTTTTCCGTGATGAGAAGACATATCGTGCGTCGTTGAACCACAGACGGGACATGGCTCTCCTTCTTTCAAAGTAGTTGCTAACTCTCGTGCCATTTCCTCTAAACGTTTTTGTTCTATTCGTTGTTCTAATAGAGAAACGGAGCGTTCCAGCCATTGATAATCATCACTGGCTTTGTTGTACCAGTGCATGAATTGAGACAAGCGTTGTTCTAATTTATTTTTATATGCTTCTTGCTTCCTTTCTAGTTCTTTCTTTTGTTGTTCAATTTCATTTATTTTTTTGTATTGTATCTCTTTTTCTTGTTTTCGTTCATTCCATTGAGAAGAAAGCTCATCGATGCGATATTTATGTTCGAGAGCTTGATACACTTTTTGCTTTTCTTCCGCTGAAACTTTAACTTCTGCTTGGTTTCGTTTTAAATCATTTAGTATATTTGTGTATTTTTTTACGTTTTCATCTCGTTGTTTTTGCTCAACTGTTGCTTTCTCTTTCTCTTGAAGGAGACGATTTCTTTTCTCTTTTACGTGTTTAAACGCTAATGCATACGATTCTTGTTCTTCTTGAAGCTCTTTCACTTTTTCAATCATTCTTGTCGTTTCTTCTAATAAAGGAAGTTGTCTTTCTTTGTCTTCTTCAAATTGTTTCCATTCATTTTGTAAATGAACATATATTTGCTTCTTTTGTTCGTATTGCTTTATCGCTTTTTCTCTCTTTTGTTGCCACGTTTCCAGTTCTGTTTTTGATTCTAAATATGCAGTTGCGATCGGTAATAGCTGTTCTGCTTTTTCTGAACGCTCTAGCGCGAGCATCGCACGTTTCATCTCATCTTCTTGTTGTTTTAATTGGTGTAACTTTTCTATCGAAGCGTTGTGTTCTATTTGCCATTCTCGTATTTCTTTTGCTTTGTTCCACGTTTTTTCTATTTCTTCTTGTTGTTTTTGTAAGGATTCCCATTGTTTCTCCAAGCTTAAAAGCCTGTCTTTCATTGCTTGTAAGCGGGTGCGGGATACATCTCCTAAGCCTTGTTGTTCGGCGCTAATTTTTTCTTGTTCGTGTTTGACTTGTTGCAAGCGGAAACGAAGTTCATAAATGAGTTCATCTCCATATTTTTCTAAGTGAAATAATCGCTGTAACATTTGGCGACGTTCGCTTCCGCGTAACTTCAAGAACTCAGAGAATTTATTTTGAGGAAGAACAACCGCCCGTGTAAAGTCATCGACAGAAAGTCCGAGTAACTCTTTGATTTTTTCATCCACTTCCGTTTTTTTATCTGCGATGACGATGGGAGAGCTTTTTACTGTCACATCAATAAGTCGACAAACCGTTGTTTGAATACGTTGTTCTTTCGTTCTTTTTAACACTCTTTCCACTTTATATGTAATGGAACGATCTTTATCCTTTAAGGAAAAGGTAAATGTCACTTCCAATTCCTTTTCAGCATGGTTGATGATGCTGTATGCTTGCGATGTCACTCGATCTACTCGGCCATATAAAGAAAGAGTGATTGCATCTAGTATCGATGACTTCCCACTACCGGTTGGTCCGAAGATACCGAATACTCCCCCTTGACAGAGGGACGAAAAATCAATCGTCACTTTTTCACGAAAGCTATGAAGGCCTTTCATGGTTAATTCTATCGGACGCACCAGCATGTCCCTCCTTGTCTACAATGTCCATAAATAACCGAACGAGACTTTCGTCCGCTTTTGCCCCTCCCGTTTGTATTTCATAAAACTTTTGAAACAACTGGTCAATGGGCATATGGGCTCTTTTTATCTCTTCGCTATTGTCTTCCTCTTCCCCGATAAAAACTGGCCGAATGTGAACAATTCCTTCATGTGCTTGACGAATCATATGTATGTCTTCGATGGATGGCGTATCTTCCACGTGTACTTCTATGTCCACCCAAGCGTTGTCATCTTTTCCTTCTGCCAACCACTTCTTCACTTGATTCAGCCCTTCTTTTGCAATCCAGCGAACGAGAGGACGTCCACAAGAAAGAGGAATTTCTGTTACGTTCGGTTCTTCGTGAGGAGCGACATCGACAATGGTCACCGACTTCGTATACCCTGCTTCTGAAAAACTAAAAGCAAGTGGGGAGCCGGAATAACGAATGCGATGATTTCCGTTGATCTCTTGTGGTCGATGCAAATGACCAAGGGCAGTATATTGAACGGAAGGAAGAGTGTCCGGATGAATCGTATACGCTCCTCCTACTTCAATCGGTCGTTCGGAGTCGGAGGTGCTCCCACCTGCAACAAACAAATGACTCATTGCGACAGATACTGCATCTTTTGAAAAATTTTTGGTCATTTCAGTAAATAAATATTTTATTTTTTTATTATAAGCATCTCTTAACGATGTTTCCTCGGGCACTTCGTGAAACCATCCTTTTAAACGTGATTCTGATGGGTACGGAAGCGCAGCCAGCTCGAGTATTTCGTCTTTTACCGGAATGGTTTGTGGCTGAATTCCCGGGTACCCAAGGAGACGAACTCCTTGATTTTTTGCCATTCGTTTTGCTGCTGTTAGTCTGTCGGGATGATCATGGTTTCCGGCAATGATGATCATTGGTAGTTTGTATTTTTCGGTAAGTAGACTTATATTTTCATAAAATAACTGTTCTGCCGCGGCAGGAGGGTTCACCGTATCAAATACGTCACCTGCCATCAACAACACATCAATTTTTTCATCCCGAACAATCTGTTCAAGTTCATCAAAAAAAGCTTCATGTTCTTGAAACCGACTTCTTCCTTCTAATGTCTTTCCTAAATGCCAATCGGCTGTATGAAGAATTCTCACGTTCTCCCCCCTTACTCCATCATATTTATCATGACATGTCCGTCAAACATGTATAAATAAGCTTGTTTAATTTCTTCTTTCCAAATATGAGAAATCGCTTCTCTATATAAATCAATTTGCGTTTGATACCTATTTTTCATCACTTCCGTTGCTTTCTCCGGATTTGTAGGATAGCGTCGCATAAAAGCGTCCGTTTTATAATCTACTAATACGAGTTGGTTTTTTTCATCCTTAAACAAGCAGTCCACCGTTCCTTGTAATAAGATAAAATCAGCCAGTCCTTCTTCTTTTTTCGCATAACTGAAAGGAATCTCCCGATATACTTCATTGGATGTTCTTAATTGCATTCCAAGCTTTGATTGTAAAAACGTGTAAATTTCATTGCTATCAACCAGTTTCCCTTCTTCTTCCGTCAAGATTTCTCTCTCTACAAGTGCATGAACAAAACGGTGAATGTCTTCTGCCGACATTTCTCGCTGAAGCGGAAGGTGTTCTAAGACGGTGTGAACAACCGTTCCCCTTGCTGCACTGGAAGGTTTTTTTGTTTGTTCTAAAAAAGTTGGTTGTTCGTAATCATCGGCACGAAATGATGGCTTATACAATGGTTCGCTATAAGCGTCCATAAAGGTCCGCTTATATTCACTGACTGTCTGTTTGGAACGGGTATTCACCGCTTCTTCGTGTTGGTAACGCCATCCAAGCTTTTGATGAATATCTTGTTGAAATGGACTTCTCATATCCACTGGCTCTAAACGAGACACTTGAGCAAGTATGTCGTTATTTGCTTTAGATGGCGATGGTTCATTCTCTTTTAACGATCCTTTCTCCACAAAAGTAATGTTCCATTCGGAATCGTCATAGAATCGCTCATCTTCTCTTTTTTCTTCAACCCAATTTTGAAGAGCGCGATGACGAAAAATCGCTCTGCCAATCCAATCAAGGTAAGACAGCGCTTGAAGACGCTCGCTTTCTGGTAGTATCCACTCAGAAGCGTTGCTATTTTCTCTCCATGTCTCGATGGATTTTTCAGCGTCATTGACAGTTCCAATAAGAAACAATTTTTCTTTCGCTCGCGTCATGGCGACATATAAGACTCTCATCTCTTCTGATAGATTCTCTTCTAAAATGCGACGTTTCACTGCCCGATAAGATAAGGTAGGTTTTTGGATTCTTTTCTCGACATCTACATGTTTAACTCCTATACCAAGCTCTTTATGCAAAAGAACTTTTTCTCGGATATCATTAAAATTAAACTGTTTATTTAGTCCAGCAAGAAAAACAACCGGAAACTCAAGTCCTTTACTTTTATGAATCGTCATCATTCGTACGACATCTTCTTGTTCACTTAATGCTCTTGCCAAACCAAAATCATCCTTTCGACTTTGCACTCTTTCGATAAAGCGCAAAAATCGAAATAAGCCGCGAAACGATGTTTTTTCATAAGCTCTTGCTTTATCATAGAGAGAGAGTAAATTCGCTTGGCGTTGATTTCCATTAGGCAAACCACCAACAAAATCGTAGTACCCTGTTTCACGGAATAGCTTCCAAATAAATTCGGATAGAATTTCACGACGTGCTTGTCCTCTCCAAAGAAGGAGTTGTTCGTAAAACTTGGTTGCTTTTTGTTGCCAAGATGCATTCGTTGGCGCATTCACTGCCTCCTTTAATGCTTCAAAAAAAGGGGCTTGTTTCTTCTGAATGCGAATATGGGCAAGCTCTTCTTCATTCATACCGACAATTGGAGAACGAAGGACAGCAACTAAAGGGATATCTTGATACGGGTTGTCAATCGTTTTAAGTAATGACAACATCACATTGATTTCCATTGCTTCAAAGTACCCTTCGTTTAATTCTGCATAGAGCGGAACACCTTCATTTTTGAATTCTTCCATGATCACGTTCGCCCAAGACATCGAACGCATTAAAATAACAATGTCACGATACGTAATCGGTCGCATTTGTTTTATTTGTTTATCATAGATTGGGTGTTTTGATTGAATCATTTTTTTAATTTGTCGTGCCATCCATCTTGCTTCTAGTTGCCCTGTTTCAAGATCTTTCTCCGGGTCATCTTCATCTTCTCCGGATAATGGGTTCCCTTTATTAATAATAACAATCTCTGTGTTTGTATATTCTTTCTCTACTTCTGGATATTGTTCATTTCCTGCTTTTAATGTTTCCTGGTCATCATAATGAATGTCACCAATTTTTTCGTCCATAATTTGTTTGAATAAAAAATTCACCGCATCCAACACTTGTTTACGACTGCGAAAATTTTTATCTAACTGTATTTTCCAACCTGGTGTTCCGTCTGTTCTATTAAACCGTTTATATTTATCGAGAAACAACGTTGGTTCGGCGAGACGAAAGCGATAAATGCTTTGTTTTACGTCTCCGACAAAAAAACAGTTATCGCCACGAGATAGTTGTTGTAATAATGTCTCTTGCGTCAAATTCACGTCTTGGTATTCATCCACTAATATCTCTTTTAATTGGGAACGATACGTCTCACGGACTTCCGCGTCTTCTTGTAAAATGCGTAACGCGTAATGTTCCAAGTCAGAGAAGTCAGCGACTCCCCTTTCCTCTTTTAATGATTGAAAGGCATTTGAAAACTCTTTTACTGTTTCAGTAAGCACTTTAATGGCCGGATACATCTGTTTTAAGTCTTGTAAAAGCGTATCCGGTGATTCAGAAAAAGTTTCTTGCACCATCTTTGTGACAGACTCTTTTGCTTTATTTCGTAATTGTTTCGCTTTTTCTTTTAATGAGTCATCCACGTCGTCTTTTGAACGAATTGCTTTGAGACGGCCAAAGGAAATGTTTTTTAATTTATGATATAAATCTTCCCATCTTTCCAACGATTGGGCTTCTTGGAGCTGAAATAAATCATTTTCTATCGTCTCGATATAAGGATAAGGTCCTCCTTCTTCCTCTCCGATCGCTTTTGCTTGTTCCAAGGATTGAATCGCTTCTGTAAGAGTTGCTTTTGCTTCAGTGAACACGATTTTTCCCCACAGTTGCTCTTCAATGGGAGTATCCGTCGAGAGATGATACATGTCTTTCACCTCATCCAACCAACGTGTAGGATCGGGATGGGAACGAGAAAAATCGTACAACTTTAAAACGACTTCTTTCCAACCATTGTCATTACGGTCATTACTAAAACGGTCAACCGCATCGAGAAAAGCTTCATTGTTTTCTTTACCATAATTTGCTTCTAACACTTCTTCCAATACTTCTTCTTTCAATAATTCTCCTTCTGTGTTATCTAACATGCGAAAATGAGGATCTACGTTTATTTTATAGTAATATTTGCGTACAAGTTTCATGCAGAAAGAATGTAGTGTAGAGATATTCGCGCGATTTAAAAGCGCAATTTGTCTTCTTAATCGTAAAGAACCGGGATGTTGTTGCATTTTTTCTTCCAGTTTTTCTGCTAGGCGATTTTTCATTTCCATTGCTGCGGCATTTGTAAATGTGACAATAAGCAATTGATCGATATCTACGGGATTTGTTTCATCGGTAATCTTTTCAATAATACGTTCAATTAGTACAGCCGTTTTACCACTTCCTGCTGCAGCGGAAACGAGGATATTGTGTCCGGATGAAGCGATGGCTTCCCACTGACTATCTGTCCATTGTACTTCTTTCGGTTTTTCTTTCCGCAGAATTGTCATCGTTATTCCCTCTCTCCTGCATTTCTTTCGAACAATTCTTTTTTTAATTCTTCTTTGGTTGCGTGTAAATGGCGGTATTCATTCCCGGAAAAGTTTGTATCAAATTGACAAATCGATAGAAACGGACAGTACGTACATGCTGTCTGTTGCTTCTGTTTAATCGGTTGAATCTCGGTTTCCCCGTGTACAATTTTTTCGCCAATTTCTTTTAATTTTTTTCGGATAAATGCACGCAATGCCTCAAACTGTTCCGAAGATAACACTTGAGAGCGCTTATCAAAAGTTCCATCTTTTTTAAATGCAGCTGGAATGTAAAGAGAGCTTCCTTTTCCTGGTTGTAACGATTGATCCATCAATCGAATCGCTTCTTCGTCTTCTAACAGTAGCCCTTTCATTTTAAACTTTTTTAACAACTCTTTTTCTAATTGATCCATTGTTAATTTGTTGCTGCTTTGAATGATTGGATCATGAACGTGAAAATATAACATTCCTGCTGGTTTCGCTTTTTCTCCCAACCATTCTTCCGAAAATGTAAGAATGACATCTAGATAAACGAGCATTTGTAAAGAAAGTCCAAAATATACCTCTTCAAAATTAATATTTTTGTCACTAGATTTATAGTCAATGATTCTCACATAGACGCCATGTTTGTTTTCGGCTTTATCAACGCGATCAATTCTTCCGCCAATCTCCATGATTGTCCCATCATTTAACGTAAAGCGAAGAGGCGGTAACTCTTCTCTTTCCCCAAAAGCTAACTCTAATCCCACTGGTGCAAAACCTGAAATATGAGCTTGTTTTCGTAAAACTTGAGCCGCCCGAATAATGATTTGTTCTAATTTTTTTTCGAGATACTGATAACGAAATGAGCTTTGGAAAATATTTCGTTGAATAAATGGTGTAAAAGAGCGGCTACTTGCTCGCGCGATATCATGACATTCCTTTTCACTTAATTCGCCCCATTGTTTTCCTATCGATTGAATTTTTTGGGCGATATCTTTTAACGCTGCGTGAAAAAGTTGACCGATATCCGGTGCTTCTAATTGATAAATGTCTCTTTCTTTTAACCGCAAGCCGTACGTGATAAAGTGCGAAAAAGGACAAGTTTCAAATTGTTCTGCCCTAGAAACACTTGTTTTTAATTTTTTTCCATATAGTTGTTTACTTAACGACGGCGAAAGAGACATTGCTTTATTGTCATAAAATAAACTACGCAATACAGTAGCGATAGGCGCATCCGTCTGTTGCGCGACATACCAATTGTACACATCCCACCAAATGGATGAAATAGGGTATCCTTTTTGCCATTGCTCCATCTGCGTCGTTAAAAATGATAATGTTTTTTGATGATTGCCAATAAATTCCAATTGTTCTTCTTCGTCGTATTCATGAGGCTCATTAAATAATAGCTTTTCTTCCATATTCGGAAACATTTCTTTTAACTGATGCAACAAAATGGACGGTTGCATTGCGTTACCTTCTTCATCTGCTAATGCATAACTCAAATACAATTCTTTTTGTGGGGTACTTAACACTCGATAAATCAAAAAAGGCTCATTTAAAATTGCTTTTCTGGAGTTATCTGCTAATTCAATTCCTTCTTCTTCGAACCACTCGCGATCTTCGTCGTTTAATAGACCATCTTCTTCAAAAGTTGCCGGCAAGATTCCTTCATTTACTCCTAAGAGAAAAACAACTTTGACGGAAGATAAACGAGATCTTTCCATGTCCGCAACAGTGACTTGATCGATGGCAGGAGGTACGATGTTAAAAGTCATGGATAATAATCCCGCTTCCACCATTTGACGAAACATCGTGAGCGACACTTCTTCTTCTCCTGCAACACGCACCACTTGGTCTAGTAACTCGACGATGGCTCCCCACACTTGTTCATGCTCACGCACGCTGGCAAAATCGTTCTGTTCTTTTGCCTCATCGATGAGCTTCTCAATCTTTTGGGGAATTCGAAGGTCTTCCAAAAATTGATAAAGTACCGCGGCGTAATCACGAATAGTTTGGGCATTTGTAAACTGTTTTTCAAGTGTTAATAACGGTTGGGATAGTTTCATTCTTAATCGATGAATCTGTTGTTCTTCTTCTGTTGTATCGGCTTTTTTGTCTTTATCTATTGCAGTTCGAGGTTTCAACGTCCATCGTTTTCGCTGTTTCCAATGTTTTTCTTTTATTCCATAAGCAAGTACGTAATTTTCTAATATATCTACTTCTTCTCTCGCTTTTGTCCAATCTTCTTCGATAGAAAAAAACATGTCCGTTTTCCAAGTACGGAATAACGATTCGTATCGCCAATTTTCCGTTAATGCTTCGAGTGTAGAACGGATACATTCCATCACAGGATGATGCAGCATTGGACGCGCTTCGTCCATAAATAAAGGGATATTATAGTCTTTTGCGGTCGTCTGAAGGAGTTCATTATATGTTTCTATTTTTCTTGTTACAATTGCGATATCTCGAAAGCGATAGGCTTTTTCTTGAACAAGTTTTAATATTTGTCTCATTATCCCATCCACTTCCGCTCGTCGATTCACCCCGGCAAATAGAAAAATATTATCATGTGAATGGACAGACGGAGCAGGTCGTTTCTCAAAATGTTGTTCTAAATGACGGAGGGTAGTCATTTCTCCTTGGTGAGTAAATGTCCTTATTTCCTCTATCTCACATGTAGTCTTCTCACAAAGGGAGACTAATTTTCGATATGTCATTCCTGTTTGATAAAATAAATCTAAAGGATGAGGTGGCTCATGATCGTACGGTTGATCTAATGTCAACGCAAATGTGATATGAGAAGATATTTTCATCAACTGTTGAAGAACTTCTAATTCTTGTGGCGTAAATGAATGGAAGCCATCAACGTAAATAACGGCATCTTGCAGATAGCGAGAATGAGGAATTGCTTCAGTTAATAAATGTAAATAATCTTCGCTGCCTATATATTGATTCGCCATTTCCATTTCAATTTGATCCCAAATATGAATAAGGTCGTGAAGTTTATCAGACAATATTTCTTCTTGGGACGTTTTATTGTCTTTCCCTTCCAATTCCCGTAGCTTATCTTCTAATAGGGATGGAAACACTTGATGACGTTTGAATTCGACTAACATACGCTCTATTTGTTCGATAAAGCCTTGTTTATCTGATGTTCTTGTATAAAGGCGAAAATTGTCTTTTTCCTTTTCAATGACTTTGCGAAGTAGCATATGAAAACCACTTTTTTGTAGTACTGTTTTTGCAATGCCGCCTACTTCTTTTAATACTCGCCATGCTAACCGAGAAAAACTGAGTACTTGCGCTCGACTCGTCCCACCACATAGAGAAACGAGAGCATGTTCTGCTTGGAATGTCATTTGATCAGGAACTAAATAAACAATCGATCGGTGATCCATTTCGTGATGCAATTCAGTCACAATTTCTCGATATATAGCCGTTGTTTTTCCGGTTTTTGATCTACCAATAAAAAAATGAACCCCCATGATTTTCATCCTTTTCTTATGTATTCATTCCGAATAAGAATCATATGTTCCCTTATTACTCATATTGTATCGAACTCATTGAAAAAGGAAAAGACTTTCCATAAGAAAAACTCCCCCCAAAAAATGGAGGAAGTTTTGCTGCGATTAACCTTCTAACAGAAGTGCTTCCGGGTCCTCTAACAATTCTTTTACTTTCACAAGGAAACTTACTGCTTCTTTTCCGTCCACAATTCGGTGGTCGTAGGAAAGCGCTAAGTACATCATTGGGCGATTTTCCATTCTTTCTTCATCGATAGCTACAGGACGCCATTGGATTTTATGCATTCCTAATATACCAACTTGTGGTCCGTTTAAAATTGGAGTGGATAAGAGCGAACCAAAGATTCCGCCGTTTGTAATTGTGAACGTACCACCAGTTAAGTCGTTCAAAGATAATTTATTTTCCCGTGCTTTTGTCGATAAATCAACAATTTCTTGTTCGATTTCAGCAAAGGTCTTTTTGTCGGCATCTCTAACAACAGGAACAACAAGTCCTTCGTCTGTAGAAACGGCCACCCCGATATCGTAAAACTCTTTCTTAATAATTTCATTCCCTTGAATTTCTGCATTAAGAAGTGGATACTGTTTCAATGCGCCAATGACTGCTTTTGTAAAGAAAGACATAAATCCGAGACGGACATCATGAGCTTCTTGGAAACTTTCTTTTCTTCTTTTTCTTATTTCCATAATTGCGGTCATATCTACTTCGTTGAAAGTAGTGAGCATTGCAGCTGTATGTTGTACATCCACAAGTCGATTGGCGATGGTTTGACGACGACGGCTCATGCGAATGCGCTCCACTGGTTTTCCGTTAAATTCATCTGATGAAGTCGCTTTTGGTTGACTTGTTTCCGCTTTTGGAGCCGCTGTTGTTGCTTTTTGTGCATTTTGTTCGTAATTCTCTACATCTTCTTTTCTTATTCTTCCAAGCGGATCTCGTGTTGGAATTTGAGAAAGATCAAGTCCCTTTTCACGAGCAAGCTTGCGAGCTGCAGGCGAAGCGATTGGACGATTTGTCGGATCTGTTTCTGCTTCTTGATCTTCTGCTTGCGCCGGTTCAGGTGCGCTTTCTGCTTGTTTTGGTTCTTCTTTTTCTTCTGATGGTGTTTCTTTTTTGGCTGGGGCTCCGCTTCCTTCCCCGATAATGGCAATTACTTCACCCACTTCTACCGTATCTCCAGGTTCCTTAAGAAGCTCTTGAATGACCCCTGATTCTTCTGAATTGATTTCTACGTTCACTTTATCTGTTTCAAGTTCTGCAATTGTTTCTCCTTGTTCGATCGTATCTCCTGGTTGTTTTAACCATTCTGCGATCGTACCTTCTGTAATAGATTCCGCAAGTTCCGGCACTTTAATTTCGGCCATGGATGAGTCCTCCTTATTATTTTCCTGTTAAAGCTTCATGAATGATACGATTTTGTTCTTTCTTGTGTGTAGTAGGGTCACCTTCTGACGTACTAGACATACGACGTCGACCGATGTAACCGACTTCCACGTTTTCTGGCGCAATGTCCCACAAGAGTGGTTCAATGTAATTCCAAGCACCCATGTTTTTCGGTTCTTCTTGTACCCATTTGAATTCTTTTACATTTTTAAACCGCTTAATGATGGCTTTTAACTCTTCTCCTGGGAATGGATAGAGCTCTTCCACTCGGACGATATGCAACCAATCTGTATCTTTTTCTTCTAATGCTTCGTGTAAGTCAATGGCAACTTTACCAGTGGCGAAGATAAGACGTGTGACTTTATCTTCTTCTTTCCCGGTTTTAGGATCTTCTAAAACTGGTTTAAACTGTCCATTTGTAAATTCTTCTGGTAAAGAGGCAACGTTTTGATTACGTAACAAGCTTTTTGGTGACATGAGCACAAGCGGACGCATCTCTTCAGTGTTTAAGATGGCAGCTTGACGACGTAAAATATGGAAATATTGCGCTGAGCTCGTAAGGTTCGCAACGTTCCAGTTATTTTCAGCAGCAAGGGTTAAGTAACGTTCCAATCTTGCGCTAGAGTGCTCTGGACCTTGTCCTTCATAACCGTGCGGTAAAAGTAGAACAATCCCGGATTTTTGTCCCCATTTCGCTCTTCCGGCAGAAATAAATTGGTCAAAAATGACTTGAGCCACGTTAGCAAAGTCACCGAATTGTGCTTCCCAAAGAACAAGTGTCTCTGGTGCATGGACGTTATATCCATATTCAAATCCGACAATGGCCGTTTCAGACAACGGGCTATTATGAACAGAAAAAGATGCTTTTGCTTTTGAGAGCGTATGAAGCGGTGAATAAATATCTCCGTTTTTATAATCGTGTAAAACGATATGGCGTTGAGCAAACGTTCCACGTTCAGAGTCTTGTCCCGTAATTCGCACTGGCGTTCCGTCCGAAATAATGGTCGCAAAAGCCAACGTTTCTGCATGGGCCCAGTCTATTTTACTATTTTTATCAAATACGTCTGCCCGACGCTCTAAAATCCGTTTTAATTTTGGAAAGACATTAAAATTGTCAGGCCAAGTAATTAACTCTTTATTAATTTGTTTTAAATCATCTAAAGGATAGCCTGTATCTATTTGCGGGAGTGGTTTTTCTACCTCTTCCGGAATTTCAATTTCTTCTGGTTCATCGATTTTAAACTTCGATACTTTTTGATATTGTTCGGATAATTTCTTTTCTGCTTCTTCTTTCAATGCTTTTATTTCTTCTTCTGTAATGACATTTTCTTTCATCAGTTTTTCCGCATAAATCTCTTTCACCGTCGGATGCTTACGAATGATTTCATATAATTGTGGTTGTGTCGCAGACGGTTCGTCCATTTCATTGTGACCGTAACGACGGTATCCAATCAAATCAATCACGAAGTCTTTGTTGAATTTGTTGCGGTACTCATAAGCAAGTTTCACCGCCGCCATACAAGCTTCCGGATCATCCGCATTCACATGCACAATCGGAATTTCATATCCTTTGGCCGGATCACTTGCATAAGTAGTAGAACGCGAATCGGATGAATCCGTCGTAAAACCAATTTGGTTATTGGCAATAATATGCAGTGTACCACCTGTTTGATACCCTTTAATCCGACTCATATTTAATGTCTCGGTGACGACCCCTTCTCCTGGGAAAGCAGCGTCTCCGTGAATTAAAAGAGCAACTGCTTTTGAAGTGTCTTGTCGCGGGAAACCAGGTTGCGTTCTCTCTTCTTGAGAAGCTCTTGCATATCCTTCCACGACAGGGTTCACAAACTCTAAATGGCTTGGGTTATTGGCAAGTGTAATCCGCGCCTCAAACGCTTCCTGTGGTACTTTTTTATCAGCACCTAAGTGATATTTTACGTCACCGGTCCAACCATAGTTAATACCGATAGACCCTTCAGAAGGAACCAAGTCTTTATTCGGTGAATGTTGAAATTCAGAGAAAATAAGATCATACGGTTTTCCAAGAACGTGGGCGAGTACACTTAACCGCCCGCGATGTGCCATTCCAATAAGCACATTTTGCGCACCATTTTGAATGGAATTTTGCGTAAACTCATCCATCATTGGTACGAGGACATCGACTCCTTCAATGGAAAAACGTTTTTGACCGACAAAAGTTTTATGCAGAAATTGTTCGAAACTTTCTACCTCGGTTAAACTTTTTAAAATCCCTCTTTTTTTCTCTTTGGATAAGGAGCGAAAAAGACGACCGGATTCTACTTGTTGATTTAACCATCTATGTTCTTCTACATCATGAACATGATCAAATTCGAACGCAATCGATTGTGTATGCATTTTTTTCAAATGATTAATGGCTTCAAGTCCATTGGTTACTTCCGCAGGCGCATCAGGTGAAATAATCTCCGCCGGTAATTGTTTTAAATCTTCTTCCGTTAGACCGTATTCACTAATTTTTAAAAAGGAAGTTTCTCCGGTCGGTTTTTGTAATGGATTAATATCTGCAGATAAGTGACCATGGATACGAATATTTTCCGCCAGCTTCACAGCAGCTGCTATTTTGTTCACTGATTGTCCGATTGGTATAGCAACGTCGCTTGTTTGTGCTTGTCCATTCGCAACAACTTGTTCTGGTGAACCATAGCGATCAAACCATTCTCTCATTTCCGAAGAGACGGATTCTGGATCTTCTTTGTATTGATCATACAGGTCCATCATATAACCTAAGTTTGGCCCATAAAATTCTTCCCAAGGTGCGCCATGATTGGCTGCATTTTTTTCCATCTAGGAATACCTCCAACTGCATAATTAATATTTGTTAAGGTTGAAAACAGTTATGTACATCTATATTTAAATCAACGATTCATCGATGCGTTCGTTTCAACCACTCCTCTCAAGCTGTTTATCCCTTCTTACATCCTATCTTTCCCCGAATATTATCTTAACATGTTCGTCGCATGTTCTCAAAAAAATTGCAACAAAATCTTCACAAATACAACAAAGGGATGTAGAGGATAGAAATATTTTCTATAAAGAGTAAAAATATAAGTGTCAGAATGTGTCGATATTGTGACACTACTCCTTATTGTACAACAATTATTGAAGATTAAAAGAGGAAGAAAAAAATTCGATGATTTATTTTTCCATTACAGTTATAATACCGATGAAAGGAGAAGATGATGATGATAAAAGCAATTATATTTGATCTTGACGACACGTTACTTTGGGATAAGAAAAGTGTAAAAGAATCTTTTCGAGCAGTCTGTTTAGAAGCGGAAGAGAAAACAGGGGTTTTCCACGAAGTATTTGAAGAGACCGTAAGAGAAGAAGCGAGGCAGTTATACTCGAAATTAGATATTTTTCCCTTCACTAAAAAAATTGGAATTAATCCATTTGAAGGTCTTTGGGGAACATTTACAGACAAAACGGATATAGGATTCCGTCAAATGAATGCGGTTATTTTTGATTATCAACAGAATGCTTGGACAAATGCGTTAAGAAAGCATGACATATTTGATGAATCATATGGAAAATATTTAGCAGAACGGTTTCGATACTTTCGCAAAAAGCTCCCTTTTTTATATGAAGATACGATGGACGTTTTGATAGAACTGAAAAAGGATTATCGCTTATTTTTACTTACGAATGGTTCACCGACATTACAAAATGAAAAATTGGAAATGTCACCACAGCTCGTTCCATTTTTTGAATACATACTCGTCTCCGGTGCTTTTGGAGTTGGTAAACCGGATCCTTCCATTTTTGAACATGCGCTGCGGTTACTTTCTGTGACAAAAGAAGAAGCAATTATGATTGGCGATAATTTAAATACTGATATTTTAGGTTCCAATCGAGTGGGGATGAAAAATATTTGGATTAACCGAGACGGCCAAACAAACAGTGACATCCCTTATCATTGGGAAGTAGAATCTCTTTCAGAAATCCCCCCTTTGTTAAAGGAAATTCAAAGAAGCAAATAGTACGGTACGTGAAATTTCTATTTTTCTTGCGTTCCCCCTTTCCAAAAGTCAAAATGAATGTTATTTTTAAACGAGTGTAACCACTTTGGCAAGTATTTTTTGCAATGTTGGTGGTTTTGTTAATGATGGGGTGAATGAATTGAAACGACTTCATATTGAGATGCGGGATTTGTTGAAATTTGTAATCCCTTCTATGATAGGTATTGTGCTTTTTATGATTCCGATTCAATCGAACGGAGAATGGACCATTCCGGTTGCTCTACTCGCAAACTGGCTAGAGCAATTAACCGTGGAAGCGTTACCTGAACTTGCAGCGTTCATGATGCTTCTAGCCACATTTGGCACATTATTTGTGCGAATATCCAATGCGAATCTTCATTCCTTTCTGCGTTCTTTATTTGACGTAGGTTGGGCTTGGTTCTTTGTACGTCTTTTAGGACTCGTTTTTTCTTTTTTAGTACTATTTGATTTTGGGCCAGAATGGTTAATTGCAGAAGAAACAGGCGGGCTATTACTCTATGATCTCATTCCGCTTTTACTAACAGTCTTTTTATTTGCTGGTTTCTTTTTACCGTTTTTATTAAGTTTCGGGCTGTTGGAGTTTGTCGGAGCGATTTTCACACCGATTATGAGGCCTCTTTTTACTTTGCCCGGTCGCTCATCGATCGATTGCGCCGCTTCCTGGATGGGAGATGGAACCATTGGTGTAGTATTAACGAACCAACAATATGAACAAGGCTATTACACGAAGCGAGAAGCAGCAGTCATTGGAACGACTTTTTCTGTTGTGTCCATTACATTTAGTATCGTTATTTTGGAGGAAATGGAATTAACCTCTTATTTCGTTCCTTATTATTTAACGATCTTACTCGCTGGTTTCGTCGCTGCCGTGATTATGCCTCGTATTCCCCCCCTCTCCCGTAAGAAAGATGAATACGTACGTGATGACATCCTCCCTTTAACGACAACGCCACCAAAAGGAATGAATAGTTTCCATTGGGGGATCATACAAGCTTCGGAACGCGCGAAGGAAACAAAGCTTTCTACAGTTTTTCGCGGTGGGTTTAAAAATGTCTTAGATATGTGGATTGGAGTCATTCCGGTCGTCATGGCGCTTGGAACAGTAGCTGTTGTCGTTGCTGAAACAACCCCTCTCTTTTCTTACCTTGGCACACCATTTGTGCCGCTGTTAGAATGGATGAATGTTCCAGAAGCAAAAGCAGCTTCAGAAACGATGTTAGTTGGTTTTGCGGATATGTTTTTACCTGCCATTTTAGGATTAGGAATTGAAAGTGAATTAACGAGGTTTGTCATTGCTGCTTTATCAGTTACGCAACTGATATACATGTCAGAAGTTGGTGGAATTCTACTTGCTTCAAAATTACCAGTTACTTTTTTAGATTTAGTCATTATTTTTCTCGAGCGTACGATTATTACACTGCCAATCATTATTTTATGTGCCCACTTTATTTTTTGATGAAGAAACGAGGCTGTCTAATAAGTTCTGAAAAATAAATCGAGCGTTCCTTTCAACAATCATTTAGCGCTGAAACGGTGCCATGAGCGATCCATGACTTGCTTTCATCAGACATTTTTGAATGAAACAGTGTTATGAGTCATTCATGACTTGCTTCCATTCGCTATTTTTATATGAAACGATAGCATGACCCATCTATGGGTTGCTTCCACAAGCAATACTTTGATGAAACGATGGCATGACTATCCATGGCTTACTTCCATCAACCATTTGGTGTTGGAAACATGCCTATTCGGCCAAGAGACGCGTTTCCAGAAGCAATTTTTGATGAAGCGGTCACAAAAAATGTCCAAAAAGTCACCAATCATGACTTTTTGGACAGCTCCGTTTCTTATGCCTCTGTTCGTTTTTTTCCATACCACTCGTCAAGGACTTTTGCATCTAATACTTTCTTCTCGATAAACGCCAGTTGAGACTCTTCAAACTGATCTTTCCATGAAAGACCTAACTCATCCGCCAGTTTTACGATTGTAAGAAGTTCTTGCCACGCAACATATCTTTTATACCAAAAGAATTGCGGCTGTTCACTCATATATGGGTAAAGATCGTCAAATTCCGTGTGCTTACAGTCAATGGTACGCTCGAATTGTACTTTTGCTTCTTGCAGTTTCTCCTTAAAAAACTCAGGGATATCTCTCATGCTTCTCCCTCCCTTTATTATTTAATAACCATTGTGCCATATAATCTTCCATTGGAAAAGAAATATGATTTTACTTTATAAAAGTTTAATAAAAATTTCATGATATCGAATATTTTTAATATTCCATCCAAGTATTGAAGCGCGTCTTTATACATGAATCTTTGGCCGCTAAAAACAGATGGAAGAGAACTTACTATGTAACATAGTATGATAAAAACTTTTGTTTTTATGATGATACCTATTTAAAAAAGAAACCGTTTCCTTTTCTTCAATGTGGAAGAAAAGAAACGGTTTCACACTTTTCGTAGAGTCATCATATATATCTCCTCGAATTTGTATTCTAACTAATATCATTTATTCGTTTTTCTAGTCGCGTTAACTTGTATTGGTCATGATATTGTTTCTCAAGCTGTTTTATCATTTTCTTTAATTTTTTCTTCGTAAAATCAGGTGTAAGCAAACCTTTGTAAATGAGATATTTGTTTAAAAAGTCCAGTCTGCCACTATCATACGTATGACCTTCTTCTACGAGCTCTAAATATTTGTATAATGCATTTTGAAGCGTATCGTTTTCTTTGACGAAATTTCCATAACGATCTAAATACATTAAATAATTATTTTCACTCAATTTATTTAAAAGCGTCGTTACAAAACGTTCTTCATTTCCTTTCATCACAAAACCTTTTTTCTCTAGTAAACGAATAAAATAAATTAAATCTGATTTGTAGAAATCTTGGGTTAATCGTACTTCACTATTTAGAGAAAAAGTAAAGTATGAACGGCCTTCCCCATAAGCAATCAACTTTTGACGAAGAATTTTCTCTGCATCAGGATGAAGCAAATAAGATGGATGAATCGTTTCTAAATATTTCTCTGTTTCTCGATGAAGGAGCTGATTCATTGCTTCTTCTTTTTTCATTCGCTGAATCGACTTCATTTTTTCTTCTTCTTCATATGCTTTTATTCGCTCTCTCGTTTCTCTGGACCATCTTTCCCGTTGTTGATCAAATGCAGATTTGATTTTATTTAACATTGGAAAGCCTCCCTCCATCCATTTTTTTGTCTGATTCACATAGAGTGTATCATATCGTTTCAAAAATGAAAATAGAGCATATGAAAGTTTTTTGGAATATTTAAGAACTATTAGATTCTGAGAGAGTCATACGGAGTTATATCAGCTCATATCCGTAATAATGGAGTAATATCACGATAAATTTTATTATTTTCTGAAAAAAAGCTGTCTCAAAAGTCATCATCAATGAACTCTTGAGACAGCTACAATACGTAATTGAAATGAAAGCACGTTTCATTAGGACGATGAGATTCGTAAGCTTTGATAAAGTAAAAATGCTGCAATGAAAAATGATTCTGCTTCTTCTTTTAAACGGACGATTCCTTGAGGTGCATGTTGAACTTTCCATTGGTAATCATCCGGCACTTGTTTTTTATTTTCATTCATTAAAAACTGAGTCGCTTGCGCAAGCGCCATTTCCCCACTTTCCATCATCTCAAACAATGAAACGAAGCCATGCATTACACCGTTATAGCGAACGGTTTCTACCGGAACACCTGCTTCATGCAACCTTTCTCCATATAATTCCCCTTCATCTCTTAATGGATCAAACTGGGCCGTAATGATGAGTGTAGGAGGTAAACCTGACAAATCATCCACATGCAGGGGCGAAGCATAAGGACTACTCCACATTTCCTCTTCCGGAGCATATGCTTCTCTCGCCTTTAGCATGACATCACGAGATAAAAAATAGTAACCACTATCATAAGTTTCTCGGGACTCCAGTTTTATATCTTGAAACGTCGTCAGTGGGTAAAATAACACTTGAGCAAATAGAGGCGGTCCATTTTGATCACGAGCTTTTAGCGCCATGACTGTTGCTAAATTCCCTCCGGCGCTGTCACCCATGACTGCAATTTGATTCGGATCTCCCCCATATTTTTTCGCATTCTCATATGCCCACTCTAACGCACGATAACTATCTTCCACTGCCGTTGGAAAAACATGTTTTGGCGCCAATCGATATCCCGGACTAATGACCACCGCTCCCGTTCTTTTCGCTAACGCTCTCGTAATATTCCGATGAGTATCTATATTTCCATATCCTTCTAAAAACGCTCCACCATGATAATATAAAATGACGGGCACATCAGTTGCATCTTCATAACGATAAATTCTCGCTGGAATACCGGCTCCATCCTTCATCTCTATGATGATATCTTTTTCTTGTAACGCTCTTTTCGGGGCATGTTCATTTGAAAGTAAGAAACGCGGAGGTTGAATATCGGAATTTAAAGGGACTAAATTATTGTTCACTGCATGTAAGATGACTGCTGTTTTAGAAGGAAGTTTACCATGTACAGTTCTGGACCAACTTTCCATTGACCAAACAATCACAATTGTTAAGATGCTCAAACATATTACCACGATTTTGCCTATTTTCCGCCACATTGTGTTCTCTCCTCACCTATGAAACTTCCTTTTCTTTTAGTATATCAAAAACTTTTATACATTTTTACTATTTTACACATATTGTTTTGACATTTTTACATAATTGGATTGGCCATGTGCAATGATGGATTATTAAAAAATATTGGAGATTTCATCTTTTTGAATGATCCAATTACTTATATTTCAAAAATAAATGTGTAAATGAACAATATTTTCATCCATTTATTTAATTTTTTAAATATTATAATATATTTGACTTTTAATTTTAATTCACATAATCTATATTTGTATTTAAAAATTAAAAAATGAGTTAATTTTTGTGAAGTTTGGTTTTTTTGCCATGCCAGAACATTATCCTTGGGAAAACTGGACTCTCTCTTATGACAGAGATATTGACAGAATCGTTTATGCTGGAAAAATGGGATTTGACGAATTTTGGATTGACGAACACCATACCGGAGATTACGAAAATGTTCCTGTTCCTGAATACATGATTGCAAAAGCTTCTGCCTCAACACATAAGATTAGACTTGGAACAGGGGTTGTAAGTATGCCAATTCACGATCCCTTTCAAGTGGCAGAACGACTTGCATTTTTAGACCAATTAACACACGGTCGTCTCATTGCCGGAATAGGGGCGATTGGGATGCCTGCAGATGGTAAATTGTATGAGGTCAATCCAGCTGAGTCAAAGCCACGAATGTTAGAAGGAATTGAAATTTTGGAAAAATATTGGAACACCGAAGAGCCAATTGCACATGAGGGTGAATTCTGGAAATATAACGAACGTTCCATTCAAGTTCGTCCTTATCAAGAAAATGTTCCGATTGGGATGGCAGCAGTAACTTCTGTCAGCAGCTTTGAACTAGCGGCTGAAAAAGGATTTTATCCAATTAGTATTTTCCATACTCCTATCCACTCAGAAGGAAAAAATACCCTCCCTAGCTTGAAAGATCAAGCAGCTGCTTTAGACCGAGGAGCGATTCGCGCTGGTCGCGATCCAAAAGAAGTGAGAAAAGAATGGCGCATTATTCGAGAAGTGTACGTTGCGGAAAGTAGAGAGCAAGCCATTGAAGATATTCGTGAAGGGGTTCACGACTCCTATCAATACCTTCACGAAATGGGCTTCACTCCTTATTTTAAAGTGAACGACAAAATGAGAGATGAAGACGTTACGATGGAATACATGATTGAAGCGATGCCATGGATTATCGGAAGTCCAGAAGACTGCATTGAACAAATAAAACAGTTGGAAAAAGAAACGGGTGGATTTGGCTATTTCTTTATTAACAGTCGAGATTGGGTGCCGGAAGATAAATGGTACCGCTCCATCGAGCTATTTGCTAGAAAAGTAATGCCTGCGTTTAAAAACACCGGAGTAAGAAAAGCGTCCTTAGAACAAGCATTGCAAAAAAGAATAAAAGTCACTTCCTAAACAGTTCATTATGATGATGAAATGAGGGGTTGTTAATCTATGAAAGCCGGCTTAATTTATGGTAAAAAAGACCTCCGAATTGAGAGTGTTCCCGTTCCTGAAGTAACGAAAGGAAAAGCAAAAATTGAAATCGCGTACGCTGGAATATGCGGAAGTGATCTTCACATTTATCATGACGGAGCTATGCTGGAAGAAGAACATCCCTTATCAAAGAAAAAACCACCAATTATTCTTGGTCATGAATTTTCAGGTACAGTAGTTGAAATCGGTAAAGGCGTAACAAATGTTTCCCCAGGAGATAAAGTTACAGTTGAACCCTTTATTTACTGTGGTACTTGTGAATATTGTAAAAAAGGGAATTATAATTTTTGCGAATTTTTTGGCTCTTTAGGTGTGAACGACGATGGTGGATTTGCTGAGTACTGTGTCACCGACGCTCGTTATCTTCATAAGTTGCCCGAGAACATGTCTTTGAAAGAAGGGGCGCTGGTAGAGCCTGTCGCAGTAGCGGTACACGCAGTAAGGCAAAGTGGTTTAAAAGTTGGAGAATCTGTAGCTATATTTGGAGCAGGTCCAATCGGTCTTCTCACTTTATTGGCAGCAAAAGCAACTGGAGCTACAAAAACTTTTGTGGTCGATATCTCTCAAGAGCGTTTAAATAAAGCAAAGGAGTTAGGAGCTGGCTACATCATTCATCCTATGAACGAAGATGCGGTGCAAAAAATTGTATCAATCACTGGAAATGGTGTAGACATCGCATTTGAAGCAGCAGGTGTTTCAGAAACTTTCACTAATGCGATAACGAGTATTAAACCTGGTGGCACAGTTTCCGTGATTGCCATCTATGAAAGTATGGTTCCTTTTGACCCTAATATTTTATTTGAAAAAGAAGGTAAAATCTTTTTTAGCCGTGGTTATGCAAATGAATATCAAGAAGTAATAGAACTCATTGCACATCAATTCATCGATGCGAAACAAATCATAACGAAAGAAATTAACCTCAACAATCTTGTGGAAGACGGATTAGAGTTTTTAGTCAAGGATAAAAGCCAATCAAAAATATTGGTTCGTCCTAACTAATATCCAATGACCTCTTTTCCATTCCACTCTATCCACTCCAAAGTCAACAATTAAATTTCCTTAAAAAAATGAATTGGCTTTAGCATCATGCACGTATGCTAAAGCCAATTTTCCCTTCTCACCACTTGATGAGAAATAATTATGTATCATCTCGTAGCTATTACACTTCTTTTAACCCTAAACTAATTTCCAAGCCTTCTTTAACCCGTTCCATCGTCTCTTCATCCAAATGAGTAATCTTATCTGTCAAGCGTTGTTTGTCAATCGTACGAATTTGTTCCAATAAAATGACGCTATCGCGGTCAAAATGATGTTTTTTTGCATCGATTTCAACGTGGGTGGGCAGTTTCGCCTTTTTAATCTGAGCAGTGATAGCTGCGACGACAACTGTCGGACTAAAGCGGTTTCCTATGTCGTTTTGAATCACTAACACGGGTCTCACTCCACCTTGCTCTGACCCGACGACCGGTGAAAGATCAGCAAAAAAAACATCCCCCCGTTTTACTACTTTTTTTGATTGATGATTGTGGTTCGAATCACTCAACTCATCTATTCACCTCCTTTCTCGGTCCCTATTCATAAGGTATGTCAAAAAGGAGGCGTATATTCTTATTTGTTCGAATAAATTGTACGCTCTCCTATACATAAAGCTTCTTCTTCAACGAAGGCAAATTCCCTGCAAATCTCTATATTTAATTGAGCCATTTCCAAATATCCTTCTTTCATTTGATTACGGATATATTGCTTTTTTTGCTTATGAATCTGTTCTTGAACGACTTTATGAAAAAAAGAATTTTTTTCTTGTTCGGATAAATGTTCAATCTCCGAGTACAAATGTTTCGGTAATGTCAACTCAATTTGTTGTAGTTGAGACATACTTGGACGGCCCCCTCCAAAACCATGTTTTCTTATACTTATTGATTTGATTGTAACACAAATAACTTCCATTTGTAGATTTATCTCTCTATTTTTCGACGTTTTTTGTCCATGGTAGTAACCGTTCTTGTATTTCGAAAATAACATCACTTTCAACTCGTTCACTTTTTATACTTTTTATTGTCTTTTCATTGCATTTTTTTAGCTTGTTTGATATGGTTACAGTAGCGAACAATTGAAATATCCTACTTCTTTTGAGAAGTGTGGTTAGAGGTGCAATGACCATGAGTAAGCAATGCGAGGAGTTATGAGATCCGTTGAACATTGCTGAAAGGGGGATTTGCCGAAGCTTTCAACTCCTCATAAGTTGGAAGCTGGTTTCGTATCGAATAGGTACGGAACTGTCATATAGTAAAGGAACTTTACTATATGGAGGGCTAGCACGCTTAATCGGTTCTATAAGTTACTGGAGCGTTAAGCAGCAATGAGGCCCTTTCCTCATTGCTTTTTTTAAAGAAAAAACAGCATTCCAGCTTGAACCAGCCCTCATTTGTCGATCGTTGACGAGTGTCGAAATTTTTTAAGAGGGTGATGAATCATGAATTTAGGTAGAATTAGTACAGCGATGGTGACTCCATTTAATGAAATGGAAGAAGTAGATTTTACATCAGTGACAAAGCTCGTAAATCATTTAATTTCCAATGGAACGGATAGTCTTGTTGTTGCTGGAACAACTGGTGAATCTCCAACGTTATCTGTGGATGAAAAGATACGATTGTTTGAACATGTAGTTGAAACTGTCGATGGACGTGTTCCTGTCATTGCAGGAACAGGGTGCAATAACACAAGAGCTTCCATCGAGTTAACAAAACGAGCGGAAAAAACCGGTGTTAACGGTATTATGCTTGTTACTCCATATTACAGCAAGCCTTCTCAAGAAGGAATGTATCAACATTTTAAGAAAGTAGCTGAATCGACCGATCTTCCTGTGATGCTTTACAACATACCAGGCCGTTCAGCCGTTGGACTGACACCGGAAACCATTATTCGTCTATCTCAAGTGGAAAATATTACGGCAGTAAAAGAAGCAAGTGGTGACTTAGATGCGATGGCCACCATCATTGAACATACACCAGATAATTTCCATTTATATTCAGGAGACGATAGCTTAACGCTTCCAGTTCTTTCTATTGGTGGAAAAGGAGTCGTTTCTGTTGCTTCTCACGTTATTGGGCGAGAAATGCAAGACATGATTCAAAGCTTTTTAAACGGTCATCATGATTATGCAGCAAAACTTCATCGTCACTTACTGTCAACAATGAAAGCAATGTTTATGGCGGCAAATCCAGTACCTGTCAAAGCAGCCCTGGAGTTACAAGGGATCATCTCTGGAAATGTTCGCTTACCAATGGTGCGCTTAAATGAAGAAGAAACGAATACATTACGAACGCAACTGCAAACAAAACAAACTTTTTTCATTAGCTAATGTGTCGTATAATAAAAAGAGACTGTCATTCAAGCGACAGTCTCTTCATTTTGTTGCTTGGATTGAAAGGAGTCTCCAATGAAAGGTATTTTTCTAGCGCTGATTCGATTTTATCGTCAATGGATCTCTCCTCTCACTCCCCCTACTTGTCGTTTTTATCCTACTTGTTCCCAATACGGTTTAGAGGCAATTGAACGCTTTGGGGTATGGAAAGGGTTATGGCTCACTGTGAAACGAATCGTGAAATGCCATCCTTTTCATCCAGGAGGAGTGGATAAAGTTCCTCCTAAAAAAGAATCTCATCATGAATGAGTTCGTTTTTGTTTCATTTGACGGTTTTGCAACATTTTTTCTTCCACATAACCCGTTCCAAATAAAACTCCGATAACGACAATGAGAAAACCGAGCCATTGGAAGGGATAAATGGATTCTTTTAAAAAAATGGCTGCGCTGACTAACCCAAAAAAAGGAACGATATTATTAAAGACAGCGGTCTCTCCCGCACCGATAATTTGAATGGAACGATTAAACACTTGATGTCCAATGGCAGTGGCAAACACTGCCGATAAAAGAAACACGCTCCACACTTCCCAAGGCACTTGAAAGACTTCATTTACTCTTCCTGGTTCCATGATGAGACTAATCAAAAATAAGATGACAGAACCGATGATAAACATGTAACCGGTAAATACTCGAGTTGAAATGGTTTTCGTCCCTTTCCGTATATAAATAAAGCTAATGGCTTGGGTAATGACTGCTAAAAAAATGAATGTATCTCCTAAACTTAACCGTCCCCACTCTACTTCTTCTCCTGTAGCTGTAATAAAAAACACACCGATCAATCCGAGAAAAATACCGAATAAACGCCATTTCGTGATGCGGTCACCGAGCAATATCATCGCAAATAGCGACGTTGCTAATGGAACTAATGCTAAAATTAATGAGGCATTCACCGCTGTCGTATGCATGAGACCGAACGCGAGAAAGAAATGATGTCCTACCACACCAAAAATGGAAGCAAGTAGCATGTTTTTCATTTCTTGTTTTTGAAAACGAGTCCATTCTCGCTTCACTGCAATCAGAAGAATGAGGACAACACCTGCCGTAAAAATTCGCAAGGCTTGCATCGTTGCTGGTGGCATATGTTCCACTAGCACTTTTAATAAAACGACATTCAGCCCCCAAATCATCATGACAACAAAAACAAGGAAATAATTAAATAATAGTTGATTACGATTCATACTACTCCCTTTCTATTTGTTATGACATGAAGAATGTATGCACAAATGTTAAGTACAAAGTAAACAAGACAAAAATGCCTATAACAAACGGTATATTTTTCTTTGATACTTTCCACGGGGAATCTTTCATTAAATGCGACCCCATTAAGACAGAACCAGAAAATGGCGTTGATTGCGTGGATAATACCCAGCCACATAATAGAAAAATAGCCATAAACTCTGGAGTCACTCCTATCGACTCGGGAACAAAAGAAGTTCCTAATACCGAAACAATGATGACTGGATGAATTCCGATAAAAGAAAGAATAATCATCATCATAAATAACGAAATAACGAGAAGAAGAATGCCTTTGGAAAATGAAACGACCATTTCCGCCAAATTTACCCCTAAGCCACTTTGAACCAGTGCTTCTCCAAAAAAACCTGCCGTCACGAAAATACCAATTTCATTGAATAAATGACGAAAAGAAGTTGTGACATACTCTTTCACTTCTTGGAGATAAGAATGACTGATCCGTATGAAAATTGCCCAAGCCAGTGGATAGATAATCGCAAGAAGTGAGACAATCGTTAACATGGAAAATGGTAACGTGAATTCTAAGATGACAGAGAGAATAATGAGCAAGAAAGCATATAAAATAAAAGGACGCAATGTCACTTTTTCATTGTGATCATGCTTCATTCTCGTATTTACAATTTTTTCATCTGTCTCAAATGTCGTTTTTGGGAAAAAGAACCAAATTGCGAATGCGTAAAGAGTTGCAGCTCCGATACCGTAGACTCCGATCTGTTGCCAAGATAAATCATATAAAGATAACACAAGTCCTACGTTAACAAAATACGGCGACCAAAGCATACAAAAGCCAAAAGTTCTAAAAATCATCATGCTAAATCTTTTGTTATGAAAAGAAGAAAAACTTTCGGTGCCAATTTTGTGTACAAGCGGCATGGACCCTAAATTTAAAAGCGATCCAATCGAAGCGGTCAAAATAAAACCTAATCGATAAGGATGTCCCTTTTTTGCTTTTTCTCTTTTGAATAACACGTGTTGCAACGATTCTAAATATCCTGCTTTTGATAAAAACGTACCAAATAGCGGAATTAAGGCAAATAAAGTGATTAAGTTTAAGTTCGATCCAAAACTATGTAACACAGTGAGCCAGTCAACACGATAACAGAAAAAAAGAACACCTCCTCCAACGAGAAGAAGGGTTAACACCATGCGATTCGCTCGATTTGTTTTTACTAAAGCAGCGATTAATAACAAAAATGCTAATCCACTATAAAGGGACGTGATAAAGGCACTGTCATAAAATAAACTCGTTAAATAAAGTAACACTGTCAGGAAAGTAAGTCTTCCGAATAATGTTTCCTTCATTCCTGTCGCCTTCCTTCTGAAGACCATTAATATTATTATGCTATCATGTTTGTGAAAAATCTTGCAAAAGATATGAACAACATGAACGAATCAGCCAATGACAAGAAAAACGAAGACTCAATAAAACACGAACAATAATTACCGCTTCGTCAGAATACTTCGCTTTCCGCAGGCACGGCCTCAGCCTCCTCGCGGGAAAAACACCGCTCTTGGGTCTTCCGACGCACAGGACGTGTAAGTAGCGGACGTTGCGACAGGACGTCGCGGTTTTAGTCCGTCTCCATTTACCCTACGCCGGAGTCTACGTATTCTGCCTACGCTAGAATCACTCTAAAAAGAAAAATCCGAGCTAATGGATAGTTCGGATTTTTATGATTAATATACTTTTGCCAGCTTCGGAAGTAAGTCGTTATGAACCAACTTGATCTTCGTTTTGCAGTGTCATTGTTGAAATGTTTGACGGTTTTTTAATAAACACATCGCGGGGGACATTGGCAAATACTTCGCATCCTTTTTCAGTCACTCGAATGGATTCGGTAATTTCTACTCCGTAATCATCCATCCATATGCCTGGCATTAAATGAAAGGTCATATTTGGTTGTAAAATGGTACGATCTCCTTTACGAAAGCTAACGGTGTGCTCTCCCCAATCAGGTGGATAGCTTAATCCGATAGAATAACCGAGTCGGGAATCTTTATAATATCCATGTTTTGCGATAGTTTTCGCCCAAATATTTTCAACTTCTTCTGCGGTCATCCCTGGTTTGATCGCTTCTAATGTTGTTTCGATCCCTTCAATCACGACTTTAGCTAAGTCTGTCACTTTTTTTGGTGCTTTCCCGATTGCCATTGTTCGTGCCATCGGAGTATGATAACGACGATAACATCCAGCGATTTCAATCGTCATAAAATCCCCGTATCGGTAGCGTCTGTCTGTCCAAGTTAAATGAGGACTTGCTGTATTTTCGTTTGTTGGAATCATCGGTACAATCGATGTGTAATCTCCACCATAATCCATTGTTCCGCTAATTTGCGCTTGGTTAATCGCAGCGACGACGTCATTTTCTCGTACCCCAATATCGACGGAATGATACGCAGCATTCATTGCATTTTCTAAAATTTTGGCCGCTTTTTTCATACATTGAATTTCTTTTTCCGACTTAATAAGACGGACCCAATTAACGAGAGTGCTTAAGTTTTTAAACTCTGCATAAGGAAGTCCTTGTATGATTCGTTCATAAGACATCGCCGTGAAATAAAAAGAGTCCATTTCTAACCCTATTTTACGGTTTCCTTGACCAATTTCTGATAAAATATTTGCGACAAAATCCATCGGATGTTTTATTGTCGATTGAACAAATTCATCCGGATACGGTATAATGTGATGTTCATCTAACCACGTCGTAGCGACCGCACTAGGAGCATCCATTTCTCTTCCAATCCAAAGTGGCTGATCTTCATCAATAATTACAATGAGCATTTGATAGACGTAAAATGACCACGCATTATATCCTGTCAAATAATACATATTGGATGGATTCGCTATGAGTAACACTTCAATTCCATGCTCCATCATTTTTTGTTTCGTTTTATTTAATCGCATTAAATACTCTTCTTTCGCAAAAATACGTTCCAATGTCATCACCCCTTTTTCCGAACAGAGCGCATTTTCCATTCCTAGGGAAGCGATGCTTAACTATTCATGATTCATTCGATAATTGAAAGGAAACTACTTTTTCTTCTGACATATCTCTCATGGCATATTTAACCCCTTCCCGGCCGAGTCCGGAACCTTTGACACCACCAAAAGGCATCGCATCAATGCGAACATCACTGCTATCGTTCACCATGACGCCTCCCACTTGCAAGGAATGTGCTGCTTGGAAAGCGGACTCCATATCCCGTGTGAAAATTCCCGCATGAAGGCCATAATTTACATCGTTTGCTCGTTGAATCGCTTCTTCGAGATTTTTTACCGGAAATAACATAGCGACAGGACCAAACACTTCTTCATCATGAATGGTAGCCTCTTTCGGTACGTCTTCAAGAATCGTCGGCGTATAGGTCGTTTTATCTCTCATCCCACCGATTAACACGTTTGCTCCTTTTTCCACTGCCTCATTCACCCACGCTTCCACTTTTTCTGCTTCTTGTTCATTAATGAGTGGTCCGATATCTGTTTCTTCCGACAATTTACTTCCTAGCCGAAGTTGAGCTGTTTCTTTTAGTAATTTTTCTTTGAAAACAGAATAGACGTCTTCTTCAACATAAATGCGCTGAACACTCAGGCAATTTTGTCCCGCGGCGGAAAAAGCACCGGAACAAATGGCACGTGCAGCGTGAGGAAGGTCGGCGTCTTTTCGTACAATGGCCGGAGAATTTGAACCGAGTTCCATCGATAATTTTTTAATTCCTGCTTTTTTTGAGATTTCTTCTCCAGTCGCAAGCCCACCTGTAAAACTAATCATGTGTACTTCCTTACTTTCTATTAAAACGTCTCCAATATCCCGGGAACGTCCGGTAATGACGGTTAATACTTTTTCTGGAAGACCTGCATGTACGAAAGCTTCAGCCATTTTTAAAGCGCTCAATGGCGTTTCTGTTGCAGGTTTTAAAATAATTGCATTCCCGCTGGCAATTGCAGGTCCAAGCTTATGGGCTACTAGATTTAATGGATCATTATAAGGAGTAATCGCCACTATCACACCGATTGGGAAACGATAATAATAACCAAAACGACCGTTATTCCCGGGCATTTGGTCAAAAGGAATCGTTTCACCTGTAAGTCTTCTTGCTTCTTCTGCGCTTAATCGTAACGTTTCAATCGCGCGAGTCGTTTCTTTGCGTGCTTCCTTGATTGTTTTTACCCCTTCTAACGCGATCAGTGAACTATATTCTTCATGATGTTTTTCAATGTAATCACTTGCTTGATTTAATATATTCATTCGCTCATAAACCGTTAATTGTTCTGCTATTTTGCGACCTTGATTAGCAATTTTAATTGCTTTTATTGCGTCTTCTTTCGTTGCCGCGGGAACGGAGTCAATCCAATCGTTGTTTTCAGGGTTATACACTTTTATTTTATTTTCTCTATCTTCCCATTGCCCACCAAGTAGCATTTTTTTCCCTGCAATTTTCATCGTCATTTCGATCCGCCACCTTTCAGATAAGTTGGTCCGCTTAAAAATGACTCAGATAACTTACAGTTGCATGAGATAAGATTGCTACAGCTTTTGGAAGCACTTCTTCATCTATATTAAAACGGGGCATGTGCAGTCCTCGCTTTTCTTTGTCAGGAAAGCCAGCCCCGATAAACATCATCGCGGCAGGAACTTTTTCTGCAATATAACCGAAATCTTCTCCGCCCAGTCCATACGGTTCTTCGTGAATCGTAAAGGTTGGATACAATGTTTCAATCGCTTGTTGAAGATGAAAAATTGCTTGTTCATCGTTGTATAATGCTGGTTCTCCTTTTGTGACCGTTAATTCATACGTACCGCCCATCGTTTCAACAATAGACAGCGCACGGCGAAGTTCATTTTCCAATTGTTTTCTCGTTTCTTGATCATAACTTCTCATCGTTCCTTGTATAAATACTTCTTTTGGAATAACATTTGTGCTCGCTCCTCCTTTTATTTCGCCAATGCTCACCACTGCTCTGGATAAAGGAGAAATGTTGCGACTTGTGATCCCTTGAATCATTTGTATGACAAAGGATGACATCCAAATCGGATCCGTTCCATGATGAGGATATGCACCGTGTCCACCCGTTCCTTTCACTTTTCCCTGGAAAGTATCTACATTTGCCATGCTTTCTTTCGGATGCAATTTTACGTGACCGACCGTCATATCTGGGTCCATATGAAGGGCAAAAGCAATTGCAACATCATCTAAAAGACCGCTATCAACAACATAGGAAGCACCAGACTTTCCAAACCTATCAGTAACTTCTTCCGCTGGTTGAAACAAAAATTTCATCGTTCCCCGAATATCTTTTTGTTGTGACAACAAGTAAGCACATCCTAATAAAATGGCAGTATGGGCATCGTGACCACAAGCATGCATGATGCCATCATACATGGACTTGTAAGGGATATCGTTCTCTTCTTGAATCGGAAGCGCATCCATATCGGCACGAAGTAATACTACCGGTCCCGGGCCATTTTCTAAGATACCAACGACACCTGTGTCTACCCCTGTTGCTTCTTTTCCCGAGAGAACTCGCATTCCTTCTATTTGGTTTAATCTTTCTTTTACAAATTGTGCCGTATTTTTTTCTTGAAAACTTAACTCCGGATGTTGATGTAAATACCTTCTCCATGCGACTAAGTGGGAATGTAATGCACGGGCTTTTGTCATTAGTGGAACTTCATATCTCAAGCGACCACCTCCTCATCCTATTGATGCTATTCCTTTCCCGCCTTCACATTAAACAAACGACAACTACTCTTATCATATGAAAATCCACACAAATAAACATTCATCAAGTTGTATGAACTTGAACTTATCTTTCACGACAGTTTGTAAAGTTTTGAAAATTGCTCATATGATATAATAAATAGAAAAAAATAGAAGGGAGAGAACGGACTTGCATGGGTTAACAGTGAGAGATGTTCTTCAACTTCCAATCATGAAAGAAGCCCAATGTCTCACACAGGCCGGTTTCCAAAACCCGGTTGAATGGGCCTCTATCGTTGAAACGGCCGGGAAAAATTTTGTGCGGAAAAATGAGTGTGTGCTAACTCTCGGTATCGCTTTTCAACACGATGAACAGAAATGTCTCGACTTTACGAAAGATGTCATTGCATCAGGAGCAGCGGCGCTCGTCATCGCCACAGGTCTTTACGTGCAAACCATCCCGAACTCTCTCATTGCTTTTTGCGAACGCCATCACTTTCCGTTAATTACAATTCCATGGTACGTGCGCTTTGCTGATGTGAGTCATGCAATTTCCGTTGCTTTAAATGAGAAGGAGAAAAAAATTGTTCAATCGTCCGATAAGGTAAGAAAAAAATTACTCGACTTTGTTTTAAATGGTGAAGGATTTCAGGCAATTGCTTCTTATGTAGAACAATCGTTGCAATTACCGACCATTGTGACAGATCGCCGAGGGGTGATCGTGACAACAAGTGCCCTCTCCCCTTCTTTCGCCGACCGATGGAATGCTCACTTACTGCGATACGGGGATCCTCTCTATTATGTGGAAGAACAAAAAAATACTGCTTCTCCTCCCCTTCATCATATGAACATGCACTGGATCGCAAGAGAACAATCCACTTTATTACAATTAACGATTCAAAGCGCTCGGGAAGTTTTAGGATTTCTTGTCATTGAATGGCCTCACCCGAAACAAGAACAAGGAGGGATCGAAGAAGAAACTTTTACCTTACTTGAACACGCGCTTACCTCTCTTGCGCTTTGTTTCCTCCATGACAAGACAGCCAAAGAAACCGAATTACGGCTCAAAGATGATTTCGTATGGAATTTAGCGCAAGGAAAGTATCATTCCCATAAAGAAGCAATTACGCGGGCCAAGTCCTTTGGTTACAGATTAAATATCCCGTATTTATGTATTGTCGCCACGATCGAAAATGGAGAAACTGTTTACGAACAGCAACAAAGAAAATATTTTTCCTTTGACGATTGGCTCGATCAATGGAGTAAAACGCTCGAACAAGAAGTGTATCTAGCCGGACGAACACTCCATATGCAAACGATGTCCACGTTTCAACATCACCAGTTAATCATTTTTTTGGAAGTCATGGCGAATAATCCGATGGAGTCTGCCTATCCATTCATCGAGTTATTCCAATATCGACTCCATCAAAAAAATCCCCATCTCTTACTTTCTTGGGGGATTGCAAAAACATGCGAAAAATATGCGTTCCATACAAGTTATGAAGAAGCGACGGCCGCTTTAGAATCAGGAAGAAGACATCATCATGCAGGGTTTATTCATACGTACGAAGATACCCAGCTCGACCGCGCGCTGCTTGCGCTATTAGAAAATGATGAGTTAAAAAAAATGACCGAAGTGCTGCTTGCACCATTATTAAAATATTCGGTCGAACGAAAAATTAATTTAATTCATACGTTTCAAGTGTATAGTCACCATAATTGTAACGTAAGTAAAACGGCGCGAGCACTTAATTTACACCGACAATCATTATCATATCGCCTGAGAAAAATTGAAAGTTTAACTGGATTAAAACTTGACCATGCCGATGATTTATTTTTAATGGAATTAGCCATTCGTCTTCATTCATTTCAACATGCAAATAAGTACCCATCATCCTCACCAACTTGACGTTGTTGGTGAGGATGATTTTTATTCGAAAGAATAATTCTCCACTACTTTCGCTAACGTTTCTAATGATTTCTTTCCGTAATCGTTATTCATCTTTTCTAATTCGTCTCGTAAAGCATTCACAGCTTCTTTCAAAGACTCCTCATATGGCGGAATTTCTCTATCATAAGGCTGTAACAATTGATTTGGAATCCACACTTTCTCTCGATAAGCAAGAGCTTTTCGTTCATGAAAATATACTCCCTCTACTTGTTTTGGATGATGAAGGTCTCCTTGATTCGGATGTTTTAAGACTGATAGCACTTCAAATAACGAGCGATCATTTTTATTATCTAACACTTTTCCGATATATCTTCCTGATTTATACGGCGCGACTTTAATTTGTTGTTCCATCTTCATGCCCCTCCCTATTGGCTATCATTGTAACAAAATTTTATTAATAATTAAATATGGTACGTGAAATTTTATAGTGGAGAGGAACGACTGCTGTCGTCCATTACTCCGCGGGAACCGCCCGCGTATTCCAAGTCATTTTCGTCCGAGGTCCCAAAGCGTTATTCTTTTCAAAGGTACGCTCTTCTATCGTTACTGTCCCGTTTTTTTCAAGTAGGAGGAACGTTTGAGAACGGGTGCCATAATATTCCATATGAATAAACAAAGAAGACAATTCTTTTTCGAGTTCTTCCCCTACCCCGGTATCCGGGAGCTCTTCCTTCTTCGCTTTTTCGCGATCTGACATAAAAGCGAAAAAATCGTCGGCACGAAAAGGCGCACGATTGGATATGAGCGAGGACAATCGTTCTTTAGCTTTCACTACTTTGGGCCATGGCGTATCTAAAGTGGCGTTACTTAATCCATAAACACCTGGCGCAAGGGGATGTTTTTCGATACGATCTTGATTAGTGACATAAAATAATTCTTTTTCATCGCCACATAACAGATTGTAACCTCCGTATCGTTCTCTTTCTTCGTTCATTCTCGCTAAAAATTCGTCCGGCTGATCTGTTTGTAAAAATCCTGTGACGATATCACCACGAGAACGTTCTTTTTCTTTTTCCATCGGATTTCTCACATTCGTCACGGCTGCAAACCGACCGGTAGAAGTGACTCCTAGCCACGTTCCTCCTTTTTCTAAGTCCCTCCCCCCAATGATATCTGCATCTTCCCAACGATGAAGCGACTTTGTTGGTCGATGACGTACTTCATCTCTATTCGCTACTAAGATGAGCGGATAATCTGGATGGACGTGATATGCAAACGTAATTAAACACATGGTTATCCCCTCACTTTATCTTTTTTCTCACTTTCAAAGTGTTGTTAAATACGAATCATGTTGAGAAATGCTATAATAGTAAATTATAAAGAACCATCGGTGAAATGGAAAGAAAAATGACCCAAAGGAGGAAGACATGTGAGAGAAGAACAAAATCAATCGGAAGCGGCGAAAGAAAAAGCTGAAAGTTATTTTCAGCAGTTTAAAGAGTTAAAAGATACCGATTCGCTTCTGTCCGCCCTTGGAAGTCTCGGTGAAGTGGAACAAGAGCGCGCAGGCGATTCATTAGCCGCTTTAAAGACACCCATTCGCGATATGCTTCATCAAAAAGATAATGAGTTACCTAATAAATTGCACGAATTAAAAGAAGTAGTTGGCGAGTTAGAACCTGACTTTTTAGAAGAAAGCAAATGGAGACAAGCACTAAATAAAATTTTACGCCGAAGTCCTATCGAGCAATATGCCCAAAAATATGAAACGGTGGAAGCACAGGTCGAAAATATTATTGAAGCGTTACTTGCCGGTAAAGATAAATTGCAAGAAGACAACATCATGTTAGAGCAATTAAAAGAAACCGCCAAAAAGCGCATTGCAGATTTAGAAGTACAAATTGAAACGGGTAAGACGTTAAACGAGATGTTAGAACAAGAAATGACAAAGGAAGAGTGGCGCGATCATCCAACTGCCCTTCAAAAAGGACAAGAAAAAGTAATTTCTCGTATTAAAAACATGACCCAAGCTGTCATGGTGTTGCAACAATCCCTTGCATCCGTCGATTTAATCCTTGACAATAACGAAAAGTTAGAAGAAGCTATCTTTAATGCGATCACCATGACGAAAAATATTATTACCGTGACAGCCTCCATTCAGCTTGCTCTCGGTAATCAACGAAAAGTGATTACCGCTGTGCAAAACGTCAATGAAACGACCGAAAATATGATTTTGAAAAACGCAGAAATGTTGAAAACCAATACAGAAGATACGTTGAAAACATTGGAAGAACCAGCTGTTGCGATTGAGACCTTTAAAAAAGCATATGAAGATGTTTACAGTGCGATCCAATTAACAGAAGAATCAAATGAACGAATCGTACAAACAGGAAAAAAATTCATTGCGGAATTAGATCAATTAAATGAACAGATGAAAAGAAAATTGTTAGAATGAAAATAGGTGATCTCTTTGGCTAAAGACTGGCTCACACATCCGTGGATTGAAAGATGGCTTCCAGATCACTTGCGACCAGTAGAAGATCATATTTTCACCGAGGCACATGGTCTTGATATCGTCATGGAAATTGAAAGCGCGCTTGACCGGTTAATTGAACATGCAGAACGGGTCAAACATGCCCAACAATTTAAAAAAAACGGGAAAACATTCCGCTTTCGTTTGAAAGTGAATAGAAAACGAATGAAAATGTTAGCTTACGAAACTCCGTCTTCCGAAGCAGCCATTAAAAAACGTATTGTAATAGACTATTTGCGGAAAGGAATCGACGCAAACAAAAGGAAAAACCGTTTAAAGGACGCAACGGTTCAATATTTAAAAAATGGACAAACGTACATCCGTAGTATTAAACATTCTTCTCACTTTCAAACCGTGTTTTACAAGCTTGAAATATTGGATGATGCCTTATTCGGAAGAGCAATCAGTGCCACTCCTCCATCTAGCACACCGGCCAAAAAAACGGAGTCAAAGGACGGGGAACACCCTTTCTCACTCGTTCACTCATTAGAGAACAAGCTAACGATGGAGTGGCAAACATTAGATGACATGTTAACGAACCGTTTAACGGAGCTATTGGAAGAAATGAAACGAGTGGAACCGGTCTATCATTACTTTGACATTGAAGAACGTTACATGATAAAAAGAATGCTACAACAAGACATTCCGTCTCTGATCGAAACGTATCTTTCTCTTTCCAAAAATCACCAACAAGAGCGTTTTGAGAAAGTATACGAAGCGCTTGTCCATATGGAAGTGACGATAAAAAAGCTTCGTCATGAAAGTGAACGCGTGAAAGTTGAAAAAATGGACCAATTGCTAAAATTAACAGAAAAAAGATACAGCCAAGATGCTTTGAAAGATAAATAGTAAAACTGGAGGTATTGATATGAGCGGAAGTAAATTAGAACTTATTACAGATAATATTTGGATTGCCGATGGTTTTGATTTGCACATGCCAAATCGTACCGGTACGTACATTTTTAACGAAGAAAAAGTCACTCTCATTGACACAGGACCAAGCATTTCCGTCCCTCATATTAAAAAAGCTATCACTAGTTTAGGGAAAAGTTTAGAAGACATTACATACGTCATTGTGACACACGTTCATCTTGATCATGCTGGCGGTGCAGGTCTTCTCTTACAAGAAGCACCAAACGCTAAACTAGTCGTGCATCCTCGTGGTGGAAAACATTTAATCGATCCAAGCCGTTTGACGCAAGGTGCAAGAGCAGTGTATGGGGAAGTATTTGATGATCTGTTTGAACCGGTCGTACCTGTTCCAGCAGAGAAAGTCATTCAAAAAGACCATGAAGAAACGTTAACATTACCTAGCGGACGCACCCTTGTCTTCCTTGATACACCTGGTCATGCGAAACATCATTTTAGTATTTTTGATAAACGAACCAACGGGATGTTTGTTGGAGATACGATTGGGGTTCATTACGTAGAAGCATGGAAACATGGGAGAGAAATCTATCTTCCTTCCACTTCCCCCAATCAATTTGATCCAGAAGCAATGACCAATTCTCTTTCCTCCATTTTGTCTTACAAGCCATCTCGCATTTTTTTCGGACATTACAGCGCAAGTAGCAACGTGGAAAATGTGCGGAAACAAATATCTTATTGGCTTCCTATTTTCGTTGAGAAAGGAAAAGAAATACAGCAACAAGGTCGCAACCATGAAGATTTAGCAAAGGAACTAATCAAAGAAATTAAAGCCTATTACAAAATAAACCACGTGGAAGAAGATGACTTGTTAATGAAAGCAATTTCCAGCGATATGCTCATATGTTCGATGGGGATTCTTGATTACTTAGCCAAGCAACGTGCGTGAATGTATTGTTTTTTTATCCTCTCATTCTTTATAATGAAAAGAGTTAAAATGCATCTAGAAGTAATAGCGAAAATATTTTAAAGTGAGGGTTTCCATGAATCGTACGGAAGCAAAAAAACATATCGGTCATACGGTCATTGTAGACAAAGGAAAAGAAGGGGTATATTATGGACGTTTAGAAGAAGTGAATACCCCTCCTAGAAAAATTTGGACAGGAAAAGTACACATTCAAGGAGTGGTACATGTACCTCATATTGATGCGGTCGATTCACTACAAGAGATAAAACATACAGATCAGATCGTAAGCGGTAGTCAGATTCATGCAACAGATCATTTTTTAGAAGATCTCACCTATGAGGAATCTGTTTTACGAGCAATAGAAACGAAAATCCAACATTTGTACGACCAAACGATGGATGAAATAGAAGAAGCAGAAGAATGGTTAAAAATCAGCATGCAATACGGAACGCTTGCATCACCTTTTCAAGAGCTAACTCTTCAAAGCATGACGGAAAAAAGAGAAGAAATTGAAGAGCCATACACATATTACCGCCTTCTCTCAGATGACGATATCGTGTTTTTATTGGAACCTAGAAGTGGAGAAACACTTGTGTTGGAAGGTTGTCCTTTTGAATTTGAAGTCTATCATAAAGACAAAGGATGGGTGAGTGTTCATTATAAAAACGATTTACAATTCATTGATAAGAAAGGAAAGACTTACGAACTCGAGCTAAATGATTGGGTTCGTATCCATCAAAAACAATTCGAACCGTTTACGATGATGTTAAATGAATTAGAAGTACCCGCAAAGAAAAGTTTACTGTATGAGTTAAAAAAGTTTGGTTTCGATCCTTCTCATGTTGTCTACTGTCACAATCGTCTTCTCCTTGAATTGCTAGCTGCCGAAGGAACGACGACGTTCCGTGGTGTGAATTTCATCACGTTACAAAACCAAACGGAAACGTTACATGTACAACATCACTATGAACGAATTCTGTATCCAAAGCGGGAGGATTATGTGTACGATCGCTTTGAATGCACAACGGACACAGGGAAACGGTCCATCGCTACCTACACGAACTCATACACAAAAGATAAAAAACAATAGCGAAATGGCGAACCATCTCGCTATTGTTTTTTTCTATACCATTGAAATGGATCTTTTGCTGACATTCGTTCCATATCCTTTAAACGAAACATTCGTCCTCCACTGGAAGTAAGAATCCTCATCTCTAACGTATACAATTCCTTTCGTTTTTGAAAAAATGTTTGCGAAAGGGACATGGACTGGATATAACGACGTGGTAATATACTGACACTAAGTTGGAAGTTGCGATTTTGTACGACCGCGCGATCATTGAACAACTCATACCCGGAATCCTTATAGCGACGATATCCAAGATACATAAACAAAAACGGAACAACTATATAAAAATAACCATTTGGAAGCCAGAAAGCAATTGGAACGAGCAGCCACGGGATAATCGAGGTGCGAAAAATGTATCGCTCCCTTGCTCGTTTTGGAAGTCGTACGATTGTTTCTGGCATTGTCGCTTCCGGAATGAGTTGTCTCATCAATGTTTGTGCTTCTTCTTTACTCCCAAGAGGAAGAAGTAAGGTCGATAACATCTCTTCTTCTTTTCCCCCGCCGGCGCTATCAACATAAATGCTCCACCAACCAAATATTTGTCGAAGCGGATGGGTCAAGTAACGCACACTCGTTATTCGCTCCAAAGACAACGTTAATTCGCGCTTTTCCAATAAACCTCGCGTAATCGTTATTTTATTCTCACGTTTCGTAATGGTAAAATTTCCATATTTTATTACTGTTAACAAGACCGAGACGAGCCAAGTAATCAAAAGAAGGAAGAGGGCAATCACAAGGATCAGTGTCATCCCTAAAGCCATCATCATTCCAGCCGTTCTTTCATAAAAATCATCAGAAATAAACTGATCCACTTGGGTTAAAAAGGCTGCTCCGGCAGATACGACAATTCCGATTTTACCAGAGGTAAGACCAGCAAGGAAGATGTTTTTCGTCGGTACCCGATATGTCCACTCCTCTCTTCCTTCTTCACCGTCTTCTTCCGACTTTTGTAAAAAATTTTCGTCATGGAAATAGCGACGAATTTTCTCTGCCTCACCTTGACCGATGGCCGGAAACACCGCTTCTGCTTCCAATCCTCCTCCAGCGGTTTCAATACTTAATTTTCCGACGCGAAATAAGCGATGTAACACACTGGAGGTCATATCAACCGATTGGACTCGTTCTTTTTTGATATAGCGATTCTTTTTAATAAACACACCTTGTTTTACAATCAATTGGTGATCATCAAGGCGATAGCGAAAAAACAACCAATAAAAAACACTGTGAAGAAGAAGAATGGTGATCAAAAACGGAAACAGCCAGCGTGTAAATGTCATCGTTGGATTCGTTCCACCCGCAAACAAACTAATGATTAGGGGAACAATAAATTCTTTGATTCGAGACAAAAACATAAACAAAAGAGCGATTACAGGAAGTCTGCTCCAATCATTCATCCTCTTCATCCATCCCAACTAAAGTTGCAATTTTATCCCGCAACGATTGTGCCGTCTCTTCCGTTAATGCAGGGATTTCATGGACGCCGGCTGCGGTAGATATCGTCACCGCTCGTAAGCCAAACTTTTTATAAATGGGCCCTTGTTCCGTGTCAACGTGTTGTACCCGATTCATCGGGATCACCGTATGTTTTTCGATAAAAATTCCTCTCAACAGTTCAATTTCTTTCTCATACACGGCATAGCGCCATTTTCTCCACTTCCACTGAGGAAAAATAACGACATGCCAAAAAGAAAACAACAAAAGAAGGATAACGCCAATCCACGGAAGATAAAGGGGCCACGCAAAACGTAGCGTGAAGATAAACAAGACGACAACAAGGACGAGTAACACACATATTTCTAACGCTGCTTTTATTCTCCACACAGAAAGAGCTTTTTTGGAGATCCGTTCCGATGGTAAGTCACGCACTGTCACGATTCCTTTCCTTGTCTGCTTTCTTCTAAATGCTCTGTCATTTGCTTCCAAACTGAACCTTTTGCTTCTTCACCACGTTCTATTCGCTCTAACGCTAATTTCGCTTGCATGGCCACTTCAAATTCTGGGTCGTTTGCGGCTTTCTTTAAAGCAGGTATTGCCGATTCATCTCCTACTTCATATAAAAACATGGCAGCACGCCAGCGAACGAGCTTATTTTTGTCGTTTAACGCTTCGATCATATCAGGAATCCCTCGTGGATCTCCTAAATCGGAGTAACAATCTCCTGCAGTTCTCCGGACGGTGACCGACGGATCTTGTAATGCTTTTCGTAAGAGTGGAAGAACAACTGGTTTTTCAATCATTCCTAAATAAACAACTGCTAATCTTCGTATCGACGATTTTTCGTCTTCAAGGGCTTTCTCCAGTAACGGTAAGTCATCTTCTGTTGGATCCAACTGTTCTAACAACGCGTATCGTTCTCTCCAATCTGGTTGGTCGAACATCTCCAAAGTGACTTTCTTAAAGCGTTTCTCTGTCTTACGCGCGTCTTCGCCTTTTTCTGCGAGTTTCACTAAACGTTCTAAGCGATCTTCCGGGTAAGCTGCAGCAATTTCCTCTTTGACTTCCTCCCCGATTTCTTTCAAATCACTACCATAGCGAACACCGGCTTCTTTCCATTTTCGTTCCATCACAATATTTCCACCAAATTTTTCTGCTTGGAAAACTGCCGTTTGAAATCGTTCCGGTAATCCTTGGCGAAATTCTTCCTCGCCAGAAACGACTTTTACTTGCATTGGAATGGAGCGAAACATTTGAATAAACACTTGTACTTCTCCAAAAGCTTCTTCTGTTATAGGACTACTGGTACTTTCCGTTTCTTCTCCAAATAAAGAACGCACTTCTTGTAAGAGGCTCTGCCACTGTGCTTTAGGATGCCTTTCAATGGCCATAAAGTCAGCGACATGATAAACCCCCTTTACACCTTCTATATCTAAAATCGCTTGGATAAGGGCTGGTGCTTCCTCTTTATTCTTCATTGTGTAATTGTTTCTTTTTCCTGAAGGAAGTACTTTATCTAAAGTGATTTTCATCGTATTTGGGCTCGGTGTCGGTTCAATAGCGACAATTTTCATCGCCATCACTCCTTCCTTTTCTCTTTTCCGATCTTCTTTTACTTGTGATTGTATCATATTCAATAACAGTTCGCGTTAGATGAGTTCTGGAAAATGATTGAGAAAGCATTCATTCTTTTCTGAAATATTGTATAATAGAGAATGGACAAAGGGGGGATTCAACGTGCAAATTGCGTTACTATCAGATATTCACGGGAATGCTCGGGCGTTAAAAGCCGTGTTAAAAGATATACGAGATAAAAATATCCGGCACGTCTATATTCTTGGTGACCTTTGTTATCGAGGGCCCGAGCCGAAAAACACTTTAGAGACGATTCGTTCGATTCCGGCGAAAGTATTAAAAGGAAATGCGGATGAATGGATCGTGCGAGGAATCCAAAAAGGAGAAGCGCCAGAACATTTATTGCCTTTAATGAGACAAGAACGTGAATGGGCATTAGAGCGATTAACTTCGGACGATATTCACTATCTTGAAAACTTACCAGAGTCGTTTTATGAAAAGTTCACCGATCATGTGACAATGCATGCCTTTCACGCAACACCACGTAGCTTATTTGAAACAGTGTTATCTTCTGCCTCCGATGAAGAATTAGAACAGCTCGTAACGAACAGTGACGCAAATGTCATTGTATACGGTCACATTCACACGCCGTTTATCCGCAAAGTAAATGGACGTACGTTTATTAATACCGGGAGCGTCGGACTTCCTTTTGATGGAGATCCTCGACCTTCTTATGCCTTACTAACAATTGAAGAACAATCCGTTACAGCTTCCATTGAGCGTGTTTCCTACGATATTAGTAAAGTGGTTCGACAGTATGAAGCAAACGATTATCCCAATAGTGATCAAATGAAAAGCATTTTACAAAACGGAAGACAACCGTCTTAACAATAAACGATTGTGGTTGGGACATAACGAAATCATTCCAATCAAAATACGAACAATGATTACCGCTTCGGCAGAATACTTCGCTTCCGCGGACACGGCCTCCCGCGGGAAACCACCGCTCTTTGGGTCTTCCGACGCACAGGACGTGTGAGTAGCGGACGTTGCGACAAGACGTCGCGGTTTTAGTCCGTCTCCATTTACCCTACACGCAGAAGTCTGCGCATTCTGCCTACGCTAGTATAGGTTAACTGCTCTAAAAAAGAAAATCCGAGCTAATGGATAGTTCGGATTTCTTTATGAGTCATATACTTTTGTCTCAGCCTCATTTCACACACGTTTACGTATTTATGACCTGATTGACCCCTTCCATTATTTCTATAAAAGTGGCTTTTTCTCCGTAGGAATGAACAATTTCCAGTCGTTCATTTAAAATAAACGTAGAAGGAACCCCTTCACAACCGTACGCATCGTATGTTTTTCTCCCTTCATCCATTACGACTGGAAAAGTAAAACCGTTCTTTTCAATAAACTTCTGTGGACTGTTTGCTTCACGTTCTCTTCCGATCACATTAATCATGAGCATTTTCAGTCGATTTGGATCCATATGCTCGTACAATGCTTGTTTTTTCATTAAATCGAAAGCGGAGTCCGGACACCAAGAAGTCCAAAATGTGAGAAGAATGGGCGTTCCTTTCAAATCTTCCAAATGAACGATGTGATCGTTGTTCATCTCTTTTAATGAGAATTTCATCGCTTGCATCCATTGCCCTCCTTTCTATCTGCTTCGCTCAGGTGTAAAAAAGAATCTAGTCGCATCATAAGAGAAGGGACAGAATGAAAAGCGTAAATTTTTTTAACCACTTTTCCATCCTGGCACACGTGTAAGGCAGGAATACTTGTTACTTGATACGTGTGTACGTATGCAGGTAAAAGATTTACATTCCCTTTTACAAACGGAATGGATGGATACAATTTTTCGAGTACCTCCACCATTCGTTCCGCCAATTGACACGTTCCACAAAAAGGAGAATATAAAAACAAAACGAAAGAGTTTTGGCTTGACATCTCTTCCTTTAACTCTTCCTCACTTTTTTCTTCCATTACAACGCCTCCTTCCTTGAAGAGACGAGTTGAAACGCCCGCTTTTCTTTTTTTCTTTCCCGAAAAGCACTGTGAAAGGAATCTTGTTGTATCGTTTTTTTATCGATGTGGGCTGTTTCTATTGTCACGTGTATTCCGCTTCTCTGAAAGGGAAACGGTTCTAGTTGAATCGTATCCGCTGATACAAATGACGCAATGATCATTTGTTCGTTTAAAAAAGGAAACGTATGACGAAAACCGTGTCGAAACCAAGAAATCTCTTCTTCTTTCGTTGCGCCAGGCTGATTCATACACATATATAAAGAAATATCATCCATCCATTGCAGTAATTTGAAATGTTGCTCTTCTTCCTCTAAAGGAATAGGCACTTTCTTTCTTAATAACTGTTGTCTTTCTTTTTCTCTTTTTACAAATTGTTGCGCGAATGTGGAGGTCGGATGTGGAAAAAAAGACACATAATGTCTGCTCGATAACAATCCACAATAAACATGCTCTTTCGTTGATTCATCAATTCCGCGTTCGTACGCCTTCAATTTCTCTTTTTCCGGATAGTCAATAAAAGAATAAGGCCGATTTTCTAACTCATTCCACTTTGGGTTTCGGTCTAACGAGATCCAAGCACGATCATGATAACGAATGGCATGGTACAACACTTCCCTGAGCGATGAGCTTTCTATTTCCGGATCTTTCCATTCGAGAAATAATAGACCACTAATTCGAGCGTGTTCGTGTTGGTCAATCCATTCGAAGTAATCACCACGGTCATTGACAATCATCCAAACCTCACCTCCCTAGATGAGAAAGTGAAATAAACTCTCTTCTTTATTAATTTCTTGATAATGAAATCCTTTTTTCTCCATTCGCTCAATTAAAAGTTTATAATCATTTGGATCAATGAGCTCGATTCCAACTAAAGCAGGGCCATTCGGCTTATTGTTCTTTTTATTGTATTCAAAGCGCGTAATATCATCATTCGGTCCAAGCACTTCATGGAGAAATTCCCGCAATGCTCCTGCCCGTTGAGGAAAATCGACAATAAAATAATGTTGAAGGCCTTCATATTGTAGAGACCGCTCCGTCATTTCTTCCATGCGACCGATGTCATTATTTCCTCCACTAATCACGCAAACAACCGTCTTCCCCTTTATTTCTTCTTTATAAAAATCAAGAGCAGAGATTGGCATCGCTCCTGCTGGTTCCGCCACAATGGCATTTTCATTATATAACTCTAAAATTGTCGTACATATTTTTCCTTCAGGTACGAGACATATATCATCCAAAATCGTTTGGCAAACTTCAAACGTTAAATCCCCCACTCGCTGCACCGCTGCACCGTCAACAAACTTATCAATTTTCTTTAATTCTACCACTTCTTTCTTTTCAAGAGACGCTTTCATTCCCGGTGCGCCTGCAGGTTCCGCTCCAATAATTTTTGTCGATGGAGAGATGGATTTGATATACGTACCAACGCCAGATAACAATCCCCCTCCTCCGATCGAACAAAAGAGATAATCAATGGGAGTTTCAATATCATTCATAATCTCTAACCCAACCGTCCCTTGTCCAGCAATAATTTTCTCATTGTCAAAGGGATGGATAAACGCCATGTTGTGTTTTTCACAATAAGATATCGCTTCATGATAAGAATCATCAAAAGTATCTCCGGTTAAAATGACATCCACATACTCTCGTCCAAAGGAGCGAACTTTATTCACTTTTTGCCTTGGCGTCGTTGTCGGCATAAAAATTTTTCCGTATATTTTAAGAGCCTTACAAGAATATGCCACCCCTTGGGCATGATTGCCTGCACTTGCACAAACAACGCCATTTTTTAACTGATCGTCCTCCAAACTGTGCATTAAATGATAAGCACCCCGAATTTTAAAGGAGCGAACTACTTGAAGATCTTCCCTTTTTAAGTACACATTTGCTTCATATCTTTCTGAAAGCTCTTCATTTTTTTGCAGAGGTGTATGGGTCACTACATCTTTTAACGTTTGATTTGCGATTATGATATCCTCAATTGGTATCTTACTCATTTAGACTTTCCTTTCTATTTCTAAAACTTCCACTGTTCGCACGAAAAAAGTTCGCTTTAAGACAGTTTTCATGGAACCCATTATACCACAGGAATCGTCATCCATTCACACGCATTGATTATTTTAAGAACAAATTATATAATGATGGCGGAACGAATACAATCCATTCTTGTTGTTACATACTATCATAAAAAGAGGGGGATTCAGATGAAAAAATGGGGCATCTTTCTACTGATGGCACTCTTTGCTCTCTTCCCTTCCACCGCATTTGCAGCGGAAGCTACCTGGAGCGATGCAGAGCCGCTTTTCCTTGTCGTTCTTTCTATCATTTCCATTGTGTCTCTCATATATTTTATTTTTTCTATGATTCGAAATCATTAATTCATTTTTGGGCTGTCTCTGACGGCCCTTCTTTATTTTGAAACACAACTCGCATAAGAACAAATGATGTGTTCCAGAGAATACTTTGGTAAAATAACGAGTAGAAAGATAAAGGAGGTAAGAAAAATGAATGAAATGTTAAAAAGAGGATTTCTCCTTGGGATTGGTGCAGCTGCATACAGTAAGGAAAAAATCCAAACATATGTAGATAACCTCGTTTCACGCGGTAAAATAACCCCTCGAGAAGCAGAAGAATGGAAAGAAGAACTCATCCAAAAAGGGCTTGAAACGGAAGAAGAATGGTCCCAACAAACGAAAGAGCGAATAGAACGGACATTAAAAGAGCTAGGTTTTGCTACCGAAAAAGATATTCACCGAATTGAAGAGCGATTAGCAGAAATCGAACGAAAATTAGAGGAACAACCACCTTCAAATTAAAGAGTCTTTGAGGAAGAAAGGAATAAAGTATGGCACTTAAACAAGGGTTGAAACATGCTAATCGTTATCGAAAAATCGTCACAACATTGGCAAGGCACGGTTTTGGCTACGTATTGGAAGAAGTGGGACTCTTTCATATTTTATCACTACCTAAACGCATCGCCACCGCAACGGAAGAGTTCCAAGTTCATTCGATTGGAAAGCGAATCCGACGAGTCTTGGAAGAACTCGGTCCAACCTATATTAAACTTGGTCAATTAGTTAGTACGCGAAAAGATTTGTTCCCTCCTCAAATCATTGAAGAGTTGGAAAAACTTCAAGATGAAGTAGAACCTTTTTCATTCGACATCGTCAAAGAAACGATTGAATCGGATTTAGATGATACAATCGATGAACTTTTTTTACATTTTGATAAAGAACCTTTAGCTGCTGCCTCCATCGGTCAAGTCCACGTTGCAACTCTTCCCGATCATACCAAAGTAGCCGTCAAAGTGTTGCGTCCAAATATTAGAGAAGACGTTGAGCGGGATATTGACATCCTTCGAGATTTAGCCAAGCTGCTCACGCAACGGTTTTCGTGGGCAAAATATTATCAATTACAAGACATTGTCGAAGAATATGTGGAAGCGATTCGCGATGAAATTGATTATTATATTGAAGCAAGAAATACAGAAAAAATGCGAAACAATATGACGGAAGTTCCCAATGTGTTCATTCCTGAAACGATTGACGGGTATTGCAGTCGACGAGTGTTAACGATGTCATTTGTCGAAGGGCTTAAAATAGCCGAAGTCGAAGAACAATATACATCGGAAGAAAAGAAACGATTAGCTCGCACGTTAATTGATGCTTTTTTACATCAAGTATTAATGGATGGTTATTTTCATAGCGATCCTCATCCGGGCAATCTCTTATTTGTGAACAAAGGAAAAGTGGCGTTTATCGATTTTGGGCAAGTGGGACGTTTAAATAAAAGGATGCGAAAACAGTTTATCGATTTTGTGATTGCGCTAATAAGATATGATGCCTATCAAGTAGCCCAAGTGATTCGGGAAATGGCTCACGTTCCCGACACGATTGACAATGAGCAATTTGCTGAAGATGTAGAATATTTATTAAGTAAATATTATGATCGGTCTTTTCAAGATGTACGTTTCGGGGAAGCCGTGAATGATATTTTTTTTACGGCTCACCGTTATGACATACAAATATATAAAGAATACGCAATGCTTGCAAAAGCGATTATTACGTTAGAAAGTGTTGTTGAACATTTAGATCCACACATTAGCATCTTAGAAATTGCTGAGCCATATGGACGTATTCTTGCAAAAGAACGATGGCACCCGAAATCAAAAATAAAAGAATGGATCGAAGAAGGGAATAAACAGAAAGAATATTTATTAGATCTCCCGCGCGAACTTCGAGATGTGCTTGCCAAAATAAATAAAGAACGAATTGGCATTGAACTCAATATGCCGAAAGTATCGATTTTCTTAAATAAATTAGATCGAATTAGCAATCGCTTGTCTTTTAGTGTCATCTTACTTGCTTTCAGTATCATTATGGTTGGTTTAATTATCGGTTCTACCTTTGGCGATTCAACTTCCCTTCTCGTTCGTCTTCCTGTTATTGAAATAAGTTTTATTGTTTCGTTTTTGATGTTTTTATGGCTACTTTATGCCATTTTTAAATCAGGAAGGTTTTAGCCATAGGGATGGCTGTTTTTTAAGCCACCCCTGTTTTTTTGTCACGTCTTTCATTCTTTCAAGATGCCTTCTAAAATATAGTCAATTGACTGAATCATTTCGTGAAAACGTTTCTTTTTTGTATCTGTTTGAAATGCCAGTACGGAGGCATATAATATATTGTCATACGTATCTTGAATTTGTTTTACGTAGAAATATTTCGGGTGAGATTGAATGATCCATTGTTCCGCTAACTCTTTCCATTCATCTGCATGTTTTTTTACTTCATCAGCAAAAGGTTTTACTTCGGTATAAAAGTCGGGGGATTGGTTTTTCTTCATCGTCTCTTCATAGATTTGTAATGCTTCTTGATTCAACTGTTGTAATTGTTTTGTTTTTTCACGTAAACGTTCCACATCCATCGTCTCTCCCCCATTTCTTCATGTTACAACGAAAATAAATTAGCAAGAAAAGGCTTCTCTTTTGGTTGTTTTGCCTCTTTATTTGTTGACTTTTCACTTTCCCATTTTACCATTTGTGCTTCTATTTTTTGGAGACGTGATTGAATGTCACGAACCGTTTTCCGATGCTCCACCAGTTGAAAAGTGACAATATCATCAGCTTTATTCGAAACAATGGCCTCCAAAATTTTTATTTTCTCTTCCATTTTCGCTAGTCTTTCTTCCACATATTGGGCAGATACGGGAGGTTCTTCCTTAGGCTTTGCTGCTTTCTCATTTTGAATGTCTCGCAATTGGGACAGTTCTGTTTCAGTAAATAAATAATGACCGTTTTCATTTAATTCATATGGAATGTGATATTTCTTCACCCAATTTAACACAGTGCTCGGAGAAACACCTAATGCCTTTGCCACTTCTTTTGTTTTTAACCGTTCAGTCGTCACGTGTATACTCCTCCTTCTCAAATCGTATATATCACTTCTTACTAATATAGAAAAAGCCCTTCTCACTTGACAAAACTAGTGATATATCGAATAAGAAAGAGGATTTTAGCAACAATTCTACACGTTCTACGTTTTTAGTTATGTAATCGTTCGGCGACTGTTTCTGGAGGAATCGCTGATAAAAGGACATGTGCACTATCAATAATAATAATGCTCCTTGTTTTTCGCCCATTGGTGACATCAATCAGTCTATTTTGTTTACGTGCTTCTTGAATGATTCGCTTTGTTGGCAAGGAGTCGGCACTTACAATTGTGGTAATACGCCCGGAAGGAATCATATTACCAAAGCCAAGGTTGATCGATTTTTCAGCCAACATCACCCCTCCTTTGTTAGCTTCTATCATATCATTTCACTTCCCTTTTTTTAAAGTCATCAATGATTTGAGAGATCGCTGCGCGGGATAAATCCACCATCTTTCCTCTTTTTATGTTAATATGAAATGATGAGAAGAGGAAGAAAGGGGAATGATACGTTGACATTTCACTATCCAAACGGAAAAAAATATACACCAAATATCACGAAAGCAAATAAAAACCGCTCCTCTTTTCCAGCGATTACCCATGGAAAGAGAGGAATGACATTAGAAGAAGACATTAATGAATCGAACAAATATTATCGCGCAACGAATCAAGCGATTATTCATAAAAAACCGACGCCTATTCAAGTCGTTTCGGTTGATTATCCGCAAAGAAGCAGCGCAAAAATTACGGAAGCCTATTTTAAACAACCATCAACGACGGACTACAACGGCATTTATCGAGGAAAATATATCGATTTTGAAGCAAAAGAAACGAAAAACAAAACGTCGATTCCGCTCAATAACTTTCACACCCATCAAGTAGAACATATGCAAGCCGTTCATGAACACGGGGGAATCTCGTTTCTTATTGTCCGATTTTCCACGTTACAACGTACATATTTATATGATGTTACGCACTTTGTACCGTGGTTTTTTCAACATCAGAGAAAATCTATTCCTTTGAAAGCCATTGAATCGGAGGGTTATTTGATTCCAGAAAGTTATGCTCCGCGTCTTCACTATTTACAAGTAGTTGAAGATGTCTACTTTCACCAATAGCTATATATGTAACCTTTTCCTTCCCCGTGCGTCTAATCATTTGAAAAATGATTCCTGTTGATGAGAGCGAAGAAAGGAAGAAAACAATGAGCGAAAAATATCGTTCACGAATGGAAAAAAGAAAACGAGCAGAAAAACAAAATAAACGTAAAAAAGCGACTCCAAAAAACAAATTTCCATTATGGAAAAAAATACTGATCACCTTTATTGTTTTATGTTTGTTGCTTGTCACCGGAGGTGCGATTAGTGCAGCGGTCATCATTCAATCAGCACCTGAGCTTGACCCAAATGAACTCGTATTATCCCAAGCAGCGGAAATTTATGATGAAAATGATGAGCTCGTCACCCGCCTCCAATCGGAAGAAAATCGAGATTTAGTAGATATTACAGAAGTGCCGGATCATGTCAAAAATGCCTTTATCGCAGTGGAAGATGTTCGCTTTTATGATCATTTTGGCATTGACATTAAGCGAGTTTTCGGTGCGATTGTGAAAAATATCACCGATGGCTTCGGTGCAGAAGGTGCAAGTACGATTACACAGCAAGTTGTAAAAAATGCTTTTTTAACCTTCGACAAAACGTTAACGCGGAAAATACAAGAGCAATATTTAGCAATCAAACTAGAGCAAATGTATACAAAAGACCAAATTTTGGAAATCTATTTAAATATGATATTTTTTAATGAAAGATCCTACGGGATTGGGGAAGCAGCAAGTGTTTACTTTAATAAAGAAGTTTCCGAATTAACGATTGAAGATGCTGCACTGCTTGCGGCTATTCCGAGACGTCCAAGCTACTATCATCCGATTCAAAATCCGGAAGCCGCTTTAAAGCGTCGCAATATGATCATCGACCTGATGCATACACATGGATTTATATCAGAGGAGGATCGCAATCGTGCGAAAGAAGTCACGATCGAAGAACAAATCAACTACAATCCTCGTCCAGACGAAGTGGTCTATGATTCATTCATTACCCAAGTACAACAAGAAATTGAAGAAATTGACGGGATTACTACCTCTGACCTTTATAATGGTGGTTTAAAAATATACACCACCCTTGATCGTGATGCGCAAGACTTCGCGGAAGAAGTGATTCAAACGAATAACTATATTAGCTACTACCCGGACAGCGAAGATTTTCAAGTCGGTTTTACGTTACTCGATACGAAAACCGGACAAATTAAAGCAATGGTAGGGAATCGTCAAAATCAAGACGTTGCGCGTGGCTTCAATTATGCGGCAAATGCGAAAGCGAGTCCTGGTTCCACCATTAAACCAATTATGGACTATGGTCCGGCGATTGAACATCATCAGTGGTCGACCTTCCATCAAATTGACGACAGCCCTCACACTTATTCCGATGGGACACCGGTTCGTAACTACACGAGAACCCATTCAGGTTCCGTGAGCATGCGCGAAGCCCTTGTTCGCTCTATTAACGTTCCAGCGGTAAAAGCGTTACAAGCAACGGGATTAGAGAAAGCAAAAAACTTTGCTAGCGGGCTAGGTCTCCCAATGGAAGGAGAAATTTATGAATCGGCTGCCCTTGGTGGAGGAGTGGAAGTATCAAGTTTGGAAATGGCAGGTGCCTATGCCGCTTTTGGAAACAATGGAATGTACACAAAACCATATGCCGTTCGAAAAATTGAATTCCCGGACGGGCGTACATTAACTTTAGAACCAGAATCGAAACGTGCCATGAGCGACTATACTGCGTATATGATTACCGATATGTTGAAAGATGTCGTCACTCGCGGAACAGGAACTGGAGCCAACATTCCAAATCTTCCACTGGCAGGAAAAACAGGAACGACAAACTTTGATGACAATGAAAGACAACGTTTTGGTATTCCACAAGGTGGAGCACCGGATGTTTGGTTTAGTGGATATACGACCCAATATACTGCAGCTGTTTGGACTGGATTTAGTGGTCAACGAGGGGAAAATTACTTGATCGGCCAAGAACGAGACATCGCCAAAGAAATTTTTCGCTTGACGATGAGTCATGTGTCTCAAAATATCGACACACCGGACTTTGAAAAACCGGATTCCGTCGTAGAAATTGTTCTTGATCGTTATACAGGACGCCGGGCTCACGCTGGCACCCCTGATAGTGCACGGACAGTAGAATTGTTCGTGAAAGGTACCGGTCCGGAACCAATCTCGATGGAAGAAGAAACCTCCCTTCACGAAATTACAGGGCTACAAGCAACATACGACGAAGAAGCGGATGCGATCTACGTTTCTTGGAATTATGAAAGTGAAGAAAATGAGTCCGTTACTTTCCAAATTGACCATCGAACAAATGACGGGAACTACACGACGATACAAAGTCAAAGTGAGATGCAATTTACTTTGACAAATCCTGAAAAAAATGCCACCCATTATTTCCGAGTCACCGCAACAAGACCTGATGGAGAATCAACTTCAAGAGAAGTCCAAGTCGGAGTAGCAATCGAAGAAGAAGAGACAGAAGAGGAATTGGAAGACGAAGAAACGGATGAAAATCATCTTGGTGAAGAACAAGACGAAACAAAAGAAAATGGTCGTGACACATCAGAAGAAAGCAACAACGAAGAAGAACCTTCAACACCACCAGAAGAGACGGAACAACCGCAAGATGAAGAGAACAATCAACCAACTCAGCCAGATCCGAATGATGATACGTCTTCCAATGGAAATGCGAATGACAATGGATCTAACAACCGTTCCGAAAATGGAAATGACAATGGAGCAAATGCAAATTCCGTTCGACCTGATGACGCCGCTGCACCAACAGAATAAACGGTGAACAAGAATGGGACAAAACTTCAGTTCATCGTCAAAACTTGGTGAGTCTCTCTTTTTGAGTACAAAGAACATTTAAAAAAGAAAATGATGAAAAAAGTGTCGTGTGAACTGGTCATGCGACACTTTTTTCGTACAATCCGAACACGAGTAGTCGTAAGAGGATTGGAATTGGAAATAAAAGGGAAATGCACTTCTGGCGGAAAACTTAAGGAAATATACCGTTAGACAAATAATCCAATCATAGAAGAAGGGAAAACATCCTACAAAAATGGTTCCAAGGAAATTTTAGTGCTTGGAACCATTCTTTTTTGGCTAGTTATGTCCCTGTCTCCTTTATTTTAAAAAACCTCAGCTATCGTCTTTTCCAAAAACGATAAGCAGAGGTTTTTGTTATTAAGCTTGAAGACTCGCTTCGATAAAGCGAACTTCTTCTTCTATTTCTGGTTTTCTATCTAAATCATACAACCAAGTAGAACGCTCCATTTCTTTCTCTATTTCTGCAATGATTTCTTCACGACCTTTCACAGTCAATGTTTGCACGATCTCCTTCAGCTCTTCTTCCATTTCCTTTTCAAATTCTTGCATAAACGGATGCATGACGGAATGGATGTTTTCTCGTAACGCTTCTTTCATTTCGTTTACTTGTTGATTTTCAAAAAAGTCTTTCGTTGATTTGAAATATGACAACAAATGTTCTTGATGCAAAGATAAACGATTATCCTTTTTCAGCGGATGCTGAATGGCAATGTCCAACGTTGGTGGAATAAGATATAGCTGAGGTGGCTTTTGTTGTTCAAAAAATTCCTCCACATATTGGCTTACTGCTTTTTGAGCTTTTGTTTCAAGACGAATGAACATCGTTTCTATTTCTTGAGAGACGTATTGTCTTAAAAATCCTTCCAATTCTTGCAACGCCCCTTGTAGTTGATTTTTTTGTTGCTTTTTCGACGTTGCTGTAAAGATTGTTGGATTGATGACATGATGGAAATAATCTTGAACATGAAAACTTGTTCGCTCTTTTAAATAAGAACTTTGCTGTTCGATTTCTTCCATCAATAAGGAGAAAAGAAATTGTACATGAAATTGAGATACTTTCTTTTTCAGTCGTTCCGCTGCGTCATTTTTCTCCTGAAGATGTTTTTCTAACGCTTTTTGATCTTTCGACATGGATCGTAAAACCATACTTAATTGCTCGAAAATGGTTGTCCATTCTCGCTTCATTTTTTGTAGATGAAGATGTTGCAATTCCTTCCATGTTGTTTCTGTAAAAAATTGTTCAAACTGCTCAAATGCTTTTCCTGTTTCTTCATGATGAGAAAGAGATCGTTTTCTTTTCAGTCCTTCTTTACTGGAAAGGGCAAATAAACGTGGCGTTTGTATGCCATTTTTCTCCAATTGTTCTTTTACGTGCGCTTTTACCCCATGAAGTTCATAGCGATTGGACGCTAAGTCCGCCGCATTAATGATAAAATAGAGCTTGTTTGTTTCAAAGTGTTCATTTGCTCTACCTAGTTGTTGAAGAAACATTTCGTCTGCTTTCGAAAAAGCATGATTGTAATACGTTAAATAAAATATCGCATCGGATTGACGCAACTGTTCAAAAGCGACATTGGTATGACGACCATGAATGGAGTTAACTCCCGGGGTGTCCACTAATTCTAATCCTTTTTCCGTCCATTCAGAATCGTAATAAACAATCACTTCTTGAATCATACAAGCACGTTCTTCTTTCGCAACCCATTCATCAAGCTCTTTTAAATCAATTTGCACTTGTTCCCCTAATCGGCGCTGTTCTCGCTTCATTCCTTCCTTTAACGTGTGTAAATAATCCGCATACATTCTTTGATACCCATTCAATCCTTGCGTAGCTGGTTTTTTCCATTGAGAGATGGAGTCAAAATCTAATGAAAGTCCTAGCTCTCTCGAAGCTGCTTGAATTTCGTCTTGTAAAAAATTTTCATCTTTCATTTGAATCACAACCGTACCGTGCGGATAATCTTCTGTACTTTTACGTATCCGATTGACTGCGGCTGTGGTTGGATGAGGGGAGACCGGTAAAACGGTATCTCCAAGCATCGCATTAATAAAACTGGACTTCCCTGCGCTAAATGCTCCAAACAAAGAAATAACGGCTGTATTGTTTTCATATTGGGTAAGAAGCTGCAATAACCTCTTTTTTTCTTCTTGAAAAATATCTCGTGCAGCGAATGTTTTCAAATATTCGTAGAGTGGTTGAAGAAAAGAATCATCCACGTTTACGGCATCTCTTTCATTCAAGACAATGTCTTCTTTTTCACTAATGACGCTTTCTTCTTCTTGAATGACTGCAATTGGATGAATCGCATCTTCTGGATAAGGTTTTTCAGCTGCTCGTTTCAATGTGTCGAAAAAATGTTGATCCTTTTCATGTTGCTCCAACCATATTTTACATTTTTCGATGGAGCGGTCATACGACGCTTCCGTCTCTTCCCACCGTTCCCACTCTTCCTGTACATGGGACACTGCTCTTTCTTTTTCTTCCAACTCTTCTTTCAATAGATGAAAACGTTTTTCAATGGCGCGTTCATACTCGTGAAATAGGTGATCCGTCTTGTGTTTCACTTCTTTCACAATTTCATTCGTCACGTTTTTCGTAAAAGTATAAACGAACTTACGGTCCATTTCGGTAGCCGAAGTCACAAAGCGAGTAAGTAAGGAGGCGTCGGCAGTAAATTCAATCGTTTGTACTTCTTTTTGATACGTCTCTTTCTCTTCCAATAATACTTCATCAACTTTTAACAACATGTTTCTTACGTGGAAAAGAAGTTGTGTTTTGATTTTTTCGTTTAACTCTTCTAACAGTGCTCGCTCTCGTCGTTGTCGTTCTTCTTTCGTTTTCTTTCCGGAAAATAAAAATCCTACTTTAAATGAAGGTTGTTGACTTTCCAGCCATTGTCGCGCCTTTTCAGTCGTCGTATAAGGAAATAGTTGTGCATTTTGAAACAAATGGTCTCTTTCTTGATAAAGGGATTGGATCGCTTTTCTTTTTTCATCGTTCATATCAGCAAGCCGTTCTTGCCGCTTTTGTCTTTCCATAAACAAATGTGGATCAAGTCCTTTTTCCGTTACCGATTGTTTCCAGTCATCAAAGGCTTCTTCTTTTTCTTCTTTCAAGCGCTCCAGTAAATGTAACACCGTTCCCCGTTCCAATTGTTTTAAACTGTCTTCAATCAGGGAACTACTACTATATGTCATTCCTTTTATAAATTTTTCCAGTTGTTCATATTGGTTAAACGGATGGTCCTCTACTTTCATAGAAGTAAAAAAGACGTGAATCGGTTGGATGCCAAATTGCACTAACATATTTCTCACATTGTTCTCAAAGACTTGTAAAGATAATTCGTTCTCATCATGTTTATCGATTTGATTAATGACAAGAAGGATTGGTTTATTTTCATTGGACAATTGCTTTAAGAAATGGATATTTGTCTCCGACTGAACATGGTTATAGTCGGTCACATATACAATAAAGTCAGTTGTCATTAACTGTTGTGCTGTCACTTGTTGATGACGAACATCTGTAGAATCTACTCCCGGTGTATCTAAAATTTTGGCTCGCTTTGACAAAAAAGGAAGCGGCGCATAAATGCGAATGGAGGAGATGCTCTCTCCATCCATTCCCCATCTTTTCGCTTCTGCCCATGGGATTTCTTCATGCCAAACTTCTACTTCTCCATCGTGTCGTTCTACTTCTAATTTCACATCACCGTTTTGAATAGAAATAACATTCGCGCTCGTTGGAATTGGACTGGTTGGCAATAATTCATTTCCTAATAAACGATTTAACAACGTGGATTTCCCCGCGGAAAAATGCCCGCAAAATGCTATTTCAAAAAAAGGGTCTTCCTTTTTACGCGCTAATTTTTGTAACCGTTCTTCATCTTCTCGTTGAAAAGGAAGTGTAGCTAAGTCATGATCTATTACTTGAACATCATTCATTATACTCCCTCACTTCTTGTTTCCAGCCTACTCATTTTTTCATGTTTTTTCATTCTTTTTTTCCCTTCTCGACACATAGTTAACAACGGGCAAGTTTCACATTTTGGAGACTGTGCTTTACAATGATAGCGACCGAAGAAAATGAGTCGATGATGAGAAATGGACCATTCTTCTTTTGGAATTTTTTTCATTAATGTCTCTTCTACTTGTCGCACGTTATCTTTCCAACGACAAATTCCAAGACGTTTAGAAACACGCTCCACATGCGTGTCCACTGCAATAGCAGGAACACCGAAAGCAACCGATGCGACAACGTTGGCAGTTTTTCTCCCTACGCCTGCAAGAGTCATTAACTCTTCTCTCGTTCGCGGAACTTCCCCGTTAAAATGATCTATTAAAGATTGAGATAACTTTTTGATGTTTTTGGCTTTATTGCGATACAATCCAATCGAACGAATGTCTTCTTCTAACTCTTCTTGACTAACACGGACATAATCTTCCGGTGTTTGATACTTTTTAAACAAGTTTGGTGTGACCCGGTTTACAAGCGCGTCGGTGCATTGGGCCGATAAGACAACCGCAATTAATAGTTCAAAGGGGTTGGAATGATGAAGTTCACATTTTGCATCAGGAAACATTTCCCCAATGGTTGTTAACACCGTTTTCACTTGTTTTTTCGACAACATCGTTTTGTTCTCCTTTGCTATTACGATTCATCTAACCAATTAATATTCGGATACTTCGGAATGGCATCTTTCGGTTTTTCTTGACGTTCTACCTCCTGTTTCTTGCGGAACCGTTCGCGATGGGTTTTTGCTTGTTTAGCTGTTGTAATACCGTTGCGATGCCACTCAAATAAAATGCGATCCATATAACGTAAATTTAATTTACCAGATAAAACCGTTTCATATAAAGCTTCTTTAATTAATTCAGGTGAGTATTTATCTTGGTCTAACCATACGTTGATTGTTTCACACTCCATGGGAGACAGAGGTCTGGAAAACTCTTTTTCAAACAGCTCATACAAATGTCCTTCTGCTTCTTTTTGCGTTGTTTCCGGAGGTGCCATAACTTCTTGAACAATTCGCTCGTACAAAGGATCCAATTGATAGGATTCGAACACAATATCATCTTTTTTATTTTGTTCCATCGATAAGTACCCTTTTTGGATCAGCGACCGTAAACGACTCGTGCATTCTTCCGTCGAAATAGACATGCGAGATGCGATTTCCTCAGGGGTCGGAAACGGATCGTTATCCTCGATAAAGCGATGAATATGAAGCAAAATCACCATCTCGATTTCATTTAAACCTAGTTTCGCATAATAATCAAATAATAGATTCGAAATAGAGGTATGTCCGTATTGAATGAGCGACACGACTTCCGAGCGTTTCATTTGTATACTTTCCTTTCTATCGAGAAAATCAAAAGAAAAGCCCCCAAAAAGTGGGAGCGTGTACGGCGTTATTTGGAGGAATGACGAAGGATAAATCGTTCTATTCTCTCCAATGCTTCTGTCATCAGTTCTAAAGAAGTCGCATAGGATAAACGAATGTTATTCGGAGCACCAAAACCGCTACCTGGAACAACTGCTACTTTTTCTTCCTCCAAGAGAGCAGCGACCCAATCATCCGTCGTAGCAAATCCAGTTTGTTTTACCGCCTCTTGCACGTTCGGGAATAAATAAAACGCTCCCTTCGGCTTGACACATGAAATTCCTGATATAGCTACAAGTTTTTCATACGCCACATTTAATCGTTCTTCAAAGGCTTGTCGCATCTTTTCAACCGAACCGTCTTCTTTCGTATACGCTGCAATTGCTCCATATTGCGCGCTCGTCATAGGGTTCGAGGTGGAATGGCTTGCAATGCTCGTCATCGCTTGAATCAATGTTTTACTTCCAGCCGCATAACCAATTCTCCAGCCCGTCATGGAATGAGATTTGGATACACCGTTAATCACAACGGTTTGTTCTTTTAATGCAGCTGATAACGTCGCAATGGATACATGCGTATTTCCATCATAAATGAGTTTTTCATAAATTTCATCCGAAACAATTACAACATCATTTTTTAAAGCTACTTCTCCAATCGCTTGTAATTCATCTCTTTCATACATGCTTCCGGTTGGATTGCTTGGTGAGTTAATAATCACTGCTTTTGTGCGGGCGGTTATTTTTTCTGCGAGCGCGTCCGGCGTTATTTTAAAATCATTTTCTTCCTCGCCTTTCAGATAAACAGGCACGCCACCAGCAAGCTTCACTTGTTCTGGATAACTTACCCAATAAGGGGTTGGAATAATGACTTCATCTCCTTCATCGAGCAACGCTTGAAATAATGTATATAATACATGTTTGGCTCCCGTACCAACCATGATTTCTTCGTTTGTATAAGAAAGGGATTGGTCCGTTTCAAATTTGTTTCGAATCGCTTCTTTTAGTTCCGGAAGACCGCCAGATGGTGTATATTTCGTCAAACCGTCTTGCATGGACTGATACGCCGCTTCAATAATGTATTGGGGCGTATTAAAATCCGGTTCCCCTGCTCCTAAACCGATGACATCGTGCCCTTCTGCTTTTAATGCTTTCGCTTTTGCAGTGATTGCAAGCGTTGAGGATGGGGTAATGGTCGATGCTCTTTTGGATAGTTGCATGGTGTTTCCTCCTTGCATATTTTCTTTCTATTTATAACTTCTTGTCATATGTCAACAAATAAGATGACTTGTTCACAGGCAAAGTATATCATACTTCGTGCCTGAGTTATAGCCAATCCTTCTTTTGAATGAACCAGTTTTTTCGGATTACTTTTCTTCAACGTGCGTATATCTTTCTGCCATTCACAAGTAGCGATGATATTAATCCATCATCATACTATAGCGTTTTATAAAAGTACCGTCGCGCATATCGAGATAATAAAAGTGAAGCCGGTTATCTTTTTCAAACGTTAATTGATAAAGTGGTGTACCATTTTCTATTCCCGCATGAATACTTTTTATATCATCTATTTGAAACCGGCCTCTTACAAGAGACATTGCTTCTTCTTCCGTTAACGTTTCCTCCAAACTTATTCTTGTTACCACTTGTTCGTCTCTCACAAACAGTCGTTCCAATTCGTTTTGATCAGTTTGAACGATCGCGCTGTAGACAACCTCTTTCCCGTGATAATAATCAACATCCATCACTGATTGAACGTCTTCTTCTTGAAGCACAATCGTTTCAACCCGCTTTACATCTTCAGCAAGAGATGCACGCGCAAAGACATAGAGCGTGCTTCCCGCAATGAGAAGCAAAAAGATGATTCCTAACCCAAACCATATGAATCGTTTCATCGCTGAACCCCTCTTTGCTTTTTCTCTTCAAGCTGTTTAAAAGAACGGTTCGCTTCATAGTAAATTTTTTCTTCATCTAACGTTTGTAATTCTCTCTTACGCATGAGACAAACGCCATCGACAAACACATCCGTTACGTCGTGACCAGAGGCGGAATAAACGAGATGAGAAAAAATATTTTGTTCCGGTTGAAGATGGAAAGCTTTTTTATCAATAAGAATAAAATCAGCCGGTGCGCCTTCCTGAATTAATCCGTCATCACCAAAACCGAGTGCTTTTGCGCCGTTTATGGTTGCCATCTGAAACACTTCCTTCGCCTCGATTGCTTCCGGCTGCTGGAACACTCCTTTTTGTAAAAGACAGGCAATACGCATTTCTTCAAACATATCTAAATTATTATTAGAAGCGGTGCTATCGGTTCCAAAGGTGACATCAATTCCTTCTCGCTTCATTTTCGTAACCGGAGCGATCCCGGAACCAAGTTTTAAATTGCTCATCGGGTTATGGGATACTGTGACCGAAGAGGAAGCCAGTAGTGGCCATTCTTCCTCTCCAACATGGACAACATGCGTAAGGATGGCGTCCCGCTCTAAAAACCCTAACTCCGCTAAGTGGGTAATTGGGCGTTTATGATATTTTTTCAGGTGATCTTGACATTCTTTTTCGGTTTCTGCAACATGAATGCCTACTTTTAACTCGTGTATTGCTGCTTCTTCCACCACTTTTTCTAAAAAAGAAGGAGGACACGTATACGGGGCATGCGGAAATAACATTCCTTTCATTCTGCCCGCCCCATACTCATTCCACTCATTTGCGAAGCGAACCGCTTCTTTTCTTTTTGCTTCTTGTTCTTCCTCCGTACCAAAAGCGATCATTCCCCGACTAAGCACCGCTTTTATTCCTGATTCAAGTGTTGTTTCAAACACTTTATCCATATGCAAATGATACATATCTAAAAACGCCACCGTTCCGGAACGAATCATTTCAGCAAGCGCTAAGGATGTCCCGGTCATCACAGCCTCTTTATCCAATAACGCTTCCCGGGGCCAAATTTCCTTTTCTAGCCACACTTGCAAAGGTACATCATCGGCTACTCCTCTTAGCAATGTCATCGGCGTATGGGCGTGGGTATTATACATTCCGGCGGTTAACCAGTTGTTGTCTCCGGATATGACAGGTAGATGACACTTCTCTTTTGGAACAGGCATTTTTCCGATCGTTTTAATTTTCCCTTCTTTTACTTCGACATAATGATCACGCTTAATGGCGCCGTTTATATGGATGATATGAACATCCCGAAGGATATAATGGCGATCTTGCATGTCAACTCCTCCTTTCCATCTTAATCATTGTTTTGATCAAAAAAGTCAACGATCGATTGCAGCGTTTCTTTGAGCGATTGTCGCTCGATTGGTACATTTGGTAACGACTGAATAAAATATTTTCCATAAGATTTTTCCATCATTCTTCGATCTAACACAATAAAAACACCTTTATCCGATGTTGTGCGGATTAACCGACCAAATGCTTGCTTAAAGCGCAAAACCGCTTCCGGAATCGACCGTTCTTGAAACGGATCTTGACCTTTCCTTTTCATTTCTTGTAATTTCGCTTTCATGATTGGCTCATTTGGAGAAGAAAAAGGAAGTCGCACGAGGACAACGGCTTTAACAGAAGGGATGTCTACTCCTTCCATAAAAGTATTCGTTCCTAACAACATCGTTTCCGCTTCTTGGCGAAACAACTTTAACAATTTTTCTTTTCCTCGTTTTCTCTCTCCTTGAACAAGAAAAGAGCAAGGGCTTTCTTCTTCCCACATTTTCATTTTTCCATATGTTTTTTGTAGCATATCGAAAGACGTAAACAGTACAAGAATTCGTCCATGTACTACCGAAGTCAAATGGAAAAGAAATTCGGAAACATCTTCTATAAAGATCTCTTCCTGCCCTTGTATTTGGCCAATATCCGTTGGTGCATAAAGCCTCACTTGCTCGTCATACGAAAACGGAGAAGGAAGGGACAAAGTTTTCGGCGAAAAATCTTCTAAACCTAACAGTTGTTTCACGTACGTAAAGGTGCGATCGATAGTAAAAGAAGAAGACATTAAGACGACGCTATCCGTTAGTTGAAAGAATGTATTTGCAAGGATGTCTCCAACATGAATCGGACGCTTCGAAATGGCACAATTATTCTCCGCTGCTTCCACATCCACTTCTAACCAATACAAATAGTTCGCTTCTTCTTGCGTCAGAAGGGAGTAAAGTGTATCTATTGTTCGTTCGATTTGTTGTAAAAAAGAAAAGAAGTCTTCTAGTAATGTCATCTTTTTGTCTTCATTCATTGCTTTTTCTAAGACATGGACATAGCTATACCAAAAATCAAGTTCCGTTTCCATCAAAGAGAGAAAACGTTGCAAAGAAATGATGACATTTCTCCATCTCTCTGTAAATTCTTTCGTCGGACGATACGTAACGGTTTTCTTTCTTTGGCGTCGTTCTACCATTTGCTCTGTGAGAGTGAAATGATGAAGCGTGCGAAATAATTCGTCTAATTCATACGTTAACAACATGAAATGATCTTTTCGTTTTTCATACCATCCGGGAGAAAAATGTCGCACCATTTCCTGTTCATAGAAAAATAATGGGCTAAAATATCCTTTGGATTTGAATATATCAAAACGATTTAAAAGTCGCTTTATTTGAAAATAGTCGACATCATCGCCAAAAGATTGGGAAGCTACTTGTTCTAAATGATGTGCTTCATCTACGACGATATGGGATACAGACAGTAAGAAAGATTGCCCTTTTGCTAATTCATGAAAAAGAAGTGCGTGATTCACGATGAGAAGGTGAGCGTCATTTGCCTGTTGTCTCATCCGAAAATAATACTCTCCTTCTCTCCACGGATTAGCTGCACGAGAAAAAATCGTTTCATCACAAACCAATTTTTCTATTAACGTATTTTGTTTCCCGCCGGCAATGTTTAATTCTTCTATATCTCCCGTATCTGTCTCAAGGATCCACACGAGCACTTGCAAAAGTCCCAATGCTTCTTCATACGTATCGAGGGTACCAGAAGTGAGCTGTTTTATTTTTCGCAAACAAGCATAATGACTTTTTCCCTTAAGGACCACTGCTTCAAAAGACTTTGGATAAGCATTTTTCAAAATAGGAATATCTTTTTCAATCAGTTGTTCCTGCAGAGCGACTGTTTGCGTAGAAATGAGCACTTGTTTATTGGTACGTAGAGCAAAAGCGATGGCAGGAATTAAATAAGCAAATGTTTTTCCGATTCCCGGTGGTGCTTCAAGACAAAGATGGTCATTATTTTCAAAGGCGTCTCTTACCGATTGTGCGATCTTTTCTTGCCCATCTCTCATTTCAAACTTTTCCCAATGAGTACGTAATACGTGCTCGACGGAAGATGGGAATGGTTCTTTTTCCACCATTTGTTTTTCTTTTGAAATACGTTTCTTCCCTTGTAGTAAATAAGGTTTTATTGCCAAACCTTGAAAGGAAACGGCAGGTATTTTTTCTTCATCTATACGCAAACTTCGTTTAAATAAATGGTCAATATCACTCTGGACGTATTTTAAAATTTTCAACATCATTTGAACCGTTGGCTTCGGTAATTGAGCTATTTTTTTCATTAATTTGAGCCAAAGGAGTGCCGTTGTCTCTGCATCACTATCTGCTTGATGAGGATGGTCATGTTTTATATGTAAAGCAGTAGCAAGGCGATTTAATTGATAACTATCAAAGGTCGGATATAACATACGAGCGCACTCCACTGTGTCTATTTTGGGACCATGAAAAGACGGATACCCGGCTTGTTGTAATTCCCAATTAATAAAAGAAAGATCAAAATCGACATGGTGAGCGACAAAATAGCCATCTTGTAAATAATCAATGAGAATTGGCGCAATCTCTTCAAAATAGGGCGCATCATTCACATCTGTTGGAGTAATTCCGGTCAACTCTTGAATAAATAAAGGAATTTCTCTTTTTGGGTGAAGATACGTCGCGTATGTATCAACAATGTTATTATTTTCCACCACGGCCAATCCGATTTGAATGATTCTATCTCCTCTCTCAGGAGAATTACCAGTCGTTTCGGTATCTATCACAACATATTTTTCATGCATTATTCTCACTCCGCCTTGCTTCTTCTATGCATGGAAAAGCCCCCGGATAGAACCGCCTCTATCGGGGGCTGTCACTTATTTTACCGTATTTGCAGGTTCTGTCGATAACATTTCTTCAATTTCGTTGTTTTCATTTAAAATGGCTACTTTTGGTGAAAAATTAGCACATTTTTCTTCTTCCACCATTCCATATGCCATAATGATAACACAATCTCCTGGTTGAACCAAACGAGCAGCAGCTCCGTTTAAACAAATGACACCAGAACCTCTTTCACCGGGAATGACGTAAGTTGTAAGTCGTGCTCCGTTGTTGTTATTTACTACTTGCACTTGTTCATTTTCTAAAATATCCACCGCATCCATTAAATCTTGATCAATCGTAATGCTTCCAACATAATTTAAATTCGCTTCGGTGACCGTCGCGCGATGTAGTTTCGATTTCATGAACGTGCGATACATGATACTTCCCCCTTCTCATACGCGATATCTACAATCACATTATCGATAAGACGCGCTTCGCTAAATTGCACCGCAATAGCAATAATGATTGTCCCTCTCACCTCGGACAATGCAGTTAACGTCGGAAAAGTGAGAATATCAATGTAATCAATCTCCCCACTTGTATGTTGTTTGAGATATTCCCTCATCTTTTCTTTAATTACATCGCAATTGGTTGTTCCATGTTGGATCAAGGTAAGGGCTAGTTGTAAACTTTGATATAAGTGAGGTGCTTCTTTTCTTTCTTCCGGCGTTAAACGAACGTTTCGGGAGCTTACCGCCAAGCCGTCCCGTTCTCTTACTGTGTCTACAGGAACAATTTTTACCGGTATATGAAAATCTTCTACCATATTTTGAATGACAGCTACTTGTTGCGCATCTTTTTTACCGAAATAAGCCGCATGAGGTTGTACGAGTTGAAACAATTTCAACACGACGGTAAGCACCCCATCAAAATGACCCGGGCGACTTTTTCCGCAAAGCACGTCAGCTCCTTTTTGCACCGAAACAGAAGTATGAAGGGGGCGTGGATACATTTCTTTGACTGACGGCATAAAAAGCACGTCAGCTCCTATTTGTGATAACAATTCTTTATCTTTATCAATCGTTCTTGGATACGTATCGTAATCTTCTCCTGGTCCAAATTGGAGAGGATTTACAAAAATACTAACAACAAGAACATCTTGTTCCTCTTTTGCCTTTCTCATTAAAGATAAATGTCCTTCATGTAACGCTCCCATCGTTGGAACGAATCCAATGGATTGATTTTCTGCTTTCAATCTGGTGATTTGTGCTTGTAAGTCGAGAACGGTATGAACAGTGATCAAGATTCAACCCCTCCATATACTTTTTGAAGGGTTTCTGTTTCCATGGAGAACGTATGCTCCTCAGATGGAAACGCGCCGCTTTTCACTTCTTCCACATATGCTTCCAATGCTTGTGTAATTGTTTCTCCTACTTGGGCATATTGTTTTGCAAATTTTGGAACAAATCCGGTCGTATAACCGACGGCATCATGAAAAACGAGTACTTGACCATCTACCTGTTTCCCCGCACCAATGCCTATCACTGGAATCGTTAACAGAGAAGCAATATGCTCTGCTAATTGTTTTGGCACACATTCTAACACAAGGGCAAAAGCCCCGTTTTCTTCGACTTGTTTTGCTTCTTTGATGAGTAAAGAAGCGCTTTCTTCTGTTTTCCCTTGCACTTTATAACCACCAAGAACACCAACGGATTGCGGGGTCAATCCTAAATGTGCCATGACCGGAACCCCTGCTTCCGTAAGTTGATCAATGAAAGGGAGTACTCTACCTCCACCTTCAATCTTTACTGCTTGTGCGCCACCTTCTTGCATTAATGTCGCAACCCTATCCATTGTTTTAGAAATATCTCCATGAAATGTAAGAAAAGGCAAGTCTGTCACGACAAATACATCCGGTGCTCCTCTTCGTACTGCTTTCGTATGCAAAAGCATATCCTCCAACGTCACCGGAATGGTTGAATCGTAGCCGTGAACGACCATCCCAGCGGAATCGCCGACCAAAATGATGTCCATTCCTGCTTTTTGAGCGAAATGAGCGGATGGGGCATCATACGCTGTCATCATCGCGATTGGTTCTCGTTCCGCTTTCATTTTTAAAAATGTTGCTGTGTTTTTCATCATAACTCCTCCCCGTCCTTGTCCAGCTAACTGGATCAAGGCAGTATCCTTTTTTATTTTCTTAATAAAAAGTGCAATTCTACTTTTGTAGATATTGCCTTTCTCTATTATAACAAAAATAAATGAAATTTCTTTAGTCAATATCTGCACTATACACCGATTCTAATGTGCCATCTTTTTTTCTAATTAGTAATACCCCTTCATCAGTGATTCCTTCAGCAATTCCTTGAACCTCTTTTCGCATCGTTTTGGCGGTAATTTCTTTCCCAATGGTCGTTGCAAGCTGTTCCCACCGTTTTTTAATCGGGAAAAAGCCTTGATCTAAATATTTATAGTACCAATGTTCATATTTCTCTAATACCGAAACGATGACATCGCTTCGTTGAAACACCTTTCCATTTGCTTCCATTGATAAAGAAGTAGCAACAGCCGATAATTCCTCGGGAAAATCAGTCTTTTGTTGATTCACATTTAATCCGATTCCAACGACAATTGCTTGTATACGGTCTAACTCCGAATGCATTTCAGTTAAAATACCCGCTATTTTTTTCCCGCGTAATAATATGTCATTTGGCCATTTAATTTCTACAGGAAGGTCTGTTGCTCGTTCTAACCCTTCTTGCACCGCCACTGCTGTAAGAAGGGTCAGTTGAGGAGCAACTTGAGGAGGGATATCGGGCCGTAAAATGATGCTAAACCAGAGTCCTTTTTCCTCCATTGAATGCCACGGTCTTCCTAGTCTCCCTTTTCCTTTCGTTTGTTTATCCGCAATGACAATTGTTCCTTCTTCCGCTCCTTCTTGTACAAGTTGGTGTGCAATGTCCTGAGTGGAAGTAACTTCTTTTTTATACACGATGTGCCGGCCAATTGCTTTTGTTTGTAGTTTTGATTTAATTTCGTCGGTACTAGCTAAATTCGGCATATACCGAAGACGATACCCTTTTCTCGGAACTGCTTCAATTTCATATCCGTTTTTTCGTAATTCTTCAATATGTTTCCAAACAGCTGTTCTAGAAATGTGAAGCATGTCACTAATTTGTTGTCCAGATAAAAAACGATCTTTAGATTGTGATAATAATTGTAATAATTTACCCCTCATACCGTAGCTTCCCCTTTACATAAGAAACAAGTTCTTCTTCCTTATTTTTCACTTCCTTACGCAATACGGCTTTTTCCACTTCTCGCAATATCCATCCAACTTTTTTCTTTTCGATCTTCGGAAACAATGTCAATACATCTTTTCCGTTCACCCGAAGATCTTGGCGTGACTGAATAGGTAATTGTCGATACACTTTTGCTACCTTTCTCAGCTTTTCATCATCCTTGTTATCATACACCCATTGATGGAATCGCTCTATTTGCAGCACTCGTTCTATTCCGATGTCATATAACTCTACATCATCCCAAGAAAGGGATTCTTGTTGTTGGATGGCTTGAAAAAAATAAGATAATGATCGCGTCATTTTTTTAGAAAAACGCCAATGAGGCCATTTCTTGTTTGCATTTCTTCCATACAAATTCCATAAAAACGCAGCCCATCTTTCGGCGGGAGTAACAAGCATATGAAAATTCCAACAAAGTGTAGGTGGTAACGGTCGTTCTGGTTGTAGTTCTACGGGAAAAGCCATAAACAGGTGATGTTTGGTCATCAGATGGAACACTCGCTCATGATCCTTTGCTTGTAACAATCTATCTAATTCTTGTTGTATTCGTTCCACTGCAACAGAAGAGAGCAAATGTTGCAGTTGACAAGCAGTTGTCATTGTTTTTTTTTCGATATGAAAGGATAATTCCCCAGCAAAACGGAATAATCGCAAAATCCGAAGGGGATCTTCCTGAAAACGTTTGGAAGGATCAATCGAACGAAGGATGCGATGTTGGAGGTCATTTTTTCCTCCATAAGGGTCAATGATTGTTCCGTTTTCCTTTAATGCAAGGGCATTGATCGTAAAATCACGACACGCCAAGTCTTCTTCCAACGTCTTCGTTCCCTCCCGATAAGGAGAAACCTCAACGAAGAGAGACTTCCACGGTACAAGAACCATTGGAAAAGCAGCACTTGGTTGTTTTGCCTTTGGGAAGAGGCGCATGATTTCTTTTACCGTTGCATTCATCACAACATCGATATCTTTTTCCTCTTTATTCAATAAATAATCTCGCACTGCTCCTCCGACAATATATGCTTCATAACCAAGTAATTCAATATAACGTAATAAGGAAAAAGCCTCTTCCCATTTACGTGACATCCCGAACAGACCTTTCTGCTAAAACCTCCTCATACACTTTTTCATATTGTTCAACAATAGTTGAGGAGGCAAACTTATCTTCTACCCGTAACATCGCTTGCTCCGAAAATAGTTCATAAGTTTTTTGATTGAGAAGTAATTCACTCGCTTTTTTCCCTGCTACTTCCGGTTGACCAATGGGACAAATAAAACCTGTTTTGCCATCCACAACCACTTCTGGTATTCCACCAGCGTTTGTTCCAATGACCGGCACTCCGCAAGCCATTGCTTCCAAAGCAACAAGCCCGAAGCTCTCTTTTTCCGACAGGAGAAACATCACATCTGACATGCGGATGAGAGAAGCAATATCTTTTTGATTTCCTACAAATAAAACGCGCTCTTCGATTCCTAAATGTTTCACTTCACTTTTTGCTTTTTCCCTGTCTGGCCCATCGCCAACCATTATTAAATGCGTATTCGGTACGTGCTCTAACAAAGTAGCAAATGCATAAATCACATCTGTCACTCGTTTTACAGGACGGAAATTAGAAATATGGATGGCTAATTTATCTTCCCTACGAATGCCATATTCTTCTTTTAATGCGTCTTTCTCACCATGCGGGTGATAAATACGTTCATCAATAAAATTATAAATCGTCTCGATACGATTTTCTGTATGAAGCATTTGTTTCGTTTCTTGCGCTAACGCATAAGAAACAGCGGTGACTTTATCGGAACGATGAATTGCATAACGAATGATTTCTCGTAACGACGGGTCATGACCTAACACGGTAATATCGGTCCCATGTAACGTCGTCACTACTTTTACGTTTCGGTCTTTCGCCATATCTTTCGCAAGCACGGCACAAGCCGCATGAGGAACGGCGTAATGCACGTGCAAAATATCTAAATCTTCTTTTTTGACAACTTCCGTCATTTTGCTTGCTAAAGTTAAAGAGTAAGGTGGATATTGAAAAACGTCATATTGATTCACTTCTACTTCATGAAAATAAACATTCTCATACGTTTTATTTAAGCGAAACGGCAAACTCGTAGTAATAAAGTGTATCTCATGACCTTTTTCAGCGAGCAATTTCCCAAGCTCTGTTGCAACAACACCTGACCCTCCAACTGTTGGATAACATGTGATACCTATTTTCAATGTCATGGCAAACTCCTTTTTGGAATAGAAGAAAATAACAGTGGCTGTTCACATTTGAATCCTTCCGCAAATTGTACACCGGCTTCTTTTCCAAATAGACTGTCTCGATAGCGGACGTTTTCCAGATAACGATCGGTAAGCGGTGTCGTCACACTTCCCACTTGCTTTTCAAATTGGCTTTGGTAACAAGATAAAGCCTCCATTTTTATCTCTTGGGCCGGGGTGATGTCGATATAAAAATCTGCAGAAACAATTCCGTTAATAAAATAATAAAATAATTGCTTCACTTGATGAGACGGAACTTCTGGTAGGTATTTTCTAATTTTTGCGTCAAACACCGCTTCTTTTACGATGTGACAACTAGCGCCATGATCCGGGTGGCGATCTTCATGATACGGTGCGAAAACAACATCCGGCTTCACTTTCCGAATCACGGTGACTAACTCACGATAGGACGGGTGAGACCGATCGATATGACGATCCGGAAATTCCAATTGAATTCGTTCTCTTACCCCTAATACATTGGCTGATTTGGTTGCTTCTTTTTGCCGTAACGATGGGTTTCCGTTCGACGATAATTCAGCTTTTGTTAAATTGCAAATATAGACGACATCTCCATTTTCCACATGGGTACGAATAGTGCCTCCCATCCCGATTTCGACATCATCGGGATGCGCACCGATTGCTAAAATGACGAACGGCTTCATCCATAACTCTCCTTCACTCTATTCCATAATATTTTCTAACCCGTAGACAAGGGTTTTTAATTGTAACACACTTTCTACCGCCAGCTTCACACCGGGCATAAAAGATTGTCGGTTCATGGAATCATGGCGAATCGTCAACGTTTGTCCCGTTCCTCCAAATATAACTTCTTGATGGGCAACCAGTCCAGGAAGACGAACGCTATGGATGTGTATCCCTTCTACTTCTCCTCCGCGCGCTCCAATCAACTCTTCTTTTTCCTCCGGATGCCCTTGTTTTTTAAACGGTCTTACTTCATTGATTAAAGAAGCCGTTTTTTGCGCCGTTCCAGATGGGGCATCTAACTTTCGGTCATGATGCATTTCTAATATTTCAACATCTTGAAAGTATTTAGCCGCCATTTGAGAAAATTTCATCATTAAAATTGCCCCAACGGCAAAGTTTGGCGCGACAATTGCACCAATTTCTTTCTCTTCTGCTTTTTCGCGCAACCGCTTAACATCTGAATCAGTAAAACCAGTTGTCCCTACAACCGGGCGAACGTGATGGTCAAGGGCTAATTCTAAATGACGCTTCCCTGCTTCAGGAGTCGTTAAATCAATTAACACATCCGCTTCCACTTCTTCTAAACACGTCTTCATATCGTCATACACAGGAGCATCTATATTTGGCATCCCCGGCAATTCACGAAGTTGTTTACCATTATTTTTTGAATCTACTGCTGCCACAAGAACGAAATGTTCGGTCTCATCTACCAATTTGACCGCTTCTTTTCCCATATTTCCACGAGGACCAGCAATGATCAATCGTACTTCTTCCTTCATTTACCTCTCATCCTTCCTTTTTCTTTGTCCAACGATTTTTATCTCTCGTTTTAAATTTCTTCATCACAAGATCAAAAGCTTCTTCCAAATCAATATGTAAAGAATTTGCAAATGAGATGAGAACAAATAAAACATCCCCAAGTTCCTCTTCCATGGAACTGTCTTCTTCTGTATTTTTTTTAGGTTTTTCCCCGTAACGATGGTTCACTTCACGTGCTAATTCACCCGTTTCTTCACTGAGTCGGGCGAGCATCGTTAACGGCTCGAAATAACCTTCTTTAAATTGTTGAATATAATCATCCACTTCTTGTTGCATCATGCGCATCGTCTTATCAGACATGTATAGCCTCCTCTCATCCTCATTATCGTAACGAATTTCTTTTTCTTTGACAAACGAGAAGGTTTGTTGCTTTCATTGGGGTGTTTTCACTATAATATAGAGGATTGTGAATGGAGGCAAGGAGGGAAGCTTCTGTGAATTATTTTAAACATGGAAAAAATGTTTTCTTTATGATTCTTGGAACGGCGATTATGTCCTTTGGGATCGTCTATTTTAACATGGAGCATCAACTTGCCGACGGAGGATTCACAGGAATTACATTGTTATTGTATTTTCTCTTTGGCATCGATCCTGCTTTCTCTAATTTAGTATTAAATGTGCCTCTTTTTTATTTAAGTTGGAAATTACTTGGTCGTGATGTCTTTTTTTATACGCTAATTGGAACGTTTAGCTTGTCGTTCTTTTTGTGGTTTTTTCAAGTTTTTCCACTGATCTCTTTATCGTTAGAAGAAGATATGACAATTGTGGCATTGTTTGCTGGAGTATTTATTGGAGCAGGGTTAGGAATTGTATTTCGGTTTGGTGGAACAACCGGGGGCGTTGATATTATCGCAAAACTCGGTTTTAAATATTTTGGTTGGAGCATGGGACGGACGTTGTTCGTTTTTGATACGTGTGTCATTACCTTATCTCTTATTTATTTAAATTACCGAGAAGCGATGTATACTCTCATGCTCGTTTTCGTGTCAGCGAAAGTGATCGACTTAATTCAACAAGGTGCCTACTCGGCAAAAGCAGCCTTTATTATTTCTGAATACCATGAAGAAATTGCTGAAACAATTATAAAAGAAATGGATCGTGGGGCAACGATGATGAAAGGGAAAGGATCGTTTACCGGTTCAGAAAAAGAAATTCTATACTGTGTTGTCGGTCGCAATGAAATTGTGCGCTTAAAAAACATCGTACAACAAATTGATCCTTATGCCTTTGTGACGGTAAGCGATGTGAATGAAGTGATTGGTGAAGGTTTTACTAGAGATTAGACATGCGAATGGAGAGTACAGACTAGGACATCGTTTTTTCTGTGCGAAGAACGCAAATGGATTACCATCTTTGAATGACGTACGATATCATGGATAAGAAAAGTTGCCTCTCTCTAATTAAGAGGCAACTTTTTATTCTTCCGTCATTAAAAAGTACATGGAGATAAAACGGACGAGTTCTAATACAGCAACAAGCGCTGCTGCCACATACGTCAATGCTGCGGCATCTAATACTTTTCGCGTTTCTCTCTCCTCGTGGTTATTAATAATTCCGCTTGCGACAATTTGGTGCATCGCACGATTACTTGCGTTAAATTCCACCGGTAACGTCACCAATTGGAATAACACCGCAGCGGACATGAAAATAATTCCTAACAATAACATGTTCGTTGCTTGGAAAAAGATCCCGGCAAGAATGAAAAAGAAAGACAAGTTAGAACCAAGATTTGCTACCGGTACGAGGCTATGGCGAAAGCGTAAAAATGCATAATCTTCCGCATCTTGAATCGCATGTCCTACCTCGTGTGCTGCTACCGCTTGACCGGCAACACTGCGGCCATAATAAATTTCTTCAGACAAACGAACCGTTTTGGAACGAGGATCGTAATGATCCGTTAGTTGTCCACGAATTGGTTCCACATTGACATCATAAATACCGTTATCTTGAAGTATCTTTTCAGCCACTTCTTTACCAGTCATTCCTGATGAGTTAGGGACTTGTGAATACTTACTATATGCTTTTTTTACTTTCATTTGCGCCCAAATCGGAATGATTAAAAGCGCTAAAAAGTACAAAAGAAAAATACCCATACCAGACCTCCTCCACGATGCTTTATCTTTATTTTAATTTAAAACGTCAAATAAAGTCAATTCTTTTACTTTTCAAAGGGAGATAAAAGTGTGAACATTTATTCCCTTAACCTCTCTTTTGTCTTGTCTCCTCTATATTTTCTCCAACCTGTATATGTTAATGCAATCATAATTGTTGTCCCAATGGAAAACAAGACGATCCAGAACGAAGGATCCACCGTCGCACGTGCTGGTTCGATAAGATGTTGTACGTGAGAAAGCAGCTTGACAACATCTTCAGATTCTTCCCTTTCAAGCCAAGAAGATTCCCGCTCCATATACTCTAAGTAAGAAATGAGCGGCATATAACGGCTTTCCGGTTCACCGGTCATCATAGCCGGACGAATTTGTTCAAAGGTATGCTGCCATTCTTGGTAAGACACTCGCGCTTTTTCTTTTTCTCCTCTTTCGATAAGGCTTTTTGCTTCTTCTAACAACGGTAACGATTGCTTTGCTACATTTTTCCATAATGGATTATTTTTGCTGAGAATGGCATCTGTAGATAAATAAAATGAGTACGTATAGGACTGTCGTTTTTCGTCACTCAGTGTGACCGATGTCAGTGCTTCACCGGCTCGTTCAAAGGAATACAAAAAATGTTTCATCTGATTAGTATTCATTTCATAAGTAGAAAAAGAAAGCGCTGGTAAATGTAGATCGAGCCAATGATATATTTTTTTCCCTTCTTCATACTTCCCTTGTTCAACCAACGTATACATCGTTTTTACTTTTTCATACCATGTTTCAAAGGACACATCTTCTTTCGTTTCACTATCCATACTTTTGGGAGCAATCACTACAAATAAAACAATGAGTAACATGATGCTTATCCAGCGAAAAAGGTAGGTGATTGCTTGCCGGAATGGTTGCTGAATGACCGGCATACACATCCTCCTCTCTATCCTTGTCCTATTCTTATGAACAAGAAAAGAGGAGTAGACCCTAAGATGGAAGATTGATTTGCAATCGTTTTTCTCTCACTCCAAAGAGATATGTTAACATGATTGAAACAATAGATAACCAAAAAGTAAAATAACCAATGTGGGCAATATAATCCGTTAATACAGAAGAAACCCAAGGATGCATTCCATAAACATAATCAATGACATCGTTATGTAACGTCCAGACCGCTACGATGAAAAGATGCCATCGTTTGATACGGTAATATGGCGAAAATAAAAGCGCTTGTACTGCCATGCCTAGATGGGAAGCAATTAACATATAGTTTTGCCACGACAAGGGATCACCAAATACCCCTTGCAAACCATTCATCACCACGGCCCATATCCCGTATTTAATGAGCGTTACGGAAGCAAAAGCTTCTAATAACCCACTTCTTTTTTTCATTAAATAAAGTAAAAGTACAAAAGTAAAAAACAAGCTCGCCGTCGGACTATCTGGAACGAATGGGAGAAAAATTGGCGGTGTCGCCTCCAATTGACCATTGTACCACCAATACCCATACACCGTACCTAGTCCATTGATTATGAGAAGTAACAGTATCATCGTCGGCATTCCTAGAAAACGAATAATTACATTCATCATCAATCCCATCCATTTCTCCCGTTTCTTTGCGATAGTAAAGAAAAGCTGCTCTTTTCTAAAAAGAAAGAGCAGCTTTTATGACGATGTGACAAGCGGTGATTACTCTTCGTCACTTTCTTCTGTTGTTTCTTCACCGGCAGCATCTTCTGCAGATGCGCCATCTTCTCCACTTTCACCTTCTTGTGCACCACCGCCGCTTGCAATGTATTCCGCTAAAATTTGCAATTCTTCATCCGTACCTTCAAAAAGACCTGGTGGCATTTCGCCAATACCTTCCACCGCGATGTTTTTAATCGTATCGACATCATACTGGGTATCAAAGAGTGATGGTCCTGCTGCACCGGAACCTTGGAGTTGATCTCCGTGACAAGCGATACAGCCTTGGTCAGAATAAATCTGATATCCTTCATGTTCCGTGTCAACTTGTTCAGCTAGTTCTGCAGCTTCGTCATCGAGCATCTCTCCTTGTTCCGCAGCAGCTTCCCAGTCATGATTTTCAACAGCTTCCCATGTTAAATAGACAACTGCAAGAACTGCGAGTAACATCATACCGGAAGCGATCGGACGTCTTGAAGCACGTCTTTCCGGACCACGATCGAGCCACGGTGCAAGTAAAAGTGCTCCAAATGAAAGAGCTGGAATGATGACGATACCAATCACGACATAATCACCAGAAACAAATTCGTATTTTAACAGTTGGTACAAAAATAGAAAATACCAGTCCGGTAATGGAATGTAACCGGAATCCGTTGGGTCTGCCAATCTTTCCAATGGAGACGGGTGTGCAGCTGTCAAGCATAGGTAACCAACGAGAAAAACAGCCCCTACTAACCATTCTTTTAACAGGAAGTTAGGAAAGAAAGCTTCTGTTTTACCGGGATATTCTGAATAATCCTTAGGTATATTTGGTTTTCTACCTGATGCAGGCACACGGGAATCCCCAACGAACTTCATTCCTTTTCCACGTTGCATTGGTTTCCCTCCTTCAATACTTATCCACAATACGCGCCAAATCTTATAGCGGCCCAGCGATTCCTTGACGACGGATCATAATAAAGTGAACAGCCATGAGTCCAAGTAAAGCCGCTGGTAAGAAGAACACATGGATGGCGAAGAATCGTGTTAACGTTTGAGCTCCGACAATTTCCGGATCTCCTGATAGCAAGGTTTTTATGAGAGTACCTATAATTGGAACACTTTCAGCCATCTGTAGTCCGACAACTGTCGCGAAGTATGCTTTCATATCCCAAGGTAACAAATAACCGGTAAAGCCTAGACCCATTAAGATGAAAAACATGAGAACACCTACAACCCAGTTTAACTCTCTTGGCTTTTTGTATGCACCTGTGAAGAACACACGTAACGTATGTAAAAAGACCATCACTATCACGAGACTTGCTCCCCAATGGTGCATTCCTCGAACAATCATACCGAACGCCACTTCACCTTGTAAATATTTCACCGATTCATACGCGTTCACAATATCAGGTACATAATACATCGTTAAAAACATGCCTGACAAAAATTGGATGACGATGATGAAGAATGTCAGCCCTCCAAAACAGTAAACAAACGCTGAAAAGTGATGAGCCGGGTTGACATGCTCAGGCACTTCATGATCAGCGACGTCTCGCCAAATCGGAGTTATGTCTAGGCGTTCATCCACCCAATCATACAATCGTTGTAACATAAATGACGCCCCTCCTAAATTTGTGGTTCTGCTTTTCCTAGGTAAACCGTTCCGTCCCGCACTTCCACCTTGTAACGATGGAGTGGTTCTGTTGGCGGTGTACCTGCTACGTTCGTCCCGTCTTTTTCAAAACGACCACCGTGACAAGGACAGAAAAACTCATTCGGGTGATTTTCATTTGAATTCCAGTTTACTGTGCAACCTAAGTGCGTACAAACTGGTGATAGAGCGACGATGTCATCCCCATCGAGATAAATCCATGCAGAGTTCGTCGTTTCAGAAGTGTACCAAGCATCTTCTTGTTCATAGGAAAAATCAAAACGCTGTGGTTCATCTGTCAACTCACTCACTTCTGTCACAGCATGCATGTCGCCTTCTCCAGTTGTTTGAAGAACTGGATCAATTGCGAAACGCGCCATTGGCAAAACGACCCCAGCAGCCATGAATCCGCCAACTCCGGTTAGCGTATACGTTAAAAATTGACGTCTCGACACGTTATGATCTTTTTCACTCACCACATATCCCTCCTTACTCTATCCATTCGGTCCTGCCGGACATTTTACACACACTGACAACACTAGGACATACTCATGATAGCCCAGTAGATAGCATACTGTCAATCTTTTGTATATACTTTTGCGTCGACATTTGTCACACTTCCTGTTGCCATTTGTTCATAAAGAGTGGGATCAAATGTTTGATTTGTTCCGTGATAACTTCTTTTTTATACGTGACATCTAAATTCTCTAGTGGAATGAGTGGCAGCCAAACAATCTCTTCATTTAATTCCTCTTCCATTTGCTTCCATTTAGAGTCGGATGTCATCAAAAAGATATACTTCATTCCACTTTCTTTCAATGAAGCAAGCCAACGAATTAATGGTTTCGTGTGGGAAGCGATCTCTTCTTCATTTAAATAAGTAAAGGAAGGAAGTAACAACACTCTTCCTTTGAATTGTCGTTCTAATTCTGCAGTAATGATAGTCATAAATTCATTCATTGCTGCGCTTTCTTTGATGCCATCATGAAAGTTGACCGGTATAAGTGGAAGTATCGCTGTATCAACGTATTTTCTTTCGTTTACGAAAGATAGTATGTCTTCTGTCGTCCATTTCATATCCTCACCGCTTTTCAACATTTTTATAACTTTTTTCCACACAATCATTTACCAAAATGTTAACTCTTCCATGAGGTTTCGTAAAGGTTCATTTTCTGGCTGCAACTGAAGAGATTGTTCAAACAGTTGGAGGGCTTGTTTTCGATTTCCAATTTCAAGTAAAAATCGACCATAATCTTCAAGAAATTCCGGGTCTTGTCCATAAACGATGTTTGCTTGCTCATATGCTTGTCGCGCTTTCTCATCCTCTTCTTGTTCTCTCCAAGCATAGGCCTCAAACCATGCGTATAATGGATCTGATTCTCCCAATTCTTTGAGATGTGACATAAGCTCAATGATTGCCTCTTCGTCTTCTTCTTCTCTAAAAAAACGAAGTAAATAAAGAATCGCTTCACTATTTGTCGGGTTTAAAGATATCGCTTCCCACATCGTTTCGCTCACTTTATCTTTCTCCCCAAGAAGATCGTACAACATAGCTGCCTCCATAAAAAGTGTATCATTAAATTCGTCATAAGAGAGACCTTCTTTTGCAATGTTTAAAGCTTGTTCATAATTGTGTAATTGTTTATGCGCTCTCACTAAGTAAGGATAAAGAGTGACGTATTCTGGATCCAATTCTTTTAATCTCGTGAAAGGTTCAATTGCCCGTTCATAATCATGTAATTGTAACGCCGTATAACCGTAACCAAATAAAGCGTCGAGATCTTCTCTTTCTTTTAGCCCTTTTTCATAATAATCCAAAGCCGTTTCAAATTCTCCGGTTGCACTGTAAGCTTGGGCTAGATGAAGCTTGATATTATCATGTTGACCTACAAATCCGAGCTGTTCTGCTTTTTTAAAATAAGGAATACATTTTTTGTAATCTCCACGTTCCATATAATAATAACCCATTGCTGCTACAATGACCGGTTCTTCCGGAGCTAATGATAAGGCGTATTGCAATTTCTGTTCCGCTACTTCGTCTAAACCTTGAAGTTGATATATGTCAGCAAGGAGCAGTTGTGCTTTTAAAAAAGCCGGATCTTCTTTACGAATTTGGGAAAGTAACGAAATGGCTTCTTCCTCTTCTTCATGCTCCATTTTAATTTCCGCTTCCATCGTGATTAGTTCTCCATCAAATGGCTTTCCGCTCTTCTTCCATTTCTGAATCAATCTTTCCGCTCGGTCGGTTAAACCGAGTTCCATATAAATCTCTAAAATTTCATATTGTTCTTCGTCTGTTGCTATCTTTTCCCACTGAGTTAATTTTTCTAAACCTTCTTTTATTTGACCTGCTTGAATCAACTGAATTGCTTCTTGTTTTTTATTCATCGTCTCCCCCCAGCTTGCGCCTAACCACTTTTTATCATCTTTCACAATTGATCCTCTAAAAAGTATAGTATAACAAATGTTCACTCCCCCCTCGAGGGCAAAGGAGTGAAAAATCGATTCATAACAAACAAAAAAAGACCCGATAAGTAAACGCTTACATATCGGGCTAGCCAAGATTGCTATTTCAATGAATGAGTATGGATAGGAGTGGAGAGAAACCATACGCTACTTTTATTATATCGAAACCAAAGTATAAGTCAATAACTTTTTTCAATTTTCACGTTATTGAAAGATTTTTGTGAGATGATCCCAATGAAAAGCGGGATCATCTTTTTATTCTTCTAATAGATGTGTTTCATACAGCGCATTTTCTAACAACTGCTTTGCTTGTTTTCGGTCTTCATCCGTACGAAAAGAGAGCCGAAGTGCCCCCATGATATCTTCCCTCGTCTCGATGATGCGAATGTTAGTAATACTTATATTTTCTTTCCCTAAAATACCAGTTACGTCAGAGATCACCCCTGGATGGTCTGGAATATCGACGTATAAATCATAAAAGGAAGGCAACGCACCTTTTTTGTTCGACGGCAAACAATCCCGAAACTTTTTGGCTGTTTGAAAGTAATTATAAATATCGTTGGATTCTTCTTCTAACAACATCGTTTCCACTTTTTTCATTTCTTTTTGCCAATCCCGTAGTAAATGAAGCATCGTATCTTTATTATGTAATAAAATATCCCGCCACATTTCAGGGTTTGAAGAAGCAATTCTCGTAATATCTTTAAAGCCACCAGCGGCTAACTGGGAAACTAAATCATCTTCATTTCCGATATTTTTGACTTGATGGACGAGACTCGCTGCGACAATATGCGGAAAATGACTAATTAATCCCGCAAGCTTATCATGTTGCTTTGGGGTCATTTCAATAAAACGGGCATTCGTTCCTTTTAACCAATTTTGTAACTGAATGACTTTTGAAGCCGTTGCTTCTTCTGATGGGGTGAGAACATAGAAGGCATTTTCAAACAAGTGTGCTCTTGCAGCTTGAACACCGCTTTTATGGGAGCCTGCCATCGGATGTCCTCCAATAAAAGTAACGTTTTTACGATGGAGAGGGGCTGCCTTTTGAAAAATTTTCGATTTCGTACTCCCTACATCCGTCACAATCGCTCCTTCTTTAAGTGGTAAATCTTGCAGTTCTTCCAATAACTGCTCGGTTTTTTTCACTGGAGCTGCGAGCACAATTAAATCTGCTTCGCGAATTCCTTCTTCAAGATTATCGGCTATTTCATCAATCACTTGTAAAGACTGGGCTAGTTTTAATTGATTCGAATTCACATCCACCCCAACGACCGTGGCGTCATGTTCTTTTTTTATCGCAAGGGCGATGGAACCTCCAATCAGCCCTAGCCCGACGACACATATTTTTCGATTCAACAATTTCTCCCCACTTTCTTTCCCGGCTATCCTTGACTGAGTGTTTTTCTTTTTTCGAGACAATCATGGAATGCTTGTAAAAACGCATCATTTTGTTCTTTTGTTCCTGCCGTTACACGAATTGCGTGCGGGAAACCGAGCGCTTTCCCGGACCGGACGATAAACCCTTTTTTCAATAAATCATCAAACAATACGTCTCCGTCAATACCTGTTTCTATTAAAATAAAATTCGTCTCGGTCGGTAAATAAGACAAGCCCAACTGTTCACAAAACGCCATGATATCATCGAGAACCTGTCTATTTTTTTCTTTACATGCTTGAATAAATGCTTGATCTTCTAATGCTGCAATAGCAGCTTGATGGGCAATAGAAGTTGTATTAAACGGAGGTCTGACAGGATCTAACGAACGAATGAAGGAAGCATTCCCAATGCCATAGCCAATTCTTAACGCTGCCAATCCGTATGCTTTGGAAAAAGTACGAAGAATCATTAAATTTGGGTATTCATCTAAGTATGGTATTGTATTCGGATAATCCGTTGCAGTGACATATTCAAGGTACGCTTCATCGGAAACGACGAGAACGTCTTTCGGTACCCTCTCTAAAAATGACTCGAATTCTTTCGTTGTCGTATATGTTCCGGTTGGGTTATTCGGATTACATACCCAGACAATTTTCGTCTTTTCATCAATTTTTTCTAACATAGCTTCTAAATCATGCTTTCCTTCTTTTAAAGGAACTTCGCGAATCTCGGCTCCTTCAATGAGAGCATTATGCTTATATTGAGAAAATGTCGGTGTTGCCATCACCGTGTTTGTTTCATTACTCAACAAGGCACGACATAGCATCAATATTACTTCATCAGACCCCGCACCAAATATCAATTGTTCTTCTCTTACTCCAACATGCTCGGCTACTTTATTCCGGATCGCAGCAGCATATCCATCTGGATAAATCTCCGGGTGAAGAAGTACTTCTTGTACTTTTTCTTTCACCTTAGGAGAGGCGCCGTATGGATTCTCGTTGGAGGCTAATTTATGCACGACAGTTAAACCGAGCTCTTCTTTTACTTCTTCGATCGGTTTGCCCGGTTGGTATGGTTCCATTCCTAACAATTGTGGTTTAATTTCCAAGGCGACCACCTCATATTTCTTTCATATTTTATCATATATATTACGACGAAATAAGAGAAGAAACAAATGCTTTTATTTGGTCCAGTTCACTTTCTCCCGCGTTTTTTCCGTAAACTTCTTCCACTTTTTTCATAATCGCACTCCCAACAATGACACCATCCGCTACCCCTTTTAAACTTTCCACATGCGCTCGTTTCGAAATGCCAAATCCCACTGCCACCGGAATGGCAGTACTTTCTTTCACACGTTTTATAAAAGTGTATGCTTCCGGTGGAAAATGATCTCTTACACCCGTGACCCCTGTACTAGAAACACAATATAGAAAACCTTCTGCCCGACTTGCAATCTCGTCAATTCTTTTGTCAGAGGTAGGAGCAACGAGAGAAATGTTTGCTAAGCCGAGAGATTTGGCTTGACTAGCAAGGGATTCACTTTCTTCAAAAGGGAGGTCCGGAATCAACACGCCATCTGCTTTGCTTTCTCTTACTCGTTGTAAAAAAGTCTCTTCACCTAATTGTAACACAGGGTTGTAATACGTAAATATAATAACTGGTATGGTTAATCCTTTTTCTCTCATTTTCGGTACTAAATCTATTGCTTTTGATAAACTCATTCCTTGCGCGAGGGCTCTTTGTGCGGAACGTTGAATAATCGGTCCGTCCGCAAGAGGATCGGAATAAGGAACACCTAATTCAATGATGTGAGCCCCTGCCTCTTGTAACATCAGAGCAAGATCAACCGTTACTTCCGGATTCGGGTCTCCAGCTGTAATAAATGGAATAAAAAGGGGATATGGAGCGTTTTGGGCAGCTTCCAATACACGATTGTTTTCACTCATGTTTACAACCTCTTTTCCAAATAATCTTTAATGGAGTGGACATCTTTATCTCCTCGTCCAGATAAAGAAACGACAATCACATTATCTTTTTCTAGCGACTTTGCTTGTTGAAAGGCGAGAGCCAGTGCATGAGCAGATTCTAAGGCAGGTAAAATCCCCTCTCTTTTCGTCAAAAGGGTGAGTGCTTCGATTGCTTCTTCATCACTAATAGGAAGATAAGTGACTCGACCAGTATTTGCCAAATGGGCATGTTCAGGGCCAATTCCCGGATAATCCAGTCCTGCTGAAATAGAATAAGGCTCGATGATTTGTCCATTTTCATCTTGAATCAAGTATGTTAATGATCCGTGAATGACTCCTTTTGTCCCTTTTGTGATGGTGGCAGCGTGTTTTGAAGTCGAAATCCCTTTCCCGGCAGCTTCTGCCCCATACATTTTCACATCGTCCTCAAGCATAGGATAAAACATGCCAATCGCATTGCTTCCGCCTCCAACACAGGCAACAGCGACGTCCGGCAAACGACCAAATGTTTCTTTTGCTTGCGTTTTCGTTTCTTCTCCAATGACACATTGAAAGTCGCGTACGATACGGGGATACGGATGTGGACCAACAACAGAACCAATTAAATAAAAAGTGTCTTCCACATTTGCTACCCAATAACGAATGGCTTCGTTCGTTGCGTCTTTTAATGTTTTACTTCCGGTCGTAGCCGGAACGACTTGAGCTCCTAGCAATTCCATTCGAAAAACATTGAGTCGTTGTCGCCTCATATCTTCTTCTCCCATAAACACGAGACATTCCAGTCCTAATTTCGCACAAATTGTTGCCGTCGCAACGCCATGTTGTCCCGCGCCTGTTTCTGCGACAATCTTCGTTTTTCCCATCCGTTTCGCAAGTAACGCTTGACCGATCGCATTGTTTAATTTATGCGCGCCAGTATGCACCAAATCTTCTCTTTTTAAATAAATGTGTGCCCCACCGAGTTCTTCTGTTATCTGTTTTGCATAAGTGAACGGTGTCGGACGACCGGCATATTCTCTTAACATATGATGATATGTGTTTAAAAAATTTTCATCTTGCATTGCCTCGTGAAAAGCCTCTTCCAACTCTTCTAGCGCAACCATTAACGTCTCAGGGACAAATTTCCCCCCGAATTCACCGAAACGACCGCGGGCATCAGGATATGCTTTACTCATGATACATCAACCTCTTTTCTAATGCGGTTAATTTTTTTTTGTTCTTTTTTCCATTTCGTTCGATTCCACTGGAAAGATCGATCCCCCAAGGATCATACCGAAGCAAGGATGCTACATTTTCCGGGGTAATCCCCCCAGCAATAAATAACGGTACTTGATGCTTTTTCCCAAATTGAACATAGCGGGGAACGTGTTTCCAATCAAAACGCTGTCCAGTTCCACCCCATTCGCCTTTCACTTTCGCATCAACAACAAATCCATCGACATAAGGAAGATACGACTTTAATGCGCTGAAAGCATCATCGTCATGTCGGATTGCTTTCCATACTTCTTTTTTTGTCTTTTCTTTCACAAGTTGCACCATTTCCACAGATTCCGTGCCATGAAGCTGAATGATATCGATAGGACATTGTTTCACTGCTTCTAATATGTCAGAAAGGGATGCATTCACAAAGAGAGCTGCCACCTTCTTCCCAGGCAATGGATGCCTGTCAAGCCAGGAAGCAGCTTCAAAAGGAGACACTTTTCTTTTACTTTCTGCCATGACAAAACCGACATACTCTGCCTGGGAAGATTGCACTAATTGTACATCCGCTTCTGAATGAAGACCACAAAGCTTAACGTACGGTCGTTTCATTCACATTCTCTCCCCGTAATGTGCGTAATGCTTTTTCTACGTTGTCTTGACGCATCAATGATTCACCGACGAGAACGGCGTTTGCCTTCCATTCTTTTACGTATTGAATATCTTCATATGTGTAAATTCCACTTTCGCTAACAAAAACACTTTCTTTTGGAACGTAAGAACTTAGTTTTTTAGTAGTTGCCAATGTTGTTTCAAAGGTGTGTAAGTTTCGATTGTTAATGCCTAAAATAAGCGGTTTAAATTGCGCTAACACTTCCTCTAACTCTTCTTCGGAATGAAACTCAACGATTGCTTCCAACCCTAATTCATAGGCTTCTTCATATAATTCATGTAACTTGGATGTTTCTAGAGCAGCGGCGATCAATAACACGGCATCTGCACCAATCCTAACACTTTCATAGAGCTGAATCGAATCAATAATAAATTCTTTACGCAAAACGGGCAAGGCAACTTTTTGTTTAATGATCGGAATATACGTCCGATTTCCTTGAAAATATTCTTCATCGGTTAATACGGATAAAGCAGCCGCTCCTCCTTTTTCATATTGAAGAGCAATTTCCTCTGGGTCGAATGTTTTTCGAATGACCCCTTTTGAAGGGGAGGCTTTTTTTACTTCTGCTATCACTTGAACTTCATTTTCATTTGCCGTAAGCGCCTCTTTTAGAGAATATTTTTGCACCTCCACCGGTTCGGGAAGGGTGATACGTTTTATTTCCTCTCGTTTCGTCTCTAAAATTTTTTCAAGCATGTTGTTTTTCCACCTTTTCCTTTTGAAGTCGTTGTAACTGTTGTAAAAACTGTCCTGATTGGAGTGCTTTTTCTGCTGTTCTGACTCCTTCGGCAAATGTCGTTACTTCATCAGACACATACAAACCCGCAGCTACATTTAAAAGTAAAATATCTTTCGCAGCCCCATTTACTTCTCCAGTAAAAATCGCACGAATTAAGGCGGCGCTTTCTTCTGGCGTTTTCACTTGCACATCGCTTAAGTTTGCTCTTTCAAGGCCCACATCCTCTGGGGTAATGGTATATTCACGGATGACTCCACCGTTTAATTCAGTGATAAAAGTTTTACCGGTAATTGTCACTTCGTCCATTCCGTCTTCTCCGGTTACGAGTAAAACCCGCTTACTACCAAGACGTTTTAACGTTTCTGCCATCTTCTTCGCATACCCTTTATCAAATACACCAATGACTTGTGCACTTGCATTTGCCGGATTTGTTAATGGACCTAATAAATTAAAAATCGTCCGAAAACCGATTTCCTTTCGAGGAGTCACTGCGTGTTTCATCGCTACGTGATACATCGGTGCAAACAAAAAGGTCATATTTTGTTGTCGTAATGATTGAATTGCTTCTTCCGGAGACGTTTGAATAGCAACCCCTAACGCATCTAATGCGTCCGCACTTCCACTGCGAGAGGACACCGAGCGATTCCCATGTTTTGCTACTTTGACTCCAAAAGAGGAAAGAGCAATCGCACTTGCCGTAGAAATATTGTACGTAGATCGATTATCTCCTCCTGTCCCACAAGTATCAATTACAAAAGATTCTTCATGAGGCAACTGAATGGCATGTTCCCGCATCGAACGCGTAAACCCTGTCATTTCGTCCACCGTTTCCCCGCGAAAACGCATAATCGTTAAAAAACTCGCAATTTGACTTTCTGTTGCATTTCCTTTCATAATTTCATCCATTGCTTGTTCTGCTTCTGTTTCTGATAATACTTTTCCGTCCATGCATTCATTTAATAACGTTTTAAACATGTTCTCTCTCCTCCTCTTTATTTCCAAACAGTACTTCTGCCGCTTCAATTGCAGTGAGTAACGCCATTGCTTTATTTTTCGTTTCTTCATATTCCTTTTCCGGAATAGAGTCTTTTACAATCCCTGCACCTGCTTGCACTTTCGCTCGGTCGTTTTCAATAACGACTGTTCGAATCGCAATACAGGAGTCGATATTGCCGGCAAAATCAATGTAGCACACCGCTCCTGCATAAATGCCCCGTGGTTCTTTTTCCAATTGATTTAAAATCTCAAGTGCGCGCTCTTTTGGAGCACCGGAGACAGTCCCGGCCGGAAATGCCGAAGCAAGCGCTTCAATCGGTTGGACAGTCGCGGCTAGTTTACCGGTGACCTTGGAGATAATATGCATGACATGGGAAAATTTACCTATTTCAAATAACGTCGGTGTTTCAATCGTCCCTTTTTCCGCTACCTTCGCAATATCCTCTTTCGCCAAATCAACCAACATTTGGTGTTCAGCGATTTCCTTTTTATCTTGTAGCAAATCTTGTGCCAATTGCTGATCTTCTCGATCGCTTTTTCCTCGTTTTCTCGTTCCGGCAATTGGGTGGATTTCCATTTGTCGATTCTTTACTTGAATGAGTCGTTCCGGGGAGCTTCCCACCACTTCCGTTTTCTCTAATTTTAAATAAAATAAATAAGGTGATGGATTAATCATGCGTAGTGCACGGTAAATATCAAAGCCACTCACGGTTATCTCTCGTTCAAAACGTTGGGAGAGAACAGCTTGATCAATCTCTCCTGTTTCAATATAAGATTGAATCGTCCTGACATCTTGCTCAAACTTTTCCTTTGAGTAATTCGAACAGACCTTCTTAAAATCCACTTCTTTTTGTAGCATCATCGGTCGTGAGTAAGAATAATCTTGTTTGGATTCAATAATCTTATGCATATATTGATTTACTTTCGCTTGCGACTCTTTATAACGAACATTGCTTGCCGCCATTTCATTGGAATTGTAATGAATAAATGTGAGCTCTTTCGTCACATGATCAAAAGCAATTAACGTTTCGCAAAATAAGAGCGTCACTCGCTCTTTTTCATTTTCATGGTAGGGAGAGGAAAGTTGTGATCGAAACTTCTCTACTGTATCGTAAGGAACGACTCCCACTGCTCCCCCTTTGAAAGGTAAGTCGACATGCGGATCTCCTGGTCGTAACCAATCCATGACCTTTTGGAAGATACCGGGGAGATGTCGGTCTTCAAGCAACACGTTTTGTGCTGCATCTAAAAACCGGTACGTCTTTCTTGTTTCGATTATCCGATAACGTGGCGATAAACCGATAAAAGAATATCTTGACCAAGGGGACGCTTCGTCTTTACTTTCTAATAAAAACACTGCTTCTCGTTCGAGCTTTCGAAACACTTCGATAGGGGTGATCGTGTCTATAAAAAACTGTTTCACATAAGGAATCATTCGAAATGTCTTTGTTTGATCGTCAAAGATAGGGAAGGTTGTTTCTGACATATACTCACCTCTTTTTTCGCAAAGAGAGGCAGAGAGGGAGGGATAGAGGAGATATCATTAAAATTTACGAAAGGAAATGAAAAACGCCTAAAACGAACAGTTTTAGGCGTTGGATACACTCGTTCACTCCGCTCTACTGTTCTCCACTCAACTCTACTCTCTACTAAACTCTCTCTACTCAAAAATTCATTTATTTTGAAACTATTCACTACTCTCATTACTTTTATCTTAATCTATGATTGTTCTTTTTGTCAACTTTCATCTTTGACTAAATCTGGACGGAGTTTCGTTGCATCACGTAAGTAAACATGTTTTACTTCTTCTTGCCTCACATTTAATTCCGCTGACAACATAATACGGATACATTTTGGAAGGGCATTGGGTACCGGGATTTCTTGCGCGCACATGACAGGTACGTATTGCCATCCTTCGATGAAACGAGTTGCTTTAGCGGGGAACGCTGCATTAATATCGGGTGTCGTCGTAAACCAAATGTGCGCAACTTGTTCCGGTTGTAAATTATTTTTTGCAATCATTTCTTCTAATAGCCATTTTGTATGGGAGATAATGTCTTCTTCCTTATTCTCATCGATCGTAATAGCTCCCCGTACTCCTCGTATCACGATGATGCCTCCTTTCTTTGTAAAAGCTGACGAACGATCGTTTCTTTTACTGTTTGTATCATTGGTTCCCCCGCCTTTTTTAACAAGACAAAAGTAAGGCCTTTCGATGTTCTTTTTTTATCAAGACGCATCGCTTCTATAAGTGCTTCCGGTTCGTATTGAAAAACGATGTCAACAGGATATCCAATCGCTTGAAACCATGCTTTTTCTTCTTCTATATCCCATGTAGACAGTTGTAACGTGTTACTAAGACGCATCGCAAATAACATGCCACAAGCCACCGCTTCCCCGTGGGTAAGCTCGCCGTAGCCGGATACTTTTTCAAGGGCATGGCCAAGAGTGTGACCAAAGTTCAAAAAGGCGCGAATGCCGGCTTCTTTTTCATCTTTTTCAACGATTGTCGCTTTTATTTTCATCGAACGTCGAATCGATGAGCGAATGGAAGGTTTTTTGATGTCATCCAAAGTATTTACATGTTCTTTTAACCACGCTAAATAATTTGGATCTTGAATGTAGGCATGTTTCATCATTTCAGCAAAACCAGATAACCATTCTTTGTCGGAAAGCGTCTGAAGCATGTCAATATCGTAAACGACCGCACTTGGCTGATGAAAAGCTCCAATTAAATTTTTTCCTAATGGATGATTAATGCCTGTCTTTCCACCGACGCTACTGTCTTGAGCAAGCAATGTCGTAGGTACTTGAATAAAGGGAATTCCACGCATATAAGTAGCAGCAGTAAACCCGGCAATATCTCCGATGACCCCACCACCGAGGGCAATAATGATGGAATTGCGATCTAATTCTTCTTCAATGCAAGTCGTTAATAAATCCCGATATACTTCTAAAGATTTTGCTCTTTCCCCGTTTGGAACCGTTACGTGCGCTACCGGTAACAGTCGTGCTAACGATTTTTTCACTTCTTCCCCGTACAACGGGTACACTTTTGTGTCTGAAATAATGAGTGCTTTTTTTCTTCCTTCCAATATGGATCGGCAAAGTGTATCTAGCTGATGGCGCAATCCGTAGTCAATCAGTACGTCGTATTGATCGTTTGTCGTCGTGATCGTAAATTTTTCCATTAAAATTCCCGCGCCCATGTACGATGGTTTTCGATGCTTTCTTTTAAAGCGTCGATTCGGTCTGCATGAAACATTTCCACAAGCGCTTTTGCTACTTCAAAAGCAATGACGTTTTCCATGACGACGGATGCGGCAGGCACGGCACAACTGTCTGACCGTTCAATGCTTGCTTGAAACGGTTCTTTTGTATCAATATCTACACTTTGCAGCGGTTTATATAAAGTCGGAATAGGCTTCATCACACCTTGAATCACTAAAGGCATTCCGTTTGTCATCCCGCCTTCAAATCCTCCAAGATTATTGGTGCGACGATAATACCCTTTTTCCTCGTCCCATAAAATTTCATCATGTACTTCACTACCAGGACGACGGGCAGCTTCAAAGCCGATGCCAATTTCCACTCCTTTAAAAGCGTTAATACTCACAACCGCACCGGCAATTTTACTATCTAACTTGCGATCGTAATGAACGTGGCTACCGACACCGACTGGCATCCCAGTCACCACCGTTTGCACGACCCCACCGATAGAGTCCCCTTCTTTTTTGGCCTGATCAATCGCTTCCATCATCTTCCGTTCTGCCTCTTTATCTAAACAACGTACAGGTGAAGCTTCCGATTTTTCTTGTAATTCATAAATATCTTTATATGAAATGTCTTTCGCTTTTACTCCGCCAATTTCCAGTACGTGTCCTGCCACTTCTATCCCAAGTGTCTTTAATAATTTTTTGGCAACTGCTCCTGCGCATACCCGTGCTGTCGTCTCACGGGCGGAGGAACGTTCTAAAACGTTTCGCATATCTCTATGACCATATTTAATACCACCATTTAAATCTGCATGTCCAGGGCGAGGGTGGGTTACTTTTCTTCGTACTTGTTGCTCTTCTTCTTCACTTAACGGTTCCACTCCCATCACATCGGTCCAACTTTTGAAATCATCGTTTTTGACGACAAGCGCAATTGGGGCACCTGTCGTTTTCCCATGTCGAACACCACTTACGATTTCTACAAGATCCTTTTCTATTTGCATGCGGCGTCCCCGTCCATAACCGCCTTGTCTTCGCTTTAATTCACGGTTAATATCTTCTTTCAACAGTTCCATATGAGCGGGAACCCCTTCAATAATTGTTGTTTGTTGAGGGCCGTGAGATTCGCCCGCTGTTAAATATCTCATTTGTTCCACTCCTCTTTCCATCCGTTTCTCTTTAGTGCTTTTATGCATTAAATGATAACATATTTTCCGATGTTGTGGGACGTTCCGGTTGATTTTTATCTATGGGATACTTCCTTTACTTTACGATAAAAAAACGTCTCCTCCGGTTCAAAACCGTATTTCTTCGGATAAAAAATTTGTTCTGTACTACCAACAAACAATACTCCACCCATTTTTAATGATTGGTTAAACTTAAAGTAAATATCATGTTTCGCTTCTTCCGTAAAATAAATGAGCACATTTCGACAAACAATAAGATCGAAATCCGTATCATATGTATCTGTCAATAAATCATGTTTTCGAAATGTGATATGTTTTTTTAACTTATCTTTGATACGATAGCCAGGACGATCTTCATTAAAAAACAGATTGATCTGTTCTTTTGATAACTCTTTTAATGAACGGTCAGTGTATATCCCTGCTTTTGCTCGCGCAAGGATCGCTTCATCAATGTCTGTAGCCAAAATGGAATATCGCCGCGTCTTTTTTAAATGCTCTTCTAAAATCATTGCAATCGTATACGGTTCCTCACCGGAAGAACAAGCGGCAGACCACGCTTTAAAGGTGGATCGATTCGCTTCGTCCAATCGTGGTAAGATGTTTTGTTCTAACACTTGCCATCTTTTTGGGTTGCGGTAAAATTCTGATACATTAATCGTCATTCGTTCCAGAAACTCGCTTAATACTTTTTCATCTTTATTAATGCCTCGTTCAAAAAAATCTTGAAAACTGGTATATGCTTTTTTTTCATAGAAAGAACGTAAACGTCGTTTCATTTGGGCTTCTTTATATAAAGATAAGTCAATGCCTGTTTTTTTCTTGACGCGTTCAATAAACCATTGATAATCATCCATCACTTTCATTCCCATTCACTCCCCTCCCCGCCCTTTTTTAAAAACAGATCGTATACGATATGAAAAACGCCTTCCGCACGAAGGCAAAAGGCGCTTCACTTATTATATCCATTCAGAGATTGTTTTGTTGTAATCAATGAGCTCGTCTTCTTTAAAAAACAATCCGATTTCTCGTTTTGCGCTTTCCTCGGAATCGGACCCGTGAATGACATTCATTCCAACTTGAACACCATAATCCCCGCGAATCGTTCCTGGTGCAGCTTCTTGCGGGTTGGTCGCTCCCATCATTTGACGAGCAGTGAGAATGACTCCTTCTCCTTCCCACACCATCGCAAATACCGGACCGGATGTAATGAATGAAACAAGTTCACCAAAAAACGGCTTGTCTTTATGTTCTCCATAATGTTCTTCAGCCAATTCTTTTGAGATGGACATTAATTTTCCACCGACAAGCTTATACCCTTTTTGTTCAAACCGTTGCACGATTTCACCAATTAAATTTCGTTGTACACCGTCAGGCTTCACCATAATAAAAGTTCTTTCCATTGCTATCCCTTCTTCCTATGTAACTTTTTCTCATGTAAAACCGCTCACATTATAACAAACTGCATTTCCCTTCGCAATATCCAGTCATTAATACGTGCGTTTCCCAATGTAAGAAGCAATCGTCACAAGGGATTTTTTTGCGCTGCGATTTGGTAGACCATCCAAAGAGTCATATGCTTTATCCAAATATTTTTTGCTTAATTTCTTAGCATATTCAATGCCGCCTGATGTTTTCACTTTTTCAATAATCGCACGGACAGAGACAACTTCATCCCCATTTGCTAAACGAATGACTTCTTTTTTTAATTCGTCGTCTTTTTGCATCGCATATAATGCGGGCAAAGTAATATTGCCTTGTAGCAAATCACTTCCGGCAGGTTTTCCAAGCTCTTCTTCGGTGCCGATAAAATCCAACACATCGTCCATGATTTGAAAAGACATACCGACATTGTAACCATAATAGTAGAGCTGTCGTTGAATCGAGGGAGGTACATCAGCACTAAGGGCTCCTAACTGGCAACTTACTGCGATTAAAAGAGCAGTTTTTCTTTTAATTCGCCTTAAATAAGTTTTTAAATGTTGTTGCCAATTAAATTGATCACGGATTTGTTCAATTTCTCCAACACACATATCAATCATTGCTTTCGACAAAATCTGATGAACTTCTCCATTTTGTAAAAAGGACGCTTTCTCCACTGCTCGAGCAAATAAAAAATCTCCTGTATACATTGCGACACGATTATCCCATTTTGCTTTAATCGTCTGTCTCCCCCGTCGTAATTCCGCATCATCAATTACATCATCGTGTACGAGAGAACCCATATGTATCATCTCTAAGGCGCTTGCAATATGTTTGACTTTTTCAATATCATAGGCACCAAATTTTGCGCAAAGAAGGACAAAAATGGGACGAATTCGTTTTCCGCCTGCTTGTAACAAATGTAAGGCTGCCTTATTTAACACCGGCTGTTCTGTTGCTACCGATTTTTCTAATTCATGTTCTATTTTTTCTATATCTGATTTTAACACCAGATAGAAGTCCGGTAATCTCATCATTTTCACCTTCAAAGTAAATCCCGCACCTCATTTCCAGTCATCCACATTTCAATGTCAGTGACGGGACGTTCAAAGTAGCCATGTTCATAGGCGAGTTTGTAATAATAAAGCAGTCCTTCTTTTTCTTTTTCATCAAATTGATAATGTAAGTTTCGAAAATAGGCGCGCCAAAAAGCTTCCGTACCGCCGTGCCGTTGTTGGATATACGTGATCATATCATTGAAACGAGGACCTAATGCCTTTTTTTTACTTTCGATAAATTGTTTATACAACATGTGTACCATATCTTTTTTTTCTTCTGCTGCTTCTTTTCTTACCGCAAACACAGCATATGTCATCGGGAAACCGGTATATTCATACCAAAGCTGTCCTAAATCATAGTAATATACACCGAGCTTTTCCCGCTTCCAGAATGTTCTGATGGCATCATCTCCGATCAATAAGAACGCATCAAAAGACGCATTCATTTTTTCCGCATCTGGAGTGACGGTCGTGAAAGTGATATTCGTGAAATGTAGAAATTCTTTTAAAATCACCTTTAGCAAATGTACCGAAGTGGCACTGGCTGACGTTAATGCAATATTTTTTCCTTCCAGCGATTCTAATGGATACTTTGAAAATAGAAAAATAGAACCAACAGGACCGTATGCAGTGACGGAAAGATGAGGCATCAAAACATACTTTCCTTTTTCTTTTCCGTATGCGAAAGAAGAAATGCCACCAACGTCTACTTCCCCTTGTTTCATCGCTGCATTTAATCCAGCTGGTACTTTCGGAACGAAACGACATCCGTTCTTTTCTAATTCTTCTCGATTTAAGCAATAAAAAGGAGGAACGATGTTCGTATATGCAATTTCTCCAATGACTAAACTCATGCTTCTTCCCCCCATCTTCGAAAAAGCGAATGTTCTATCCCTAATGCATCAAGTACTTTTCCAACAACAAAATCAATTAAATCTTCCTTCGTTTCCGGTAAATGATAAAAACCAGGCATCGCTGGTACAATTTGAGCGCCATTTCGCTCTGCTTTTAACATATTTTCTAAATGTCCCCCGTGAAGAGGTGTCTCTCTTGGCACGAGAATTAAGTCTCTTTTTTCTTTCAGTTGTACATCTGCAGCCCGCTCTAATAAATTGCCAGAGTTGCCATTGGCAATTTTAGACAATGTTCCCATCGAACACGGAATGACAACCATGGCATCCATTTGGTAAGAGCCGCTGGCGACAGGGGCTTGAAAGTCCTGTAAATCATGGACGTCAATGGAAACGTCAGGAGAAGAGAGAGAAAATAAGTCTTCCAAACATTGGTTGCGATCCTTTATATCAAGTAACAATTCATCTCGAAATACTTGCCAAGACGCTTCACTCATTAATAAATGGATATGATGCCCCCCCTGGGTTAGTTCTTGAACTAAACGGACCGCATACACTGCTCCGCTTGCTCCCGTAATTGCCACTGTAAAAATCTTACGCTTCGTCATAACACCATATCTCCAATCGTAAAAAGAAAAATGACGACACTAATAATTCCATTCATTGGAAAGAATGCTACTTGGACTTTCGACAAATCGTCTGGTTTGACAAGGGAATGCTCATAAACCATCACTATTCCAACGATAAAGACTCCGGCCAAATAAAGGTAAGACAAAGGCGAGACAAAGTAAAGAATGAAAAGTGCCGCAAAACTAATAAGATGAAATGACCGCGCAATCAATAATGAATGCTTAATACCAAATCGTGCCGGAATGGAATATAACCCTACTTCTCGGTCATAATCAGCGTCTTGCGTTGCATAAATAATGTCAAATCCAGCAATCCAAAAAGCAACGGCGATATACAAGAGAAATGCTTCCGGATTCAAAGTTCCTGTCGTTCCAACCCAGCCACCTAAAGGCGCAATGGCTATCGTACAGCCTAAAAAGACATGACAGAGCCAAGTAAAACGTTTTGTATAGGAATAGGCCGTCAAAAAAAAGACAGCGATTGGTAACAAATATACTGCGAGCATGTTTAATTGATAGGCTGAAAAGAAGAGTAGAACGAAAGACAGTACGATAAACCAAATGCTTTCTTTCATGGAAATCTTTCCAGCGGGAATCGCTCGTTCTGCTGTGCGAGGATTTGCTTTATCTATTTTCGCATCAATCACTCGGTTTAACGTCATGGCAGCACTTCTTGCACCGACCATCGCCAACGTAATCCATATCCACTCCCATAACGTCGGCCACGTTCCTTCGACCATCAAACTTCCTAGAATTGCACCTAAAAATGCAAAAGGTAAGGCAAAAATTGTATGTTCAAATTTAATCATTTCCAAAATGATTTTCAGCTTTTTCATTGTACTCCCTCACTCATTCTACTTGCTTTCTGAGCAAAATGTGCAGCTACTGTTCCCATCGAGTAAGGAGTTACTTGCACTCGCTGGAAACCCGATTTAATAAATAAAGAAGTAAGGGTATTTTTGTTCGGAAAGGCCATGGTCGACTCTTGTAACCATGAATATTCGTTGTAGCTATTTGCGACGTATTTTCCAAGTGCCGGCATCATTTTGGTAAAATAAAGCGAATATAAAGAGCGAATGTTTTTATTTTCCGGTTGTGACGTTTCTAAACAAACCGCAAGCCCGTCTTTCTTTAGCACACGATGCATCTCACGTAAGGCGGTTTCATAACTGGCGACATTTCTTAATCCGAATCCAATCGTTACGTAATCAAAAGATTCGTCGGGAAACGGCAGTGCTAACGCATTGCCTTCCACAAATGTCACATTGGTAGAAGCCGTCTTTTTTAATTTCCCTTCTCCAATGGACAACATGTTTCTGCTAAAATCAAGACCGATTACTTTCCCTTCTTTCCCAACTGCTTCAGCTAACTGAAGGGTCCAATCTCCTGTGCCGCAACAAATATCCAGAGCGATGCTTCCCGGGCGCACTTGCATTTGTTTCATGACATCTTTTCGCCACCGTTTATGTAAAGAAAAACTAATCACAGAATTCATATAATCATATTTATCATAAATAGATTCAAAAACAGCATGTACCTTTTCTTCCTTTGGCTGTTGCACAATTTCTTTCTTCATTTATATCTTCTCCGACTTCCGCAAACCGACCCACGCGTGTAAACGTTCATATAAGGAAGTATTTTTTAGCGTTGGACTGACAGTTTGCAATTGTTTTTGCAGTAATTCTTCATACGTTTGAATCGCTTGATCTAATAGTCTTTTCGTATTTGCTGGTGGCCAATGGAAAGCAGTGAAAGTCTTTTCTCCTTCTGCATACCAATGGAGAGCATAAGCAATCGAAGTCAGCTTTTTGTGCGCCACTTGTTTTCTCTCTTTCAACAATCTTCTCAAAGTGAAAAATATTTCTGCTACCTGCTCCAGTTCTTTTTTCTCATAATATGTGGTTAAAGCAAAGATAAATCCAGCTTCAATGTCACGGATGTGATCGAGTAATTTCCTGAAGGATTCTCCTTCATAACAATGCAATTCCATCTTCGTTTCATTGATCGATTGAATTGTTTTACTAAACAAATGAAGAATCGGTTGATGCACACTTTTTGCTAATAATCGGTAATAAATACTACTGAAATAATCTCCTGCCAGCACGGTTAATTGTCGTGTTTTTTTTTCCTTTTGGTTCACGATGTCACCTTGAAACACTTGCTCATGCGTGTCAAAGGCTGCTTGCGCAAAAAGTGCAGATAAAATTTGTTCACGCTTTTCCTCTTTGTTAAAAGGGGCGTCCCGCAAACATTCGAGCAAAAAATACACCAAATCACGATCTGCTTCGACGTAACCGGCGTATTGTTGTAAATAAGAATGAGCGCTTAACTCTTTAAACTGTTGTTCAATTGTTGCAACTTCCTTCATATCATAATCCGGGTGTAACATGTTAGATGTCTCCCATCGCACAAATATGGGTCTTCTTACCAATTATCAGTACTGATCTTATGAAAATCATAATGACCCTATTATAGCATAGAATGGAACTTACTGTGAAAGACATGACGAAATATGTAACTTCCGTTTACGTGCCCGCCTTTATTTCCCCATGACTCGTTTGAATTGTCGCTTTTCCTCTTACTTTGACCGCTGACGTATGTTCAGTGAACTGCGCGATCATCACTTCTCCACGATCCAGCTTTTCAGAATGATGAAATCTCGTATCGGAACCTCGCGTTAAACCGATGACATTGACACCGTCTTCTTCTGCTTTAATCACAATAAAATCATTATTTTCCCTCATCTTACTTCCCTCCTCTTGTTCTTATGAATGACGAATTAAAGATAATACTTCCGCTCGTGCCGCCGCATCTTTTTCAAATGTTCCTCTCACGGCAGACGTCACCGTTTGAGCCCCCGGTTTCTTAATACCTCTCATCGTCATGCACATATGCTCCGCCTCCAAAACTACAATGACTCCATGAGGTTCTAAGGTTTCGACGATGGAGTTTGCAATCGTAGAAGTAATTCTTTCTTGCAGCTGTGGTCTTCGCGCAACAACTTCAACTGTTCGGGCCAATTTACTAAGTCCGGTTACTTTCCCGCCTTTCGGAATATAACCGACATGGGCCTTGCCATAAAAGGGAACTAAGTGATGTTCGCATAACGAATAAAAAGGAATGTCACGAACGAGCACCAATTCTTCATGATCTTCTCCAAACACCGTTTGCAAATGTTTTTTCGGGTCTTCATTCATACCTTGGAATACTTCTTCATACATTCTTGCGACCCGTTTTGGTGTGTCAAGAAGTCCTTCTCTCGTTGGATCTTCTCCTACTGCTTCTAATATCATTTTTACTGCTTCTTCTATTTTTTCATGGTCCACACTTCCCACTCATTTTTCCTCCAATCAACTGTTTGTGTAACCTTTGAAAAATTTTAGCATATGGGTATTGATAAATCAAAATATACTGCATATCTTTACAATAATATTATTATGTAAACTTATGTAACGAAACAAAAAGAAGCAGCTGCTTATGCCGCTTCCGTGAAATATTATAATATGATTGCAATTAAACCACCGGAACCTTCATTAATAATTCTTTCTAACGTCTCTTTTAACTTGTATCGAGCGTTCTCAGGCATCAGTGATAATTTTGCTTGGATTCCTTCTCTCACAATCGAATTTAACGATCGGCCAAATATGTCCGAATCCCATATGGAAAGAGGGTTTTCTTCAAAGTCTTGCATCAAGTAACGAACGAGTTCTTCACTTTGTTTTTCCGTTCCAATAATTGGGGCAAATTCTGATTCAACATCTACTTTTATCATGTGAATGGATGGTGCCACTGCTTTTAAACGAACGCCAAAGCGCGAGCCTTGTCGGATAATTTCCGGCTCGTCAAGACTCATATCAGTAAGCGCGGGGGCAGCTATTCCATAACCTGTTTGTTTTACCATTTTCAGCGCGTCACTCACTTGATCGTATTCCTTTTTTGCATAAGCAAAATCTTGCATCAGCTGAAGTAAATGGTCTTTCCCCCTAATTTCCGTCCCAACCACTTCTTTTAACACTTGATCATATAAGTGGTCGGGTGCATATAAGTCAATTTCTGCGATTCCCTGCCCCATTTCAATCCCTGCAAGACTTGCCTCTTCAATAAATTCAAAATCATGAGCAAATTGGTAAACAACACGATCAACATCACGAAGTCGCCGAATGTCTTTGACCGTATTTCTCACTGATTCTTCATATTCTTCCCTCAGCCAATGATCTTGTCTTAATACCATGACCCAGCTTGGCAAATTAACGTTTACTTCATGAACCGGAAATTCAAACAACACTTCTCTTAATACGTGATTGATGTCATGTTCTGTCATACTCTCTACACTTAAAGCAAGCACGGGGATGTCATGGGTTTCCGACAACTCCCTTTGCAATGCTTCGGTTTCCGGATCATGCGGACGTACGCTATTTATAATCATAATAAACGGTTTTCCGACTTCTTTTAGCTCTTCAATGACCCGTTCTTCCGCTTCCACATAATCTTCCCGAGGAATTTCTCCCACTGAACCGTCCGTCGTGATGACTACGCCTAAGGTGGAGTGTTCTTGAATCACTTTTCTCGTTCCAATTTCCGCTGCTTCTTGGAATGGAATTGGATCTTCATACCACGGGGTGTTAATCATCCGCGGACCGTTTTCATCTTCGTATCCCTTTGCTCCTTCAACGGCATAACCAACACAATCCACCAGTCTTACATTGACATCGAGTCCTTCGTCGACATGTAGAGAAACAGCATTATTCGGAACAAATTTCGGTTCTGTTGTCATGATCGTTCTTCCTGCCGCGCTTTGCGGTAGTTCATCTTGTGCCCTGGCTCGTTCCGTTTCGCTTTCCATATTCGGAAGGACGACAAGTTCCATAAACTTTTTAATAAACGTCGATTTACCGGTTCGGACTGCCCCGACGACGCCAAGATAAATGTCTCCTCCAGTCCGTTCAGCGATATCTTTAAAGATATCTATTTTTTCCACTAGATCCCCTCCTATTCATATCCTCCGATACCGGTCTTACATGTATGACACTATATATGTATGACTGTGTCCTACAGATATGACCGATTTTGAATAGAGAGGGTTACGCATCCCTTTATTCCACCATAAAAATGGGATCTTCATTTTCATCGATCGTATACGGAACAGAAAATGCCGGAACGATAGGAGAATGATCGGTTAAAATTTGTCTGACATCATCCCCGGGTTGAAAAGAATGATCATATCTTTCTAACATCATATGAATGTCTATGGCATAATCAATCAACACATTTCCGTATTGGTCAATCATCAACGGCAAATAATTCGACTCATGATAAGGACTTTCAACGCTTAAGTCCCGATGATAGTCTAACCTTTCTTCATCTAAACGATAGATTCCAATTCCGATTGCTTCCCCAATGGGTAAATATTCATGCTTGGAAATATATTGACGGACTGCTCGCTCTAGCTCTTGAATTTCTCTTAACACGCGCAAATCAATGAGTTTCACTTCGGCACGCTCTTCGGGATCAATTAATACGTATTGATAAGGTCCGCCGCTTTCAAAAGAATTGCCCGGTGGTTCGGATAAATACCGTGGCAACAACTTGCGAAAATCAATGACATATTTTTGATATATGGGTGTATCTTCGTCTTTTGTTTGAATGGGAAGTACTCCTGTATCTTCTCTAAACTGGTCCACTGCTCTCTGGACAGATTCTATTTGATCTTCATAAGGAATTTGGTTTTCCACTCTTTTCTCTTGTGGATACATGCACCCTGAGAAAAGAAAGAGCACACTAAATCCGATCATGCACAGGCGAAGAAACCGTGTCACTTTACCACCTCCACTTCCATAGCAGTCCATCTATTCTGCCAATGGTCCTCCAAAAACAATCACAATCATAATGATACCTCCAATGACGAGACATATAAAAGCAATCACTAAGACAATGAAACGTAAAATGGAAGGCAATTTTTGTGCAAATATCGTTGCTCCTGCGGAAACAAACATTAAAAAGATGCCAAAAAATGAGACCCACATACTTTCTAGCGCAGTCATAATACAAATCCTCCTTCATTTCAGCCCCTATTATAACATCATTTTTATTTTAAACATGAAAACTAGTCGGAATCGGGGTGAATTCCGACTAGTTGATGACTTATTCTTCCTTCTCAAACAGCCTTTCTTCATTCGCCAACATTAGAGACGGACGTTCATGCGGGAGAGACAAGCGTTATTTCGATTGAAACCACTTACTTATAGAAGAGAGGTCCATTGGTATATTGTTGTTGACAATCGCATTTACTAACTCATCTTCTTGTTGTTTAGACACTTTTCTTCCTGCCAATCGAGCGACATCTGAGATGACTTTTCTTACTGTTTTCTCATCTTGAAAATCTGCGTTACTTAACGATTGAGCTAATCTCAGCAAATCTTCTTGTTTTACATTCGTCTCTTTTTCAATCTGATCAAATATATTGTCGTTGTCGTATCGCATAAACAGCCTCCTTTCATCCTGTCAACGTATTTTATGCATAGGAAAAAGAGGCGTGCTATCTTTGAGCGACAATAGACAATACAACTAATTATTTTTATCAAAAAGTAAAGACAAATGTTCTTCTTCCTGTTTTCGACCTCGTTTCATTAACTGTTGAGCGGCTTCCACGGGAGATGCGTCTTCAAATAGTACGGTATAGAGAGCGTTTGTAATCGGCATGTCGACTTGTAATCGCTTGGAAAGCTCATGTACCGCTTTCGTCGTTCGAATCCCTTCCACCACCATATCCATTTCTTCCAATACTTCCGTGACGCTTTTTCCACTTCCTATTTTGTAACCTGCACGCCAATTTCTACTATGCTGACTCGTGCAAGTAACAATTAAATCCCCTAATCCCGTTAGCCCTGTAAATGTTAACGGATTTGCTCCTAGGTTGACACCGAGACGAACAATTTCAGCAAGTCCCCTCGTCATGAGAGCTGCTTTCGCATTATCTCCGTAACCAAGCCCATCATTTAATCCAATTCCTAATGCAATAATATTTTTTAATGCCCCTCCAATTTCCACTCCGATGATATCTTTATTCGTATAGACACGAAAATAATGATTCATAAAAAGATCCTGCACTTTTTCTGCTAATTGGATGGACGTTGATGACACCGTTACGGTAGTCGGTTTCCGGTCGCTTACTTCTTCTGCATGACTAGGACCAGACAATACGACAATTGGTCTTTTTGATTCATCCGGTAATTCTTCCGCTATCATTTCAGAGACACGTAAATGAGTGTCAGGTTCAATTCCTTTGGAAGCATGAATCAGAACGGCTTCCTGAGGAATGAATGGTGAAACTTTTTTGACTGTTTCCCGCATCGCTTGCGTCGGGACAACCAGTAATATGTAATCTGCTGCACGAACACAATTTTCGATATCCGTTGTGGCAACAATCGAAGCTGGAATGGTGCGTTTCGGCAAGTACATTTCATTTGTATGATATTTATTCAGTTCTTCCGCTTGTTCTCGTCGTCTCGTCCATAACTTTACTTGATGACCGTTATCTGCGAGAACAAGTGCCAGAGCAGTTCCCCAACTACCTGCGCCGATCACTGCTACATTCATTCTTTTTTCTCCTTTCGTCAAGCTTTTTTTTCTCCAATTTTATTTTCCGTTCCATTTAAAAGTCGTTTAATATTTTCTCGATGTTTCCAGACAGAAATAACTCCTAATAATGTCGTTAAATATATATAAGGCGAAGGATGATCATAATGTTGATTTGTCACCATTAATATAATTGGTGTGCCGGCTGCGAAAATTAACGACCCGAGAGAAACATAGCGAGTAATAAAAATGGATAAAATAGCGATGATGCCAATATATACAGCCGGGAAAAAGACAAGGCTTCCTACAACACCGATTGCCGTCGCCACTCCTTTTCCACCTTTAAAACGAAAATAAATAGGCCAATTATGACCAAGAATGGCCGCAAGCCCGGCAAGTGCAGGTGCTATCCCTTCTATTTCACCAACAGTGGTCCAAGTCGGCAAAACATCCCAATATTCTATTCCGCGTGCAATCCAAACCGAAACAACTCCTTTTAAAATATCCAGTGATAATACGAGAATGGCAGGTCCTTTCCCTAGAACCCTTAAAATGTTGGTAGCACCAGCATTGCCACTCCCATGTTCTCTAATGTCAATTTTTTTTATTTGCCAAGCGACCACATAACTAAAGCTAATAGAACCTAACAAGTATGCGATGATGATTGAAACAATCAGCTCCATCTTTTCCTCTCCCCAAAGCTAGTCGTTTTTCTTTCTAGCAATCAATCGTATTGGTGTTCCTTCAAAATGAAAAGCTTCCCTTAGTTTGTTTTCCAAATAACGACGATATGAAAAATGTAACAGTTCTGGATCATTGACAAATAAAACGATTGTAGGTGGTGCAACAGCCACTTGCGTTGCATAATTGATGCGGAGACGTTTATTATTTTCCGTTGGCGCCGGATTCATCACCACTGCGTCCAAAATTACATCGTTCAACACGTTGGTTGGTACACGTAAATGATGATTATCTGCAACTTGCTTCACTGTTGGCAACAAGTGCTGGAGACGAGATTTTGTTTTTGCTGATAAAAATAAAACCGGGGCATATGTTAAAAATTGAAATTCTTGCCGTACTTTTTCAGTAAACTTCGCCATCGTTTGATGATCTTTTTCAACGGCATCCCATTTGTTTACTACGATAATAACGGCTCGTCCTGCCTCATGGGCATATCCAGCAATTCGTTTATCTTGTTCGCGAATTCCTTCTTCCCCATTTAATACGACAAGTACAACGTCAGCACTTTCCATCGCTTTTAACGCTCGCAGAACACTATATTTTTCCGTAGATTCATATACCTTTCCCTTTTTTCTCATCCCGGCTGTATCAATAATGACATATTCTTGGTCTTCAAATTCAAACATCGTATCCACGGCATCTCGCGTTGTTCCTGGAATATCACTAACAATGACCCGTTCTTCCCCTAAAACCGCGTTCACTAAAGATGATTTTCCAACATTTGGGCGGCCGATAACGGCGATCCGAATCGTATCTTCGTCGTATTCTTCTGATTCTTCATCGGGAAAGTGATGAATGACCGCATCTAACATGTCACCCAGACCGCGCCCATGTGCTCCGGAGATTCCAAATACTTCTCCGAATCCTAAAGAATAAAAATCATACACATTTTCTTCCATGTTTGGATGATCAATTTTATTTACGCCAACGACGACTGGTTTATTGGAACGTCTAAGCATATCCGCTATTTCGCGATCTGCTCCGGTCACTCCGTCTCTTCCATTGACTAAAAAAATAATGACGTCTGCTTCATCAATTGCTATTTCCGCTTGTTCACGCATTTGAACTCGAAGCGGTTCTTCTCCTAAATCAATCCCACCGGTATCAATAAGATAAAACTCTCGATGTAACCATTCCGTTAAGCGATATAAACGATCTCGAGTCACACCTGGTATATCTTCGACAATGGCAACCCTTTCTCCAACCATCCGGTTAAAAATCGTTGACTTCCCAACATTTGGTCGTCCAACGATTGCAACGACTGATTTTGTCATACGTAAACGTTCCTCCCTCAATAAAGTAAGAATATCTTCCAAATGCTCGCTTATTCTCAAAATTTCATAGACACTGTTTTACACCTAACAGCACTTCCACCTTATAAAAGGATAATCACAGAATATTCTAACAGGGTGAAGCCCATCCTAACGTCCAAACGACTGGATAAGTTTGGAAATTGATATGACCGTGCATAACGTCTCCACATCATTCATGGTCGCTCACCCTCCCATTTCTCTCCGGATCAAATTCCATACATTCCTTCGTCCTGCGTATCCATGAGGTGGAGGTCAGATATGCTTTCTAACAGG
>NZ_WKJG01000051.1 GCF_027853235.1 Aliibacillus thermotolerans
GAAGAAACCGAAGACAAAGATACGTAACCTGATCAAGCTAGGCGTCCCACAATGGAAAGCCTATGAATGGGGTAATAGTCGAAAGGGTTATTGGCGTATCTCCAACAGTCCAATATTAGACAGAACCTTGGCAACTCATATTGGAGTCACCAGGGGCTTAGAAGTCTACAAAAACGTTATGAATTCTTGCGTTACAAATCTTAATTGAACCGCCGTATACGGAACCGTACGTACGGTGGTGTGAGAGGACGGAGGTTCATCGCCTCCTCCTACTCGATTACATTCATGGGACGACGGAAAACATTTAATAATAAGGATGCGAAACGTTGATGAAAAATTGCGTTTTATTATTAAGAAAGGCACTGTAGTTTCGGTTGTTGTTGCTTTTCAAATCCCTTTGTTTCGTGTACAATTAAATATGCATATGAAATGAATAATTTAATAAAGTTAAAGGTGTGACGCTTGGATGTTTACGGCAAAAAAAGTTGATCTTCAGGATAAAATTCACAAATTGGAAACGAAAATAGAGACATTAGAGCAACAATTACAAGAGGAAAGAGAAAATACTTTGCATTGGAAAAAGAAATTTCAAGAAAAACTTGCAGACACAGTGACACAGCATCATCGTGTGAACGATCAGCATCATACATTAGAGGAATTAATTGCAGATTTAAAAGAAAAATTTAATGTGGTAAGTGAAGTCGGAGAAAAAACGTTTGAAAACGCGTCTCAACTTCAACATATGGGAGAAAAGCTTGATAACATTCATGAAAAGTTCATTCAGGAAACAGCAAATTGTAAAGAAATTGTGCATTCCACCGATGATTCAATGGATCAACTTCGACTATTAATGGAAAAAGAAACGGAGCAAATGAACGTGTTACAAACACGTTCCAAAGAAATTGAAAAAATTGTTCAAGTGATTCATGAAATTGCGACCCAGACGAATTTATTATCATTAAATGCATCCATTGAAGCCTCCCGGGCAGGGGAACATGGAAGGGGTTTTTCAGTTGTGGCTGAAGAAGTGCGAAAATTAGCGACTTATACGGAAGAAAGTATTGGAGATATTCGCGACAAAACGGAAGCAATTATTTCTGATATTGAACAATCATTAACTATCAATCGACAGAGTGCAGAACTTATTCAAGTATGCAAGCAAAAAAGCAATGAGACGGTGGACATGATGGATACAATGGTCGATAAAATAACGGAGTCGAAAGAAGAAATGAGTGAATTGTTGCAGATAGCAGAGAAGGAAAAGAATTATTCCGATGAAGTCCGCTCTGAAATACAGTTAGCAAATGATATTTTTTCACGTGCCAATCAAGTCATTACCGACCATATTCATGAAGCGGAAAAAGTGGATAAACTGTTGGAACAAGTAATGCTAAACATAAAAAAATGAAGAAGACATATCTCCTTCATTTTTCTTCAGCGATTGCATCTTCTTCCGTTGCAGGTTGTTCAGTAGAGACGAGGGGAACGGTGTTCATTAGTTTATGTAGTGCCCGTTGCCCTACTTCTTCCCATTTACTTTTATCTTGAATCCGTCCATCTTTGTCTATTGGCGCTTGGAATTGTTCTAATCCTGTGGAAGTGAGTAATGCATTGCCATCATGGTCCAAACCAATATTGACGACATGTTTAATAATGTATGGACGTTGAAATTGAATGATGGCGTCAAAGTGGTCAAGTTCTCCTTCCATGACATCGAAAGGCGTTCGTAAATAAATAGATTCTCCTTTTTCTCGCCATAAAAGGGCATCGAAACTTCCGTGATCGTAATCCCAATTGTCCCCGAGATGAAAACCTATTTTTTCAAGAGGAGAAAAAATGGCACCGAACGTTCCTTCTTTCCCTTCCAGTTCTGAATCAAGATGGAACATGTAGTCAGCCCCCTATCACTCGTTTATTTTTATTGTGGACAGATAAAAGGGAAAAAATACGTATGTAGAGCAGGTGAAAAAGATGACGTGGTTGATGCGAGGATTATTCATAGGAGTCGGAAGTGTATCGGTCGTGCTCGGAGTCATTGGAATGGTATTACCTTTATTACCGACTACTCCTTTTCTCTTGTTAGCGGCATATTGTTTTTTAAAATCCTCCGATCGATTGTACAACAAGCTGATTCATTCGAAAGGAATAGGCCCTTACATTCAAAATTATCGCTCGGGAAAAGGAATTCCAGTAAAGACGAAAATCATCGCATTGCTCGTTCTCTGGACAAGTGCATCTTTTTCTATCCTATTTTTTGTACCGCTTTTCATCGTACAAGCACTCTTATTTCTTATTGTTGGCATTGTGACGTATTACATTCTCTCTCTGAAAACATATCGACCAAACGTGAAATCATCCAAAAATTCATCCAATAAATCTCCAACCGTATCATCTTCGTAGATGATTCTGTTGGAGATTTTTTTATGTAATGCCGTTGATGAAAAAGACGACTTATTTGGAAAAATTTCTTTACAAAAGAAATAGGATAAATTATACTAACTGTATCATTACAAATAATACAGATAATACAGAAAGGAGGGGGGTTTTGTTTGTTTGAACTAGATATACGAAGTCGCAAGCCGATTTATGAGCAATTAATGGATAACATTAAAGAATTGATTGTGACGGGGATTTTAAAGCCAGACGAGAAATTGCCGTCTGTCCGTACCTTGTCTCAAGAATTAACAGTGAATCCGAATACAATTCAAAAAGCCTACCGAGAGTTAGAGCGAGAAGGATATTTATATTCTGCCAGTAGAAAGGGGTATTTTGTGGCGCCAGTGGATCAAGTGGAGCAAAAGGATAAATTGAAAGAATTAAAAGAAACGTTGCAAGCACTTTTGAAAGAAGCCATTTATTTTGGACTGACGAAAGAAACTTTAGAGGAATGGTTTGATGAAATCAAGGAGGGAGGAGAAACGGATGATTCACGTCAAAGGAGTAACGAAGACGTTTGATAAAGAAATAGCCGTTCAAGAAGTGACGATGGACGTAAAACAAGGTTCCATTTATGGTTTGGTCGGTTCAAACGGAGCAGGTAAAACAACGTTGCTCAAAATGCTTGCTGGGATCTATCGACCGGATCAAGGGGAGATTTTTATCGGAGGAGAGCCAATTTTTGAAAACGTGGCAATGAAAAGAAACGTTGTGTTTATTTCCGACGCCCTTTATTTTTTCCCACAAGTGACCATTGAACAGATGGCTTCTTATTATCGTTCTTTTTATCCCAACTGGAGTGACGAACGATTTGAAACATTACAACGAGTTTTTCCGTTAGAACCGAGTCGAAAAATACACCGTTTATCAAAGGGAATGCAACGGCAAGTATCTTTTTGGCTTTCACTATCTTGTTTGCCAAGTGTATTTATTCTAGATGAACCAATGGATGGATTAGACCCAGTCATGCGCCAAAAAATTAAAAATTTGCTCTTTCAAGATGTAGCGGAACGAAACATGACTGTTATTATCTCGTCGCACAATTTACGGGAAATTGAAGATATGTGTGATCACATCGGAATGATGCATGAAGGAAAAATTATTTTAGAAAAAGACATCGATGTATTAAAGTCAGATACCCACAAAGTACAACTTGCTTTTGATGAGGAGCAAAAAGAAGAAAAGATATTGAATGATTTAACGATTGTACATAAAGAAAAACGCGGGAGTGTGCTTTTGTTGATCGTAAGAGGAGAAAAAGATGTGATTGAGCGAACGATTCGAGCAGAAAAACCACTTGTGTTTGATATGCTACCACTCACGCTCGAAGAAATGTTTATTTACGAGATGGGAGGGGTCGGCTATGAAGTCGAACAAATCCTTTATTAATAAGGGGATGCAAAAACAAAATATGAAACAACATGGCTGGCTTGGGATTGTATTTTTTATCGGTTTATTATTTGCCCTTCCACTTCAAATGTTTTTACTCGCATCGGATATAAGAAATAGAGACAGTCTTGTGATTGAAAATGTGTTTGATATTGCGTACCCTTTTCAATTTATATTGATCATATTTTTACCGATTCTTGCTGGGATTGTTTTGTTTCGTTATCTCCACGTAAAATCGGCGGTTGACATGATGCATAGTTTGCCAATCAAGCGGGTTCATTTGTATCTGAACCATTATTTAACAGGGACCCTATTATTACTTATCCCATTATGGCTTGTGGCGATGTTGTTATTTTTTGTTCGGGATATTTCTCCGATTTATCAAGAAATTACGAACGGAGATATCGGCATATGGACACTGGTGATGACAGTGATGGTGCTTTTGTTTTATAGCGTTTCTATTTTTGTTGGCATGATGACAGGTATTTCCGTTGCCCAAGGAATTTTATCATTTATTTTATTAATCCTTCCAACCGCTCTTTTTTATCTTATTCATGCCAATTTGGCGATGCACTTATACGGATATTCCCGAGGATATGTGATGGATGAATGGTCAACATACTTATCCCCTATTGTTTGGTTAAGTGAATTGAATTACAGGGAATTTTCCTATCTTCCATTGATTTTCTACGCTCTTTTTTGCGTAATTTTTATCGTACTGGCTTATTACTTATACCAGTGGCGCCCTCTTGAAATGAGTGGTCAAACCATTGTTTTTGAGTTTCTCCGCCCCATTTTTAAATACGGGGTCACCGTTTGTACGATGTTAGTCGGTGCGGTATATTTTGACCAATATCCTCACGACGGTTGGATCATTTTTGGTCTCATTGCAGGCTCTTTGATTGGTTTTCTAGTTGCAGAAATTATTTTAAAAAAGACGTGGCACATCTGGCGAAAGAAACTTCTTGTTCAATATGGTGTTTATGCTAGTATTATTCTCGTGCTGAGCGTGCTGATCAAAACAGATGTGATTGGTTATGAGACGAGAGTTCCTGAAGCAAGTGAGATTGAACGGGTATTTTTAGGGAAAGATCCATGGACGTTACAAGATGAGCAATTGGATGAAGAAGATATCTTTATTCAAGATCCAACGTTCATCGAAGAAGTTCGTTCTTTTCACGAAAAAATTGTCACTAAGCAACCGGAACCCGTCATTTCGAATCACTTGTATGAAGATTCATATGTCATCGCTTATGACTTAGAAAACGGCTCCCGGCTTGTCAGACAATATCACATACCAATGGAAGAATCTGAAGAGTATGTAGGCAGTCTGATTGAATCCAAACCGTATAAAACATTCTTTTTTGAACTTGATCGATGGGAGCAAGCCCCGATCGAAACAATCACTTTCGTATCCCAAGGACCCGAAAGTAAAAATGTGAAAATTACGGATGAAAATGAAATAGAAGAATTACGTCACATATTAAAATACGATATTTATTCTTTAACCGCCGATGATTTAATTGGTGGTGAACCTACATGGGGAAGTATAAAAATAGAGACAGAAACAACCTTAAAAAATGAAGAAGCGGTTTATATGTCGTGGAATAAATCATTTGCTGAAGTGGATGAATGGCTGAGGCGCAATGATTATATAAACGAGGCACGGATCGTTCCAGAAGATATCGACACGATCGATGTGATCGACGTTTCTTCATCCGAAAGAATTACTTATCCAGAGGAATATTTTTTCCGTGAAAAAGAATACGACTTGACTGAAATACAAGATGAAGAACTGATTGCCGAAGCATTACAACACTCGCGCAACTTTGGGCAAGCAGATTACGTGGTCCGCTTTACTCTTTCTAATCACGGTTATTTCTTTGGAACTTTACGTACGGAGGATGTATCGGAAGCGTTTATTCAGTACGTAGAATAAGAAAAAAAGTCCTTCATTCTTCGGTAAGGGCAAAACTCCGGTTAATCAAAAGAGAGAAGTGCTCACCAAACACTTCGTGAGGTTCTCATAAGACGATTTATTTATCATATAGATGAAAAAAGTGTCGCATGACAAGTTCATACGACACTTTTTAGGACTGGAATTGGAAAAAATAGGTGACTTACGGTACTTGTATGTTTCATGCGACGAATGACGCTTAAAAAATAAGATAAATCGTTCCATAAACGTTTCATGCGACGCTTCATTTTGTAAAACACCGATCATAGAGTCGTATGAAGGCTTAAAATGGAAGAAATCAGGATAAAAACAAGTCGCAACACGTTTCATACGACCTTTCATTACGAAATCGATGCAATGAAGTGTCGTATAAACGATCCATACGACGAAATATCGCATAAAATTCCTACCGAATAGTCTCATGATGTTTTATAAAGGAAGTTTTCGATGGTCTTGCATCGCACCGGCCGTCCTCTTACCACCCGCGGATAATGATGACATATGAAGTTTTCGGATGAGAAAAGAGGCACAGAGAAATGCGTTTCTGGCGGTGATAGACGAAGGAAAAAACATACAAAAATGTCCAAGCAAATTTTAGTGCTTGGAACCTGGTAATGTCCCGGACTCTGTTTAAGATCCACTTCTTACCGATTAAAAATTGGAAAAATTGTCCATACTGAAAAGGGATTTCAATGTAAGGGAGTTGGAGATATTGAAACACTTACTGATATGGACGTTCGTTTTGTTCTTATCGTCTTGTCATATCAAAGCGGATGAGTCATCTGTTGAGAATATAAAGAACGAGACGAAAAATACAATTGTTCAGTTAACGAATGAACAGCGTGTTGAACATGGTTTAAAGCCACTTCAATGGGCGGAAGATGCAAGCATTGCAGCGCAAGCAAAATCCGATGATATGGCAAAAAATCAATACTTTGCCCATGAATCACCTGTATACGGTGATTTTGTCGGATTATTAGAAGCGTATGAAGTGGAGTATCACCTAGCAGCTGAGAACCTTGCCGTTGGTCAAAAAACGCCAGAAGATGCGGTGATTGGCTGGATGAACAGTAAAGGCCATCGGGAAAATATCCTCCATGAAGAAATGACGCATATTGGAGTTGGCTATGATGAAGAAGGAAAGTATTGGACGCAAATTTTGTTAAAAAAATAACGTGAATAGTTTTTCATCCTGAAGAAAAAGCTAGAGGAAACGGCTTGAAGGAGGATTCTCATGCTTATATTTACCTTTCGGCTCATTCTTGCCAGTTTCCTCACTTTGACTATTGTTCCTCGTCATGAACCACCTGCCCCGGCATATGTGGAATGGGGAGAACTTGCTGCTACCGCTATTAAAGATGAGTATCCTGACTTTGAATTAAAAGACTATACATTTGCGGGGAAAACGATCATTTCCGAAGAAAGAGAACAGTATACTTTCAAAGTATGGATTGAGAAAAATAATGAAGCGCAAGTTGTTCACACATATGTCCTGATAGACCCTCAAACGGAACAACCGATTCATGTCTTTTTTGATGAATTGTCAAATGAAACGGCTCTTTCTCTATGAGAGAGCGTTTTTTTATGGTGGAGACGTAACAGTTGGTTCAAGAATGGTAAGCGTTTCTTCTTCTGTGTTTAAAGTCGCCCTCGCTCCAATGGGAAATGTTGTTTTAAATCTGCCATGTCCTGTAGCAAGACCAGTGAGAAGCGGTTTATTTAATGGCACGAGAAACTGTTCTATTAAATCTTCATATGTTATTCCATAGGCAGCTGCACATCCTGTACACTCTCCCATCACAATTCCGACACAATCTCGAAATTTACCGGCCATTTCCAATTGTTTTAAGTATCGGTACACGGTGTTAATCGGTTCATTCGTTTCTTCAATGACAATAATTTTCCCGCGGGTGTCAATTTCATAAGGAGTTCCAAGCGTGCCGATAAATGAAGTGAGATTACCACCAACAATCTCACCGGTTACCGTCCCGGCAACACGACCGATAAGAGGCATTCCGTCGGGATTATTGATATTTCGTGGCGCTTGTAATGTTGACACGTTACGAAAAAACTCATCATAGTTAAATGGTGGCGTGCTCAAGCGGAAATCAATGAGCATTAAACTATGGAAAGTGATCAAATTTGCATACGTATATAAAGCATTTAATAAAATCGTGATGTCACTATATCCGCTAACTATTTTAGGATGTTTTGCAATCATTTCATAATCAAGATAGGGAAGAACTCCTTTTACCCCAACACCCCCTCGAGCGGGAAGAATCATTTTAATATCTTCATCTACGATCATTCGCATAAAATCATGGGCACGTTCTTCGGCTGTTCCTGCAAGAAATCCGTTTTGGAGAAATACAGAATTTCCAAGTACCACCCGCAAACCAGTTTGTTCTAGAACTTGCACCCTTTCAGTGACAGTATGAGGGTCAATCGGACTTCCAAGTGATACAATACCAACAGTGTCCCCAGCTTGTAGAATGGGTGGACGTGTAACAATCATCACATCCTCTCAAATAAGTGATATACACATTGATTTATATGAAGAAAAGAAGGATTAAGAACAAACGAGGTGAAAGATACATGCAATTGGAACCAGTCCATCAAGATTTTTTTAACGAACCTACTCTTTCTTTCGCAAAAAAATTACTCGGAAACATTTTGGTGAAGGAAACTCCGGAAGGAATCGCTGCAGGAAAAATTGTAGAAACAGAAGCATATTGTGGAGAAAATGATCGAGCGGCACATAGTTTTGGAAATCGGAGAACGAAGCGAACGGAAATTATGTTCGGTCCGCCAGGCTATGCATACGTATACGTCATGCATACCCATGCGCTCATTAATATCGTGACGGAAGCAGAAGGAATTCCTCACGCCGTTTTAATTCGCGCGGTGGAACCGGTGATAGGAGAGGAGTTAATGTTTGCACGTAGAGGAAAAGACAAAAAACATACCGACTTAACAAGTGGACCAGGGAAACTGACGAAAGCATTAGGCATTACAAAAGCCGACTATGGACGTCCTATGTTTGAAAAACCGCTCTATATCGCAAAAGGAAAGCCGGTAACAGAAATCTCTAGCGGTCCCCGGATTGGCATTCCTAATACTGGAGAAGCGAAAGACTATCCATGGCGCTTTTGGAAGACGGGAAACAAATATGTATCGCGGTAGAGAGAAAAGTGCGGAATGACTTTGCAATGTGCCTTTTACTTAATCGCCCTGAAAAATACATTTCGTCAATAATATGGTTTGGTTTTGGAATCATTATTTGCGGGAAGAAAATGATGGAAAAAACCCTTATGCCTCCCCACTACAAGCGGAAGATTTGAGCGAATTACCTCCTGCTCTCGTTCTCACCGCAGAATATGATCCGCTCCGTGATGAAGGAGAAGCTTATGCGAAACGATTGAAAGAAGCGGGAGTACAGGTGGAAGCCACTCGGTACGATGGAATGATTCATGGGTTTTTTTGGATGCCGGGTGCGTTAAAACAAGGCATGAAAGCGGTGGAACAAGCCGCTAATTGCTTACAACGTGCTTTTCTAAACAAGTAAAGATATTAGCTGACGTCTTGAATGTGTTTGGATAATTATAATAGGAGCGGGAGTACAGCTGAAAAACTCTCCTTATGCTGAATTTTTAACCTTAGATAAAGTGGCTAGGACAAAACTTCAGTCATCGCCAAAAACTTGGTGAGTCTCTCTTTTGGTGTACAAAGAACATTTTAAAATGAAAATGATGAAAAAAGTGTCGTATGAACTGGTGATGCGACACTTTTTTCTTGCAAACTGAATAGGAGTGGTTGTAAGAGGGGTGAAATTGAAAAAAATTTAGGTGATTCGAAGCGTTTTTATGTTTCATGCGACGAATGACGCTAAAAAAAAGAAGATGAATCGTTCCATCAACGTTTCATGCGACGCTTACATTTTCCTTCCATCATTTTATTGACACAGATTTATTTTTCACGTATGATAATGGGTATTAAAAACCAACTATTTATATAAGAATTAGAGGTGAACATAGTGTCGGTGGAAGCGAAAGTGTTAACATCTCAACCTACAATAGAGAAACCGAGAGAAAAACAGCTTCCTCCTCCGCAAACGAAATTAATTATGGGAGGAAGTGTCGTTGGACTCATTCTTTTCTTTTATTTAGCAATGACGCAAACCATTGAGAAACCAATTTTATTTGTGATTGGAATTTTGCTGGGGTATACACTATTTCATGCACGCTTTGGTTTTACATCTGCTTTTAGGCGGTTTGCGTCTGTCGGAAACGGGGAAGCACTGCGGGCACACATGATTATGCTTATCGTGGCAGTCACGTTTTTTGCTCCAATCTTAGCAACCGGTTTTACTTTCTTTGGTGGAGAAGCGTCAGGGAATGTCAATCCGATTGGAGTAAGTTTGCTTGTAGGTGCGTTTTTATTTGGTGTTGGTATGCAGCTTGGAAATGGATGTGCATCCGGTACGCTTTATGCGATTGGAGAAGGAAGATCGGTGATGTTTATTACGCTTCTTTTCTTCATTATCGGATCGACCATTGGCGCGTACCACCTCGATTTTTGGTTAAACGATATGCCGTCTTTCGGTGCGGTTTCGTTAGCTACATCCACCGGTCTAGGATACACCGGTGCTTGGCTTATTTCTGTGTTGTTTTTTGGACTAATCATTTGGTGGACGCTTCGAATCGAGAAAAAGAAACATCCGCCGAAAATGGCACCACTTCCGACAGAACGAGGGTGGAAACGTATTTTGCGAGGTTCTTGGCCGATTATCATTGCGGCAGTTGTGTTAGCCGTATTAAATGCCTTGACGTTAATGACGCGAGGGACTCCGTGGGGAATTACTTCCGCTTTTGCCCTTTGGGGTTCAAAAGGAGCCGACTTGCTTGGATTTGATGTTGCAAACTGGGCTTATTGGGAAGGAGATTTAGAAACATTATATGGTTCTGTCTTTTCTCATACAACGAGTGTCTTGAACTTCGGTGTCATTTTAGGTGCATTTCTTGCTTCTGCTGCCGGTGGATTGTTTCAATTGAAAAAAATTACAGCCAAAGGGGCGACTGCCTCTATGATCGGTGGTCTCTTGATGGGGTACGGTGCACGACTTGCTTTTGGATGTAATATAGGAGCATACTTCAGTGGCATTGCATCGTTTAGTTTGCACGGTTACATCTGGGGCGTTGTCGCGATGGCTGGAACGTTTCTTGCTTTATATTTACGCCCGCTGTTTGGTTTGTCCGTTCCAAAACCGAAAGATTCCTTTTGTTAATATTTCACTCCCACTCCTTCCGTTTTTGTCAGCTTCTGTTGACGAAAACGGGTTTTTTTCATATGTTAGAAGGAAGATTTTTCTACATAAAAATGAAAGGAAAGTAGTTATGACAGAAAGAAAAGATCAATGGTCTTCTAAAATTGGATTTATTTTAGCCTCTGCGGGAGCGGCAGTGGGATTAGGTGCCATTTGGAAATTTCCGTATGTCACCGGAATGAGCGGAGGGGGCGCTTTTTTCCTCATTTTCGTATTATTTACGCTATTAATTGGACTTCCTCTACTTATTTCTGAATTCATTATCGGGCGTGGCGCGCGAGCAGAAGCAGTGACGGCTTATAAAAAACTTGCTCCGAACAGCATGTGGGTATGGGTCGGAAGATTTGGCGTCCTAGGATGTTTTTTGCTTTTATCTTTCTATAGTGTCGTAGGTGGCTGGGTGTTTATTTATAGCATCATGTCCATTTTTGGGCAAGTCATTGGAGAAGGAAAGGATTACGGGGAGTTATTCGGATTTATTACGAGCTCACCTTGGGTCACTTTGCTTGGACTATTGTTATTTACTGCGGTAAACGTGCTTGTCATTTCTTCGGGTATACGAGACGGAATTGAGCGTGCGAACAGATACTTAATGCCATTATTATTTCTCTTTTTCATTATTATTGTCATTCGTTCATTAACGCTTGATGGAGCCATGGAAGGAGTCACATTTTTCTTAGCACCTGATTTCTCAAAGATTACGGGAGAATCATTACTGTATGCATTAGGTCAATCCTTCTTCTCCCTAGCAGTCGGTTTTTCTTGTCTAGTTACTTATAGCTCTTACTTGAAAAAAGAAGTCGATTTACTCTCCTCCGCGAGTTCCGTTGTTGGCATGAATATTTTTGTTTCTTTATTAGCAGGACTCGCCATTTTCCCTGTCGTATTTGCCTTCGGATACGAACCGGCAGAAGGACCAGGATTATTATTCATGGTGCTTCCGGCAGTGTTTTCCGAACTCCCATTCGGACAACTCTTTTTAAGTTTATTTTTATTGCTATTTTTATTTGCGACATTAACGTCTTCTTTTTCTTTATATGAAATCATTGTGGCAGCTTTTACGGCAAACAAGAAAAGATCTCGCCAGCGGGTTACATGGATTGCCGGAATCATTATTTTTATCGCAGCCATTCCTTCCACGTTATCATCTGGAGTGCTTGCAGGAGTGGAAGTGTTTGAAAAAAATATTTTTGATGCGACTGACTATTTAGTAAGTAACATCATGCTCCCGGTTGGAAGCTTGCTCATTGCTCTCTTTATTGTGCATAAAATGGATAAGAAATTGGTCGAAGAGGAATTTTTGATTAACAGAAAAGAACAATTCCCACTTTATCAAGGTTGGCGTTTCTTAATGGCGTTGGTTGTACCGCTCACGATTGTGATCGTGTTTCTGCACACTATCGGGATGATTTAAAGGTGAAAGTAGTTCGCAGTAAAGGAACGTTGTACTTGAAGATGGGAAAGGAATATTGACAAAAAACAAGCATATCATGGCAGTAAGAAAGGAACATTTGCACGAAAGAGAGATGGGAGAAAATTCCCGTCTCTTTTTCGATGGATAATTATTCGATATAAATCGTAAAATAAGTTGTAAAATCACATTAAAACCAAATTTTATGAACAATTAAAATATTTCGTTGACAATGCAAATGCTCTTTTAAGAGACTCTCAAACCCTTGATATTCACAGTATATAGGATTAAATCAGACGGTTGGTGAAGGTCTCATTGAACAAGCAGGAGAAGTTTCAGAAGGTTTTATGGGGATTCTAACCCACGCGCTCCCATATGAGGAAGTACCTGGTATGGAAGAGTATAAAGAATATTTAGAGAGTCGAGGTAAAACGATTGAAGATATTAATATGCAATATGTCGCTGGATGGGTGGCTGCTAAAGTAATGGTCCAAGGAGCGATTCATGCAGCAGAACAAACAGATGGTGAAATTACAGGAGAGGATATACTTGCGGGACTGGAATCCATTACCGATCTAGATTTAGGAGGACTGGCAGCACCTGTTACTTTCACAGAGGACCTTCATGCAGGTACGGAACAAGCACGTATTGGTATTGTAAAAGATGGCAAATGGGAAGCGATCACAGATTATGTGAGCTACCGAGAATAAATAGTTTGTGAACTACTCGCCACTTTGCTAACGCTTGAAGTGGGAGCTTCTCAACTCCTCGACGAAAGCACTCTTTCGTCTCCTTGAGCGTTACTTCGGGCAGTCCCTGCCCTAGATGTCCGACGTTTCGGAGTTCTTTTCGTACCTTGGATA
>NZ_WKJG01000052.1 GCF_027853235.1 Aliibacillus thermotolerans
AACATATTGATATGTAGGGTTCGTTGTACCCGAATTAACGCCTGTGGAGTGTTATACCAAACGAGAGTAGCTTCGGCAAAATCGGACACGTTGAAGCAGGAAATAAACAAAACTTTAGAGTTTTATAAAGTTTTGGCAACGGAAAAACTTATCTCTATTTCCAGGTGTACGATGGCTGTTCGCCAAATAGAAGAATAACATCAAGGTTTGATAAATGAAGAGAAGGGAAATGTGAAGGAGAAGACAGTATATAAAGGAGGAGTGCTTGTGTATCGTATCCAACAAGATTCGGAATCTTTTTTCATGGAGGAAAATGGGGAGCGAAAAGCGGAAATTATTTTTCAGGAAGATCAAGACGGAGACCTGTTCATTGAACACACGTTTGTCCATGAAGATTTAGGTGGTCGAGGGGTCGGCAAAGAACTGGTGAAAAAAGTGGTAGAAAAAGCGCAAAGTGAAAATAAAAGAATAAGCTCCAGCTGTAGTTACGCGCAAAAGCAGTTGGAAAAAAGTGATGAATACCGACAACTATTAAAGAATTAATTTATGTGAGAGCTCGTTTTTAAAGAAATGTTTCTTTGAAACGAGCTTTATTTTGTTATGATAAAAGAAAAAAGAAGGGAGAGAGATGGTTGTACGATTATACGATTATCGGAGGAGGAATTGTTGGCTTAGCCTCTCTCGTAGCATTACAAGAAGCCTTTCCTCATGCGAAAATCGCTCTCATAGAAAAAGAAGCGGAGGTAGCAAGGCATCAAACCGGACATAATAGCGGCGTTATTCATTCGGGGATTTATTATCGTCCTGGAAGTTTCAAAGCACGGTTTGCGAGAGAAGGAAATCGTTCCATGGTAGAGTTTTGTCACCAAAACGGCGTTCCTTACGAACAATGCGGGAAAGTCATTGTGGCAACGAATGAAAAAGAATTACCTGCACTAAAGCAATTGTATGAAAGAGGACGACAAAACCGTTTACCGATCCGGTTGTTAAATCAAGAAGAATTACAGGAAAGAGAGCCCTATGTAAGAGGAATAAAAGCGATTGAAGTAGAAAGTGCCGGAATTGTCGATTATAAAGAAGTGAGCCGGACTTTTCTTTCAATTGCGATGAAAAAAGGAGTCGACTGTTATTTTGACGAGGAAGTGGTACATATTGATGAGCGACATGATGGTATGACGATTGAAACGAATCAACAGACAGTAAAAAGCAAGATGTTAATTAATTGTGCCGGTCTGTATAGCGATAAGGTTGCAAACATGGCAGGGTATCTTCTTGATGTGCAAATCATACCGTTTCGAGGTGAGTATTACAAATTAAAAGAAGAAAAGAAACATTACGTCAAAGATCTTATTTACCCCGTTCCGAATCTCCACTTTCCTTTTCTCGGTGTCCATTTCACTCGCATGATGGACGGTTCTGTTGAAGCAGGACCAAATGCTGTCCTCAGTTTCAGAAGAGAAGGGTATCAGTTAACGGATTGGGATGCAGCGGAATGGAGCGAAACTTTACGTTTCCCAGGCTTTTGGAAACTTGCATCTCGCTACATAAAAGAAGGAGCGGATGAGATGTATCGTTCCGTTAGTAAACGCGCGTTTGTCCGTCGCTTGCAAGAACTTATTCCAGCAGTAACGGAAGAAGATGTAGAGAAAGCTCCGGCGGGAGTGCGAGCCCAGGCATTAACGAGGGATGGCAAATTAATGGATGACTTTTATATCATTGGCGGCAATAAGAGTGTTCACGTCATCAATGCACCATCACCAGCGGCAACGAGCGCGATTCCGATCGGTCAAGAGGTCGTTCGGCAAATAAAAAATCGCTTATGAAAAGGAAGTGTCTTCCCTTACTCTTTTTCTCTATAAACGATACAATAGAGACGAATAGAGTAGGAGAAGGATAATGATGAAAGCTTATATCTTTTTAGTGATCACTGCTTTAATTTATGCCAGCAATATTTTAGTTGGAAAGGCGATCAATGAATTACCTCCCTATACCATTGCTTTTTTTCGTGTCTTTACTGCTTTCCTTATTATGCTACCAATTGGATGGAAGCAGGCGATGCAACATCGTGACGTATTTAAGAAGGAGTGGAAGCCGCTTCTTGCTCTCGCTTTAACAGGGGTTGCTTTTTTTAATACGTTCATTTATGCGGCGCTCCAATTTACGTCCGCAACAAACGTATCCATTATGGAAGCAGCGATTCCGGTTGTGACGATCGTTTTTAGCATGTTATTTTTAAAAGAAAGATTGTACGGTGTGCAGTGGCTCGGAGTGATTCTATCTGTAGTAGGAGCGTTGTGGGTCATTACAGAAGGTTCGTGGCAAGTGATTCGAAATCTGGCCTTTAACATTGGAGATATCATTATGATTGGCGCGATTATCACTTGGGTTCTTTACTCCATCTTAGTAAAATTTCATATGCACAAATTTCCAGTGTACGGAAGCTTGCTTGTCATGCTTATCATCGCCAATATTGCTTTGTTTCCCATTGCATTAATAGAATGGATCACTGGAGGTTTTCCGCCGGTGTTTGAAACAGAGCACATGCTCGGTCTTATTCATTTAGGGATTTTTCCAAGTGTCATTGCACTCATTTTGTGGAACAAAGGAGTAGAAGCAGTCGGACCATCGCAAGCTTCTATTTTCTTAAATTTTATTCCAGTATTCACAATGATCGGTGCGGTATTGCTGCTTGGTGAGTCCATTGGATTCGCGCAAATTGTAGGAGCGGTTGTTGTTATCGCTGGTGTATTGCTTACAACGAGAAGAGAAGCGAAAGAGACGAGAAAGTGGGCAGAAAGAAAGAGCACGGTTTCTTCTTGATACAAAAATTCCTTTCAACAATCATTTAGCGCTGAAACGGTGCCATGATCCATTCATCGCTTGTTTCCACAAACTATTTTTGAATGAAACGGTGGCATGAGCGATCCATGGCTTGCTTCCACAAGCAATTTTTGATGAAGGGGTCACAAAAAAATGTCCAAAAAGTCACCAATCCTGACTTTTTGGACAGCTCCATTTTATTCATGCCTAAGATGAAAGTCTCTCTACTTCATCTTTTCTCACGATGACACGCGGGTGAGGGTACTCTTCCTCTTCTTCTGGAAAAGGATAATCTATATATTCGATGCAAATTGTACGCTCATATTCTGCGATGACTCGGCATTCTTTCGTTTGATGACGGACGAGTTCATCTTTATCAAATAATTTTTCGTCTTTACTATTTTCCAACCAAAAGCCCTCCTCTAACAAGCTACTCGAGCCGCTACTTCTTATTACGTCGCAACCGATACTTCCCTATTTTACGATTTATGCAAAAAAGATGCAATGATTTAAGCATGTATCATGTCTTCCGTATTTCCTAGCATGCTGCGAATGGCGTCTGGGTCTGCGATGACGGTTGGTTGGAAATCGATTAAAATCATCGAACGCTCTCCGCTTCCTTTTTCTTCTCCTTTTGTCACCGAGCCGACGTAATGAGTCACAAGCGGATCATATACACCATAGGACTCTAATGGCTCTGTTAAGTAAAAGGTGGTCATCATTTCTTCTTTCGCCACCTCTTCCGGCATTTTCCCCCGGACAGCTGGAGTGCCGATGGCGTTCATTCCGCCCTTGACATTCCGACGTTTAATTAAATGTGCGAATGTAAAAGGTTCTCCGTCTTGATGGAGATTAGCAGGCGAAGAGACAGCCACATCTTCTTCGTTTTCTACGTATAGCTTTACGAAATGGACGCCTGCGTGAATCGGCATGAGCGCATCTTCTTTCGTCCAAAATGTTTGTTTAAAGTCAAATAGTAAAATTTCTTTTAATAAACGGTTATTCATCACATCTTTTGACAAAGACGGAAAACGACGATATTCATCTTTATATTCAGGGTTAAAACTCCCTTGAAAATATTCATAGTATGGTTTGCCATCTATTACTGTTTCCGGCAGCCATTCAATATGATAAGACTTTGGCATAATCACGGCACGCGCATAGCGACGATAACGATGCAGGTGAGGGGCGTATTCATCCGGGGGAAGATCGAGGAAAGCTCTTTGTAGTTCTTGTAAATCCTCTTCTAATCCTTCATACTGAAATATCTTCCCTAAGTGATAATATTCAAAGCCTTTTTCTTTCAGCTCACTCATGCAAAAGTCCCTCCAAAATATATACATTCCTTATATAAGTATATCATTTGTGTAAATAGGAGGCGTTATGATTCTATGTATATTTCTAATTCATTTTCGAATATAACAGAGTCACTGTTGGAACGCACATGTTGGTCATAGTTACGCACAGAATCATGAAGAAGTGGTCACTCATTTTTCATTGTTTCATCGCCTTCAGGGATGTTTTTTTCTTCTGTTTGCTTTACACTAAAGAAAGTAACTTTAATTTCTTTTGGAAAGGAGAAGAACATGTACGAAACTTTTAAAATGATTCATTCTAGTTCGTGGTTTTTTCTTTTACTTTTCTTCTTTTTAAGTTATTTTTTACGAAATCAAAAAATTACTCTTATGCTACAAAGACTCGTCTCTGTCATTATGGTGATTAGTGGTATCGGCTTATTAGTCAGTTTACAGTTTCCAGCCCATTATATTGTCAAAGGAATTTTGGCAATTCTTTTGATTGCGGTGATGGAAATGTTAATCGGTCGCCAAAAAAGAGGACAAGCCACTGGTGTATTTTGGGTGATTTGTATTATATTAATCGTTTTAGTCCTCGTCATGGGTTTTAGCTAATGATTGATTTTTGCTTTCTTGTAAAAGACTTACATAGCTGAACCATTGAAAAAAGTCGGGTATAGTTCCCGGCTTTTTTTCATACTACTCTTCTGTTTTTGTCGTGAATAGAAAGAAAATCAACAACGGGAACAGGTAACCAATCATCGCTTGGAGATTGGCGATTAATCGTGCAAAACCAACTGGCGTAAGGTCCCCGTAACCAACAGCAGCCATCGTAATTGTGCTGAAATAAATCATTTTCCAAAGTACCCGCATGACTGTTACCTCTTCTTGTTGATAATTAGGATCAACGATAAAACCTTGTTCCGTTACTTCTAACAGTAAGTAGATGAAAGCGAAACATACGACCACATTAATGAAAAAAAGACATAAGAAAATGACCTTTTTCCCATGTTTTTTAAGCACGTTCATTTCCCATACCTCCTGAGACTGCTTGTTTATTATATGCGGAAGAAAAGGTAGGAAGAAGAGAAAAAGAATGACTTGCACTTGTTTTCTTGACAAATGATAAAGTCAATCGTGAAGGAGGGATTTCGTGCTCGTTCTAATAGATGTTCTCATTCCGATTGTGCTCATTTTTCTTGTTGGATTTTGGTTAGAGAAAAAACAAGTACTCGATGTCCGATCCGTATCGGCGGTCGCCCTTTACGTTTTAACGCCGACGCTTGTTTTTCGTACGTTTTATACGACAGAAATAAATGCAGATTTGATCAATATTGTCTTATTTTGCGTATTATTTTTAATTGCTTTTTTAATTTTAAATAAACTGTTGGCCCGTATGTTTCAATGGAATCGTAAAAAGGAAAGTGGCATGACGTTAGCAACAACATTTATGAATTCAGGCAATTACGGAGCACCACTCATTTTGTTTGCCTTTGGAGAAGTGGCGTTTGCTTATGCGATTATTTTTATGGTCGTGCAATCGCTTTTGATGAGTACGGCGGGTGTCTATTTAGCGAATCGCAGTAACCTTACCGCAGCGGATGCGTTGCGCGTCGTTTTAAAGATGCCTGTGTTTCATGCATTACTCATTGGCGTCATTTTCCAATGGTTAAATATTTCGATCAAAGATACTTATTTTGATGCGATTCACTTGCTAGCGGATGCGGCCATTCCGGTTGTCATGATTGTGCTAGGGATGCAATTGGCGAATATTTCGCTACATTCGTTAGAATGGAAAACAATTAGTATCGGAACAGTCATGCGGTTAGGATTTTCTCCGATCATCGCCTATGCGATCACGTTGCTATTACAACCGAATCCTACGTTAAGTACCGTGATGATTGTGTCCGCATCCATGCCGACAGCTGCAACCATTGCTATGATTTCAGTGGAATTTGATGCGAGCCCCGATATTGTTTCAAGCATTACACTCGTAACAACGATCATGAGCGTCCCGTCACTATGGTTATTATTAACGATTCTTGGGGGATGACCACCTTTTGTACCCATCAAACATTCTCGCTATTCATAAAACTGGGCGAAAAGCGCTACTGAAGAATAAATGGTGAAAAAATTATTATTCTTCATGTATCCTACTAGATTAGCAAAAAACCATTGGGGATGTCTGGGTAATTTGCGAATTAGTTGTGGAGTTTCCTGAAGGGGTTTCTATTAGAGATGGAGTGGCAGGATTTGAAGATTATTTCATTGAAAGATAGCTGGTACCAGTTGAATGAGTGTTGATTGATTGACAAGAAGATATCTCTCATCTAAAATTTTACGTACAGATGAATAAAGCAAGCCACTGGGGGTGTCTGCGGACTGAGACAGAGAAAAACTCTCTGATCCCTTAGAACCTGATCTGGTTGATACCAGCGGAGGGAATGTGGAGCGATGTGACAACAAGGACAAGTCGTTCCCACTTTTCGGGAACGGCTTTTTTACACGAGTAGGTTAGCAGAAGATGGGATAGGTTTTCCTTCACAGACATCATGTGTACTGAATCCAATCGATCGTGTTAGTCAGTAAAGAAGGGATGAACAGATTCAATGAAGTATTCGCTACATGTAGTGTCAACGGAAAAAGATCCGATAGAAAAGATTGCATATGTGAACTCACTTATTCATCCCTATGTTGATTTTCTTCATATTCGTAAAAAACAGTGGTCAGTGTCCGAAATTGAACAGCTTATAAAAGAGCTAGTAAATAGTAAAATTCCGCGAAATAAAATGATCGTTAATAATCAACCGGACTTGGCAAAGAGATTTGGACTAGGCGGTGTTCATTTTCCGGAACTCGTTTCTTTTAGAAACTATCCATCAATGAATCTACTGAAGGGAAGCTCAGTACATAGTGAAGAAATGGCAATCGTGAAAGAACAGGAAGGAGCAGACTATCTCTTTTTTGGGCATATTTATGAAACAACTAGTAAGCCGGGCCTTGCACCTCGAGGACTCCATCCATTGCATTCAGTGACGCAAACTGTATCTATACCAGTGATTGCAATTGGAGGCATTACGCCCGAACGTGTGCATGAATGCCTCGAACATGGTGCAAGTGGAGTTGCTGTGATGTCCACTGTGTATCAAGCGGATGATCCTGTCGCAGTTGTGAAAGCGTATCGTTCTGCATTACTAAGGAAGGAGGAATGTCTCCATGAAAGTCGTTATAAACGGGATAGATAAAATGATTCCGAATGACGTCACGACCATTCAACAGCTGCTTGAACACTTGAAGATTGGAGAGAAGAAAGCAGTTGTTGAAAGAAATGGTAACATTTTAACGAAAGACGAGCACAAAAATGAAGCGATTGAAGAGGGCGATCGCATAGAGATCGTTCATTTCGTCGGAGGAGGTTAATATATGTTAAAAATTGGTCCATATACATTTCGATCCCGTCTTTTTCTCGGGACGGGAAAATACGATAGTGCGGAAACACAAAACAAAGCCATTGCTGCTTCGGAAACGGAAGTGCTTACCTTTGCAGTTCGGAGAATGAACATTTTCGATGAAACGAAGCCAGATCCTTTTGAAAGTACCGATGTCAGTAAATTTAAACTATTGCCGAATACCGCCGGGGCAAAAACAGCAGAAGAAGCGGTAAGAATTGCAAAAATGGCAAAAGCTGCTGATATGTGTGACATGGTAAAAGTGGAAGTCATCGGTTGTGATAAGACCCTTCTTCCGGATCCAATTGAAACATTACGAGCTTCAGAAATGTTACTTGAAGAAGGGTTTACCGTCCTTGCTTATACGTCGGATGATGTCGTCCTTGCAAGGCGTCTGCGCGAGCTCGGTGTTCATGCGGTGATGCCTGGTGCCGCTCCGATTGGAACCGGTTTAGGCATTATTAATCCTTACAATCTCCAACACATTATTGAACAAAGTGACGTGCCGGTTATTGTCGATGCTGGCATTGGCAGTCCGAAAGATGCTGCTTATGCGATGGAATTAGGGGCGGATGGAATTTTACTCAACACCGCTGTCTCTGACGCAAAAGATCCAGAAAAAATGGCAGCAGCGATGAAATATGCAGTGGAAGCAGGCCGCTTAGGTTACGAAGCAGGCAGAATCGAAAAGAAATTTTATGCCTCCGCGAGCAGTCCAACAGAAGGGTTGAGCAGAGTGTGATGGATGACCGATATTCTCGCCAGCATCTTTTTTATGGAATTGGTAAAACAGGACAGAAACTGCTTTCTACAAAACATGTTGTTATTATTGGGGCGGGAGCATTAGGAAGTGCAGCAGCAGAAACCCTTGTAAGAGCTGGAGTCGGACGGGTCACGATTGTCGACCGTGACTTTGTCGAGTACAGCAACTTACATCGACAAGTGCTTTATACCGAAAGAGATGCCGAAAACAAAATGCCAAAAGCAGAGGCTGCGAAAGAAAAGCTACAAAAGATCAATAGTGAACCGATTGTTCATGCCATTGTCGGAGAAGCGGACGTAGCAACGTTGGAAGCAACTCTTCCAGCTGATTTAATTATCGACGCATTAGATAACTTTGATACCCGTATGTTGATTAACGATTTTTCTCAAAAGCATCGTATCCCTTGGATACATGGTGCTTGTGTTGGGAGTTATGGTATTACTTATACCGTCTTACCAGGAGAAACTCCTTGTCTCCATTGCTTAATGGAAACGATTCCCTTGGACGGTGAAACGTGTGACACTGCCGGCATCATTGCCCCAACTGTCCAAATGGTAAGCAGTTATCAAGCTGTTGAAGCACTCAAATTGCTTACAGAAAACAAAGAATCTCTGCGGGGGACATTGTTATCCTTTGACTTGTGGCAAAATGAATTTTCATCCATTCGCGTGGATAAGTTAAAGAGAAAAGACTGTCCTTCTTGTGGAGAAAATGCGACGTATCCGTATTTAACGTACGAAAATCGTTCTCGTATGGAAGTGTTATGCGGGCGGGATGCAGTGCAAGTTCGTCCAGCCAAACAACAATACATTTCTTTTGATGAATTAAAGTCAAGATATAAAGAACACGTCCAACAAGAAAATCATTTTCTCCTCGTTCTTCAATTAGAAGGAAAACGCTTCGTCATTTTCCAAGACGGAAGAACGATTATCCACGGGGAATCAGATAAGAAAAAAGCACGATCGTTGTATCAAAAATATATTGGTGGATAAAAGAAATGTCCCAAAAGTCATGTCATAGTGACTTTTTGGGACATTTTGTTGTAATGTGGTATCCATCTCAAATGAGCAAAGTGGAAATGGTAAATGTACTCTTAATGACATCGAAGCACCACAATGAAAAGTTCATGGCACCAATCCAAAAGAAAATTTATTGCGAATGATTCCTATGAAGGGCCTACGACTTCGTTTCAGAATAACAACGATACCGAAGCAACGCCATCAAGTACTTATGACGTCGATTCAAGACAATATCTATCCTCCATCCACTTTATGAAGCATTTATAACGCCGATTAGCGCATAAGGAAACGTCACTTAATACCTGACGAGACAGCAACAACCTATTTTATAAAATAGGAGAAAGTAAATGGGAAATAGATTCCTTAAATTTAATCCATAACGAGCGTTCGTTGTATCGTTCTAACGTAAGCTCTTGGGATTGAATTAAATCTTGGTTAAAAATGCTCACGAGATTTTCAGATGTTGGTTTATCATAGATAAAAGCATTTACTTCGAAGTTTAATTTAAAACTTCGGTTGTCAATATTCGCCGTACCTACCGAACATACTTTACCATCTACGACCATCATTTTTGCGTGAATAAAACCCGCTTCATAAATAAATACGCGTGCTCCTGTTTTTAACAGCTCACCAGCATGGGCATAGGTAGCCCAATAGACAAACGGGTGGTCCGGTTTGTTTGGTATCATCACTTTTACATCTTTTCCTGATAAAGCGGCGATTCGTAATGCGTCCATTAAACTTTGGTCAGGGATAAAGTAAGGTGTTTGAATATAGACCGATTCTTTTGCAGAAGTGATTAATTTGATATAGCCGTTTTTAATTTGTTCCCATTCGGAATCGGGACCGCTGGAAACAATTTGAGCACTTGTATCTCCTTGTGATTCGATATCAGGGAATAAGGATTTTCGATAGGATATGTAATGCGTTTGCGATGCTTGGTTCCAATCCAAAATAAAACGGGTTTGCATCGCTTTCACGACAGATCCTACGATACGTAAATGAGTATCCCGCCAATAACCGAATTTCGGGTTTAAACCGAGATATTCGTCCCCTACATTAAACCCACCGATATATCCAATTTTCCCATCAATAATTACAAGTTTTCGGTGATTGCGATAATTTAGTCGCATGTTAATAAATGGGATTCTTTTTGGGAAGAAAACACCGACTTTCCCGCCAGCTTTTTTGAAACTTAAAAAAACGTTTTTAGTTAACTTTCTTGATCCCATGTCATCGTACAATATGCGTACATCCAACCCTTCTTTTGCTTTTTTTGTAAGGGCATAAATAAGCCGAGAACCGAGATGATCGTGACGGAAAATATAATATTGCAGATGAATGTGATCTGTCGCCTTTTCGATATCTTCAAGCAATTGCTCGAATTTTTCTCGACCATCGGTAAAAATATCGACATGATTGTCTTCCGTTAATACAGCGCCGTTATTTACAAGTTGCATGTAAATTAAATCTCTAAATTCTTTTGTTTCATCTCGTGTGAAATGAAATTCATCATTTCGTAACGCCTCACTTTGTTCTTTTATTAAATCTTCAATCCCGATTTTCTTTAAATCTTCCCAATCAAACAATCGTTTTCGACTTAAATTTTGACCGAGAATTAAATATAAAATAAATCCGAGCACTGGAATAAAAAAAAGTACCATCAGCCACGCCCAAGCAGATGTGGCATCTTTTTTTTCCTCAATAAATATAATTAGTCCGGCAAAAATAATGTTCACAAAGAAGAGTACGCTCAGAAGTATCGAAATAATGTCCACGATTATCACTACCTTAGCAACATTTATGACAAAAATTTTTTCCTTTTTCATTCTAGTCTATCATTAATGTAGTAAAATGTTATAAAATAAAGTTAACACATTGTTCAAATTATGTTCGGTGTTATATAGATAGCACGTGTAGCAGATGAAAGGAGTTACTACAAGGCATGAATAAAAACAGTGTCGGCATTGATGCCGGCGGAACTCTATCTAAGATTGTATACGAGACGGAGAGCGGATGGGAATGTAAGAAAATCCCAACCGTCCGCATTAATGAAATCACTGAATGGATCCGTGCTCGTTTTTCTTATCCCCAGCTACACATTACAGGGGGAAAGGCAGGGGCATTACTTGAAAAACTTTCTTTCCCTGCTAAAAAAATTAATGAGTTTGAGGCGACTTGTGAAGGGGTCAAGTGGTTACTTGAAAAAAACAATCTTACCACCGAAACGAGCCCGCGGTTTATGGTTACCAATGTCGGGACCGGTACCTCGATTCATTGTGTAGAAGGCGATTATTATGAGCGTATCGGCGGCAGTGGCATGGGTGGCGGAACGTTACTCGGTTTAACATATTTATTAACAGGGGAAGACAACTATGACAACATTTTGGAATTAAGCAAAAAAGGGGATAGCCGCTCATTAAATATAACGGTGGATGATATTTACTCCCATGAGGTACCTCCAATTTCCGGAAGTTTAACTGCTAGCAATTTCGGAAATGTTGCGAAAATGAAATCCACAACTCTTTCGAAAGAAGATTATATTGCTGCGGTGGTACGGATGGTGGGAGAGACGATTACAACGATGAGTGTGCAAGCAGCAGAGCGTTTAAATACGGAAGCCATTGTCTATATTGGTTCTACCTTTGATGGCAATGAAACATTAAAAGAAATTATTCGAACATATACCGAACTCCGTGGGAAGAAACCTTTTTTCCTTGAAAATGGTGAGTTCAGTGGAGCCATTGGAGCTTTAATGAACAACGGATTAAAGCAGGTTGCTTTTTAATCGAAACAAATCCATGTTTGACCGTCATGTGTCGAATGTGGATTTTTTTTGAAAAAAATTACGGTCATCACCTGTTACATCATGTGATAACAAACAGAAGGAATTGAATGGCTGTGAATAAGCTTTATCGAAAAGAAGAATGATGTTTAATAAGTGAAAAACGGAGAGAGTTTGCCGAAGAGGGAGTAAACAAACAAGCTGATGTTGAAAGGAATTTTCCACAAGAGAAGGATATATAAATGAAATGTCATTGGAGGATTAACGAGCAGTTCATTTTTAACTTTACAGCCAAGAAGTCTCTCACTTCTAAACGTGAAGGTGCTTTTAGCACCAGTGAAAGTGGGAGATGAATTGGCTTCGGACAAGGACAGGCTTTGCCTGTTCAATTGTCCGACATTTT
>NZ_WKJG01000053.1 GCF_027853235.1 Aliibacillus thermotolerans
AAAACAGGATCATTCGTCAATTGATCGGCCGCATCATCCTCAGCATAACCAGCGATGAGTTGATAAATCTTTTGACGAAAGAGATTTTCATTCGAATGAAGATAGTATTTTCTCTCGTCATTCAAATACAGGTGTTGAACAAGAGTCTCAGAGAATCCGATTTTTTCATCAAACTCTCGAAAAACGAATTCACCTGTATCAGAAGAAAGAGAGCCTCCATCAGTTGATAATTTAATTCGACGATTGAAATCTAGTGTTAGTTGCGGTAAAGTAGCTATTATAAGAATCCTTTCTGTGGTTATTTCGTAGTTGCTTTAACCATATCAGAAATGGATTCTTTTTTCATTTATTTGATGCATGGACCATTTAGCTCAATACCTTGATAGATAAGCATTATTTGGGCATTAAAGGTTTTTTATGAATAATTTAGGATTAAATATTCTTCTTTATATTTAATTTCTTCATTTTTTTAACAAGAGCAGATTGACTAATTCCTAAAGAAGCTGCTGCCTTTCTCGTTGTACCATATTTATCGATTCTCTCAGAAATGACCTTCGTTTCAAGTTCTCTTACAAGGTCTTTTAATTTATTTTGAACGATTGTTTCTGTTTTGTCTCGTTTCTCATCATCTTGCATCGTTTTTTCTATCATACTTCTAGGTAAATCGTGTATATCTATTTCATCGTGATCAGTCGTTACCGCCACTCGTTCAATCACATTCTCCATTTCTCTAATATTTCCAGGCCATTCATATTGCTGCATAAAAGAGATGACTTCCGGTAGAAATCGTTTATTTAAATCATATTTTTCATTGATTTTGTTTAAAAAATAATACGCTAAAGGCGCAATATCAGCGGTTCTTTCCCGCAAAGGAGGGATATGAATAGGAATAATATTCAGGCGATAATAAAGGTCTTCTCGAAACGTTCCTTCTTCGACCATTCTCTCCAAATTTTTATTGGTCGCTGCGATTACTCTTACGTCAATTTTTTTTGCCATGGCGCTCCCTATTCTCATTACTTCAAACTCTTGCAACACTCTTAATAATTTCACCTGCAATTCAAGGGGAATTTCGCCAATTTCATCAAGAAAAATGGTCCCTCCATTTACCGTTTATTTTCAATCTTTTGGAATTGCACCATAATATTCTTCTAGCGTTTTCTCTGTTTCATATAAATGAGTGGCTAATTCTTCTCCAACATAACGGAGATGCCACGGTTCATATTGGTAACCGGTAATGTCCGTTTTGTCTTCTGGATACCGAATGATAAAGCCATGATGGTGGGCGTGATCTTTTAACCATTCCCCTTCTGCTGTCTTACCAAATTCAATCGTTAATTCATAATTGTTGGAAGGAGAACTCACATCCATCGCAAGTCCTGTCTGATGTTCACTTTCTCCCGGTCTTGCACTATATTGATTCGCTGCTTCTTCTCCATCTTTTGATACGTTTGCGGCAAAAATCGTCTCTTGTCGCGTATAAGAGCGATAACCGGAAACAGCAAACAAGGTTAATCCTTCTTCATTTGCTTCTCGAAACAATGCCTCCAATGCTTCCGCAGCAGGTTTTCGTAACTGTTTTTTTGGGACATCTTCTTCATATGGAAAAGCAACATCCGGAACGACTAAATCTTCTGGCTCGTAATCTGCCGGGAGACGGTATTCTCGGTTCACGAGAACTTCAATGTCGCTTGGATTTTTTAAGACACCATCTTCATCTGCTTCTAGGTGAGCTGTTTGTTCTTCTTCTGAAACCTCATCTTTCACAGGAGGTTTTTCTTCTTGAAAGACTGGTTCAATTTCTTCCTTCTCCACATTGCATGCAGTTACTAATAGAATCAATACAGTCATTACCCATGACAACCAATGTCTTTTCATAGATGATGTTCCTTTCTACTGATGCGGTCTTTCATTTGCTTCTTTTTGGATTTGCTCCACGTTTTTCTCATGCATTTTCATTAAAAACGTTGGAAATTGGAAACTGTCCACAAACGCTTCTAAAACACTATATTCATCGCTTAAAACGTCATTTAAATCGTTTCTTAACGTTTCAATGTACCAACGGGAGTCATCAATCCGGTCTGTCATTTCTTTTCTCTCCGTTGTAACCGTTCCGTGACCCGGTACGAGTAGGTGAATTTCCTTTTCTTCTATGACACTTTCAAATTTATTTAACGTCTTTTCATACGCTTCACTGTGGTAATAAATAAACGGAAACTCAATATCACTTAAATAATCTCCCACAATCAAAGCACCGAGCTCATTTACTGTCACAAAAGCACCGTCGGCAGTATGTCCGGGTGCCAAATAAAAAGAAAAGCTCGTCTCTCCGACGTGAATCGTTTGCCCGTCAAAATCAATAATAATTTCAATTTTAGGATACTCAATCACATACGGACGTTCGATGTAATAATAATCATCAAATTCTTGAATTTCTTTCACTGTTTCTTCTCGATGCTCTTTGGAACGAGAGACAAAGCCACGAGAGGCGATGGTGACTGCTTCCGGAAAAGCATGGTATGCTAATATATGGTCAAAATCCGAGTGGGTAAAAAACAAATATTTTTTCTGTCCCTTATCCACTTCTTTCACAAACGACTGAATGGCTTCCACTTCCTCCGGCAACCATGCTGGATCCACGATGAAAATAACATCATCCGTATGAACAACCGTAGACGTCGTTTGGTGTAAAGAACTTTGAAATACCGTTATGTGTTGATCTGTGTATTGAATCGCCATGAATTTCACCCTTTCTACACCGAGCAAAGCCTTTCATTACGTATATGTATCATACCATTTTTTTGTATGTTTATCTTATATCATCGCTGATTTTCGTATTCTAGGAGTGTACATGATGAAAAGACAAAAGAATCACATTCTAAGCGTGATCATCTCATTGATTTTCTTTGTATTGCTTGCCGGTTGTACCTCTTCTGCCTTCGAACCGGGAGAAGTGCTTCCTTTACAAGTGACAGAAGTGATAGATGGAGATACTTTAAAAGGAATAGTGAATGGACAAGAAGAAACGATTCGCCTCCTATTAATTGACACACCAGAGACCGTACATCCTTCCAAACCTGAAGAGCCATTTGGTAAGGAAGCAAGTGAATTTGTAAAAAATGAGATTGATAAAGCAGATGAGATATACATAGAAATTGATACGACGATTCGCGACAAATATGATCGCTTTCTTGCTTATGTATGGGTAGAAGAAAAAATGCTGAATGAATTATTAATTGCGGAAGGACTCGCTCGAGTGGCATACGTGTATGAACCAAATACCCGCTACGTTGATATGCTCCGTCGAGTAGAAAAAGAAGCAAAACGACGAAAAGTTGGCATATGGGAACAAGATGGCTACGTAACATCCAATGGATTTCATCCCGAAGTTTATCAAGAGATAAGTTGTGACGAACCGACGATTAAAGGAAATCGAAGCTCTAGGGGAGATTGGATTTACCATACGCCGTCATCTCCTCATTACGAACAAACAATTGCTGAAGAAATGTTTTGTACGGAACAAGAAGCACAAAATGCAGGATATCGTCCAATCCGTCCATAACCAATCATACTTCAAGCAGTACCAGTGGCTCTAAAGTAGATAAAGATTTCGTCCCGAAAAAGCATGCTGCCCTTGTAGAAACATTAGGACAAGAAGGGGCTATTATGATCGGGAAAACGAATATGCATGAATTTGCTTTTGGAATTACAAATAATAATCCATTTTATGGTCCCGCTCGCAACCCGTGGAATCCAGACTTGATTCCAGGAGGTTCAAGTGGAGGTTCAGCGGTATCTGTATTAGCAAATAGCAGTGCGGCTTCATTAGGAACAGATACAGGTGGTTCCGTACGTATCCCTGCTTCTTGCTGCGGTTTAGTCGGGCTCAAACCGACAAAAGGATTGCTCAGTGCGGAAGGCGTCACACCAATTTCGTGGAATTTAGACCAAACAGGCCCAATTACTCGCAATGTAGACGATTTAATCATCATGATGAACGTATTACTACGACAACCAGCAAAAGAAAACAAGTATCCTCTTCAAGATTTGAAAGGCATTCGCGTAGGTGTACCAACCAATTACTTCACAGAACGAATAGAAGAGGAAGTTCTTCGTGCTTATCATAACACATTGCAACAATTAGAAGCGCTCGGTGCTGTATTAGTAGAGGTAGAAGTACCTCATACTGATAAATCGTTAGGATTAACATTCACGTTAGCTACGAGTGAAGCGGGATATACTCATAAAGAAAGAATGGCGACTCATTCATTAGACGCATATGGAGAGGACGTTCGCCACGTACTAGAATCCAGTACCGGCATCCATGCGGTAGACTACATAGAAGCGGTTCAGTGGCAAAAAGACATTTCGAACGCATTCGACCAAGTAATGGAAAACATTGATGTCTTTGTGGCACCAACCTTACCAGCCCTTCCAAAACAAATCGGCGAAGAAACTGTCACTATTGATAACAAAGAAGAACCTATTTTTAACTTTACAGCCAAGAAGTCTCTCACTTCTAAACGTGAAGGTGCTTTTAGCACCAGTGAAAGTGGGAGATGAATTGGCTTCGGACAAGGACAGGCTTTGCCTGTTCAATTGTCCGACATTGTGATAAAATCAACCTATGACGTTCTTTGATAACTGGATATATAGGGTTGCATGGAGAAAGAAAATGCGAAAACCAAGCTGTTCCTTCCATGCGTAAAATATCCAAGGTACGAAAAGAACTCCGAAACGTCGGACATCTAGGGCAGGGACTGCCCGAAGTAACGCTCAAGGAGACGAAAGAGTGCTTTCGTCGAGGAGTTGAGAAGCTCCCACTTCAAGCGTTAGCTAAGTGGCGAGTAGTTCACCTTAACGGGACACCCTGCCGTATCGCTTCCAGTCGGACTTTCAAACAATAATCTGCCAATCGGTGTTCAGTTTGTCGGGAAAAAATTACACGAATCATTCTTGATGGACATGGCGAAAGTATATGAAGAAAATTATCTCCATGATTTCTACGAAAAAAGAAAGCAAGTGAATCCGTCCTAACCTATTAGAAAGGAGCTAACCAATCATCTAACAAGCTGATTGGATGGCTCCTTTTCCATTCTGTCACTTACCCTTCCCTCATTGTCCCTACGATAGTTTCACAAGAAGCACCCGAAAAAACAGGTTCCATGAATCTGTCATACGACACTTTTATTACGTCTCATTCGAAAAATAGATCCATGACTGAGTACATTGACTAACTTCACCCTATTTTTTACCATTTATAGCTTTCATGCGACCCCTTTTCCTCTTTGATGTAACAAAAACGGTCTCATGAGCGATGTAAACGCTCGAAATCATCCATTAAATTCCAATTGATGTGTCATAGGACGACTCCGGAAGTAATATCCGAAAAAAGAGGTCATATGAAATGGTCATGGGACCCTTTTTTCCCTACGTCAAGAGAAAATCAGTCTCATTACCTGTTTGTTTCAATAAAAACATAGAGACAACTCAAATGTACAATTCTCCCAATCTACTGCGACTGGGCAATCATTCAGCTCCTAAGTGTTCGGCTCCTAAGTGTTCGGCGTCTTTTTTCCACCCCTATTAGAATCTTATCACACTCTTTGTACCCATTATTTTACACAATTTCATTCTTGGCTAATTTCTTTTTTATTGCCTACACTTATATAGAGAAATGTAACATGAAGTAGGTGATTGTGTGAGTCTGATGCCAAACGTTTCAAAACAAGAAAGAGACTATTTTTTCGATAATGCGAAATTTATACTGATTGTGCTTGTTGTTATTAGTCATGCCATTACCCCGCTCATTGGAACGAGTGATTTGAATCGAACGTTATATCTTTTACTTTTTTCTTTTCATATGCCCCTGTTTTTATTTATCTCCGGTTACTTTGCGAAAAAAGCAGTGGCAAAACGTGAGTTGATGAAACCTATTCAAAAATTACTCATTCCTTATTTAGTCATGCAAATTATTTATTCCTTTTTTTATTACGATGTGTACGGATGGGAATTAGAGTTTTCCTTATTTCATCCTCACTGGTCCTTGTGGTTTTTGCTTACACTATTTACTTATTATTATCTTATTCATCTATTCAAATTCAGTCCGTATTTCATAATTATCGCCATCGCCATCGGGATATTATCAGGATATATCGAGGTTGGATCGTGTTTTAGTTTATCAAGAACGCTCGTTTTCTTTCCTTTCTTTTTAGCAGGTTATTATGTAAAACGCGAACACTTCCAGTTTCTTTATCATAAAGGGATGAAGTTCACCGCCGTTCTATTTCTTGTTATCACCACTTTGGTTACATATTTTTTTGCTTTTAATATTCCGTACGAACTATTATATGGAAATACGTCTTACACTGCATTAGGATTAAATGGGTGGAGTGCAGGAATATGGCGGATTGGCGCTTATGTCATGTCCATCGCAATGTCCATTGCATTTTTAACCCTTATTCCAAAAGATAAAACAACTTTTTCTCATTTTGCGAAAAACACATTGTACGTCTATCTGTTACACGGATTTATTTTCCGTTATTTGAGAGAAACGAACTTTTATGAAGGAATAGATACCGTGTTTGAGACATTTTTACTTATTCTCGGCTCCATCATCTTTGCGTTTATTCTTTCATCTAATACGGTGAAGAAAGTAGCCAGACCTGTGCTTGAACCTGTCGCTTTCTTAAAGAGAAAATAACAAATTTATCTTCACACAAGAGAAATATTTTCGTCGTGTTTGACGTTTCACTTTTGTTATGGTGCGATGCCACAACCAATTCATTGGAATACCCAAACATCACTGGAAACTGTGAAAATAATATGTTATACACAACAAGGACACACATATAGGGGGAAAGAAAATGGATGCGGTATTCCAACTGATAGCTATTGTCATTTATTTAATTGGTATGATCGGGATTGGATTTTATGGGTATCAGAAAACAACCAATCTTGATGATTACATGCTCGGGGGACGGAAACTAAATGCAGTCACTTCCGCCCTTAGTGCCGGTGCTTCAGATATGTCTCAATGGTTATTAATGGGGCTTCCGGGAGCCATTTATGTTGCGGGATTAGTGGAAGCATGGATTGCAATCGGGCTACTGATTGGCGCATGGCTCAACTGGATCTTTGTGGCACCAAGGCTTCGGGCATATACGGCAGTGGCGAATAACTCCATTACCATCCCGAGTTTTCTAGACAACCGTTTTAAAAACAATTCCAAAATATTAAGGATTGTCTCAGGTATTATTATTTTAGTTTATTTTACATTTTATGTATCTTCCGGGATGGTAGCGGGAGGTATATTCTTTCAAAGTTCTTTCGGTTTTAGCTACCACACCGGTCTCATTATCGTCGCGTTAGTTACGATTACGTATACGTTCATTGGTGGTTTTCTTGCCGTAAGTTTTACAGACGTTGTACAAGGTACGATGATGTTTTTAGCACTTATTCTCGTTCCGATCATCGGAGTATTTGCAACTGGCGGGATCGAGGAAACAATCAGTATCATTGGAGAAGCAGACGCAACATTACTTAGTTTCTTTGCCTCAGCCACCACAGCAGGGATTATTTCTTCTCTAGCATGGGGACTCGGTTACTTCGGTCAACCTCATATCATTATTCGTTTTATGGCCATTAACTCAGTCAAAGAAACAAAACAAGCAAGAAGAATTGGCATTGGCTGGATGTTCCTTTCTTTAACCGGTGCGGCGTCCACTGCTTTAGTTGGAGTTGCTTATTTCACTCAAAATCCGGACCTTACTTTAACAGACCCAGAAGCAGTCTTTATTGCGTTAGGTCAAATTTTCTTCCATCCTCTGATTGCAGGATTTATGCTTGCTGCGGTACTGGCAGCCATTATGAGTACCGTCTCATCCCAGCTACTCGTGACATCATCTGCATTAGTAGAAGATATTTATAAAGCGGTTTTTCGAACGGATGCGACCCAAAAACAACTGGTGAATGTCAGTCGGGGTGCCGTTTTGGCAGTCTCTCTGATCGCGATGGTTTTTGCATGGCAACAAAATGATACCATTCTCGGTCTAGTCTCCTTCGCTTGGGCAGGATTTGGGGCAGCGTTCGGTCCGGTTATTTTATTAGCGCTATATTGGAAAAAATTCACTGGTGCTGGAGCGCTATGGGGGATGATTGTTGGAGCGGTCACTGTGTTTGTATGGGGGAGTACGGAGCTTTCTAATTATCTGTATGAAATCGTTCCCGGATTCCTTCTTTGCTTGCTCGTAGGCGTCATCGCAAGTAAAATCACATATCACCCCAATGAAGAAATCGACCGTGAATTTCATGAGCAGCTTGTAATAATAAATAAGGAAACAAAACGATCATGAAGCAATAAAGGTTCCTTTCCTCACATTGGAGAGGAACCATTTTTTTCAGGAATAATGAACGACTTACGGGGACATATTACACTTGTACGGAGCTGATCACATTTTATTATCAGTTACCAACCACATTTCTCAATAATAAAATTATGTCATAATATTCTGAATTATAGAACTTTATATTTCTCCTTAAAAAATGTGATATACCTCTTGACAATATAACGATTTTCGTATGATAATAATTATGTAATTAGAATTATTATTGAATGTGAATGAATTTCACTTTCAATAATTAAAATATTTATAGGAGGAATTACACAATGTCAGTAATTGGAACTAAAGTAAAACCTTTCACAGCGCAAGCTTTCAAAAATGGTGAATTTGTAGAGGTAACAGACAAAGACTTTAAAGGGCAATGGACAATCCTTTGCTTCTATCCAGCAGACTTCACTTTCGTATGTCCAACAGAACTTGAAGATCTTCAAGAACAATATGCGACATTAAAAGAAATGGGTGCAGAAGTGTACTCTTGCTCTACAGATACTCACTTTACTCATAAAGCATGGCATGAAACTTCTCCGGCAATCGGAAAAGTTACTTACACAATGATCGGAGACCCTTCTTTAACACTTGCTACAAACTTTGAAGTATTGCGTGAAGGACAAGGTCTTGCGGATCGTGGAACATTCATTATTGATCCAGACGGCGAAATCCAAGTAGCTGAAATTCATGCAGAAGGTATCGGCCGTGACGCAAGTGCCCTTATTGATAAGCTCAAAGCAGCACAATATGTATACAACAATCCGGGCGAAGTTTGCCCAGCTAAATGGAAAGAAGGAGAAGAAACACTGAAGCCAAGCATTGACCTTGTAGGTAAAATCTAAGGAGTGTGTAAACTGAATGCTTGATAAAGAGATAAAAGCACAATTAAACCAATACTTGGAGCTACTCGAGAATGATATTGTTCTTAAAGTGAGTGTGGGTTCGGACGACGTATCAAACAATATGCTAGAACTCGTGAATGAAATAGCTTCTATGTCGTCCAAAATCACAGTGGAGGAAACCAAATTAGAGCGCACTCCTAGCTTTAGTGTCAATCGCGTAGGGGAAGACACCGGCATTGTGTTTGCCGGTCTTCCTCTAGGCGAGGAATTTACTTCCCTTATTTTAGCGTTACTGCAAGTAAGTGGAAGAGCACCAAAAGTAGATCAAAGTGTTATTGATCAAATCAAAAGTATTGACGAAGAATATCATTTTGAAACGTTTGTCAGCTTAAGCTGTCATAACTGTCCAGAAGTAGTTCAGGCACTGAACATCATGAGCGTCTTGAACCCTAATATTACTCACACAATGATTGATGGTGCTACGAACAAAGAAGAAGCAGAAGAAAGAAACGTAAGAGCTGTACCAGCTGTCTTCTTAAATGGTAAGTTTTGGAATGGCGGTCGTATTTCTATCCAAGAAATTCTTGCGAAATTAGGAGAAGGCACAAGCGTAGAAGAATTCGAGGAGAAAGACCCATTTGATGTCCTTGTCATTGGCGGTGGACCTGCTGGTGCAAGTGCAGCCATTTATGCAGCACGAAAAGGAATCCGCACTGGTATTGTAGCAGAACGTTTTGGTGGTCAAATACTTGACACATTAAGCATTGAAAACTTCATTAGTGTCAAAGAAACCCAAGGACCAAAACTTGCACAAGCGCTAGAAGAGCACGTAAAAGAATATGATATTGATGTGATGGATTTACAACGTGCCAAACGTTTGGAAAAGAAAGATCTCATAGAAGTGGAGCTTGAAAACGGAGCAGTTTTAAAAAGTAAATCTGTCATTATTTCTACTGGTGCTCGCTGGCGGAATGTGAACGTTCCTGGTGAAGAGGAATTTAAAAACAAAGGAGTCGCCTATTGTCCTCACTGTGATGGTCCATTATATGAAGGAAAAGACGTTGCAGTCATTGGTGGCGGTAACTCTGGTGTTGAAGCTGCGATTGACCTTGCAGGCATCGCAAAACACGTGACTGTTCTTGAGTTTGCATCTGAATTAAAAGCTGATCAAGTGCTACAAGAGCGTTTGTATAGCTTACCAAATGTAACGGTCCTTACGAATGCTGCTACTAAAGAAATTACAGGAACAGACAATGTGAACGGTCTTACTTATACAGATCGTGAAACAGGCGAAGAGCACCATATTGAATTAGAAGGTGTCTTTGTCCAAATTGGTCTCGTTCCAAATACAGAGTGGTTAGAAGGAACGCTCGAACGAAACAAATTCGGTGAAATCATTGTAGATAAACAGGGTGCTACATCCATCCCTGGTGTGTTTGCTGCAGGAGACTGTACAGACAGCGCGTACAACCAGATTGTTATCTCGATGGGATCAGGAGCAACAGCAGCACTCGGAGCGTTCGATTATCTCATTCGTAATTAAAAAACAAGAGCCTGATTGCTGAAACGATATATAGTAAAAACGCTACTTTTCACCTGCCAAAGTAGCGTTTTTTTTATTTTTAATTTCAAGATTGAAACCTCTTCCCTACGCTCAAAAGGAATTGATTCGCCATTCACCAGTACCTCAATCGCGTTGTATTCTGAATCTGCTGTTAAATAATATACATGTTGTTGCTGTGCAGCATCTTTTTGTGATTGATGCACATCAAACATGATCGTTACGGCATCCCCCTTATTACTACTTCCTCTTTTATGTTGCCACTGGATTGAAAAATAATATAAGAGCCTTTTTCATCATCAAAGATCAAATGTAGATGTAAATCAGAATCAATTTTTTTCTTACACCACATTAGGTACATTTTCAATTTCAATAAAATTCCACGTGGATGAATGACAAGCAGATGACACCAAGATCATTAAAAATAACGGCATAAATATTCCCTTCCATCTTTTCACTCTCTACACAACACTTTCATATGAATGGAGTTTCATTTTGGAGAATGATCATTTATTCTTAAATTCTTCATTTTCTTTTTCTAATTTGACAATGCGAGTCTCTAATTCTTGAATTTTTTTCTGATTAGGAGCCACCCGGTTTTTTATGAATACAATCAGGGCAAAGAACAACACAATATAAAACATGATTCCCATCACAATGATTTCCATCATCGTTCCTCCCTGTCTATGAGGATTTATGAGCACGTTGTTTGCTATTGACTATTACTCCATTTTTAATTATTTTCGACAAATATAGTGGCGTTTCCTCTTTCAAGATACCGTTATAGGAAAAAATGAACCCCTTCATTTGTAATTTTCACAAAATGAAAAGGTATAAAAGAGAATCTTCTTTTAGATAATGAAGTTTGGACAATCCCTCACATAGAACGCTTTTTATTCTTAGGTATAATACGCAATTTTTTTAAGCTTTTTAGCGTTATATCTTTCGCGACAGAACCGCTGCTGTCTACATTTGTAGAAAATACCCAAATGTCTTTCTTCGTCTCCACAAACCCGACATACCAGCCAAGCCCCATATCAGATAATCTAGTACCTGTTTTACCATGAATCGTATAAGAATCTTGTTCATCATCGATCATCATTCTCTTGACTGTTTTCATCGTCTGTTTATGAAACGGTAATTTTTCTCTCACAAGACGTTCCATGAATGCCATTTGTTCCTGGGCAGATATTCGCAAGCTGCTGTCAAGCCAAAATGTATCAATTCCACCCGAAATATCGCGATTACCATAATTTATTCGATTCAAATGTTTTTGCATCTGTAACCGTCAAGTAAAAAGATACAGTTTTCGATAATTAATTTGAAGCAGTTTTTGCTCCAAAGATAGAAGTTCTATGTTTCATGCGATAACTGCCTCCATTTAAATGGATAATTTCCGCTCTGTGCATAATCCTATCTAATATAGCGGTAGTAATTGCTGGATCGCCTAATAACTCACCCCATTCTTTAGGAGCCTTGTTAGAAGTAAGTATAATACTTGA
>NZ_WKJG01000054.1 GCF_027853235.1 Aliibacillus thermotolerans
GCGCTCAAAGGATTGAGAGGCTTTTAAAAAGAGATTAATAGCACTTCAAAGGAGTACCCAGCAAGAGTGAATCCGCTTACAATTATTGGGGTTCACAAAAAGTTGCCCACAAATGGTTGACTCAGACCAATTTAGTTACCCCAATTCTTTTTATTAAAAAATATGTTAATATAATAAGTATTATCAGAAATTTCCACCAGTACGTTTGCGGAGGGTTGATCATGAAGGCTAGGCTTTCTTTACAATCAAAGATTCTTCTATTGGTGATTCTTTTAGTCGTATCGATTACCGTCATGTTAGGCGGGATATTTTCCTACTTTGAATATAAAGATACAAAGGAAGAAATCGGACAAAGAGCATTGGAAACGGCAAACATTGTATCCCGTTTACCGACGATCATTAACGCATTTTATACCGATGAACCTCACATCATCATCCAGCCGAAAGCCGAAGAAATAAGAAGGCAAATTGGCGCAGAATTTGTTGTCGTAGGAAATAAAGATAGTATTCGGTACTCCCATTCAGATCCTAAAAAAATTGGTCAAAAAATGGTAGGCGGAGATAATGATTTAGCTTTGATCGAAGGTAAATCATACATTTCAGAGGCAACGGGTAGTCTTGGCCCCTCTCTAAGAGGAAAAGCTCCGATTTTTGGTATCGATAACGAAATCATCGGGATTGTTTCTGTCGGATTTATGTTAGACGATATTAAAACAATCATCTATAACCGATTGTTAAAAATTAGTTTGGTCTCATTAGGGGTCCTGATGTTCGGGGTCATAGGAGGTATTTTTCTTACTAGAAATATAAGGAAAGATACGATGGGATTTGAGCCTTATGAGATCTCTAATATGTTTAGAGAAAGGGATGCCATCTTATCCTCGATACGTGAAGGGATTATTGCATTCGACGGTGATGGCAAATTGACGTTGATTAACAACTCCGCAAAGAAACTGACAGGTATAGATTCTGAAAAGGATTTAACGGTGGAACAAATATTTCCAGAGATTGATAGTAAAAGTATTTTTATAGATATGAAAAATTACAAAAACAAAGAAATTATCGTGAATAACCGAGTCGTTATCGTAAATACGACAATCATTAAAGAAGCAGATGAAGTTGCAGGATTTGTTGTAAGTTTTCGTGACAAAACCGAACTGAAGGAACTCGTCAATACGTTATCGGAGGTGAGGAAGTATTCGGAAGACTTACGTGCCCAAACCCATGAATATACAAATAAATTATATGTCATATCAGGCTTATTACAGTTAGGAAACTACACAGAAGCAATAGAAATCATTCAAAAAGAATCAGAGATAACAAAAAATCAAAATAAAATCTTATTTGAGCAAATTAAAGACCCTACGATTCAAGCCATTCTCTTAGGAAAACTTGGACTTGCTTCAGAAAATAAAATCACGTTGACCATCGATGAAGATTGTTATTTAGATAAAGTTCCAGAACATATTAAGCCGGAACAGTTAGTGTCGATTATCGGCAACTTAATCGATAATGCAATCGAAGCAGTACAAGGCTTGAAAAATGGAACCGTTATCTTTTCTGCGACAGACTTAGGGAATGATCTCGTCATTGAAGTTTCTAATAACGGTGACTGTATTCCTGAACATATGATGAAAGATATTTTCAAAAGAGGTTTTTCAACGAAAGAAAAAGAAGGCAGGGGTTACGGTCTTGCGATTATAAACGAAACATTACGAGAATTACAAGGCGACATTATCGTAAAAAATCAATCCACAGGTGGCGTTAATTTTTCCGTATTCATCCCAAAAAGAACAGCAATCTCAGTATAAAGGACGGTGACCATTTTGATAAAAGTATTAATCGTTGAAGATGATTATCGTATCGCAGAAATCCATGAAAAATTTCTTGAAGAACTGGATGGCATTACTGTAATCAGTAAAGCTTTGACCGGAAAAGAAGCCTTAGAAATTGCTAAACAACATGATGTGGACCTTGTATTACTCGATTTATATTTACCTGACATTTCTGGAGAAAACCTATTGAAAAAACTGAGGAAATTGAAGAAAAACATTGATTTTGTCATTATTTCAGCAGCTTCTGAAACCCATATCGTAGAACGATTGCTCCGTAGCGGCATATTCGATTACATGATTAAACCTGTCATTAAAGAGAGACTTTTAGAGACGATTGAAAGATACATTGATTTTGTAAGAACATTAAAAAAGAAACATGTCGTTGAACAGAAATTCCTTGACAGCTATTTCGGTTTTGACACTAGCGATGACAAAAATTCTAGAAACATCAAGGATACGCCAAAAGGGATCGATCCATTAACATTAGAAAAAGTAAAAGAAATCATGGAAGATACGACAGAAGGAATTACAGCAGAAAAATTAGGTGAAAAAATCGGTGCCTCTAGAACAACAGCACGAAGGTATTTGGAATTTCTGATTTCAGAAGGAGAAGTTACTGCCGACTTGCAATATGGAACGATTGGCAGACCTGAAAGAATATATTTCAAAGTTCATGTAGGTGAGACTTAATCGGTCTCACCTTTTTTCTCGTGAACAATATGAACAAAATGAAATTAATAAACTAATTGTTTTTTAAATTGGAAACGTTTACATTTTTGATTGGTTGTATTAAATTGAATTGAAAGAATTATCTGATACTTAATAAAAAATAAATAATGGGAGGTCAAACAGATGAAAAAGTATCTATTAGCACTAGTTGTTCTACTTGCACTCATCCTAGCTGCTTGTGGGGATAATGGTGCAGACGACGAAGCAGTAGAAGCAGATGCTGAAGCTACAGAAACAGAAAGTTCAGATGCTACTGAATCAGAGAGTTCAGAAACTGCATCCGATTGGGAACCTGAAGAAGCAATTGAATTTATTGCTCCTGCCGGGGCTGGTGGCGGTTGGGATACAACGGCCAGGATGGCTGCCCAAGTCTTCTCTGAAGAAGGAATTATCGATCAACCGATTGGTGTCGTCAACATGGAAGGTGGCGGTGGAGCAGAAGCATGGGCCCATGTAGCTGGTTTTGAAGGGAATCCATATAAGATATTCGTATCTTCCCCACCAATTATTTTCGTCCCATTAAACGGACAATCAGAATATGGACATGAGGACTTCACACCGCTTGCAAATATCATTGCTGATTACGCTGCCTTTGCAGTAAGAGCAGATGCAAAATGGGATAGTATTACTGAACTGTTTGAGGATATGAAAGAAGATCCAGAAAGTATCACAGTAGTCGGTGCCTCATCTCCAGGAAGTATGGACCATATGCAGTTTGTGCAAATTGCTAAAGCTGCAGGTGTCGATATTACAAAGATCCGTTACGTGTCCGCTCAAGATGGTGGAGGTATGACTCAATTACTTAACGGTAGTGTTGACGTATACTCTACAGGGGTAGCTGAAACCGTTGAACAAGTAAGAGCTGGAAACATTAAAGTTCTTGGTATCACCTCTGAAGAAAGATTAGAAGGCGAAGTTCTAGAGGACTTCCCAACGGTTAAAGAACAAGGAATCGACGAAACGTTTGTAAACTGGAGAGGTTTCTTTGGACCTCCAAACATGCCACCAGAAGCTGTAGCATATTATGAAACTAAGTTCAAAGAGTTAAGTGACTCAGATGCCTTTGCTGAAATTCGTAGTCAATTTGGCTGGGATGAATTCTACATGAACAGCGAAGAGTATAGTAAGTTCTTAGACGAACAAAAAGAAGTTCTCGCTGAGTTAATGGATGAATTAGGTCTGGGCAATTAACTTTGGCAATGAAGTCGATGTTCATTCATCGACTTCATGCTTTACATATTAATGAGCAATCAAGGGAGTGAGTATATGTTAAAAACAGTCAATCAGAGAGTAAGTCTAGTGCTATTACTTATTGCCATCTTTTATTTAATCTTTGCCTATAAGATGCCATCTTTCCCTTATGTAATTGTTGACGCAGACCTAATACCAAAAGTACTAGGCTATTTATTGATTTTCCTTGCTGTCCTTTTGTTCTTTACAAAAAACGATGAGACAGATGAACAAAAGGCAAAACGAAACATACCGAAAAAAGAAATCGGCATGTTGTTTGGAGTAGGTGGATTTATCCTATTGTATATTATGTTCTTAGAAATTTTAGGCTTTGTTTTAGTAACCGCTTTATTTATCTATTTTTGTTCTTGGTTTCTCGGTTACAAGAATCACATAGCGAATGCACTTGTATCTATCCTACTTCCAGTCAGTTTATATTTGATGTTTACAGAACTTCTGAAAATGAATTTACCGAGCGGGATCTTGCCTTTTTAAGGAGAGGAATAAATGGGATCACTAGAAGGGATTATCACAGGTTTTCAGACGGCGTTTAGTTTTGAAGCAATTCTTTTTGTCTTAATAGGGGTTTTTGTAGGAACAATTATTGGAATGTTACCTGGATTAGGTCCGATAAGTGCAATTGCGATTATGATTCCGATGACCTTTGGAATGGAACCGAGTGTTGCGCTAATTATGATGGCAGGGGTGTACTATGGTGCAATTTTTGGAGGTTCGACCTCTTCTATTCTATTAAATGCACCTGGTGTTTCAGGTACGGTTGCAACTGCATTTGATGGTTATCCGATGGCACAGCAAGGGAAAGCTGGGAAAGCACTTGCCATTGTGGCTATCGCTTCTTTCGTCGGAGGAACGGTCAGTGTTGTTTTACTTATGCTATTAGCTCCTGCTCTATCCAGTGTAGCGATATCCTTCGGCCCTCCTGCTTACTTTGCATTAATGGTTTTAGGATTTACGGCGATTGCCAGCTTGTCTGAAGGGTCGACAATTAAAGCATTAATTTCTGCCGTTGCTGGCTTCATGGTTGTAACGATTGGAATTGATGCGCAAACAGGAACACAAAGATTTACATTTGGCAGCATCAACTTACTTGATGGGATTGATTTTTTAGTTATTGCCCTTGGTTTATTTGCGATAGCAGAAGTTTGTACATTAGTTTTGAATCGTAAAGATAATACCATGAAAAATTTTCATAATATAGGAAGCTTACGACTTTCAAAACAGGATTTTAAGGAAATGTCAGGGCCAATGTCCCGGCAATCACTTTTAGGTTTTATTATCGGTGTTTTGCCAGGTGCTGGAGCAACGATCGCGTCATTCATTGCCTATATTACGGAGAAAAGAATTTCAAAAAAGCCTGAGGAATTCGGAAAAGGTTCAGTTAAAGGACTCGCTGCTCCTGAAACGGCAAATAACGCTGCAACAAGTGGTTCTTTCGTTCCGTTACTAAGCTTAGGAATTCCTGGTTCTGGAACAACAGCAGTCATGTTAGGTGCATTTTTAGTTATGGGAGTACAGCCCGGACCGATGTTAATGACGGAGCGCCCGGAAATTTTCTGGGGAGTCATTGCGAGTATGTATATCGGAAACGTATTCCTACTTATCTTAAACTTACCTTTAATTCCTTATTTCGCGAAAGTCTTAAAGATTCCGCGTCCAATGCTTATATCACTTGTTGTTGTCTTTAGTATGATTGGTGTTTATGCCGTAAGTTTCAATACATTTGATTTGTATATGTTGCTCTTATTTGGGGCGATTGGATTTATTATGAGGTTGTTCTCATTTCCGGCTCCCCCGTTTATCCTAGCATTCATTCTCGGTGGGATGCTTGAACAATCATTCAGACAATCATTAACGATCTCAAATGGAGACTTATCGATTTTCATTACAAATCCAATCTCTTGTGCATTATTGATTCTTTCTTTGCTTTCATTTGCATTTCCGTTATACGGACAATTACGGAAGAAAAAGGTTAGTTAAGATTGGTTAAAGCTTTAAGGAACATCTTCGTGAACAGAAACTTGATACTTACCATTTTAGTCGTTTTCATCGTCGCGGCAATTGGTTATGGAATGTCGGTTTCTGTTCATTTTACGAGCGAGCAACAATGGACACTGATCATTTTATTATTTGCAATCTATCTATGGATTGCTACTCCTATCCCAACAGCAGCAAGCAGCCTGCTAATCATTGCTTTATTACTAGTATTTAACATAGCAGATTCAGTGGAAGAAGCCTTCGTTGGTTTCTTAACACCTGCGTTGTATTTTATTTTTATCTTATCTCTTGTTAGCAATGCATTGGTGAAAGTAAATGTCGATCGGATTTTTGCAAAACTGCTCGTTAATTTCAGTAAAGGCAGTCCTTTACAATTAATCATCAGTTTACCGATTATCGTTTTGACGATGCCGATTTTATTACCATCGGCAGTTGCTCGATTTAAAATTATGCTGCCTCTAATTACAAGTATTAATGATTACTATGGCTATGAACGAAAAAGTGTCTTTCATAAATACAGTATCTATTTAATCGGCATGGTGAACCAAAATGCCACGATCGTGATCTTTACAGGTGGAGGATTTCCTATTCTCGCTCATCAATTGGTAAAAGACTATGGGATCGCAAATCCGAGTTGGCTAGAATGGATTTTAATCATCGGTCCTCCCTTGTGGATCGGTTCGATAATCATGGTTCTTATCATTTTCTACTATTTGAAGGCATTATATCCAAACAATGATTTCAAGAAAAAGGCAGCAATCAATACGTGGAATCAAGAGGAAGAAAAACTGTCTCCAAAATTTTGGATTACTTTAATCAGTTTCTTCGCCATGATTATCGTGTGGATTGTCTCTGACGAAGATAAAATTCCACTAATATTGCCACCGATGCTCGCCATTGCTTTATATGCCTTACCGAAAATGGGACTCGTTACGAATAAAATGGTACGAGCTTATGATTGGGAAAGCTTTTTAATGTTAGGCGCTTCCTTTTCTCTCGGAGCGATGCTCATGAAAAACGGGACAGCTGAGGCAATTGCGAATTCATTAATCATGTTTGTACCGACTGACATTGGAATGACATTAAAGTTCATCATTATAGGTATCATCGTTTTTCTCTTACGGTTTTTATTTATCGTACCGTCTGCAGCTCTCGTCGTCATTTTTCCAATTGTCATGTCTTATGCTGACTTGTTGGAAATCCCAGAATTTCCATTAGCTTTTCTAATTATATTAATCGTCGCGAGTATGTTAGTCCTTCCTATTCATACGACGACAACATATCTCGCCTTTCAAACAAATATTTTGACAAAGAGAGAACAGTACACGATTGGTATTACATTTAGTTTAGTCTTTATCGTAATTTCAATATTATCAGCATTATATTATTGGTAAAGGAGAATGTAAGTATGACACAACAAACAGATAAGTTACTCGTTGAAATTGCAGATTACGTCGTGGATGGAAAGATTGAAAGCAAAGAAGCAATGGAAACAGCGAAAAACGTCCTGATTGACACGTTAGGCTGTGGATTTTTAGCTTTACGTTATCCAGAATGTACAAAACTTTTAGGACCGATTGTGCCGGGAACAAAGGTACCAAACGGTAGTCGAGTCCCTGGTACACAATTTGAATTGGATCCTGTACAAGCTGCGTTCAATATCGGAACGATGATCCGCTGGTTGGATTATAACGATACATGGCTTGCCCAAGAATGGGGACATCCTTCTGATAACTTAGGTGGAATCCTCGCAGCAGCTGATTATATTAGCCGAAAAAATATCGCTGAAGGGAAAGACCCGTTGACGATGGAAGATGTTTTAGTCGCAATGGTAAAAGCCCACGAAATTCAAGGTGTCTTGGCATTGGAAAATAGTTTGAACCGAGTAGGTCTCGACCATGTATTGTTTGTGAAAGTCGCGACTACCGCAGTTGTAACAGGCATGCTCGGAGGAACAAAACAAGAAATCATTAATGCGGTTTCCAATGCATGGATCGATAATTCAAGCCTCCGTACATATCGTCAATTCCCGAATACGGGATCAAGAAAATCTTGGGCAGCCGGTGATGCGACAAGTCGAGGGGTAAGACTTGCACTCATGGCGCTAAAAGGAGAAATGGGATATGCGACTGCATTATCTGCGCCAACATACGGTTTCCAAGATGTGTTATTTAATGGAAAAGAATTAACACTCGCTCGTCCACTCGAGTCTTACGTTATGGAAAATATTTTATTCAAAGTATCTTATCCGGCTGAATTCCACGGGCAAACAGCAGCCGAATGTGCCGTCAATCTACATCCAGAAGTAAAGGAAAGATTGGACGAAATCGAAAGGATTGAAATCACAACCCATGAATCAGCTATTCGGATCATTGATAAAACCGGACCACTCCATAATCCGGCTGACCGAGATCACTGTCTACAATATATTACAGCGATCGGATTAATTTATGGCGACATTGTTGCTGATCACTACGAAGATGAAGCAGCAGCAAATCCGCTCATTGACGAACTTCGGGAAAAAATGGTCGTCGTCGAGGATAAACAGTATTCGAAAGATTACCTCGATCCGGAGAAACGTTCCATCGCCAATGCTGTCCAAGTATTCTTTAAAGATGGGACTGCAACTGAAAAAGTAGAGAGACAATATCCACTCGGTCACCGTTTCAGAAGAGAGGAAGCTATTCCGAAGTTGGAAGAAAAGTTCCTTGCAAACTTAGAAACTCGTTTCCCAGAGAAACAAGTGAAAGAGATCTATGAAGTTTCTACTAATCTAGAAACCTTAAAAACACTACCTGTCCATGATTTTATGGAAATGATGGTTATATAGGAGATGATTCTGTGAGTTGGTTTATCGAGAAACAATCGACCCAAGAAGAACTAGCCAATCAATTCATGAAACTCGTTCAAGACGAAAAAATTGTAAAAGTTCCTGGTGCCCACGACGGCATGGCAGCCCTTATTGCCAAGCAAGCTGGTTTTGAGGCGTTATATTTATCAGGTGCAGCCTTCACAGCAAGTAAAGGGCTCCCAGACTTAGGGATTATGAATTCCAATGAACTTGCTGATAGAGCTGAAGAGCTTATCCGTGCGACGAACCTTCCTCTTTTAGTGGACATTGATACCGGATTTGGAGGAGTTTTAAATACGATTCGTACAGCACTAGAGATGTATGAGAAGAGAGTTGCTGCCGTTCAAATCGAAGACCAGAAACTACCGAAAAAATGTGGTCATTTAGACGGGAAACAGATAGTCTCGACTGAAGAAATGGTACAAAAAATTAAAGCAATAAAAGAGGTGGCTCCAACTTTAGTCGTCGTAGCAAGAACCGATGCGGTAAGTGTCGAAGGTGTTGACTCTGCTATTCTCCGGGCACAAGAGTATGTCGAAGCCGGAGCTGATATCATCTTTACAGAAGCTTTAACCTCTGCAGAAGACTTTGTACATTTCAGGGAAAAAGTGGACGCACCGTTACTTGCGAATATGACCGAGTTTGGTAAGACTCCTTATTATACAGCAGAAGAGTTTGAAGAATTTGGATATGAGATCGTGATCTATCCTGTCACTTCTTTACGGGTTGCCGCAAAAGCTTATGAGCGGGTATTTAATGATATTATGCATAAGGGAACACAGAAAGATCGACTTCAAGATATGCAATCCCGAAAAGAACTTTATGACACGATTAAATACTACGATTACGAAGACTTAGATAATCGAATAGCAAAAACATCTGTTCAAGACTATTATGATTGATCTAAGAAGTGACACCCTCACCCAACCAACGGAAAAAATGCGCGCGGCCATGGTTGAAGCTGAAGTCGGTGATGACGGCAGAACAGATGCTGACGGTTTTGGCGAAGACCCGACAGTGAGAAAGCTGGAAGCCATGGCCAGCCAACTTACTGAAAAAGAAGCTGCTTTATTTTGTAATAGTGGAACGATGGCTAATTACGTGAACTTAATGGTTTATTGTAATAGAGGAGATCAAGTCCTATTAAGCCGCAAAAGTCATCTATTCCGCAGTGAGAAGGCTCCGTTTATGGAAGAGCTGTTTGGCTTTGTTCCGGTTTTCTATGAAGAAGACGATTACGGAATCCCTGATGTCCATAGTATAAAGCAGAAGATAGATTCAGAGGATATCAAAGTTATTTGTTTAGAAAACACACACAATTACTACGGGGGTACTTGTATTCCTGTTGATGTCATCCAAAGAATCAGTGTACTTGCAAATACGAAAGGTATTCCGATATTCGTCGACGGTGCAAGAATTTTTAACGCAGCGATATCGCTAAATGTTACCTTGGAAGAATTATGCAAACCCGTTCATTCGCTGACCTTTTGTTTATCAAAAGGACTTGGTGCACCTGTTGGTTCTGTCATATGCGGAGACTTGGAGTTTATAAAAACCGCAAGAGGTGTTCGCAAGCTTCTCGGAGGTAATATGAGGCAATCTGGTATTCTTGCAGTTGCAGGGATTGAGGCATTAAAAGATTATGAAGAGAGATTACGGGAAGATCATCGAAAAACCCGCATACTCGTTGAATCGTTAAAATTAAATCAATTCGTAACCGTGGACAAACGGGCGGTTCAAACGAATATCATCAACATGGATTTTTCGAAGAGTCGTAAAAGAGCAGTGCAAGTTGAGAAGGATTTATTTAAACGGGGGCTAAGGATAAAAGCAGTTGGCGAACACGTTATCCGTTTAACGGTTTATGCTGATATTCATGAGGAACAAATTTTAAAAGCAGCAGAAATATTAAATGGGTATATTGCGGAATGTGGATTTGAGTAAAACATTCTCTGATTGATTTTGGATAACTAAATAGTTGAAACGTACAAAAATTAGTGGGTAAAGTCATCGACAGGTGACTTTATCCATTTTTATTTTACTCTGGATAGGTTACACTTAGTTGGACAGATTCATTAAGGTCATATAAACTTGATTCAACGTATGTCGGAGGAGAATCAATGATGACTAAAAGAAAAAGAAGAACGTTTACAAAAGAATTCAAAGAACAAATTGTCGGGCTTCATGCATCTGGTAAGCCTAGAGGTGAGATAATTAAAGAATACGATCTAACACCATCTGCTTTTGATAAATAGGTTCGCCAACATAAAGCCACTGGTTCATTTGAAGAAAAGGACAATCGAACACCCGAACAAGAGGAGTTACTTAAACTCAGAAAAGAAAACCAAAGGCTTGCGATGGAAAATGATATTTTAAAGCAAGCCGCGCTGATAATGGGACGAAGGTAGATGTGATTCGAAATAACGCTCACAAATACTCTGTATCAGCAATGTGCGACGTCCTGCAAATTCCAAGAAGTACGTATTATTATGAAGCGAAGGAACGTGATAACCAGGAAAAAGAACTCACGAAATTAGTTGTTGAAATATTTAAAAATAGTCGCAATATTTATGGTCAAAGAAAAATAAAAGTAGAGTTGCAAAAACTTGGTTGGCAAGTTTCACGCCGCCGCATTGGTCGAATTATGAAAGAACAAGGGCTTGTATCTAAGTATACAGTGGCTCAGTTTAAACCCACAAAATTAAAAGTAAATGAATCTGAAATTGGAAATGTACTGAATCGAGAATTCAATCAGGATAAGGAATTAAAGGTAGTTGTAAGTGATTTAACGTATGTCCGTGTTGGTCATAAATGGCACTATATCTGTGTTTTAGTAGACTTATATAATCGTGAAATTATTGGCTACAGTTCTGGTCCACAAAAAACTGCTGCTTTAGTTCAACGTGCCTTTGCATCAGTTCCATACAATCTAAATCAGCTTGAGTTATTTCATACTGATCGAGGTAGTGAGTTTAAAAATCAACTTATCGATGATGCGCTTGAAGCATTCGACATTGAGCGATCCCTTAGTGAAAAAGGAAACCCTTATGATAATGCGGTTGCTGAAGCAATGTTTAAAACCATTAAAACAGAATTCGTCAACGATGCTAATTTCCCTTGCCAAGAAGCGCTTGAACTTGCACTTTTTGATTACGTAAATTGGTTCAATAATATCAGAATTCACGGTTCATTAAACTATCGCACACCCGCCGAATATAAACGCGAACAAAAAGCTAAATCATCTGCAATCTGAAGTCTTTTAATAACCTGCATGTATTGTGATGTTCTTGGTTTTTAGAACGTCACAATACATGCAGGGCAGCAAGCGAAGCGCGGTAACTAAAAGATGTAAAAAAATAATAGGAATATGAAATTAAGTGCACAGGTGTTTAGTGCAAAATAAAAGTTAAGAGTATTGCAACCAAAATGTTAGAAGGTTGCACAAAAAGAAAAGGCTTGCCAGCCCTCTCAAAATACCCTACCGTTATTGGTGTCTAATCAATTAATGGTG
>NZ_WKJG01000055.1 GCF_027853235.1 Aliibacillus thermotolerans
CCAGTTATCAAAGAACGTCATAGGTTGATTTTATCAAAATGTCGGACAATTGAACAGGCAAAGCCTGTCCTTGTCCGAAGCCAATTCATCTCCCACTTTCACTGGTGCTAAAAGCATCTTCACGTTTCTTGGCTGTAAAGTTAAAAATATTCCTCGTTCACAAGGTGGGTCGGTGTTTCACCATGAAGGGCTTGCACGATATGCTCTGCCGCCATAATGGCCATTTTCATTCTTGTCGCCTTACTTGCACTTCCGATGTGAGGAAGTGTCACAACGTTTGGTAGTGTCAAGAGCGGATGATTTCGGTCTACTGGTTCTTTTTCGAAAACGTCTAAGCCAGCCGCCCAGATTTCTCCATTGACAAGGGCATTGTACAAAGCTGTTTCATTCACAATCCCACCCCTTGCACTATTAATGAGGATGGTATTCTTTTTCATCAGCGCTAATTCTTCTTCATCAATGAGGTAATGAGTTTCTTGCGTGTAAGGAGTGAGTAATACGACAAAGTCAGATTCTTTTAAGAGCGCTTCTTTTTCTTTGTACGTAACCCCAAGTTCCGCTTCAGCATCTTTTTTGCGATTATGATTGTGATATAAAATATTCATATTAAACCCTTTCGCCCGTCTTGCCACCGCTTCTCCGATTCGACCCAGTCCGATAATTCCTAACGTTGCTCCGTAAACGTCTTGTCCTGTCAGTTGCATCGGACTCCACGTTTTCCATTTGTTCTCGCGCAAGTAGTCGGAAGCTTCAACAATTCGTCTTGCCGTTGCCATTAAAAGAGCAAAGGTGAGATCTGCCGTCGTTTCCGTAAGCACACCCGGAGTGTTTGTTACCATAATTTTCCGCTTGCTCGCTGCTTCTACATCAATATTGTTATAGCCTACTGCCATGTTGCTAATAATTTTTAAATTTTTCGCTTTCTTTAAAAGACCTTCATTAATTTCTTCGGTTAACAAACAGTAAAGTCCGTCGACTTCTTGAATTTCTTCTTCCAACACGCTCCTCGGAACAGGTGTCTCTTCCTTCTCCCACATGCGCACATGGAAACGAGATGTTAACATTTGCAATGCTTCGTCTGGAATTTTTCTTGTCACGTATACCGTATGTTTCACTGTTCCCCTCCTTTTATAAACCATCATACGAAAAATTTTTCTCGATCAAAGTCTTGAACGTTTCAAAGCATGTTTTCACTTTAAAAGTTGCCTCGAACCTTGTAAGACGTTGATTGACGTGGAACTCTTCTTTCAATTGAGGTCTTGCACAATCTTAGGATTGTTTCACATAATAGATGACACTGCATTATCGTCTTGAATTTACGAAGAAGTCGGTCTTTACCTTTCAATTCTTTTTTCTACTCTCCCGATCTGATGAAAAAAGGGCTGCCCCTACAAGAACAGACTTCCCATACGCCTTTATGAATCAAGTTACACTAAATCTTTCGTTGTATCTTTCACTCGCTTCACCTTGAAAACAGTACTTTTCGGTATATTTGGATTATGATGGACGATATAAGCTCTAGAGAAACGATATAAATATTCTTCCTCGTGAGATTTCGGCGTTAGGATAATCATTTTGCGCTTGAGTTCTTGTTCATATAGCTCAAAAACTTTATCCTTTCGTCCCTCATCCAGTGCGCTATCAAACTCATCGAGTACAATGTAGCCGGGTGATGTTTCGATTGTCTGTAATAACGCAAGGGCAAATAATAAGGAACTAAGTGATTCTTCCCCACCGGAAACACCTTTTCCGACTTTTCCGCCACGGGCTTTTTCGTTGACGTCTTCTAATTTTCCACGGTGCCCTTCCTTCCGTGCTTTAATAAACATACGGTAGCGACTTTGTCCGTTCCGATCCGAATACATTTCCCATTCGATTTTTCCTTCAAAACCGAAATGAGACATATAGTTAACAAACTTCTGATTGACAATAATAATTTTTGTGTTTATCGTGTTTTCTAATTCCTCTTTCGATCTTTCCATCCGTTCCAAATACTCTTCCAACAATAGTTTTGACTTTTTCACTTCATTCTCAGACCGTTCAAATTCCTCTTTCAATTTTTCATAATTCTCAGGTGCCGCTTCATCAATACCAGTTAAATCTCTCGCAACTTCATATTCTGCCTTACCTCGTTCATACAATTGGTCGGCCTGAGCTTTTGTCAGTTGCGGTTCCTCCGACTTCTCTTTCATTTCCTCTTGTTTAAGACCAAAGTCTTTTCCTTCTTCTAAAAGTTGATAGAGTTCCCTATTCGTGCGAGAATACTCTTCCTCATTGGCAAACCGCTCGTCAGCCCTCTGCTTTATTTGCCGCTCCATTTGATCGATTTCTCTAAGTCGATTTGCAACTTCTTCTTCCAGCTTGTTCAACTCTCGCATGAATCTTTTTTCTTTCCGTTTTTGCTCATCAAATTGAAACGAAGTCTGATTCAACAAACGATCTTTTTCTTCATATGATTCCTGAAGTTTTTGCAACAAACTTTCCAGTCTCTGAACTTCCTCAATTTTTTCTTTTTCTTTGCGAAAACGCTCAAAAACTTCAAGATGTGTCCTAGCTGTTTCCAGTTTCTGTTTCCAATCCGCCCATAATTTGCTCTGTTCATTCAATGACTCATCCAGCTGCTGAAGTTCCGTTTCAATCCGAGAGATATCCTCTTGGATTTTATCATGCTGAGTTTTTCGCCATTCTCTTTCATTTTCTTCAGTGAAAAATGCTTCGGCTTCTTTCAGAGACTCTCGTCTGCGAAAGAGCACTTGATTTCTTTTTTCAAGATGCTGAATTTGTTGCAACAGCTCGTCCTGTTCTTTCTCAATTAGCTCTAATTCTTTCTCTATCTTCTTCTGTCGCAATCGGAGAACTTTGTCACTTAAAATAATTCTTTGCTCCTCTTGAGGTCCTCGAACACCTTTTTTATCCATGAGTTGTCCATGAATAATTTTCGGGTTCTCCTCCTTAAAAAAAGAATCGACCCACCATAAAGCTTTTAATGCAAGAGGATAAAGTCTTTCTTCCATTTGCCCTTTTACTTGCAGATGTTTATCTGGTAGATGCATAATTGTTTTCTCCGGAACGATATCAGGTAAAGCGACGTGATACAAATCATTCGGCGCTTGAAAATTTTTCTTATTTACAAATAATGTATATTTAATCGTTTCAAACAGCTTTTCATCTCGTTCTCTCGCATTTTCATCTAATTCGAGAAGTTCACGCAAAGGATACACTTCAATATTTTGTTTTTTAAAATAACGGATCGAAGCTTCTTGTCGCGGACTGTACACTTTATTATTTTTTAAATAAGAAAGTTCTTTTTCCATCTCTGCTTTCTTTTCATTGTGATCTCGTAGTCTATCCTTTTTCAGTACAAGCTCCTCATCATTTACTTCCATTTCCTGTTGAACATCAATACTACTTCCATACTCGGCAACCATTTCCCGATATTTTTTCTCTTTTCCCTCATCCAGTTCGATTTGTACAGATAGTATCGCTCTTTTATCAATCAAATCATGATGGGAATTCCGTAAATCCTTTTGTTTTTCGTTCATTTCCTGAATCGTAGCTGCTGTTTTATTGTAATTCTTTTCCGCTTCCGTCAATTTTGCTTTCACTTCTGCTTCCGACAAACCAATCCGTTCCACTTGTTTTGAGATTTCAGCAATTTCTTTAGCAATTGCATCTTTTCTCAATTTCTCTTGTTTTATTTCTTCGCCTAGTTCTGTCAGTTCGGAACTTAACGCTTCTTCTTTATCTTCAAGTTCTTGAAGTCGGATTCTAAATCGTCTGAGCTCTTCTTTTTTATCCTCCACAGAAACGACAAGTTCATGTTTTAAATCGGTCTTTTCTTCCTTATCCGCCTTCAACTCTTCTATTTGACCTTTCAAAGAATCAATCTGTTCCAAATAATAATCTTTCAGCCATACTAATGCGCGGTAGTATTTTCTGAATCCTTCTTCTCGGCGACGATTCCGATCAAGATACTTATCAAGGGCATTCTTACTTGCGTTTAAATTTAATTTATTAACCTTCTGTACACTCTCAGCTTCTGCCAAACTCTGTTCCGTCTCTTTCACAAGTTCTTTACTTTCTTCCCAGTTTTTCTGAATTCGATCAATCCCGTTCATCTCACTGAATATCCGAAATCTTTCTTCTGCGGACATGATAGCGAATTGATTCACCTCTTTTTGGTACCAGATCAAATAAAAGGCATCCGGATCGACAGCATATTTATAAAGGACTTGGTTTTTATATTCGGTCAAATTCAACTGACCGCCGCTCGTAAATTTCGTTTTCCGCTCCCAATCATCCATCTGATCGCCTTCTTCAATATAAAATTCTTTTTTCATCGGCTCCCCTGGATTTTGTTCAATCTCCAAGCGGAATTGTACGAATTCGGGCGCATCCACTTTCACTTTCCCAGCATTTTTAAAAAGGAGTTCTATTGTTGCCCGCCACACTTGGTCTTGTGGCATGTTGTTTGATTTTAATCCTTCGATATCTACTTTGCCTGAACCGAGCACCGCACCCATACAAAAAGTGATCGTCGATTTTCCCGCGCCATTCGGTCCGGAAATGAGGACATGATCTTTTTCTCCCGATAAATCCATGACAATCGTTTCATAATCTCGAATTCCTCTAAATCTAAGCCTCCAAGGAATCATCCGACACACCACCGTTCAAGTTGTAACGTTTGAAGAAGCGCAAAACATCTTCCATATGTAACTGATTTGATTGACTAAATTCCGCATATCTTCGCAAAAACGAATCCGAAAACAAATGTGCGCCAATTGCCGTCAGTTGATACGCTTCTTCATCGGAATTCGTATCAAAGATTTCAATGGCACCGATTTTTTTCAACGGGTCCAAGTTCGCTTGAATTTTTCGCGTCACTTTCAAAGATTCGTGGCCAAAACTTTTAATTAACTGGGAAAACAACGTATATTCATTTTGTAACACTTCCTGATGGTAAAAAATGAACATTAAAATGGCAAGGCTTTCTTTGCTCAATACGTTCCGCGCTTGTTTGGCAGACACCCGCATTAATGCGACCACTTGATCTCTTCGCTCATCGTAAATGACTTTGAAATATCGGCTGATAGCCTGATTCAATCGTTTTAGAAATGAAAAAAATGCCTCATCGTTATTGATGCCGAGGATTTTTTCCACTTCTTTTCTGGAAAGTCCGAAATTTGCCGCCCGAATCGTTGCGGAAGAAGAAAACAAAATTTGCATGAAAGCGAGTTCTTCTTCTTTTGATAAAAAGCCCTGAAGTGATTGCATGGCGTTTAAAGGATTCGTATTCAAAAATTCATTTTCCTCGTTTACGGATTCCATAGGTTCCTTGTTTTTCATCGGTCCATCTCCAATCTCGTTTTTCCATATTTGTGTTGATTTTCCGGTTTGCCGATTCATCGATGTCCGCCTTTTTATTAGCGACAAGCGCTGAAACTCCTAATAAACTGTTTAACATATCACTCCACTTGTCCGACCCGACCTCGATTACTAGTTCATCAAGACCCGCTTCTATTTTTTCGTCCAAATAATTTTCAATTTCTTCCGTCCGTATCATATGCTTTGTCATTTGCCATTTCGAGTCTCCCATAATTTCGTCCAGTTGTTCTTCCATAATTTCGTCAATATCTTGAAAAATCAGTTCTTCGTGTTCTTCAATTTCACCGGTGACAGGTTCGTAATTTTCAATATAATCAATTCCCTCAGCAATGGCTGCCGGAGATAATGGTGAAGCGAATTTGACTGGTGCCCACATGCCATCTAGTTCTTCATCTTCATACTGACCCTGTTCCATAAAACTAAGAATCTGATGTGCATTCGGAATATCTGAACCGAGCGGTGGATCAAAACTTTGCACGATAAAATTTCTGAGTAAATCCGGCTGAATCATCTCAATGAAATCAGTTTCTTGGAGGTGTGTGAACTTAAGGATTTTGTTGATAGTGCCGATACTGATCTTCGTTCCTTCACTGATCGCTGTGATCCCTCGCTGTCTAAGGGAGGCAAAGACAAGCTCCTGATCAAATGTTTCAAACTTCGCAATCCGTTCCTTCATTTTCGCTTCTAGTTCCTTCATTAAATGATGGATGACTTCCACCTGGGATAGGGCATTCCGATCCGCTAAATATTCCAGTTCCCTTTCACGAAGGAGTAAAATCGCTTCCTCAACATTTTTGATCATGCTTGCTAGTTTGTTTCCACCGGAAATTCCTTTATCATCATAAGCTTCACTAATTTCCGCATCTCTTTTCGCTTGAAACAGCGTCCTTGCGACATCATCATTCATGTAATACGCCAATGAATCATTTGCCAAACGAATCAAAACATCCATAAGCCTTTTTCCAAGATCCCGCATTTTCATTCTTTTCGTTGTTTTCGTAATCCAGTTGTACTTCCCCAAAACATAAATTAAATGTTTCATATATTCCATACTCATTTCATCATCATACCCGTACGTATGGCGATAACGATAAAACAGTGTTTCTTCATCTTCAATCGGTTCTGAAATTCCTAGCGCTTCTTGATTAATGAGATGAAGTACACGCATAAACCGTAACACGTTTTTCGGAGCTTCAAATGGTTGCTGATCACTTAAATCTTCCAAAACACCGGCAAGGGCGGCGATGTCGCGCAACGATTGGAAAAGCTCGGGTTTTTCTTCTTCCACATCAAAGATTGAAATTAAAGACTGAGCCATTTTTTCCACCGATCAATTCCTCCAATCTGTTCTTCCTGTTCTGTCGCACGGAGTTCCAATGCCCGTTCAAATGCATTACGGAACGCTTCCAGACTTGTTACTACTTCCAACGGTGGAACTACCCATTTTGCTGTAACTTCATATCCTTTAATCAGTTCCGCAAGATGACTACCGATAACAAGTCCCGCTTCATCCACATCTGTCCAAATAATCACTTGTTCTACATCCATGAAAAGTTGCTTCATCAAACGTCTATGACTTGAGCGAAGTTGTCCATCTATCCCTAACACAAGACTATTTGTTTCTTTTAAAAAATCCGTTTCAAAAGCCATTCTTGTCAAGATCCCTCTATTTTCAACGAGCCATAAAACTTTCGCTTCCGTGTGGAAATTCTCCGTAAATGCCGCCAAATCCGTCGTCGCATGAATCGGACCATAATCATAGGAAACAGTAGCACTTTCCATTTTTCCTACGAAATAAATCGGAGTAATTGTCCCTAAACTGCTCAGCCCAAGGATGTGTAACGGAGAATCCAGCACTTCTTCAGCCACTTCAATAAATTCCGACTTATGGGCATCGAAAGCTTTGGAACCGCCAATTTTTCGATAATATCTCGCTCCGATTTCTTTCCAATCGAAGTGATGTTCTGTCATGGAGATTTGATAAAATGCAGCTAAAAAATGTAAGAATAGAAGTCTTTTGTGGAACTGCCATTGCGGTATGATAGGTTTGAAGTCTTTCGTACATGCAACGTCATCCAACAATTCTTTCAATCGATGGAGAGCTTCTGTCCGTTTGGGGTCTTGTGGAATCAAAGTATCTTTTATTTCATTCCATGCCGTTACCCATTGAAGAAAGGACTCAGCCTGTTCTCTTTCTTGTTCTTTCTTTAACTCTTGTTTATACCGACATAAATGTAATCCCATCCGATACTGCTCTTTTTTCACAGTAAGTCCGTCTTTTTCAAAGCGAAATTCTCGGATAACGAAACCGTTTCTTATCCATTCGTAAGTTTCATCCGTTATTTCCAGTTGCTTCTTTGCTTTTGGACTGGTAAATAATTTGAGTAAGTAATCGTCCGGCGATATGTTATTCTCAAGGCCTACTGTTAACAAGGCTACTCTACGCCGCGTTCTAACCGTCCTTCGAATGACAGGAATGTGAACCATTCCGTTATCCTTTTGTATTTCCTGTAAATTCAGTTCTTCATTTTTCAACAAAATCTTTTCTTGCAAATAACGTATTAAATCTTGTTGGAGCAAGGGGATCTTCTCCTTCGGTCATCCATTGATATGTATTTCAACATCATTAAAAAAATAAATTTAACATAATTGTAGCATGTTAACTAATCATTTTCTTTGGGGAACTGTTAGCATTCATTTCATTCTGTCCACCGCAATCTTAAACAATTGTAATCGCTTCTTTCTTCCCTTGCTTGTCCACTTCAATCTGTGTTATAAAAATGTGAACGAAAGAATTTGCCTCACAGCTCAACATTTGCGTATAAATTCGGTGATCCAAAGACTTCAGTGAATGTAAGGGGGGGCTTTCTTCATGTTGCGAAAATATCGTCACTGGAAACGAAAGCGGGCGATCAATAAAGTAAAACCCGGCGACGGTCATCCGCTGAAGGACTACCGCTCTTGGCAAATTTTCACCCGTTCGCTGTTTTACATACGGCTGCCCGAAGAAAATGGCACGAACAGTGTCTATGCAGTAAATGTACATTACTTTGACGAGGACGAAATCGCCGATATGTACCGGAATGGAAAACACGTTGCGAAAACCAAACTTCCGGGCGTTTTTCCTGTTCCCGGAGGAGTTATTGAAGTGGAAACTACGACGTACGGGCTTAAACGGATGCATTATGTTACCGATGATGGCGAAGAAATGCTGTCGCCGCACCCGAATTCACTGGAAGGTCTCCGGTTGAGATTAGACGACCGCTTCCCCCGTGCCAGCAAGATTGTCAAAAATACTGCCATTATCGTGCTCTTGATATCTCTCATCCTTGGACTTCCGCAACTTGTAGCACTCGTTTCTCAAATTCCATTTATCGCTGAAAAATTCGGGACGTTCGAGTCACCGATTGTATTACCGAACTGGCTGAATATTATCCTTCCCGTTGCCGCAGGATTAGCTGCATTAGAAAGAGCAATTACGTTAAGATATCATTGGTTGATTGATATGGATACGTGGTGGGAAGATTAGTTATACGCTACGATTAGCTATTCTAATGTACAGCAACGTTTTTTCAAGAGAAACTATGATGTATTACATCCAATAAAATGAAGGAGATTATAATGACAAAAAAGCTAATTGTCGAAGATCACATATTTATTTCTTCTACCCCATCAAAAGTATGGGAAGTACTTGTGAATCCGAAATTTGTGGCACAATGGGATGAACTTCCAGAAGATTTTCCTCATGAAAATATGTCGGTGGGAAGTAAAGTAGTTTGGGAACACCCAAATGGAGGAGAAACTGTAACAAAAGTAATTAAAGCGATTGAAGAGAAAGAAATTACAAATAGCATTATTCTCTTCCAACTGGGACGTCATTCCCAATGAAGGAGACGTTGCATATGTGTATAAGCTTGAAGAAAAAGATGGTGGAACTTTACTAACGACTCTTTTGAAAGAATAGGGAATTCGATACTCAATAGCTACACCGGAATCATTGGGAATTTCGGGATCAGAAAGTACTCGATACATATATTGCATTGAATTGTCCCATGAACGTACTTCAGATTCATTTACTTTACCAATCTTTTGGTTAAAATTTTCAATAATATTATTTGTCAGTTCGTCTTGAAACACGTCTTCTAGAAATTTTTGTTTAGTTGCTTCGTAAACAAGCAAAGATATCCTCTCCTATTTTCCTAAGTACCCCAATTATACTACTAATTACCCATTTTGATAATTGAATACTTTTAACACTTATGAATTTTTCTAATCTACATCATAGTGTGCGCACCACTATCAAAAAAAGAGACAGGATATTTTCTCCCATCTCTCACTTGTTATAATTCCTCTGTTTATTTCTCTTAACTATAATCCTTTCTCACAATCGTCCATCCGGTGAAACCGAAGAGCAAATTGATGATTGGAACGAGAAAAACGAAAAATGCATAAGGCAAATACTCCCATGGATGTAGTTCAAAAATACTTGCGGCAAATACTGCAGGAACGCTCCACGGAATGAGATTGATTCCAACTGTCCCGATCGACTCTGTTGCTCTTGATAGATTTTTCGTATCGATATTCATATTTTTATATTTTTTAATAAAAGTTCTTCCGGGTAAAATGTTCGACAAATATTGTTCTCCACTTGCAAGTGCGACGACCAATGTGCTTAAAATGGTAGAGCTGATAAGTGAGGCAGTGGTCTTTACTTTTTCCATCATTTTCCTCGTTAACGCTTCAAATGCTCCTGTTTCTTCTAAAATGCCACCAAATGCCGTTGCGATTGTGAGAATGACGATGGTCCCTAGCATGGAAGTGAGTCCGCCTCGGTTTAATAAAGAATCAATCGCTTCTACTCCTGTATCAATGGCAAATCCATCAGTCAAAAATTGAACGATCGCACCGACAGATGTTCCTTGTACAATCACTGCAAGCACTGCTCCTGCTACACTTATTACGATCAATGCTGGCAATGCTGCAACGTTCCTTAAGATTAACACAATCACGAAAATCGGAAGTAATAACAACAATGGATGAATGACGAAAGCTTCTTTTAAACCTGTCATCATTATATTCATCGCTTCCTCATCAAAACCTGCACTTGTAATTTCTGAATATCCGATGATCCAATATATCATTATCGATAAGACGAAGGCAGGTATTGTATCCCAAAGCATATGTCTCACATGGGTAAATAAATCTATCTCTACCACAGCGGCAGCGATGTTCGTCGTATCTGATAACGGTGAAAGTTTATCTCCAAAAAAAGCCCCGGTAATAACGGCACCGGCTACAATTGCTGGAGAAAATCCTAATCCATCACCAATAGCCATAAAAGCAATTCCAACGGTCGCAATCGATGTGAAGGATGTTCCTAATGTCACTGAAATGATACCCGTCACAAGCGGAACAACCGGTAAAAACCAAGCGGGATCGATGATTAACATTCCGTAATAAATCATCGTCGGAATCGTACCATTGGCAATCCAGGATCCAATCACCACACCGATCGTTAGTAAAATGAAAATGGCCGGTAATACTCTACTTACTCCGTTTACCATCATTTGTTGCACTTCCATCCAACTCCAGCCACAGCTTATGGCGACAATGGCTGCCAAAATGACACCAACAATAAGCGGCACAATCATCCCGGCATCCCAAAGGAAAATGGAACAAAGTGCAGTGATAATCAAACCTAATAAAGGAATGAGTGCTTTCCAAAAAGATGGACGGTTCTTCATGTTGTCGTTCCCCCACGATGATATCTAGCTTTAGCATTTTAAAGCTTTTATCCGTTTATGTAACAAACATCTCTTAATATAAATCATAGAAACGTAATGGGTCAAATAAAAATTGAGACAAGATTTCACTTGCCTCATATCACTTCTCAACTACCTGAGTCAATTTCATAATTGCTCTTTTTAAAAATACACAGATATACAGAATTTCTAAATTGTATTTTTAAAAACAGAAATCATGAAGCATTTTGTTGATTCAATTGTGCATTAATACGATCTGCTGCGA
>NZ_WKJG01000056.1 GCF_027853235.1 Aliibacillus thermotolerans
TTCGTCCTGAGCCAGGATCAAACTCTCCATGAAAGTTGATCTTGCTCTTTTTAAAATACTTCATTCCTCTAATGAAAAGAAGAAATTGACAGACGCTTGACTTTCATTCAATTTTCAAAGGACACTTAATAATTAGTCACACGTATTTAGCGACTTATTATATTATACACATCGCTTTTATTTTAGTCAATGGAAAAATATGAATGTTTTATGAACTATTTTTTAGCGACATCTATTAATATATCACTTTTAAAAATTAAATGCAATAGTTTTTTAAAAATATTTTTTCATGGCGTGGTTATTTAACCACGGAATTTTTATTATACAGATGTTCGAGACATAGTCAATGTTTTTTTCAAATAATAATATAATCAATTAAAAAGAGCACGATGACACCTGGAATCCCTAATAATCCAGAAACAATTGCCGTAAATAAATTAATAGGAAGGTGATATGCAAAAAGGCTTCCTAAAACATTGATAAAAAAGAGAGCAAAGATCCCCATAAAAAAACGGGTTATGAGAATCGTTAGCCAATGTATAGCTTTCTTTACCCCTCCAAACAGTATAAATAAACAAATAATAATCCCTGCTATGAGAAAGTAAAAAAATGGACTCATTGCGATCCTCCTTGTTACTTGTCATTATGTTGTATTCATATATATGACCAAGCTTGTCTGATCATTCTTTAAAAGAAAAATAAAAGACTTCCTTTCCAAGATTGATTTTCTCAGGAAAGGAAGTCTCTTTCGTTCTGTTCTTTAAATCCATTTATTTGTCGATGACGCGCTTCTTTTAATAGAAAAATATATTTTGCTCGTCTTTTTTTTAATTCTGCAATCACATCCAACGTTGGTTCAATGCTTTGATTCATCAGTTCTTCGTAACAATCTAACTCTTCTTTTGCTCGTTGCACCATATAGACGAGTCTTTTATTTTCTTTCTTTTGAATCGATTTTTTGCGAAAAAACATTGCGTTTTGCTCCTAAATTTCTCGTCGACCTTCCAAGGCTTTGGATAATGTCACTTCATCTGCATATTCTAAGTCCCCGCCAATAGGTAGACCATGGGCAATTCTTGTTGTTTTAATACCTGTTGGCTTCATCAAACGAGAAATATACATGGCCGTTGCTTCCCCTTCAATCGTTGAATTCGTTGCAATGATAACTTCTTGAATATTTTCATTTTCTTGCAGACGCTTGATAAGTTCTGCAACATAAATGTCTTCCGGACCGATTCCATCCATCGGTGAAATGGCACCATGAAGGACATGATATAAACCGTTATATTCTCTCATCTTTTCCATTGCGATGACATCTTTTGCATCTTGAACGACACATATAACCGTCTGATCTCGAGATGTATCTTCACAAATCCGGCAAGGATCTACATCTGTAATATGGTGACACTGAGAACAATACATTAAATCTCTTTTCGCATGAACGAGGGAACGAGCGAATTCCAACACGTCATCTTCTTTCATTTCTAACACGTAAAAAGCCAGGCGGCTCGCTGTTTTCGGGCCGATTCCCGGCAATTTCATAAAACCTTCCATCAGTTTCGCTATCGGTGCTGGGTACTGCACAGTAACCTCCTTCTAAAACATTCCAGGTATATTCAATCCTTTAGTAAATTTTCCAAGGTCCTTTTCCACCAATTCATCTACTTGTTTTAACGCTTCATTCGTTGCAGCAAGTACTAAGTCTTGCAGCATTTCCACATCATCCGGATCAACCACATCTTCATCAATTTCAATATCGACAATTCGTTTATCTCCTGTCGCTGTTACTTTCACCGCACCGCCACCAGAGGTTGCTTCTACTGTTTTTTCTTTTAATTCTTCTTGTGCTTTTTGCATTTGTTTTTGCATTTTTTGCATCTGCTTCATCATATTACCCATGTTTCTCATTTGGAAATCCTCCTCATTAATTAGTATGGATAGAAGATACGTCAAAGGATTATTTATCTTCAATCACTTCCACAATTTCTGAACCGAACAGCTTTACCGCCTCCTCCACGACTGGATCGCTTTCTTCTCTCGGGGTGTCATCGGATGCGTGACGCTCTTTATACGCTTGTTTCAATTTTTCCCAGTGCGGTGCCAATGTCGTTAAAAATTCTACTGGCTGACCGCAGACAACGGTCATCGCTTCTTGAATGAGTGGGCGAAATTTCTTCTCTACCATGTTGCGATGCATGTCGTTTTGAAAGGCTAGTAACACTCTTTTTCCGTCTGATACGACAGGTTGGGAATCACTCAACCATGCATGGGCAGGCACACTTTTTTTCTTCACTTCTTGACGAATTTGATTCCAACGCTCGACAATCCACTCTAAATCTTGTTTTGATGCTTCGTCCAACAACCCTTGTAGTCGTGCTTTTTCCTCACGCAATACGGGGGCTTGCGTTGGACGTGCGCGTGCTGTTTTTTCCGGTTTGGCACGAGCTCGATCTGCCGTAGTTGGGGAAGAAGGAGCATCGTTTTGGGCTAATAATTTCTTTTCTAATTGTTCTATTTTCCGCTCTAATGCTTCCACCACTTGGGAAGAAGGTGATTTTTCCTGTTTGCAAATATGAATAAAAGCCATTTCTAGAAATACTTTTCTGTGCGGCGTTGTTTTCATTTGTTGCTGATACTGATTCAATGCATGAATCACTTCGTACACCCATGCTTCTTCTATTTCTTCGGCAAATTGCTGAAAATCCTCATCGTTGGTTGCGCGATGAAACACTTTATCCAATGACGGAGAGGTTTTGTAAAGTAAAACGTCACGAAAATAATACATTAAATCTTCTATAAATTGAAGGGGATCTTTTCCATTTTGAATCGCTTCATGAACAAAGGTGATGGCTGATACACTATCCCGCTCTTTTAAGGCAGTGGCCACCTTGCGCAAAAAACGCTCAGATACTGTTCCGGTAATCGCTAATACATCGTCTACTGTAATCGTTTCTTCCGCAAAAGAAATGGCTTGGTCAAGTAAACTTAATGCATCCCGCATACCGCCTTCCGCTGTGCGAGCGATAAGGTGAAGCGCTTCTTCTTCCGCTTTCCAGCCTTCCCTTTCCAAAATATATGTCATTCTTGCCACTAAATCCGATGGAGAAATTCGTTTAAAATCAAAACGTTGACAGCGAGACACAATTGTCAAAGGAATTTTATGCGGTTCGGTCGTTGCTAAAATAAAGATCGCATGCTTTGGAGGTTCTTCAAGCGTTTTTAAAAGTGCGTTAAAAGCACCGGTCGATAACATGTGCACTTCGTCAATAATGTACACTTTGTAACGGAGATCTCGAGGGGCAGCCATTACGTTGTCGCGTATGTATCTGATTTCATCTACCCCGTTGTTAGAGGCCGCGTCCATTTCTACGACGTCAACGACAGTTCCATCTAGAATCCCTCGGCAAGCACGACATTCGTTACAAGGCTCGCGAACCGGGGCTTTTTCACAGTTAATGGCCCGTGCAATAATTTTTGCCGCACTCGTTTTCCCAGTTCCTCTAGGACCGGTGAACAAGTACGCATGAGAAAATTTTTCTTGTACTAACGCGTTTTGAAGTGTTTTCGTAATATGCGTTTGACCGCTAATATCCTCTAATTTTTGGGGACGCCACACCCGATACAACGCTTTGTAACTCACCCTCGAACCCCTTTCTTCATCATTCATCATTCTTTCATTATACCTTTTTCCTCCTCAATTGTGAACCTGAGAAGATAGGGTAAAAGGTCACCTTGATATCTGAATGGATGAGTCCGAGGAAGATACAGCTACTTCAAGAAAAAATAAAAAGAAGCTGGGGCATAACTAACGAAAAAAGAATGGCTCCAAGCAAATGTTAGTGCTTGAAATCATTCTTGTCGGTTTTTCTGCTATGATTGGGTTATATCGTTTCTGGCGGTATATTTCTTTAAGTTTTCCACCAGAAACGCATGCACAAGAAGTATAAATGAGCCTCCAATGATTCTATATCTATCATATGATGTACGTCGATAATAAGCAGGACGGCCGAATGCACCGTAAGCACCCAATCGAGGCTTCTCTGAAACGAGATTCCCCATTTGTAAACACGTCATGAGACCATTCGGTAGGAATTTTGTGTGATATTTCGTCGTATGGATCTTTTATACGACCATTCATTGCATCGATCTCGTAATAAAAGATCGTATGAAACATGTTGCGATCTGTTTTTATCATCATTTCTTCCAATTTAGCTTTCATACGACCCTTTAACCGGTGTTTTACAAAATGAAGCGTTGCATGAAACGTTCATGGGGCGATTCATCTTCTTTTTGAACGTGTCATTCGTCGCATGAAGCAGAAAAGCGCTTTATTTCCAATTTCAACCCTCTTACGACCACTCCTATTCAGATTCAATGAAAAAAAAGAGAGACTCACCAAGTTTTTGGCAAGCACCTCTCTTTTGATTACTGAAGTTTTGTCCCTGTCTCCATCTTTTACATATTCACATAAGAAAAGCCGTGCACCTTTTCTCGATAATGTTTCCATAAGCGTTACCCAAGCAGTTAGCTAGACCCAGGCTACTCTGCGGCACACGGAAGGTTCCGCTTACTGCTGCTTCCTTCCGGACCTGACAGGGTTCACGGATTCCCGTTGCGCAGAACCCGGGCGTCAACACCACTTACAAGGGGCAGACCTCACGGAAACAATACCTCAAAAAGGCATTCAGTCCCGCTATAGCGGATTGCGGGTACAGGGCACCGCTACCTCCCCACCTAGCACGGCAAATTTGATAACATATTTAGGCGTCTTATATAGACGCGCATTATTCAGTATAACTTTTTTAATGAATAAAAGCAAATTATTTTTCTTTACGTTTGTCTATGGTCGCCATCAAGTTTTGTTCTTTTTCTTCTAATTGTGATATTTTTTCTAACATCACTTCCGGTGGTGTTTCAGCAATATATTCCATTGGCATTTGTAACTTTTCAGCAAGCTTTTGTGCTGTCTCCGTAGAAAATTGCTTTGTCCCCAACGTTTTCCCTCCTGTTTTAACATACCTCCAGTAATATATCACGGTTACCGGGAAGAATCCAATCAATCATTTGACCTCTTTTTCTTTTCTCGTAATTGTTTAAAAAACGTTTGTAATAAAGACGCACATTCCGATTCAAGAACCCCCTTCTTCACCTCTGCCTGATGATTAAAGCGTTCCTCTTCCAGTAAATTCATGAGTGTACCGGCACATCCTGCTTTTTTGTCTGCTGCTCCGTAAACAACACGAGGAATCCGTGATTGCACAATTGCCCCGGCGCACATCGGACACGGTTCGAGAGTGACATATAACGTACAATGTTCCAATCGCCAACTTTTCATCCATTGACATGCTTCTTGAATCGCTACCATTTCCGCATGTAAAAGTGCGCTTTGTTTAGTCTCTCGTTGGTTGTAGCCACGACCAATAATTTCCTCATTATAGATAATAACTGCACCGATTGGAACTTCTCCCATCCGTTCTGCTTTTCTTGCTTCTTGAATGGCATGTTGCATCCATTGTTCATCCTTCGACTCTTCCAATGAATCGGTCATCATGATAGAAGAGCCTCCTTTTCGCATACTGATTTATTTTCGACAATCGAAAGTAGGTCACAATGGCGGGGTAGCGTTTTCTCATCTTCTATTCCACCAAAACAGATCTTTTCAAACAAAAAGCACACAACCTTCCACATCGAAATACTCTTAACTTTCTTTTTTAGCGAGCGTCAATGCCCGTTTAATTCCATCTTTCAATGAAAATTTACCATACATCAATACGCCACCTTTATAAACACGAGCGGCTAAAATATTAATGGCAATCGCACTGAGTACTAATATTCCAATAATCACTACCATTTCCCACATCGGAACGGTCCCCATGCCGATGCGCAGAAATAACAGTTGCGGAGTGAAAAATGGAATGTAGGACAACACTTGAATCATCATACTGTCTGGTGTATTTAATCCGAAGATAGCGATGAAAAAAGCAATCATCGCAAGAAATATTAACGGTTGAAGCGCTTGATTCACCTCTTCCGCTCGACTGACAAGAGCGCCTAACATTGCCGCTACCCCGCCGTAGACAAAGTAACCGAGTACGATAAATAAAAGAGCGTACCACAATAGGGAGATATCAAGCGATCCACGAGTAAAAAATTGAAAGACGTCCGTATCATTCAAAGTAAATCCTATCATGCCAGCAACAAACAGGGAAAGCAAATTAATGACGCCAACTATTCCTATCCCGACTAATTTACCGAACATTTGTACGATTGGATTGATACTGGATACAATTAGTTCCATGACGCGAGAAGATTTTTCCGTAGCTACTTCTGTCGCAATAATTGTTCCAAAGGATAATACGATGAGATATATTGCAAAAACAAGGCCGTATACCATCCAATAAGCTTGCATACGGGATTCTTCCGTTTGCACTTTTCCGTCTTCTGTGAGCGTCTCGATTTGAAAAGAAACAGGAGCGTGTATCATTGCCAATTCCTCTTCATTTAAGTCCAGTTCCTTCGTCACGACAGCCTCTTTCACTCGTTGCACATCTTGATTCACGATCTCGTTCATGTTGTAATCACTACTGTCGCTAAAAAATGTCGCTTCTAATGAGGTGGAATCGCCTGATAACGATAAAACAAAGTCAAAGGCTCCGTCACTAGCTTCTTGTAAAGCGTCTTCCACATCCCCTTCGTTATAATGATGGTAATGAACGGTTTCACTTTTATTTTCAAGCAACATCGTGATTATTTCTTCGTCCTGACCAGTATCATCCACAACGGCCACGATGGAACCGCCTTCTCGATTTTCTTCCCCTGAAAAAAAAGATAAAATCTGATCGGCATTGATAAAACCAATAATCAGCAACATCATGATGATAGTGGACCAAAGAAAGGATTTTGATAATAAACGCTGTCGAATCGTATGCTTTACAGTCACCCAGAAGTTATGCATCGTCCTCTCCTCCTGCTTTATCGACAAAAATATCGTGCAATGACGGTTCTACCACTTCAAAATGACGAACAAATCCTTTGTTTGCAATGGCATCAAAAACCGCTTCTGCCACTTCTTCCTTTTCCATCCGGACAATCGCACCATCTTTTACTTTTTCGACATGTATCACTCCTGGTACGGACTGTAAATAAGATAAATCGTTGTCTGAATGAATAATCACCTTTTTCAATCCGTAAGAACGTTTAATTTCCCTTAAATTCCCTTGTAATACTGCTTTTCCCTTTTTTAAGATAATCAAATCTTCACACAGTTCTTCGACATTTCCCATTTGATGACTGGAAAACACAATCGTTGTTCCTGCCTCATGAAGATCAAGGACTGCTTCTTTTAGCATTTCCATATTGACTGGATCCAGCCCACTAAACGGTTCATCTAATATTAGCAGTTCCGGTTGATGAAGGACACTTGCGATAAATTGAATTTTTTGTTGGTTTCCTTTTGATAATTCTTCAATTTTTTTATTTTCATAATCACGAATATCAAACCGGTCGAGCCATTCTCTGAGCGCCCGAAGAATTGCCGCCTTGGACATTCCTTTTAAACTCATTAAATAGAGAAGCTGTTCTTTGACGGTAAGTTTTGGATACAGCCCTCTTTCTTCGGGAAGGTAGCCAATCAGATTGGTTCGTCGATAAGAGAGTGGGTGATTTTCCCAAGTGATGACCCCTTCTGTTGGTTCAAGCAACCCAAGAATCATACGAAAGGTTGTTGTTTTTCCTGCTCCATTCGCTCCCAACAGTCCAAACATCTCCCCTTTATTCACTGTGAGTGTAATTCCATCAACCGCCATATGTTTTCCAAACCGTTTTTTCACATGATTTACAACTAACGTCATTTTCGGAAATGCTCCTTTCCTTCCCATATCTTATCTAAATGAGGAAAAAAGAGCCGCTACAGTACAAATTGTAGTGGCTCTCCTTTTACTTCTTAAACCATTGGTTGGTGACGAGGGGTTTTGAATATAGAAATGATAAATCCAATGACTCCACCGACAAGCATAGGGACAATCCAACCGAGTCCAATGGTGTACCAAGGTAAAATGGTCGTAAATAAGTTATTCAGCGCCTCAATGTTTATCCCTGCGGCGTTTAATCCGTCCAAAACACTAACAATAAGTGTCAATAAAATACTAAATTGATACACTTCTTTTCTTCCTTGATAAAGCGGGTGTAAGAAAGTAAGCACGAGTAACGCCATTGCGAGTGGGTATAAAGCAGATAGCACCGGAACAGAAAATTCAATGATGGCATTTAATCCGAAGTTAGCAATCACCGCACTAACGAGCGTAAAAACGACAGCCCATTTATTATAAGACAGACTCGGTATTAGTTTAGTAAAATAAGATGCACAAGAAGTAATCAATCCAATACTGGTCGTTAAACATGCGAAAACGACAATGATTCCAAGAATAATGCTCCCGAAATGACCAAAATAAAAATTGGACGCAGCAGAAAGAATCGCTCCTCCATTATCCAAATATCCTAATTCTTCAACTCCTCCTGCCCCTAAATAAGCTAAAGAAGAATAAATAAAAGCGAGCAGAATCCCTGCAATTACTGCGATTTTCCAGCCCAGACTCATAATCTCTCTTTTTGTTTTTGCACCGGCATCTTTAATGATATTGATCACAATAATTCCAAAAACGAATGCAGCAAGGGCGTCCATCGTTAAATAACCTTCCTGGAAGCCTACAAAAAAGCTATATTGGGCATAGTCTTCCGTCGGAGGTTGAGCTTCTCCAATCGGATTGAGAAAAAATGCAACAATTAATATGAGCATGGCAATAAGCAATACAGGCGTTAACATTTTTCCGACAATGTCGACAATTCTTTGTGCCTGTAACGAGAAAAATAACGTCACTCCAAAAAACACAATCGTAAATAACAGTAACGAAAGCGTTGCATTGGCTTCCCCGATAAACGGTACCACACCAATTTCAAAAGCAACGGTATTCGTCCGTGGAATCGCAAAAAATGGTCCGATCGTTAAATACAGTGCCACAGTAAAAAAGATTCCATAAAAGGGGTGAACACGACTTGCTAGAGACTGCAAATCATTTTTCCCCGAATAAGCTAGTGCCAAAACAGCTAAAATTGGCAGTCCGACCCCTGTCACAATAAAACCAAGATTGGCAGAAAAAACATTTTCGCCAGATAATTGTCCTAACATTGGAGGAAAGATAAGATTTCCCGCTCCAAAAAACAAGGCAAATAACATAAATCCCACCGCTACAATATTTATTGATGTTTTAGTTGATGACATCTCTAACGTCCTCCAAATATATTCTTTCTTTGCGTTGCAGAGAACCCTCTGTTTCTCTCTGCCACGTTGATTTAACATTGTTTCCACCTTCGTAAGGACTTTTGAAACAATGACAGAACAATAAAATTATCATAACATTACTAAGGGGCTTTTTTCATCTATTTTTAAAATTTTTTATCTCTTCTTGACAGAAGATGCCACCTTCCCTGGCTTTTTCTAGGGAAGATAAGCTCAACATCACTATCATCCTAGCCAACGATAAAAAAGAGACAATTACAAATGTTATGCCCTATTTATCGTACGATGAAACACAGGGGGAATAAATAATGGAAACGTTGCTCCAATTGGCATTTGGATTACTCGTTTTATTTCTGTTATACAAGTTTCATGTGATTCAAAAGTTACCTCTTCGTATTTTCTTTCGACATGTTTTTACTGCCAAAAAACTCCGACTCACATACCGTTATTTTAGCGGGGGGTATCATCACAATTTTATGCTCGAAAAAGGGAAAACATATACGCTTTATTACGACGTACAAGTTACACAAGGAACCATGCGCATCCATATACAAGACGTACTCGAAACAATTTTTTTAGAAAACGAAGCAGGAACGATGACTATCACAACAAGCCGTGCCATTCAAAGTATTTTTGTCGAGGGAAAAGGGACACAAGGAAACTGCCACGTCGAATGGAAAGAGGCAAGTTGAAAGGAACACTTGATATGACGCCAAGTCTGCTTGCAAATTTTACAAGGATCATGAAAGGGAAGCCGATAAAAACCTTTTTAGAAGATTCATGGAATGAATTGACAGGAAGCGTTCAAAATGATAATCTTTCCTTAAGTAAACTTTTTTTACCAAAGCCTGCTATTTTTCTCTAAGGAAAAAAGGGGATATGTGACTACAATGACGACAAGCTAGATCTATCACGGAAATCAGCATGAAACGTGTGTGAACAGACCGAATGAAGCGTGAAAATTTTGAATTTATCTTCAACTAAGAAAATGACGTCAATGGTAATCATTTGAATAGGCGTTGAAAAGTCATTCTGATAAGACTGCGTACCATGTATAAAGTAGTTCTCAATAGCATCCTCCTAATTTTTGAGCACAGGGTAATGCCAGGCCCTGTGCTCTTTTTCTTCACTAAATGAACAATGGAATATACATGAAACTTCCTAATATTACAATTACCGCAAGGAGCAAAATACTTTTCCAACGTTTCCGTTTCCAAAACAAAAGCGATACGATGATTCCTTGTAAAAAGATGAGTGTTGCGCCAATCATGATCATCGACAGTAGTCCAATTGCAGTTCCTATCAAGTTGATAAGAATACCTAGAGGCATGAAAGAGATCACCATGATGAGAGCGGGACTTCTTTTTATTTTTTGTAAGATCTTTTTCCGTTCCGTCTCGGAAAAATGATCAAATTCAACGAGGGCAAACCAACCGGTGATGATGACAATTGCACCTGTGACCGAAACCGTTCCCATCAAAAAACCTCCTTTTACCCCTAATGTAACCAAGCCAATTTCAATTAAAACATCACAAACTCCATCTTCGCTCTCTTAAACATTAGGATGCTACAAACTCTGAACAACAAAAAAGGGGTGTATCTCCCCCTAAATAAATATTTCCTTATAAGAAAAATGAAAACAAAAACAAGGTAAAAGAGAAGTGAGCTAACGCTGTTTTTCTCGGGTGATCTGGATGATCGTATCCGTCAACTTTTCAATCATTTCATTTCGTCATCCCGGTCGAGGTTACTTCCTATGCCTTCCGCTTTTACCCCATATAAAAAAGCAAGTCATCCTTATATGTGAGCTTTTTGCGATGTACAATCTTTTTATGTTTTAGTCCAAAAAATATAGCGTCGGTTTAGACAATAAAACGCCAGCTCTCCTCCCAATCGAACAAAAATTGCTGTGCTCCGTGTTTTGTTCGCTT
>NZ_WKJG01000057.1 GCF_027853235.1 Aliibacillus thermotolerans
CACCCTCCGGGTGAAGCACAAGTAGATTTTGGAGTAATGGAAGCAGTACAAGATGGAGAAATAGTAGATATTCATTCATTAGTAATGTCGTTTCCTAATAGTAATGCTGGTTTTGCAGTTCCTCTGCCAGCTGATCGATCCGATCATGTATTTTGACAATGTGTTGAACGAGGGCGCGTATATCTTTTTTCTTCTTCATATCGCACACGACATAGTAAACCTGTTGATTTCCCGTTTCAACTTGAATACTGTGTGCCGCTTTTGCTAATTTTTCCTCACTTCGGCTACTAATATAAACGATTGCTTTCTCCCGTGCAAATTCGGTCGCAACCGCTTTCCCCAGCCCTTGACTTGCACCTGTTACTAGTACTACTTTCCCTGTTAATTGAAGATCCAACACTTTCTCCCCCCACCATGAACTTTTCCTCTATCTTAATATGATCTCGGTCGTTTGACCACTTCTTCTTTTTAAAAGCAAAAACACATTCTTTTGCCTTCATCATACCACCCCGAGTTGTTTAGTTTTTAATTCTTTGGGTATTCGCTCTCGTAACCTTAGTAAAAAAGGAGTGTTTACACTGAGACATTTGGAATTGGAAATTGAAAAGTTAAGAACAGAGATGGAAAAAATGATTACAAAAAAAAGGAGTGGGAGACCCGGACACGATTAAAATAAGTCAAAAACTCGATCAAGTGTTAAATAAATATGAGCTAGAAAAGCGAAAGAAATAATATACTGATGATGATTTTCTTCGATCAGAAGAACAAGAGATAGATCAAGACCATATCCATATTTTGATTCGCTATTCTCCAAAGTGGGGTGTGCTTGAGAATGTCAGGTTATTGAAACAACTTACTACTTACCGTATTTGGCAAAAACACAGCACATTCTTATCTCAACACTTTTGGAAAGAACGCACTTTTTGGAGCGACGGCTACTTCTCTTGCAGTATCAGAAATGTCAGCAAAGAGACTATTCAAAAATATATTCAAACACAAGGAAGTTAGGGCCTAAAACCCCTAGCCTAAAGGCACAGGGGTTTTAGGCTCCGCACATATAAAAGGGTCTTTTACAACGGCACACTATAAATTTATCATGCGACCTATTTTCCTGCCATTGAAGGAATGATACGTCCTATGCCTTCAATTACAATGAAACCCCTAAGTGAATGAGCGGAAACTTACGATTTGTTTTGTTTATTCGCAAAAACCGTCATCGCCTCACTCATGAATGCAGCTAACCCTTCCCCGTATTGGTCTATATTTTTTGTGAAACGTTCATCCTGAATATACATTTGGCCTAATCCACGAAACGCTTCAAGCGTATATTGGCCAAAATTGTTATTTAACAGGTCATACCATTCTTTGATTGCTGCTTGTGCTTCTTCAGATTCCGGGGACTGTTTACGCAAGCTTGCAAGTTTTTTGAAAATAGTATCCCATTTTTCCGATAGCTCGTGTTGCTCGTCTTTTGTCAAACTTTGTAATTTTTTATTTGCCTCATCCACCGATTCATTCCCCCAGCGTTTCCGAGCCTCTTCTTCGTACGGGTTACTCGTAAATTGAATCCCTTTAAATCTTTCTTCGTTGGTCATGTGAATTTCTCCTTCCATATGTTTGATTGTTTTATCAATCGTTTCAATCATTTGATCAATTCTCCCTCGTTTCTCAACGAGCATTTTCCGCTGTAACACCAAAGCTTCTTTTCGGTCATACGAAGGGTTGTTTAACATCGTTTTGATTTCTTTTAAAGGAAAACCGAGCTCCTTAAAAAACAGAATTTGCTGTAATGTCTCCAAGTTTTCTTCTGAGTAAAGTCGGTAACCGGATTCCATCGTTTCCGTTGGCGTCAATAATCCAATTTCATCATAGTGATGAAGGGCACGAACACTCACACCAACCAGCTCAGCTACTTCTTTCACTTTCCACTTCATACGACACCTCCTTTGATTGTTACTATAAAGGATGACGTAACGTGAGAGTCAATAGAAAAAAGCTATCTCTTTCATGTTGAGATAGCTTCGTCTCTTACGAAAACAATTCCATGATTCGTACATAAGAGCGTTTCTTCTCTTCCACATCATAGATATTTGTAAGAATCAGCCAGTCATCGCATTGGTAACGCTCCGATAACTCTGTTAATTCTCTTTTTACTTTGGCTGGACCTCCGATAATCATTCGCTTTCGATTTGTCTTGATTCGTTCTTGTTCTTTCTTATTCAAACGAAGGGATGTTGCTTCTTCCACACTTGGCACGCGGCTATCAAAGCCTTTTTCTACGTGAAGAAGCCAAATGTCTTGACTCGATGCTAACTCTTCCGAATGTTCATCTGTTTCTCCACAAATAATGAAAATGGCAGAGCGTTGTTCAGGATGATTCAAATAACCTTTTTTAAAATGCGTTCGATATGTATCATGGGCTTCTTTTCCACGGTCCGGCTTTATAAAATGACCGAACACATATCCTATTCCAAGTTCTGCTGCAAGGAGCGCACTATTTTCTCCCAAACCTAGCGAAAATAACTCGGGCGACGCTTCTGTACGGGGAGTGGCGCGAACTTTTCCCTTTTTGCTAAGATAAGCGGCAAGATCTGCTAACTTCTCAGGATAATCATCCGCTTGATTTGGCTTCCCGTCCGCAAGAAGCGAACGAATTCTTTCATTCCCACCAGTAGAGCGACCGACTCCTGCTTCAATTCTCCCTGGAAAAAGTGATTGCAATTGTAAAAAATGACTTGCCACTTTATACGCACTGTATTGGGGAAGCAAAATGCCACCGCTCCCAACTTTTAATTTCTTCGTTTTTGCAGCCACTGCCGCCATCATAATTTCCGGAGAGCTTGAAGCAAGCCCTCTTGTCGCGTGATGCTCTGCAAACCAATACCGTTCGTACCCAAGGGTTTCCACAAACTGAGCTAGTTCCAGAGTGCGTGCTGCCGTTTCTTCCGCCGACACACCCTTAGGTTGTGCCATTTGATCCAATACACCTAATTTCATGAAGAAATAGCTCCTAACTATGTATGATAATAAGTAAGATGAAGTCCATAAACAATGTTTCAACTCTGGGGTCTATCTTTATTGTGCCATCAAACAATTATAGCATTTCAGTTCAAATTTCAGCGCTGAAGAGTAAAAATTCTTCGTGATAATTTTCTACAAAGTATAACCCAAAATATACGAAATAGGGATAATATGGTTATGTTAAACAGCTAAATTAGTATATTTAGCAGCGCTATTGAAGAAGTTAAACATTGAAAAAACAACATTTCACGGTTTGAGAGATACTCATGCATCATTTCTATTTTCTCAAGACATAGATATTGCATATGTATCTAAACGATTAGGACACATAAACATACAAACCACACAAAATGATTATCTGGAATTAATGCCAGAAAAAAAGCATCAGCAAGATGCCGATGCTTTAAATCTGTTAAGTGCTTTATAAGGTTCAAGTTAATTTGAACCAACTTGAACCAAAAAAGCTCTGTAAACACTGATATATCAATGTTTCTATTAACGTTTTGAGAATTGTGGTGCACGACGAGCGCCTTTAAGACCGTATTTCTTCCGTTCCTATGTTCGCCTTGTTTACAGATTTCTACGGAGTAATATGAAAAAGAGGAAATGCTTGATTTGATGGCGTTTGAGTGGAATTTCCTTCTATGAACTTCTACAGATTTTTATATTTTTTAAAGTCAAACTACATTCACTGTGATAAATTACATTCAATATACATTCACTAAGATCGAATTACATTCACTTTCAAACCCTTGATATATATTTGTCAATTCCATTCTAAGATCAGCTGGTCTATATTAATTATTGCTTTTATTTGTTGTAACAGGTCTAATCCTATAATACCGTTCAAATCAAAACCATAGTTCATTGCTCCGATTTCTAACGAGAAATTTTTCACTTCTTTTTCTCCAATTCTTATTAAATCAATCTGTTTAGAATATACGAATTCTGAACCTCCAACACCACTTATACGATAAATCGTATCATTTTCTTCAGCAATAATACCTATCGATTCAGCTATATCACTAGAAACAACAGTACTTCCCGAACCTGTATCAACTAAAACACGTTTAATTAGCAATGACTTTCCCTTAAAAGTTAAAAATATATCTGTAAGCAATAACCCGTCCTCAACAAATAACTTTTTCACTATCGTCTAACACCTACCCACTTTTTCTCAATAATATTAGGTTTATTTCGACTGGTGTGAAGTACATAAAATTCGCGAGTAGGATTTTCTCGATGAAGTTCTTGATAAGCTCTCATGGCTTCAGGTGAATTAGAAAACTTCTTTAGAGGGACTACATCTTCTAAAATACGCTCACTTTCCTCGTTCGTAAAAGCTTGTACCGCTTCAATAAGTACCCACTTATTTGGAAACGCTTGACATATATCTTCCCATTTCACTATAGTCACCCCCGAGCTAATTTTCTTATAGTTTATCATATTGATACGTATGCTTCTTCAGCGCTATTAAGTAATCGTATTGCCATGTTTATCATAACTAAACATATTTATAATTATTATATCAAATCATTTTGCAAAACTGGCCAAATACTTGAATGCAGTAACTAATTTTCCAAAAGTACCATTTTTTAAAGTCAAAGATTTTAATCCCCCGATGCCGCCGTGTATAAATTCGCATCACGATTCTCGAACCTTTTCACTGTAAAGCAAAAACGTTCGCAAAAATGATATGGCCTATTTTTCATTGAATTCTAAGGAAATATCGTCTAATTTTATGTCAAGATTTATAGATAACAAAGAATGTATAAGTTTACTTTCACTTTTTGGGGATATATTTATCACATCATATTTATTAAATAGGATTTCCAACCTGTCAACGGACAGAGCTGGCGCTGTAAATGGATTTTTTGTTCTGCGGATTCTTTTGATTTCTTTAATCTTTATTTTACTTTTAAACGGACCATATCTAACTTTTAAAAACTCTCTCCCAACCCTATAACCTGTTCCAAACCAAATCCATAATAGCAAAGTCAGAATCAATGCTGCTATGATATATCCTGATATACTTTTATAAGTTATCAGTTGCCAACCAACGGTTCTCCACCAAAAATGTAAATTAGAATCATCAAAAGTATTAAACCCCAAATCATTAAAACAAACCAAATATCTTTCTTGGATGGAAAATACAATCGTTTCGCCTCCATTTTTAAATGAACTGATTGCAGAACTTTTAACATTCGGCTTGTAATTTAATTGTACCAATCTTTATTGCGAATTATCAAACCATTCCTTATTATTTTGCGCTACTTTCAAGGGATATTTTGCACTTTAAAGACGGAAAGCCCAATTTCTCAAGATTATAATTAAGTAATTGGACTTCGGAATTGAGCACTATTAATCTTTAATCAAATCCTACGTTTACTGACTCCATTGAAACACCAACGGACCGCTAACAAATGGGATAGTGGAACAATCAGCAGTCCATAAGCCGCAGTTAGAAGTATAATTCCTATATCATGGGGTCGTTGTACCATGACAACGATTACCACAAGTACAATCCCCACAAGCAGTTCCTTTGCCACTCGGCTTTGGAGGATTCGCATCCAGGACCTACCTGCCAAGCGCAATGGGAAGTCACGCTTCGCCTGTAATGTTGCGGTGATCAATGCACTGATTGCAGTAGCAATACTAAAAGCAACCGTCAGTGCAATCAGTGAAAGATTCTGCAACCACACTAGGTATGCTGCGAACTGCGCTTGTAATATGCCCTCTTCGGCAATGTAAACGACTTTCAGTTCGCCTTTAATACCACGATCCCGTAGCGTTTGTACATCAAGGTGGTGTCGTTCCAATAATTGTTGCGTATCAATTACACCAGTGAACACTATGTTGCCACTCGAAATCATAGATGTCAAAGTAGAATCATTAAAGGTGTCGTACAGCGAGGGAACGACAGCGAGTAGGGTATCATCTCCAAAGTGGAGACTTTCGCCCCCTCCCCCTTGAGCAACCGGAAGATGAAATCCTTCGACGGGTTGGAGGAATTGCAATTGTTCGAAAAGATTACTGGAATCCTCTTCCCTCGATAATATATCAATCTCTTCCTTCATTTCATGAAAAAGATCTTCGGAAACGTTGTGGTGCGAAACTGGCACTACAACCGGATCTTTCTCACCTGTAGTGACTAGGTCAAGCCAACGCTGGTTTACGAAAGAGACGGTGGAGTACTTACCGAAATCAACCGTTGGCCACATTTCCTTGGTATAAGTATAGGAAAGTGCTACTGCCTCAATCGATTCCGCATCCATTACCATTTCGCCGATCAATGGCTCCATTCGATTCATTTCGTCACTGTCTGTTGCGAACACAATTGACACTTGGTCTGCAAGTCTCTTCCACTGTGCCATTTCAGTTGCCTTAGCAGATGATTGTTTATATGCAGACCAAGTAGGAGTAGAATTAGCCACCACTAAAACGAACGTTAGTGCCTGAATCACAACCGAAACTAATCGTAAATTCTTTACAGCCGGTTGTCTAGTGGCAAGCATAACAGCACTTGGCCACGCAGCAGCTGACATAATAAACGCAACAAGTACAGATACGGAAATAACAACAACTTGTAGACTAATCAAAATTTTAAGGAATGAGGCGACATAGAGCCAACCATGAAAAACACCCACATAACCGGACGCAACTATCGCTACAATCCCCGCTGAAATGAATAATGCACCACTAAACTCTGTAAGATCCTGCACCTGAATCCGTACAGTCGGTGATCCACCAAGAACCCTGAGGGCGCGTCCCCGTGCCCTTACTGACAACCAGAACAGCGCTAGTGCAGAAATCAGTGCAAGCGATGCGAGAACTGCGGTAGCAAATCCTCTTTCAAACACAACAAATATAAGACCATCCATAATTGAGGCATCCCTACGGATTACTTCCACCCCAGCATCTTTTAAAATGTCTCCAAACTCATCCAAACGAGAAGTATTGCCAGTCACAAGATATAACCCATCCGGGTAGGAATTGGCGAGCCGGTCTTTACCAACGATCTTTCCCATGTCATTACCCTTAAACCAGCTAAATTCATCCGGCAAGGCTTTATTATCGCTAAGTGTAGCAAAGATCTTATCATCTCCATCGCCAGCAAGATCCGGGGCGATTTTGACCAGCCCAAGATCTAGAAGCGTATCAAGTTTTTCCAATTTCAAAAATGCCTCCGTGATAGAGAGTCCTGATTCATTGAAGCTAATAGTAAGCCTGCTCTTGCTCCCAATAGCCTGCGGAAAATCTCGATCATTTAGGTCGGTAATGATTGCGGCCAACAATGCAAGTAAAGTAAACAACGCTAGCGAAACAGCCATGATGATACGTTTATACATATTCATCTCTTTTTTTCACCCCTCTTTCCCTTTAATGCGAGAGACGACGTTTGAGTTAACTAACTAAAAGCCCTCATTAGCGCTTCACCAAATGAACCGGTACCCCAAACCCTTCACTGCGAGAGAGTAGATTGCTTATGGCATCACGCTCGGATTTCGAATCATATCTCACCAAAACGAGCCCTCGTTCCCGATCATCTGGACACGGCTTGCCAACTTCCACTTTAATTCCATCGCCCAGCTTTTCTATTTCTTTAGCGAAATTTTTGTGATTATCTAATGCAGTAGTGGCCTCCGCGACGGTTGGAAGCTGGTCACATGGCGGATGGGTGTCTTTTGGTGATGCTGTTATCCAACCATTTATAAAAGCAATTCCCCCTAATAACAATAGTAAGCCAACAATGACACTGATTATAATCTTAGAAGTTGTTTTCATAAGTATCCTCCTCGTGTTCTTTAGTTAATGTGACAAGGCTTTGGAGCCAACCTGATGAATGGCATCGCACGCATCAATCATCTCGGAATCATGTGTTGACACAATAACCGTCCTGCCACGCACAGCAAAGTCCGTTAGCAGTTTGATAACCATATGCCGGTTGGTTGAATCCAATGAAGCAGTTGGCTCATCAACGAACAGGATAGTAGCATCCTTGTAGATGGCACGAGATAAAGCAAGTCGCTGTTTTTCGCCTCCACTCAGGTGTCCAGCCAATTCATTTTCTCTACCTATAAGGCCTGTCTGTTCGAGTGATTGTATCAACTGTTCTTTGTTTCCGGAGATACGCCTTCCAATGATGCTTGCCTGCAAAGTAACATTGAAGGCAACCGACTCCTCATCCATAATGCCATAATCCTGAAGTACGAATGCCGCATGATCGCGCCAGAACCGACGTCTTTCCGAGGCGCTGTATTTTGTGACATCGTTCCCGTCAATTAGGATGCTTCCTTTATCAACCGGAAGCAACAATCCGAGGCAATGAAGGAGTGTGGTCTTTCCAGATCCACTTGCTCCAACGAGGGCTGTCATGATACCAGGCTTGCAACGGACGGATTCACCGTCAAGCACAGGGCGCCCACCAATTGCTACTGAAATATCTTTAGCCTCAACTAACATTTGCGCCACCCACTTGATTCAAAGTTTGTGAGAACAGTACCAACATAGTGAACATCCCTTTCACAGTTCGATTGAAGTCTTGCCTTCTTTGCTTAAATAATTTTTTGTCCATTTGCTTCATTCCTTCCAATTCGGTAATGAATGGTTCACTACGAACAATTAGTTTCTATGTGTAGTATAGGACAAAAAAATAAACACCATTGAAATGGTGTCTTAACAGAACCTTAATTTTAGCAAGGAAATAAAATTTTTATCTTCGTTCCTTTATTTGGCTCACTTACGACTTTAATCTGTCCCCCTTGTTTTTCAATAAACTGTTTGGCAATGGACATTCCTAAACCCGATCCGAGATGGGACTTGTCCGTCGTTGTCCCTCGGTAATATTGATTAAATAACTGTTGAACTGTTTTATCATCCATTCCGATGCCATCATCTTTAATTTCTATTAAGGTTGAACCTGCTATTTCTTCTATGGAGACAGTAATCGTTGTTTCACGGGGATTATGATAAATAGCATTCATAATGAAATTTTCTAATGCTCTTTTTAATAATGTTTGATCAAAAGATAATAAAATATCGCTCTCATCTTTGACATTTAAATGAATAGGATAGTCATTAGCCATCGGATACTGACGAAGGTCTTCCAAAACGTTTTTTACAAAAACGACCAGATTGGTAGTACTTATATTCAAAGGAATTTGCATTTTATCAAACTCATAGACAACACTTAAATCCTCAATTAACTGCTCCATATATAATGATTTATCTTCAATAATTGTAGCAAATTCCTTTATTTCTTCTTCCTCCCATTTATGTTCGGAACGAAGCATGGCTGCATAGCCTTTAATGTAAGATAACGGTGTTTTTAAGTCATGTGTTACCCCTAAAGTCCAGTTCCTCCTTGTTTCATCAAGTTCTTTTCGTTCTACCTCTGCTGCACTGAGTTGGTTTGTTAAACTTTCCAGCTTTGATTTCAGTTCAAGAAACGGTCTAAACCTCATCTTATTTACAGAAAAATTCTTTATTGTATCGGGCATTTTAAATATCCCACTTGATAATTGATCAATCCAACGTATAAAAAAGACAAGAGGTTTCCTGATTTGCCGGTCGATGACAAGTCCGATTCCGATAAGGATTCCGATGATTAGAAGGGCGAATAAAACATATGTCACCAATCCATTGGTTCCTAGTGGGATGCTCAATAAATTAAGGACTGAAAATCCCGTAATAAAAAATATAGCACCTATGGCAAAAAAAATAATGATTAATATCAATGAAATTTTGGTTTCTAATTTCATTGTGGACTCCTTTGATTTTCCGCATGTAGCATATAACCCAGACCTCTAACATTTTTTAAATACTCAGGTTGTTTAGGATCTTTTTCAATTCTTTGACGCAGGCGACTAATATGGACCATAACTGTATTTTCTTTTCCCGCTATACTATAATCTCCCCAAACTTTTTCATATAGATGGTCTATACTAAAAACCTGGTTGGGATGCTGGCACATAAATTTGAGTAATTGGAACTCCTTAGCCGGGCAATTTACTTCTTTTCCTTCTACAATCAACTTTGCTTGATCGTAATGTAGAACAAAACGGTCTGTCCGAAACACTTGTGACATTCTCGGCTTTGTTCGTCTTTGACGATGTAAGATGGCCTTAATTCGGGCAGCAACCTCAAGGGGATTAAAAGGCTTCGTTATATAGTCATCTCCCCCCGTCGAAAACCCGGTTAATTTATCCATATCAGTAGTGCGGGCTGTCAAAAAGATAATCGGAACATCTGATATATCCCTGATTTCGCCGCACAAGTCAAAACCGTTTGTATCAGGCAGCATGACATCGAGTAATATCAGGTCAATCTCCTGTTCTTTAATCTTTTTCAATGCTTCAGCTCCTGATGTGGCTTCGTATGTATTTTGAAATCCTTCTTTCTCTAACAATCGTTTTAACATGTTAATTAGTCCTACTTCGTCTTCTATAATGAGTATACCTTCGTTCATATTTTCCCTCCTCGTCTGTAGTTATCAAAAAACAAATTCCGAAAAATATTAAATAATGAGTCAATTTCATAATTGCTCTTTTTAAAAATACACAGATATACAGAATTTCTAAATTGTATTTTTAAAAACAGAAATCATGAAGCATTTTGTTGATTCAATTGTGCATTAATACGATCTGCTGCG
>NZ_WKJG01000058.1 GCF_027853235.1 Aliibacillus thermotolerans
GTAGGTGTTGAGCCAGGGTTTTAGAGAATCCGATTTTCTCATCGAATTCTCTAAAGATAAATTCACCTGTATCAGAAGAAAGAGAACCCCCATCATTTGACAATTTAATTTGACGATTGAAATCTAACGTTAATTGCGGTAAAGTAGCCATTATAAGAATCCTTTCTGTGGTTATTTTGTCGTGATTTAACTTTAACAGAAATGGATTCTTTTTTCATTTATTTGATGCATGATCAAGTCAGATGAAACGCTTGATAAATAAGCATTCAAAAGTAATCAAAAGTTTTCTATGAATAATTCAGGTTAAATGTTCTTTGTACACAAAAAAAAAGAGAGACTCACCAAGTTTTTGGCGAGCACCTCATTTTTTAATGACTGGGTTTCGTCCTTGTCCCAGCATTTGATTGTTTTAATACCGTTTCTGAAATTTATTTCGGATAATAATCGCTGTGGCATTTAATAAAAACAACACGACGAGCAAAACAATAATGGTTGCTGCTGCTAAATTGGCATATTCATCTACTAAAGAAGAATCCAATGTCCAGTAATAAATTTGCATTGGAAGCACTGTAAATTTATCAAAAATACTGCCCGGAAATGGTATCAGTAAAGCTGGGATTCCAATTACAACTAAGGGGGCCGTTTCTCCAATCGCGCGGGATAAGGAAAGAATTGCTCCTGTTAAAATCCCAGGTAGCGCTGCAGGCAAGACAATATTTTTAATCGTTTGCCACTTGGTTGCCCCCATTCCGTAAGAGGCTTCCAATAATTGTTGGGGCACCGAACGAATTGCTTCTTGGCTTGCGACAATCACAATCGGCAAAATTAAGAGAGACATTGTCAAGCCCCCGGCGAGCACGACATTGCCAAGATCAAGCGCACGAACAAAAATTGTGAGTCCTAAAATTCCATACACGATCGAAGGTACTCCGGCCAAGTTGGAAATATTTGTTTGTAAAAAATTGAGTAAACGACCTTTTTTCGCATAAAGTTCTAAGTAAATGGCCGTTCCAATACCAAGAAACATCGTCACCGGAGCAACGACCGCCATGAGCCAAAGGGTTCCGAGAATCGCTCCCATAATTCCTGCTCTTTCTGGCTGTGTTGACAATTTTCCTGTTAAAAAGCCCCAGTTAATCCAACCTAATCCGTCACTTAGAACGCGATATATTAAAATAAAAAGCACGGCGAGTCCGAATAAAGCAGACAAGAAGAAAATGATTTGCGAGATGTAATTGAGAAGAATGCGAGCACTCATCCGCTTTTTCACTTGTGCATGATCCACGTATTCCATTAATACTCCTCCCTAAATCGGCGTGACACATAGCGTGCGAGTAAATTCATCAACAAGGTAAAAACAAATAACGTCATCGCTACCGCATATAAACTGAAATAAATGGTGGATCCTGCCGGCGCATCTCCACTCGTTACTTCCACGATATATGCTGTCATCGTTTGCATCGATTGTGTGACATCAAAAGTAAAGTTTTTCGAGCTTCCACTAGCAATCGTAACAATCATCGTTTCTCCAATTGCGCGAGAAATTCCTAATACGAAAGAAGCAACAATTCCGGAAAAAGCTGCTGGAATGACGACCCGTCTTGTTACCTCTAATTTCGTCGAACCAAGAGCTAAGGCTCCTTCTCGCATTGCATTTGGCACCGCACTCATCGCATCTTCTGATAAAGAAGCAATCATCGGGATAATCATAATACCCATGACAATCCCCGGACTTAAAATATTCGTTGTCTCAAGTCCTGGAATAATTTGACGTAAGACAGGCGTGACGAACGTAAATGCAAAAAAACCATATACAATCGTTGGGATACCTGCCAATACTTCCAAGAGTGGCTTTAATGTTTTTCTTACCCTTTCAGAAGCATATTCGCTTAAATAAATGGCGGTCATCAATCCAATTGGAGCGGCGATTAGCATCGCTATGACAGATGACATCACTGTCCCCATCACTAACGGAAGCACTCCGAATTCAGGGTTTTGGCTAAGTGGTTTTAATGTCGTACTCGTAAAAAATTCAACAATCGATACTTGTTTAAAAAACTCAATGGTTTCTGTTAGAAGCGTAATGACAATCCCAATCGTTGTTAAAATAGATACCGCTGCAATCACAAACAACATTGGTGGAATCATTTTTTCTAACTGATTGAATAGTTTACGAGTACGTTTCTTCTCACTTATCATCTCTTGAACACTGTTCTGTTTATCGGACGACATGTTCGGAAACCTTCCTTCCAACGTGTGAAACGTAACCAAGATGAGAGCACACGTACTCTCATCTTCGTTACCACACAACATTCTTTTTTACCGGCTTACTGCAATCCCTCTAAAAACTCGATATTTTCTTGTACTTCTTCTTCAGGGATTGGAGCAAAACCAGTTTCACCAGCGAATTCATTGACGTTATTCATCACGTAAAGAGCATAATCTAATACTTGTGGTTTTTCTTTTGCATGATCCACGTTCAAGTATGTAAATACTGGACGTGTATAATCCGCATACTCTCCATCTTCAGCAATAGTGTCTAACGAAGGCTCTACTGGACCATTACCAAAGTCTACATTTACCGCTTGTAATTGATCCGTATTGTTTACGTAGTAACCAAATCCGAAGAACGCAATTCCGTTCACATCTTCAGAAATAAGGTTAACGAGTGTAGAATATTCTTGTTGCAAGTTCACATCTTCTTTTAAGTCTTGTTCTTCTAAGATTTCTTCATAGAAAAACTCATACGTTCCGTGGTTTTCGTTTGGACCATACGTGTTGATTTTTTCATCCGGCCATTCTGGGTTAATGTCAGACCAATTGGTAACATCAGAGTCAGCAAGGAAAATGCTTTCTAATTCTTCCGCAGTCATTTCCGTTGCCCAATCGTTATCTGGATGGATAACAAAAGTCAATCCGTCTAATGCTACTTTTAATTCTTTCACTTCGATACCTAGTTCGTCTGCTTTCGCTTGTTCTTCTTCTTTAATTGGACGAGACGCATCGTTGAAATCTGTTCCATCTTCTACGAGAAAGCGCTCAAAACCAGCACTTGTACCCGCACGACTTACTTCGACAGAAACTCCTTCTTGTTCTGTTGTCATATATTCTTCCGCTAGGCGTGACATTAATGGATACACCGTACCGGAACCATCAATCACAACACTACCTTCTAACTCGGAGGTTGCTTCACCTTCTCCTTCTTCTTCTTGAGTTTCTGATGCATTGTCTGCATCATCTGTTGCCGCGTTGGTTTCTTCCTCAGAAGAATCACTTCCACATGCTGCTACAACGAGCATAAGAAGAGCGACAATAAAAAACATGAATGCTTTTCTGAGTGACATTATCTGTCTCCCCCTCTACCTATCCTTAAAATTTGTGGTTGTCCACCAACCGTGTAACAATTCAAAGTATAGCAAGGTAGTTTGTGGTTGCCGTTAAGGGCATGTAAATATTTTGTAAATAAAGTATCGTAGGAGAATAACTTACGGTTTTTCGGGTATTTAGGATAGAAGGGTTTGTTATAAGGAGCGTTTTCACGGTAGGCTACTGAACATTCCTTCATGCGATGGATTTTGGAAGGAGAAAAACAAAAAAGCGTCGCTTGAACCAATGATGGGACGTGTTTTTGTATGTTGACTTGCAATAGTGGTCGTATGAAATGAAAAATGGAATCATTTAGGTGGAAAAAACTTGTTTGCTTGCGTCATGGGACTTAAAAAGGAGAAAAAAACGAAAAAATATGTCACATGAATCGTTGATACGAAGAAACTCGCCGAGGCGAGTTTTCTCCTTTTTCATGTCGATATTACCTAAGCGGTTGCTTCCGAACGGGGCAGAAGTGAAAAATACGACTTCTGGCCCCGTTCTTCCATCGCCTTCACGCCTAAGCGGTTGCTTCCGCCTTTCTATTCACCCTTGTTCTTTCGAGGGAGATGAAGGTGTCGTATACTTCTTCTTTGTCTCCGGCTTTGGCATAGACAACGGCTCGGTAAAATCCTTCTGGGACTGGGGCATCTTTTAATAAAAACGTATTTTCGTGCAGACCGGCTTTGAGTTTTTCTTGTTTATCAAGAACGCCAAGATACGTGAAGGTGTCCGGGTCATATAAAGCAATTTCCAATGTGTCCGCTCCGCCCGGTAGATACACTTCATACCGGAAGCGAGCGTTATTATCAACACGGGAGATGAGTTCTCTTCTTAAATCAAAAGCTCCGATGCGAGGATAATCTGGTTCGTCGTGAAATAATAAATATGGTATGTGAATCGGCTCTCTTCCACCTTTAACGACGATGGTCCCGTATAATTGACTATATTCGACAGCGCTTGCTTCTTTTGTAAATGAAATGTTGACTTCTTTTTTTTCTCCCGGGGAGAGTGTTATTTTTTCAGGCGCTTTTATCGATATACCTAGAAATTGATCATGATCATCTGCGTGGAATGTGTAAGTTTTCGTTTCGTCGGAATGGTTTTCGATCGTTACCGTCTCTTTTTGAATCATATCTTCTTCATGATCCCATATTCCGAGAGATAATGTCCCTGGGTAAATCAACGTGTCCGTGTTCATTGCTTTCGCTACATCGACTCGACCCGTTCCTTGAACAAAGGGTGGATACGGTGTGTTTTGGTGGTCTATTAAAGGAACGGCCGTGTTCATGAGCGCTGCTTTGATTTGATGCGCCTCCCACTCCGGATGGGCTTGTTTCATGAGCGCTGCGGCTCCGGCAATATGAGGTGCTGCCATACTCGTTCCGTTGAGAGGAAGGTATCCGTTTGGAATCGTACTGTGAATATCGACGCCGGGTGCAACCACATCGGGTTTGATTTGCCATGATTGTGTGACTGGTCCGCGCGAACTGAAAAACGCAATATGATCCGTCTCTTCTTCTAAAATCGTACGTACGGTGGCAAAGGTCGATACGTCTTGTTTTGCTTCAATTTGCTTTTTTAATAAATCTCCGTGCTCACGACTCACCGTCACTACAGGTAAAGGGATGGCTTCATCTGTTCGCCCGGCAAAAGAACCAGCGACATTATTATAAATAATGACCGCACTCGCTCCTTTTGCTTGCGCGTTTTTTATTTTTCGAATGAGAGGAATTCCTCCTCGTTCGATTAAAACAGCTTTTCCTTTCACTCCTGCTAAATCTTCTTCTAGCCCTAACCCTCCGTAGACAAGGGGAAGATTTCGTTTAAATTGCCACGGTAACGTTCCTTCCACTGGCGTAATTTCCATCACAATCTCCGGCTGATCTTGTAACGTCAGCTTTGGCATTTGTAACGGAGGAGTGGACGCACCGACAGAAATCGCTTGATCGGCTGTGCCGGGAGAGCCAACACTCCACATCGATGGTCCGCTATTACCGCTGGAAGTAACCGTAAGAACGCCTTGTTCTGCTGCTTTGTTTAAAGCGACACTCGTCGGCCAATCAGGACCGTTAATGGGGCTTCCGAGGGACAAATTTAAAATATCGACTTCATCTTCTATCGCACGCTCAATCGCAGCAAGAATTTTTTCCGTCGATCCGAAACCTCCCGGGCCTAGCGCACGATACATATAAATTTCCGCCTCTGGTGCGACTCCTTTCACCGAGCCATTCGCTCCAATAATGCCGGCCACGTGGGTGCCGTGAAAAGTTTTTTTCCCTTCTCTGTCGATTCCTTCCATCGGATCATCATCATCTTCGACAAAATCATAACCGCCGTGATAATTCTTTTTCAAATCTGGATGGGTGTAGTCCATCCCTGTGTCAATAATTCCGATTTTTACCCCTTTTCCTGTAAGACGGTTCCCGTTTTCGTCGACTTGTTTGAAAGCATTGGTTGCCCCAATAAAAGGAACACTATCTTTTAAAGAAACGTGATACGTTGCTACGTCGTCAAAACGTTGCACCCCGTGAATGGTCGACAGTTTTTCCCGGTCTGACTGGTTGATTTGAACAGCAAATCCTTGGAACGCATATTGATATGTCTCCACTATTTGCGAATCTGGTATGGCTTGTAATACCCTTGTCTGTACATCTTCTATCTCTTCATCTTCGGACACCATCACAATCATTACTTCTTTTTCAGAAGCGATTGCGACGGTGGTAAAATAAAATTCGATCGATAACACGGAGATAAGAAGACAACATATGAGGGTTGATATTTGTAATGGACGCATCTTTTTTCCCCCTGCACATCTCTATTCTTCTTTAGAATGTGTCAGGGAATCGTATTTATGAACGATAAATATTGGAAATATGTCATTTTATTTCGTACCAAATAAACGGTCTCCCGCATCGCCGAGTCCCGGAATAATATACCCTTTTTCATTCAATTTCTCATCAAGTCCTGCCAAATAAATATCCACGTCGTCATGCGCTTTTTGCACCGCTTCGACACCTTCTGGAGCAGCAATTAAGCACATGAGTTTAATTTGTTTTGCGCCGCGCTTTTTCAAACTATGAATTGCTTCTACCGCAGACCCGCCCGTAGCAAGCATAGGATCCACGATAATAAATTCCCTCTCGTGGACATCACTTGGCAACTTGATATAATATTCCACTGGTTTTAACGTTTCCGGATCACGGTATAACCCAATATGACCTACTTTTGCAGCAGGGATCAGTTTCAGGACTCCGTCTGACATTCCAAGACCTGCCCGTAAAATTGGCACAATACCTAATTTTTTCCCGGCAATAATGTTCGAAGTCGCCTGACCAACCGGGGTTTGTACCGTCACTTCTTTTAAAGGAAGATGGCGGGTAATTTCAAAAGCCATCAATGTCGCCACTTCATTGACCAATTCGCGAAATTCTTTTGTTCCTGTATTCACATCTCGAATCATCGTTAGTTTATGTTGAATTAACGGATGATCTAAAACATGTACCTTTCCCATCTTCATCTAGACTCCTTTACGTACCGGGAATTCCGGATTCATTTCTGTGAAACTTACCTTTTGAAATTTTACAGAAAAAAAGTATCCCATTCAAGACTCAAAGAAATGTTTGATTTCTTTCTTGGCATGCTGAGGGGACTTTTTTGAAATGTCTTTTTTCTCGGATCAAGGAGAAGGACCCCGAAGCGTCCCTTTAGAAAATCTTTCATCGCACCACCGCAATATTTAATCAGACAAAAAAAGAGCTGTGCCAAGTACCATCGTGGCACAACTCTTTCTTTATTATAAATACGAATACATTGGAAATTGTTTTGTTAATGCATCGACACGTTTGCTTGCTTCTGCTAGAACTTTTTCGTCTTCATGATTTTTCAATGTCATTGCCATGATCGCACCGATTTCATCCATTTCTTTTTCGCCAAAACCGCGGGAAGTAACTGCCGCAGTTCCTACGCGAATCCCGCTTGTAATAAATGGACTTTCCGGATCAAATGGAATCGTATTTTTGTTCGTTGTCAATCCTACATGATCCAACGCTTTTTCGGCATCTTTTCCGGTAACGTTTAAGTTTTGTAAATCTAATAGTAAGAGATGGTTGTCCGTTCCCCCGGAAACAAGGTTAATTCCTTCTTGTTTCAATGCTTCACCGAGACGTTTTGCATTTTTAATGACGTTTTGGGCATATGTTTTAAAGTCGTCTTGGAGCGCTTCACCGAGAGCAACTGCTTTTGCTGCAATGACATGCATCAGCGGTCCCCCTTGTAAACCCGGGAAGACGGCCTTATCGATTTGTTTTGCAAATGGTTCTTCACAAATAACCATTCCGCCGCGAGGACCCCGTAACGTTTTATGGGTGGTTGTTGTGACAAAGTGGGCATGCGGCACCGGGTTTGGGTGAAGGCCTGCTGCAACAAGTCCGGCAACATGCGCCATATCAACCATTAAATATGCGCCAACTTCATCTGCAATTTCACGGAACTTTTGAAAATCAATTTGACGTGGATACGCACTTGCACCTGCAACAATCAGTTTCGGTTTATGTTCTTTCGCTTTTGCTAGTACGGCGTCGTAATCAATTGTATGATCTTCTTTCGTTACACCATATTCCACAAAGTTGTATTGGACCCCACTAAAGTTTACCGGGCTTCCGTGGGTTAAATGTCCCCCATGGGAAAGGTTCATTCCTAATACAGTGTCTCCCGGTTCAAGAATCGTAAAATATACCGCCATGTTCGCTTGTGCTCCCGAGTGCGGCTGAACATTGACGTGATCCCCGCCAAATAATTCTTTGGCACGGTCTCGCGCTAAATCTTCGACAATATCGACGTATTCACACCCACCATAATAACGACGACCCGGATATCCTTCTGCGTATTTGTTTGTAAGTACCGATCCTTGTGCTTCCATCACTGCTTGGCTCACGAAGTTTTCGGATGCAATTAATTCAATTTTATTCCGTTGCCGCTCCAACTCTCCTTGCATCGCTTCAAACACTTTCGGGTCTTGCGTTTTAATCGTATCCATTCTGTTGGTTACCCCTTTCCTTCTCACGCTATATGTGTCATTCATTCGTTATTATTCTACAATTTTATTATTTTCTGTTCTATTGTACCATGAATTTTTATCTAAATCCGTATGTTTTTTTAAAAAAACTATAAAAACATTAGGATTTAATTTCTTTCGGATAACTAGCACGTGGTCCGCCAATTAACTTCGGCCGAGTATACGCCATGGTGACATGGGCTTTTCCAATTGTGGATACTTCCGAACGAAGGGGTACTGCGACGCGCTTCAAATGCATGCCAATCAGTGTATCTCCTATATCAATACCTGCATGGGCAGCAACTTGCTCCACTAAGACAGGATCTTTCATTTGTTGATAGGCATACGTTGCCATAGAACCACCGGCGTTGCGATGGGGAACTGCCGTCACTTCTTCTAAATGAAACAAACGGACCGTTTCTCGTTCAACCACAAGGGCGCGATTTAAATGTTCACAACATTGAAAAGCAAGATGCACTTTTGTTTTTTGTTGAAATTGCGCGAAGACTTCGTACAATACTCGAGCAACTTCGTCAGAACTGTGCGATCCGATCTGTTTTCCAATCACTTCACTCGTGCTGACGCCGATAACGAGTAGTTTCTCCCCGTTCAAAGCGATCCGTTGTTCTAATGTATCTAAACATGTTTCTAAGGAAGACATCCATTCTTGTTGTACAGAACCGCTCATCATATCACCTCCAATTAAATGTATCACAAATAGCAAGAAATCGAAATGACTGACATCTCTAGGGAAAACTATCTGATCTGCAAATTATTTTGTGGAAATATGTAAACCTGAATTATTCATACTTCCAATGAAGATTTAATTTGATACCAAATCCAATGATTTTTTGTTATCTAAACAAGTAAGAGCTGCTAATTTCGATAAATATGATAAATGATAAAGGTGAATGGCAGTAAAATCCTGATTTTGGGCATACTACCCCCTTGGTCTTTCATCCTTTTAAAAAAACAGCTATTCAATTGAATTATTCTAGCTTAAG
>NZ_WKJG01000059.1 GCF_027853235.1 Aliibacillus thermotolerans
AATTCATACTTGTCCGGTGACCATAGCAAAGAGGACCCACCCGTTCCCATGCCGAACACGGAAGTTAAGCTCTTTAGCGCCGATGATAATGAAGGGGCGACCCTTTGTGAAAGTAGGACGTTGCCGGACTAGACATTTTAATAAGAATGTGTTAAGATGAATTTCGGATTACATACATTCCACAGTAGCTCAGTGGTAGAGCAATCGGCTGTTAACCGATCGGTCGCAGGTTCGAATCCTGCCTGTGGAGCCAACTGGAGAGCTGTCCGAGTTGGCCGAAGGAGCACGATTGGAAATCGTGTAGGCGGTGAAAAACCGTCTCGAGGGTTCGAATCCCTCGCTCTCCGCCATCATTTACATAAATGCAAGGGGCCCGTTGGTCAAGTGGTTAAGACACCGCCCTTTCACGGCGGTAACAGGGGTTCGAATCCCCTACGGGTCACCATATTGGAGGGTTAGCTCAGCTGGGAGAGCACCTGCCTTACAAGCAGGGGGTCGGCGGTTCGATCCCGTCACCCTCCACCATTTACGACATCGCGGGGTGGAGCAGTCTGGTAGCTCGTCGGGCTCATAACCCGGAGGTCAGAGGTTCAAATCCTCTCCCCGCAACCAAAATAATACACATCGAACACATTCAGTTAACAAAAAGATATGAAACTTATACTTCCTTTATTCTTTGTTGTAAACAAGAAAATTAAGGAAGGAGCGCACCCAGTGCGTGACTGACTGAACGAGTGCAGCTGACGAAGAGATTCGCAGCTTAATCTTCACAAAAAGGGCCTGTAGTGTAGCGGTTAACATGCCTGCCTGTCACGCAGGAGATCGCGGGTTCGAGTCCCGTCAGGCCCGCCATATTTTCAAACTACATAATTTCTTTTGGCTCGATAGCTCAGTCGGTAGAGCAGAGGACTGAAAATCCTCGTGTCGGCGGTTCGATTCCGTCTCGAGCCACCACTTATGCCGGTCTAGCTCAATTGGTAGAGCAACTGACTTGTAATCAGTAGGTTGGGGGTTCAAGTCCTCTGGCCGGCACCATTTTTGGAGGGGTAGCGAAGCTGGCCAAACGCGGCAGACTGTAAATCTGCTCCCTTTGGGTTCGGCGGTTCGAATCCGTCCCCCTCCACCACTATTGTTAAACAGGGGTATAGTTCAATGGTAGAACGGCGGTCTCCAAAACCGCAAATGTGGGTTCGATTCCTACTACCCCTGCCATGTAGCGAAAGTGAAGTGGCGATTGTGGCGAAGTGGTTAACGCACCGGATTGTGGCTCCGGCATTCGTGGGTTCGATCCCCATCAATCGCCCCATTGAAATGTTGGGCTATAGCCAAGCGGTAAGGCAACGGACTTTGACTCCGTCATGCGCTGGTTCGAATCCAGCTAGCCCAGCCAGTAATAACCGCGGAAGTAGTTCAGTGGTAGAACACCACCTTGCCAAGGTGGGGGTCGCGGGTTCGAATCCCGTCTTCCGCTCCAGAAAGAAAAAGAATAAACAATCTGCATGTGCAATGTTGTTAACAAATGCACATGGCGGCATAGCCAAGTGGTAAGGCCAGGGACTGCAAATCCTTTATTCCCCGGTTCGAATCCGGGTGCCGCCTCCACAACAAAACCCGTGCCGGGGTGGTGGAATTGGCAGACACACAGGACTTAAAATCCTGCGGTTGGTTTACAACCGTGCCGGTTCGAGTCCGGCCCTCGGCACCATCTTTTATAAAAATGAATCCATACGAGATGCCTGAGTGGTGGAACTGGCATACACGCAGCACTCAAAATGCTGTGCCTTTTTGGCTTGTGGGTTCGAATCCCACCTCAGGTACCATTGTACGCATTCATAAAATTGAAAACTGTTTTTAACGCTTGTAAATGTTGCCTTGTCCACGTTTACAGGCGTTTTTTGTTTTTACTTATTTTCTCAGTATTTCTTAACAATAAAGAAAGAGAGCATGAAAAATGTTTGATGTTCCGTTCGTTCAGGGAAATGGATAGTAAAGAGTAAAATAGAAATTTAACAAATGAGGTGTCTACGATGAGTAGAAAAAGAAATGACGAGAAGATAAGTAAAAAAGATACGGTGAATCCTTTTAAGCAAGGATACGATGAACATCGTACTGAGCTAGATAAGTTTAAAGAACAACAACATGTGGACGATATTCCATTACGAGATCTTGAAATTGAAGAAAAGCTAATAAAAAATAAAAAGAAAAGCCAAAATACTTCCCAAAGCGAAGAAAAATATAAACGTGGATAACATGAATACTGCAAAAACTTAAAGTTTCATTCATCTTTTTTATATTCCATCTATTGTTGTAGAGTTTTTTCGTGGTATACTAAAATTTATCCAACTGTTTTTGCGGTATATCCGTATGAATATTATTGTTACAATGAAGTGAATGGAGAAACTATCGTTTTGATGGTCCGTATTGAAAGGCTTTAAAATCTTCATTATCATGAAGATAATTAGTCTCTTTGATTTTTGCAGTAGTTTCTGAAAGTTGCAGCTGATATTTTGCTGCAACTTTTTTCAATCGCCAATCTGAAAGGAGGACGCTATGAAGGCTCATCAATTGCGATTTGATAATTTAATTGACATCAATCATCGCAGTGGAATCATTACTTTTAATCAGGAACGTATGACTTTAGTTTCAGTGAAAGCGCTCGGTATTTTGCGACAAGATTTAGTAAATACGTTAGGTATGGAAAGAGCGAAAGGATTTTTAATGAGATATGGATGGACTTGGGGGAAAAAAGATGGAGAATCTATTGCTTCTAAGTATTCTTGGAGCAATAAAAAAGAATTAATACTTGCCGGTCCTTCTCTTCACACGCTTGAAGGTGTTGTTACGGCGAATCCGGAAGTGTTAGAGATTAGTCATGATTCTCTTTATTTTAGGGGACATTGGTATAACTCCTATGAAGCAGAAGAACACGTCAAACATTATGGGTATAGTGATGAGACAGTTTGTTGGACGCTTGTTGGATATGCAAGTGGTTACTTAACGAGCACCTTTGGGAGAGACGTTGTTGTCTATGAAGACACTTGTGTCGGTAAAGGAGATTCTCACTGTACTTATGTTGCTAATACTGTTGATAAAAATAAAGAGAAACATAAAAAATACATGAGGTACTATAAAGCTGAGTCATTAATCACAGAATTAGACCGAGCCTATCACGAACTTCGTCAAGTAAATCAGAATATTACTGAAACAGATAAAGTACAAGATGAATTAATCAATCTTTTTCTTGAAGATAAAGAATTGTCAGATACGATTGCTTATGTAGCGAATATCATTAATAAAAGCATTGTAATTGATTATTACAACAAGATGATCGAAAGTTATTTTATTCATAAAAAGGACGAATTAGTTTATCATCAATGGGCAGAAAAGTCTCTTTATTCTGCCGAACAACAAAATGATATCTCTACTTTCCCAATTCGTGCTCACAATCTTAATTTAGGTAGAATGGTAGTAATTGGACATGAGAAAATGACCCAAAAAGATCAATTAACAATTAAACGGGCGTTAGGCATATTGACAATTCAAATGTTTCATCAGTGGAAAATTACACGTTCTCTTTGGAAAAAGAAAGAAGAGTTTTTTGAGGAAATGCTTCTCAACCCGAATAATGAGCAGTTTGAAAAACGCTCTCACTTATTTAATTTTCACCCTTCCGCCTTCAACCGCATTTTATCAATTAAAATTGTGCCATCTGAAAAATGTCAACCAATATTACAGCTACTGAACACCACTTATCCTGACATCGATATATTTTCAAAGAAAAACTATATTATTTTAATTTTATCTAAAAGTTCAGCTAAACATATGGATAGAATTACAGAAGATATATTAGAACTTTTACAGGAGAAATTCCCTCGCGTCCGTGCTTACTTAGGTGCTGGTCGTGAGGCAACTAACTTACCTTCTTTAGCTAAAAGTTACCAAGATGCTTGTAAAATCAGTGATTTTCTTCACATAACGGAACCCACGGTAAGCCGAATTGCATTTTTTGAAGATTTAGAGCCGATTATGATGTTTTTGAAAGGAACGGATCCGGAAGAATTGATTGAATTTTATCAAAAAACGATTGGCGTTTTAGTAAAATATGACCGTGAAAACAATTCAAATTTCCTTATGACATTAAAATCTTATCTCGACCATAATGGTAATCTTCAACAAACCGCAAACCACCTTCACCTCTCTATTGCTGGACTCAGATATCGGATTGATCGTATAGAAACGCTTTGTCAAACTGACTTAAAATCAGGAGCGGAACGATTTAAGTTTCAATTAGCAATCCAGATATATTTTGCTATCCGTTTGACAGATCATTCCTCCCAACAGATTATGTAACACCACAAAAAATGAAAAAGCTGAACTATTTATCAGTATTTTTTTACAGTTCAAATATTTCAGAATAAATCCATAATAAAGATATAAAAGAAAGCGTTTTTAAATTAAAGGAGGTAGTTACATGATTAAGCAGCAACAAAGACATAAGAGGCCGTTGACGGGAAAAGAATATCTGGAAAGTTTAAAAGATAACCGGGAAGTATGGATAAACGGAGAGCGTGTAAAAGATGTCACGACACATCCGGCTTTCCGAAATGCTGCGCGGTCTATTGCGAGTCAATATGATGCCCTTCATGATGATGCTACAAAGGAAATTTTAACGACAGAAACGGATTCAGGGAATGGCGGCTACACTCAAAGGTTTTTTAAATATGCGAAGTCGGCGGAAGAACTGAAAGCTGCTAGAGATGCAATTGCAGAGTGGGCCAAAATCACTTACGGACAAATGGGAAGATCTCCAGATTACAAAGCTTCTTTTCTAGCAACGTTAGGAGCAGATCCTGATTATTATGCTCCTTATTCTGAAAATGCGAAATTTTGGTACAAGGAAGCACAGGAACGAAATTGGTTCTTTAACCATGCGATTATTAATCCTCCTGTTGATAGAAATAAACCGATGGAAGCGGTAAAAGACGTTTTCGTAAGGGCTGAAGAAGAGACGGATGAGGGGATTATTGTAAGCGGAGCAAAAATGGTAGCGACAGGTTCTGCCTTAACAAACTATAACTTTGTGGCGCATTACGGGGCTGTTCCAGTTGGTTCAGAAGATATGGCATTGGTGTTTATCGCTCCGATGGATACCCCGGGAGTAAAACTTATTTGTCGTCAATCGTATGAAATGCAAGCAGCAGTGATGGGTAGTCCTTTTGATTATCCATTGAGCAGTCGTTTTGATGAAAATGATGCTGTTTTAATTTTTGATCGTGTGTTGATCCCTTGGGAGAATGTTTTAATTTATAAAGATGTGGAAAAAGCAAATGGGTTTTTCCCGGAAAGTGGTTTCTTACACCGCTTTACTTTTCATGGTGTGACAAGATTATCGGTAAAACTGGACTTTATTGCAGGGTTATTAATAAAAGCAGTACAGACAAGTGGGACGGATCAATTTCGAGGAGTACAAGCAAACGTTGGAGAAGTTCTTGCATGGCGTAACATGTTCTGGGCAATAAGCGATGCAATGGCGCTTAATCCTGATGAGGGAAGAAATGGTACGGCTCTTCCTAATTTAAATTACGGTCTTGCTTACCGCGTTTTTATGTCGGAAGGATGGCCGAAAATCAAAGAAATTATTGAAAACGTCGTTGCTGGAAATTTAATTGTACAGCCCTCCAGTGCGAGAGACTTTAAAAATCCTGAATTGAGACCGTTGATTGATCGACTTTATCGTGGTTCGAACGGTATTAGTTCTCATGACAAAATTAAATTAATTAAGTTGCTTTGGGAAGTAGTAGGAACAGAATATGGTGGTCGCCATGAATTATACGAGCGTAATTATTCCGGAAATCATGAAAATATCCGATTAGAAAATCTAGTAAATGCCCAACAATCCGGACAAGCAGAAGCCTTTATGAACTTTGCGGAAAAATGCATGTCTGATTATGACCTTGATGGTTGGGTGAACAATACTTGGGTGAATCCTGATGATGTGAATTATTTTAAAAGTTAAATCATAGGTGTATGACGTGGAAGATAACGAGAGTATCTCCATTAACTGTTTCTATCCGTGCTTTTGTAGTATCCATGATGGCCTGGCATCAACGTACGCGAATCAACTAGAATTTTCGGCATGTTAACTTTCTCCTCGTACATCTTTTCAAGGCAAAAAGAAAAGTATTATTTGGTAGTTCAATGTCAGTTTGGCATTTTCATTATTTAATTGAGATAAATTTGAAGGAGGAATCATGATATGCAAAAACAAGCAGCCAAAAAGAATGAACGTGTGGAAGAGGTATTTCATTTATTTGTGAAACATATGCAAGCGTTTTTAAAAGAAGCAAAAATTAATCATGAAGAGTACACAAACTTTGTTAACTGGGCAGATCGTCTCGGTCGCTCCGGGGAACTACCACTTTTCGCAGACGTTTTCCTTGAAACACATGTTTTAAATGCCATGTATAAAGACTTACCCGGAACGCAGCCGTCTCTGTTGGGACCGTATTTTCTAGAAGGTTCTCCGGAGCTGGAAAAAGAGCCGGGAGGGGCTTATGTGTTAACCCAGCGCCCGGATGAACAAGGAGAAGTGCTTTATTTTAAAGGAAATGTCAGTTCCGTAGACGGGAAGCCGCTTGGAAATACGCGAGTGGAGTTCTGGGAGAATGACGCCACTGCAAAGTACTCCGGTTTCGATTCGGACGCCCCGCGTTTTAACTTGCGCGGACATTTCTATACGGATGAAAATGGAGATTTCGTCGTCAAATGTTTCGTTCCCCTTCCGTATTCCATACCGGATCAAGGACCAACGGGAGAATTTCTCGAGTACATGGATCAGCACCCGATGCGTCCGGCCCACCTTCATTTAATGTTTGAAGCAGAAGGACATGAAACGCTTATCACACAAGTTTTCTTTGAAGGAGATGAATGGCTCGAGTCAGATGTTGCCCAAGGGGTGAGAAAACAATTAATTACCAAGTTAGTAGATAAGGGCGACCATAAAGAAGCTTCTTTAAACTTTGTGATGAGAAAAAAATAAGAAAGAATATGTAGAGAAAGGAGTCTGAGTTTGTAATTAGATGCGAAAGCCCTCGATGGATTCTTTAAAGAGTGATCGAGGGCTTCAAACTGTTTATATTGGAGGTTTTCCTAATGAATAAAATAACGATTAAAAACATTACCACCGAATTGCTAGACATTCCTATCAAGCGGCCGCATCAGTTTTCTGCAGTGAAAGTGGCAGCTAAAAGTTTTCTCCTTCTTCGGATAGAGTTGAGTAATGGGGTGGTAGGAATTGGAGAAGGAACGACGCCTGGAATCTTTTGGAATGGCGAAAGCGTCGAGACAATGCAAGTGGTCATTGATCAATATGCAACCCCGCTTCTCCTTGAGGAAGACCCAACTCAGCTGGAATTATTACTTCAAGTACTCAACCGGCAAATCCGAGGGAACGAATTTGCGAAGGCAACGATTGAAATGGCTCTTTTGGACGCCTTAGGGAAAATGTATGACGTTCCGGTTCATCAACTGCTTGGTGGTCTGAAGCAAGATAAAATTCCGGTCAGATGGGCTTTGGCATCCGGAACACCGGAGGGAGATATAGAAGAAGCAAAAAAGGCGGTATCTTCCGGGCAGTATGCTACGTTCAAAACGAAATCCGGAAAAGAGGCTCCTGATGACGATGCGAAGCGTTCCATACGGATTGCGGAAGGAATAAAAGGTCACGCGACGATCGGGATTGATCCGAATGGCTCTTGGGATCGCATGACGACGACAAAGTGGATGGATGCTTTTTATGAAGTTGGAATCGACTTCTTAGAACAGCCTCTCCCTCCTCATGATATCGAAGGATTGGCACATCTGTCTGCCATGAAAAAAGTTCCGATTATGGCGGATGAAAGTGTCGCAACGATTTATGATGCGATGAGAATTGCAAAAGAAAAAGCGGCAGATATTTTCTCTCTAAAGATTCATAAAGCCGGTGGGTTAAAAAATACGATGAAAATGGCTGGTATTGCGGAAGCGGCAGGCATCTCATGCTTTGGTGGCACCTCTCTCGAAAGCTCCATTGGAACCGCAGCTTGTCTACATGTTTACGCTTCTATTCCGAACTTAGATTATGGCAGTGAATTGTTTGGACCGGGCTGGCTCGCGGATGACCCGGTAAAAAATCCTGTCATCATGAAAAACGGATATATTGAAGTACCGGACAAACCAGGTCTCGGGGTGGAACTAGATGCAGATAAAATTGCCACTTACCGTCGGAAAACGACGGAGGAGGTGAAGTAATGAGACATTTACCAGCTCCTTCGCTTTCCTTCTTATGTGACATGGAATTAACGGTGGAAAAGGCACATCTTCCCGGGACAACCCCTATTGGAACAAGAAGAATCATCCGAGTAACGGGAGGATCCTTACGGGGTGAAAAGCTAAACGCAGAAGTGATCCCGGGCGGAGATGACTGGATCACTGTGAGAGAAGATGGCACCATTATTCAAGATGTCCGCATTCTTCTCGAGACGACGGACAAGGAACTAATCATGATGACATATCGCGGCATTCGGACGGGGGATGCGGAAGTACTAAAGCGGCTTGATAATAATGAAGAAGTGGATCCTGATGCCTATTACTTTCGCACTTCTCCTATTTTTGAAACGGCTTCCGAAAAATATGATTGGCTAAACCGCCGTATCTTTGTTTCACGTGGCATTCGTCTCCCCGGAAAAGTAAACTACTCGATTTATACCGTTGAGTAATATATAGAAAGCATTCCTGTAATGAAGAAATTTGAGGTTTAACAAAAAAGAGCCTCCTTGGTATAGTACAGGATGTCGATGCATCGACTCCGAAATTAGAAAACCAAGGAGGACTCAAAATGAATTATACG
>NZ_WKJG01000060.1 GCF_027853235.1 Aliibacillus thermotolerans
CCTATACTGTAATATTTCATTTTACAACCTCCTACTTTGTATATTATACAAGAAAGTAGGAGGTATTTCAACAATAATTTTTGACTTTTATATATTTTTATAAAGTTTATGTCATCTGCACTTCACCCTCTCGCGTTTTTTGCTATTTCCAAGCTGATCAACCGGTCAATATGCTATACTTAAAAGAAAATATAAGGTGATACAGTGATTCAAAAAAGACTTTCTGACAGTGTGGCAGATGATATTATGGCGATGATTGCCATTGAAAAAAGATTTCTCCCGGGGGATAAACTTCCAAATGAAAATGAACTTTCAGAAGAGCTTGATGTCAGTCGGACGACGTTACGAGAAGCAGTCCGAATTCTTGTAACACATGGCATTTTAGAAATTAAACGTGGCAAAGGAACATTTGTGAAAGAAGACATTGATGTCGATCATCTCGAATCCCTTGGATTTCTTGCGGATGAAAAAATAAACGCAAAAGATTTGTACGAAATTCGCTTAATTGTGGAACCAGAAGCTGCTTACTACGCAACACTTCGCGCTAGTGACGCAGAAATCAAGCGAATTTTAGAGTACGGAAAACAAATCGAAGAGAAAATTAAACGAAATGAAGATCGCACCGAAACAGAACAGAAATTCCATCAAGCAATCGCAAAAGCAACACACAATCAATTTATGGAAAAATTATTGCCGGTCATTTACCAAGGAATTAATAAAGGGGTCATCTTATCAAAGAGAAAAGAAGTGGCAGTAAAAGAAACAGTCACTGACCATCAAATGATCATGGAATTTATGAAAAATCGCAATCCGGAAGGGGCAAGAAGCGCAATGAAAATTCATATTTTACATGCGATGAAAGAATTAGGCATTGAATAAGAGAAAACAGTTTTTTCATAGGGAGCCAGAGAAATGCTTCCTGTGTTTGACTGCTGGAAGAAGAAAGAAAAAATCGACTATTGAAGGTTTAGTATCATCATACAACGTTATTGACAGTAGACAACATAAAAGATAAAATGTTTTCAAATAAAAAAGCGAGGGTGTGTAATGATGAGTAGAAGAAGTGACATGATTAAAATTGGAGTCGACCGTGCTCCTCACCGTAGTCTTCTCTATGCTACCGGAAAAGTAAAAGCAAAAGATTTAGACAAACCGTTTATCGGGGTTTGTAACTCTTATATTGATATTATCCCAGGCCACGTTCATTTGCGTGAATTCGCAGACGTGGTAAAAGAAGCGATCATAGAAGCGGGCGGAATTCCATTTGAGTTTAACACGATCGGTGTTGACGACGGCATTGCGATGGGACATATCGGCATGCGCTATTCATTACCGAGCCGGGAATTAATCGCGGACAGTGCGGAAACAGTGATTAATGCTCACTGGTTTGACGGTGTCTTTTATATTCCGAACTGTGACAAAATTACGCCGGGGATGTTAATGGCAGCAGTTCGGACAAACGTCCCTTCCGTTTTCGTTTCCGGTGGACCGATGGAAGCAGGGACAAGCTCCTCTGGAAAACAACTTTCATTAACTTCTGTGTTTGAAGGAGTCGGTGCTTATAAGTCCGGTCAAATGACAGAAGAAGAATTTAAAGACATCGAACAAAATGCATGTCCTACCTGTGGTTCTTGTTCTGGAATGTTCACCGCAAACTCCATGAACTGTTTAATGGAAATGTTAGGAGTCACTCTTCCAGGAAACGGTTCGATTGTAGCGACAAGCGATGAGCGAAAAGAACTTATTCGAGAAGCGGCGAAACATCTCATTCGCATGATTGAAGAAGACGTAAAACCACGAGACATTATTACAAAAGAAGCCATTGACGATGCTTTTGCCCTTGACATGGCAATGGGTGGTTCCACCAACACTGTCCTTCACACGTTAGCGATCGCAAACGAAGCAGAAATTGACTACAACTTAGAAGACATTAATAAAATTGCAGCTCGAGTTCCATATCTCGCGAAAATTATGCCAGCTTCAGACATCTCCATGGATGATATTAATAAAGCCGGTGGAATCAGCGCGATTATAAACGAACTATCAAAAATTCCAGGCGCCATTCATCCGGAGCGTATCACAGTAACAGGTCAAACGATTGGCGAACTAGTAAAAGACTACGAAATCAAAGATAAAGAAGTGATCCGTCCAAAAGATAACCCATACAGCCCGGTGGGAGGATTATCGATTTTATACGGAAACATCGCTCCAGAAGGCGCTGTCATTAAAGTCGGAGCCGTAGACCCTAACATTAAAGAATTTGAAGGAGAAGCCATCGTCTTTGATTCACAAGAAGAAGCGCAAAAGGCAATCGACAATGGCGATGTGAAAGAAGGACATGTCGTGATTATTCGCTACGAAGGTCCAAAAGGTGGACCAGGAATGCCGGAAATGTTAGCACCTACTTCCGCTATTATGGGACGCGGTCTCGGAAGCTCTGTCGCACTCCTTACTGATGGACGTTTCTCCGGTGCTTCCCGCGGAATTTCCATCGGACACATTTCTCCTGAAGCAGCAGAAGGCGGTCCTATTGCTTTAATTGAAAATGGCGATATCATTGAAATCGACTTACCAAACCGTACACTGAACGTGAGACTCTCCGACGAAGAACTAGAAGAACGGAGAAAAAATCTCAAACCATTCGAACCAAAAATTAAAAATGGTTGGCTTGGACGATATTCCAAACTTGTGACAAACGCCTCCAAAGGCGGTATTATGAGCATATAATAAAGAAAAAGCTATCATTCTATGAAACAATGTAGAATGATAGCTTTTATTCACTTTTCTTTATCCCTTTCGCCTATTCTTCTTAGGATCTGATCGGTGAATATGTATAGGAATGTATGTTCCTATTATATCATGAGAGAAAACAAATGAAACGGATTTTTTTAAAAGTAAAATAATATAGAAAAAACTGTTTTCCTACTTCTTACAACATTCATGCAGTGATAGAGAAGCTGAGACATAACTAGCCAAAAAGAATGGTTCTAAGCACTAAAATTTGCTTGGAACCATTTTTGTAAGGTTTTTTCATTTTTTTCTAATGGATGGGTTACTATTTCTATAAGTTTCCCGCCAGAAGCGCATGCACAAGAAGTATAAATGAGCCTCCAATGATTCTATGTCACCAGTATGATGTACGCGAATCGTCAGCAGATGCCCGAATGCAGCGCAAGCCCCCAATCGAAGTTTCCCTGGAACGAGATTCCCCATTTGTATCATATTTCGTCGTATGAATCTTTTATACGACACTTCATTGCATCGTTCTCGCAATAAAAGGTCGTATGAAACGTGTTGCAACTTGTTTTTATCCTCATTTCTTCCAATTTCAACTACCATGCAACCATTCGACCGGTGTTTGAAAAAATGAAGCGTCGTATGAAACGTTTATGGAACGATTTATCTTCTTTTTTTAAGCGTCATTCGTCGCATGAAGCAGAAAAACGCTCCGAATCACCTATTTATTTCCAATTCCATCTCTCTTACAACCACTCCTGTTTAGATTGCACGAAAAAAGTGTCGCATCACCAGTTCATACGACACTTTTTTTATCATTTTCATTTTTAAATGTTCTTTGTACATAAAAAGAGAGACTCACCAAGTTTTTGGCGATGACTGAAGTTTTGTCCCAGCCACTTCTTTTTGTAGTGTTCGTTTTTGTTGTAGTAATGCTTGAAATTCTGCTTCTAAATCCTTCGATGGTTCGAGACTTAACCTACTTAACACATCGGAGATTTTTGTTTCTATTAATAACAACTGTTCTTCCACATTCCTTTTATCTTCACTATTTCTCTGTTGAAACTGTTCATAAGTCCCATCAAAAAAGATAAGCTCTCCTTCTTCCATTGCGATGATTTTCGTAGCAATCTTTTCGACAAACCGACGATCATGGGAGACGAATAAAACGGTCCCTTCATACTCCAGTAACAATTTTTCTAATGCTTCCATCGCTTCAATATCCAAAAAATTGGTTGGCTCATCTAATATGAGCGCATTGCTGTTGCTTAAAAATAGTTTCGCTAATGCTACTTTCACTCGTTCGCCACCACTTAAGACGTTCACTTGTTTATAGACATCGTCACGGTAAAAGTGAAGTCTTGCTAGCACCGTGCGAATAAGCGTTTCATCGTGAATGGCTGTTTCTTTTACGTTATCAAGAATAGACGCTTCTTCATCTAACAACGTTAAATCTTGTTTAAAATAAGCAATTTTACATGCTGAGGAAATGGTGACGTGCTCCTTGTCTGTTAATAATTTTCGAAGTAGCGTCGTTTTTCCAGCTCCGTTTTCACCAATAATCGCTACTTTATCCCCGCCTCGAATGAAAAAGTTCGCATCATCCCAAAGCATTTTATTCCCGACTTTTCCATCTAAATGGGCAACTTGAATTATATTTCGTCCTGATAATTTTTCTTGAAAAGGAATATGCATTTGAAGCGGTTTTTCTTCAAAAGGTTTCTCCACTTTTTCTAGTTTTTCTAATCTCGTTTCCAATGCTTTTGCAGTTTGCTGTAGTTTCTTTTGTTTCTTTGCAAAATATGGCTTGGCACCAGTAATTTTTGCTTCTGAGCGACTCAATTGTTTCGGCTTTTTCGTAGCGCGTGATGCCTTTTGTTCTTTTTTCATAATCGCACGTTCCAGTTGTTGTTTCTTTGCTTGATAATTTTCATACGCCTGTCTCTTAGTTTCAAGTGCTTGTTGCTTCTGAACGCTATATACTTCATAATTTCCAACATATTGGTGAATCGTTTCATCAGCTATCTCCCAAATCTTCGTACACACAGCATCTAAAAAAGCGCGGTCATGGGAAACGACGATAAAAGCCCCTTGCCACTGTGAAAACAACTGCTCGATCCATTCAATATGTTTTTGATCAAGATGAGTAGTCGGCTCATCCGCCAGCAGCAAACCATTTTGCTTAGAAAAAGCCTGTTGAATGTAGCGTTGGGTCACTTCTCCACCACTTTTGTGACCAGTATGCTTTTTTAGCTGGGGTAACAAGGAAACTGTGCTGTAACGAATAATCTCTCCCCTCTCAGGCTCCACCTCTCCTGCAAGGGTATGCAATAACGTTGATTTACCAGTACCATTTTTACCAATCAGACCAATCCGATCTCCTTCATAAACTTCTAACGATTTCACTTCCAATAGTGTCCTTGTAGGAACAGAAATTGTCAGTTCATTTGCTTGTAGTAACATTCGATCACTTCCTAATTCGGAGACAAAAAAGCCTCCATATTCTAGCTATCCAGAATAGGAGACTTTACCGATCAAAGAGTATAACAGAAATAGCGCATCATGAGAAAAACGCTATCGCCTCACCTCAGTTCATATCAGTATAATCCTATTCTGAATACCTCATAAAGACACACTTATCCCATATACAAGGAATTTGCTTTATGAAAATATTACGAAAAATAGGATTATAACTTCATTGGCCTAAGGCTCACCCTTTCTGTTTTGTTAATTTCAGTGTAGATGCAATTTTCTCCAGTGTCAATAAGTTTACTGCTATATCCCATATTGATGCTACTACATTTGTACACTTATTTCGTCTACTTCCCACTAAAAGCAGCAGTACGTTTCTCTAAAAAAGCTTGCGTCCCTTCCTTCTTATCATTCGTTCCATACAAAACAGCCTGTGCTAGATTTTCTATTACTAGGGCTGTATCCATATCAGCATCATATCCTTTATTAACAACTAGCTTAGCCATTTGTACTGCTAACGGCCCTTTTTGGACAATTCGCGTTGCTTTATCTTTTGCTGTATCAAATAATTCCCTTTGTGGAACAACATTGGAAACAAGTCCAAGTTGTTTTGCTTCATCTGCTAGCAAAAATTCTCCAGTTAATATCATATCCAATGCTTTCCCTTTACCAATTACTCTGGACAGTCTCTGCGTCCCACCTGCTCCAGGGATAACTGCGAGATCTAACTCTGTCAAACCCAATTGAGCATTTTCCGAGGCAATTCGAATATCACAGGCTAGAGCAAGTTCGAAACCTCCTCCTAATGCATATCCATTAATTGTGCTGCAATGGTGGCCTTTTTGCTATTTTCAATCTTCCGGTATACTTCTGACATACTACCACTTTCAAACGCATCCATAGATTCTCTTGTCGCTAGCTGGTTGATATCAGCACCGGCAGTGAATGCTTTTTCTCCCTCTCCAATAAAAATAATGACATCGATATCCTCATCATCTTCAATTGCTTTCAGAGCAGATAAAATTTCTTTTAGCGTCTCCTCATTTAAAGCGTTTCTTACTTCCGGACGATTTAGAATAATTGTAGCTATGCTATCCTCTTTATCCAACAAGATATTGTTATATCCATTTTACTCTCTCCCTCTTTTATAGTTGCGTTGAAGTTGAGCGGCGATGATATTTTTCTGTATCTCTGAGGTTCCCTCATAAATTCTTGTGATCCGGGCATCACGGTAAAAGCGTTCAATCGGGTATTCTGAAATATAGCAAATACCACCGTGAATTTGCAAAGCCTTATCTGCTACACGATTGTACGTCTCCGATCTAAGTAGTTTTACCATTGCTGCTTCTTTAATTACCTTTTCATTTCGATCCACCATCGCAGCAACACGATAAACAAAAGACCTAAGTGCTTCGATTTCCATTGCCATCTCCGCTAAATAATGCTGAATAATTTGCTGTTCAAAAATGGGTTTTCCAAACTGGATTCTTTAGTCGCTCCACACTATATTACAAATTGAAAAAATATGACATTAAGTTAGACATCAAATTCAAAGCATAAGAAAAAAGTTTACACTGGGCTTTTGCTTTTCTTTTAGGAGATACACCAAAAGCCCTTTAACGAAAATATGAACAAGTTACTACTACCCAAAATCCAAAGAGAATCTTTGTCTCAGCACAGGTCTCCCTGCCTTTTTCCTGTTTTCATGCCTCATATATAATTAAGTCTTATTCTTCAAGTGCTTCTAATCTCTCTTCCAGAACCCCATCATCTGAATGGTCGTCCAATTCAATGTTTAACGCCATGTTGTAAATTTCTTTTGCTTTCTTGTGATTCACTGGCACCCCATCTCCAAAAGCATACATGTCTCCCCAGCCAACATATCCGAAGATCCAGCGCGGATATGCTTTAATAATTTCCTGAAACCTCTTTTCTCCTTCCTCTACTTTACCAATCATAAAATAGGCTTCCGCTTCTGCCCGCAGCATATTTTTAATCATCAATTCATCACTTTCCGGAAACCTCTCCACAAATGAACGGCAGTACTCTATTCCAAGTTTGAAAAAACGAGAGCTTTCACGCCAACCCGCATTCATTACGTTCATTTCGATATCTTGACACCAATTGCTCGGAATATTGTCTCCTTTATACACGCTGTCCGTATCTCCTATATCACGATAATTTTCATATTTTTGAGTAAATACATTCCATTGGGACAGCCACAGATCACACGCTTCACCCAATCGATCTTCTTCTATTAGTGCATATCCCTTGTCAATCATGACGTCCAATTCTTCATCACAAGGAAGTTCATCTTCTCCCAATCTATTCCACAATTCCCATGCTGCAAACCAAGGGAAATCTTCATCAAACCCTACTGCAGAAACGTTGCATGTTTCAAACCACATCTCCGATAAATCTTCCGCAGATTGGAATACCCGAATATCTCGTAGAAATTGTTCTTTATCAAATGGAATATTTATAAAGCCAAGCTTAGCGGTAATATCACTTGTGCTCATCAACTCTACTTCTTCCTTACTCCAATACTCCGTTTTAGGAACAAAAAGCTCTGTTTTATCAATACAGCATTTTTTGAATTTCTTACCGCTTCCACACGGACATGGGTCATTACGACCTATTTTCATCTTGATGCGTTCCTCCTTTAATTTCTTCTAAAATTCTTCCCTAAAAATATTTTTAAGGTCGATAGATAAATCTTCGAATAGACTTACTTTCACTTTTTCATCATTCGCGAATATACCAACATGTTTGTACTCATTGTTTTCTAATACATAGACATCAATGATTTCGTGGACAGGGTCCACAATCCAATATTCTTTCACACCGGCTTGTTGATACCGATGAAACTTAACGAGCTTATCTATTTTAGCAGTGGACTTTGACAAAATTTCAACGATGAAGTCTGGTGCTCCTACTATTCGATTTTCGTGTATCTTATTCTTATCACATACAATCACTATATCAGGCCTCAACCATTCATCCACTTTATTCGGATCATCTTCTCCAGAAAGGCAAACATCAATTTCCACAAGTAATCTGCATGATTTGTTTCTCATATACATATTGAATTCTGTTGATAACTCCACTAAAACCGATTGATGTTTCACATTTGGAGATGGTGACATATTGTAGATTTTACCATCAATGACCTCATATTGTACGTCTTCCCCTAATTGTAAGTACTCAGCATAGGTCAACGTGTTTTTATTAGGAAGTTCCATTTCATCACCCCTTCATTGATTTTTGTTTTATATTATACAGTATTTAAATTGAATCAAAAGTCTTAGCCCAAAATTCACCTTAGGGGCTGGTTTCCCTTGTTAGCTAGCGCGCTAACGCTTGCTTGCCCCTCATTTTGGGGCTGTCCAAAAAGTCAGTAGAAACTGACTTTTTGGAGTCCCTTTTCTATTTCTCATTTTGAAAAATGTGCACAAAAAAATCGCCCTTTATTGTAAAATGAAGTTACCACACAACATTTACAAAA
>NZ_WKJG01000061.1 GCF_027853235.1 Aliibacillus thermotolerans
AGGACATTCGAACAAGAAGTTACATGAAAAAGATAGCTCGCACAATGAACGAAACGACAAGAGATAATTTAATGTATCTCAAAGGGAAAGCGAATATTCCTGTATATCAAGCGCTCAAAGGATTGAGGGGCTTTTAAAAAGAGATTAATAGCACTTCAAAGGAGTACCCAGCAAGAGTGAATCCGCTTACAATTATTGGGGTTCACAAAAAGTTGCCCACAAATGGTTGACTCAGACTAAGTTCGGACGTTTGTTGACAAACGATTATTTATCGTCTTTAATATAGATAAACAATTTCATAGATTTGATTCATTTTGGTGCCTTGTAAGGCTAATAGGGAATTTGGTGAAAATCCAAAACTGTCCCCGCAACTGTAAATGTGGACGAAATGATAACAACCACTGCATCGATTTCGATGTGGGAAGGATCAGAGTAGGATGAAGCATAAGTCAGGAGACCTGCCAAATTGAATCTAAGTTTCGAAACTTCCGGGGGGTGAGGTAATGAAACGTCGCAAGTCGTACTATGCTCATTTTTTGTGCATTCCTATAGGTGATTTGTGTCGGCTCAACTATTCGCGCTCTTAGAAGAGGGCGTTTTTTTATTGGCTTTTTTTGTATTTTTATAGTTTAAAACGAAAAGGAGAATGAGTAATGAAAAAAATTTATTTCGGATTTTTACCAAGTATGCTTTCTATAAGTTTAGTCGGTTGTAGTGAAGCAACCAATAACGATGAAGTAAAGCACGAAGAAGCAAGTGGGATTGATCATCACGATGAACTTCCTTATGAATGGGCTGCTACTTATGAGTTAGAAGAAGGAACGTATACGCTTCAGTTTAAAGAAAATGAAGCTGGTGATGAAAGTTTCAAGATCGCCTTCGTAATAGAAGATAGCAATATTGACGATCTTGAACACCACGTTGCGCACATTATGGAAGAAGACGTAGCGCTTGAAGAAACCGATCATTTTGAAGCAAAGCATGAATATGCGAATAACTTAAAACTTAATAAAGAAGGTGAAACCGTCTATACATTTACGATCTCAAAATCTGGTCATTATCGTATTTTTACCGAGCATCATCCTGATGAATTTGCAATGGAAATTTTAGCAGAAGCTGGCGTTGCTATTGATGGAGTAAATGCAAAAGAATACGAAGGACATGCACATGATCACGAACATGAGCATGACGAAGAAGAACATCATCTTTAAAAGCTACGATTTTAGAAAGTAGGTCGATGTTATGCATTTATCTGATGGCGTATTAACGATGCCAGTTGTAACGGTAACAACCGTTGTAGCTGGTAGTTTGATCGCTTATTCATTAAAAACGTTGAAACAAGAAGATATTCCGAAAATTAGTTTAATGACGGCAACATTTTTCGTCCTATCGTTAATTAGTATTCCGATTGGACCGAGTTCTGTTCATCCACTACTTTGTGGACTACTCGGCATTATGCTTGGATGGCAAAGTCCCGTCGCCATTTTTATTAGTTTGTTATTACAAGCATTACTATTTCAACACGGTGGACTAACTACACTCGGAGCAAACACGTTACTTGTAAGCGTCCCTGCGATTCTTTGTTATTATTTCTTTTTCCATTTCAATAAAAACAAAAAGATGAGTCAAACTGTGATCTCCGGTCTTAGTGGGTTGATTGGAGTACTATTAGCTGTACTCATTCTCATCGCAACTCTCTTTATCACAAGTTCTTACTTTTCCGAAGGTAGCTTGTCTGTTATTAAACTATTAGTTATCGGACATATTCCACTACTATTCATTGAAACATTGTTAACAGCATTCATTATTAACATACTTGTAAAAGTCCGTCCCGAACTCATATTACGGAAAATATAACAGAGGAGTTGGTGTAAGTTGGGGAAATCATTCATAAGTGAAATCAAAAATATCGACCCAAAACTAACTCCCTCCTCTTGGGGTGCAAGCTGGGAAGTTCGTTCAAAACTAATTACGTGTGTACTCATCTGTTTCGGCATTATTACTTTACAAACTCCACAAATCATTTTAACGAGCTTCATCTTATTTTTCGTACTCACTATATCAATGGGATTTCGTTTTATATTTATCATTTCTAAACTCATTTTACTCGTACCTTTTTTACTTTTCATGACTGTACCAATTTTATTTGCGAACGGACTAGCCATCGATCAAGAACGAATCAATTTCGTCATTAATTTAAATGGAAAAGTATTAACGAGCGCTCTTGTGATGATGATTTTGACATTAAGTCAACCACTTTCAAAATTGTTACAAGCTTTATCGCATCTGCGAATACCGAGTTCGATCGTAGCGATTTTAATGCTTGCGCTCCATTTTGTAAAAATATTTTTGCAAACGATTGCTTCTTATCAAAAGTCTCTACGTGCAAGAGGATTTCAACCTTCTGCCCGAACAAACTCATTGAAAGTTTATAGTGGGGTTATGGCAGGGTTATTGTTACGAAATATCGATAATGCAGATAAAGTTCATCTCGCTATGACTGCAAGAGGATTTAACGGAACGATCCCAACGTCACCAATACAAAAATTTACGAAAACTGATTTCATCAAATCGGCCTCCCTGCTCGTTTGTATGATGATTTTAATCCTAATTGAAAAGTGGTGGGTTTAACATGAACGTTTCAGTCAATCATTTAAGCTTTTCCTATCCAGATGGCACACGTGCACTACATAAGTTAACTTGTCAATTGACAAAAAATAAAGTGGCCATCTTAGGTTCCAATGGAAGTGGCAAATCAACTTTGCTCCAACATTTAAACGGCTTATATATTCCCCAATCAGGTACCGTTGAAATAAACGGGACAAGGATTACGAAAAAAAATTGTATGGACATTCGGAAAAAAGTCGGACTCGTATTTGATCATCCTGATCACCAAATTTTTGCACCTACTGTTTTTGACGATATTGCTTTCGGTCCGAGAAATAAAGGTGAATCAGAAAAAGATGTTGCGCGTCTTGTTTATGAAATGATGGACTGGTTAAATATCAGTCATTTACAAAATAAACCACCGTATCATTTAAGTTTAGGGCAAAAGAAAAAAGTTGCGATCGCTGGTGTATTAGCCATGGAGCCAGAAATTATTTTATTTGATGAACCATTCTCTGGACTTGATCCGTATTCACTTGATGATTTTATCGAAATATTAAATCGTTTAGCTAATTTAGGGCAGATGGTCATCATTACGACTCATGATGTCGATCTTGCTTATAGTTGGGCAGAGGAATGTTTAATTTTACAAAGAGGTAAAGCTTTATTACAAGGGGATGTACATATTTTAGAAAATGAAAAAGTTATGGCTGAAGCAAAACTTCGCTTACCGAGTTTATTTTCATTATTTAAAGAGACCAAATACCGTCCAACAAATATTCAACAAGCAAAAACACTACTTGAACAAATTGTACGAAAGGAGCCACTTATGAAATGAAACAACGAATTTTCACGCTTACTCTTATTACGATCTTTCTACTATTCCATGCTCTTCCTGTTTACGCGCATAAAATGATGATCGAACCTGTGGAAGATGGAAAAATTAAAGTGATTTATGCTGACGGTAGCTTTTCCAGTCGTACGGTCGTTACCGTTTATGATGAAAATGGAACAGAAGTTGCTCAAGGACCTTTAGATGAAGAAGGTTATTTTTCATATGATATAAGTACTGCTCATTCATTTGTTGCTGAGGATGGCTTAGGGCATCGCTCCGAATGGACAATCGGAGAAGAAGGACAAGCTAAATCTGATCCACATCAATGGATTACCGTCGGCATCGTTGTCCTCATTTTCGTCATTGTTGCGATCATCTTTTCAAAACGAGCGAAGAAAAAGAAACTTGCTGCTTAATCTATAAAAAAATTCGAGAGGAGAAATTTATTCCCTCTCGAATTTTTTTGGACATTGTTCGAAAAAATCAATAGCGAATCTTTTCGTCACCTTTGTTTTTTATAGTAAATCTCTTCTTAAATCTGCAATTGGTCTTGGTGAAATATAAGCAGGTGCAACGTCAAATACAGTTTTGGCACCAGCTTGTCCTTCTTTATTTAAACGATAAGTTGCACGTGCATAGGCAACGAGAACACTTGCTGTAAATTCAGGGTTGCTATCTAATTTTAATGAAAACTCGAGTATTTGATTGTGAACTTCTTCTGTTTTTGCACTATGAATAACAAATCCTCCGTGTGGAGCTTTCGAATGATCGCGTTTTAACTCTTCTTCTGTAATAAAATGAACTTCTGTATTGTAATCAGCAAAGTAGTTTGGCATCGTTACGATATCCTGTTTAATTTTTTCTTTGTCAGCCCCTTCTTCAGGAACGACATAACAAATGCGCTCATGTTTTTCTGCCGTTGATAACTCTGGATTTTCACCACTACGAACGCGATCCATTGCTTCTAATGAAGGAACCGTATATTGTACGCCAGCTTTCACACCTTCAACACGACGAATAGCATCAGAATGGCCTTGGCTTAACCCTTTCCCCCAAAACGTATATGTATTTCCTTGTGGCAAGATTGCCTCAAACATCATACGGTTAATTGAGAATAAGCCTGGATCCCAACCAACGGAAATGATACTCGTTTTGCCACTCGCTTTGGCACTCTCATCAACAAATTGGAAATATTTTGGAATTTTTGCATGTGTATCAAAACTATCGATCGTATTAAACATTTTTGTAATTTGTGGAGTTTGTTCAGGTAAATCCGTAGCTGATCCTCCACATAAAATCATTACATCAATTTTATCTTTATAGTCTTCCAAATCGTCCATATGAACAGCTTGTACATTTGGTTCATTAATATTTTAGCTTTCAGGAGGTCTTCTCGTGAAAATAGCAACAAGCTCCATATCTGGACAATGTTTAATCGCTGCAACTGCCCCTTTTCCTAAATTTCCGTAACCGACAATACCGATTTTAATCTTTTCTGTCATACTACACCCCTACCTTTATCAAATTCACTTTAATCATTTTAACGTTTTTTTACATCATACACAATTCATATCTTCTGCCATTTGGCAACAATATAGCCTGCATCTTGGTCGGAGCTTGTTTTAGTCCGATCTTTTTCTAACTCTCTAGCAGCTTCAATTGTCGTAAACTCATCCATCGCTACATATAGACCGTAGTTGAACTGTATAGGTGGGGTTTCATTCAGTTGCGCAATTTCATCTGTATTAAAAAATTTAGCGTGCGCAAAAACACTCGTAGGATCATTCTTTCCTTTTTCGTGGTACATTTTTCCCCACGTACTCTCTTTTCCGATGAAGCCAATGACTAACCGTCCACCTTTTTTTACGACCCTTAAAGCTTCTTTCACAATTACTTGTGGGTTATGAGTAAACTCCAACACAATATTACTTATTACTAGATCAAATGTTTCATTGGCAAAAGGAAGATTACTTATATCACCTTGAAGAAACGTAATGTTTTTCGTATCTTTCTTCTTTTTGGCGACATCTAACATGTTTTTCGATATATCTATACCGACAACATCTAATCCTTGTTCATATAACCAATACGAATAAATTCCCGTCCCACAACCTATAATGGACCCAAGATTTTAGACAGCTAGAAAGGATATGTTAAGGTAGGTTTATGAAACAAAAAAGGAAACGATATTCACCAGAATTTAAAGCACAAGTTGTATTGGAAATTCTTAAGGAAGAGAAGTCTTTAACTGAGCTATCCTCTGAATATGGGATTCATGTTAATCAGCTGCGGAAATGGAAAACACAATTTCTAGAACAAATGCCGCAACTGTTTCAAAAGCAGAACAAGGATCAAGAAAAGATGAAAGCTGATTATGAAGAACAAATTGAAAATCTATATACTGAAGTAGGCCGATTAACCACGCAATTGTCGTGGCTCAAAAAAAAATCTGGCATCTACTACAACTAGGCAAGAACGTGTGAATATGATCGAATGGCAAGACTCAGAATTATCCATTACAAAACAGGCAGAGCTATTAAGACTTAACCGTTCAAGCCTTTATTATAAACCAGTCGGGCCTTCAGCAGAAGATGTAGCCATCAAGCACCGTATCGATGAAATTTATACAAAATACCCATTTTATGGGTCTCGTAGGATAACAGCACTGCTAAACCAAGAAGGAGTGAATATCAATCGCAAAAGAGTACAACGTCACATGCGAGAAATGGGGATTCAAGCTGTCTATCCGGGTCCAAATTTAAGTAAACGGAATCTGCAACATCGAATTTATCCATATTTACTGAAAGGAGTGAACATTAACTATCCAAATCACGTTTGGAGCATTGACATTACCTACATTCGACTCCAACGAAGCTGGATGTACTTAGCAGCGGTTATTGACTGGTATTCCCGCTATGTCATTAGCTGGGAGCTGGATCAATCCCTAGAAATTGGATTTATCCTAGATGCCGTTCAAAGGGCCTTCTCTATAGCTAAACCCGTTATCTTTAATAGTGATCAAGGCGGCCATTTTACCACTCCTAAATATATCAATCTACTAAATTCTAAGGAAGTTCAAATCAGCATGGACAGTAAAGGACGTGCTTTGGACAATATTATCATAGAACGTTTTTGGCGCAACATAAAGTACGAAGAAGTATATCTAAAAGATTATGAAAGTCCAAGGGAGGCTAGAATAAATATAAGAGATTACATTGATTTTTATAATTACAATCGCCCTCATCAATCGCTAGATTATAAAACACCATCATCAGTTTATTTTAATTAAACAGGTTCGTCATTGCCCTTCCCATCTTTGAGAAATTATCTTTCATGCGACAGAACCTGTCAAGGGAGAATACGCCCTTGACAGAACCTGCCACATGAAAGGCATGGTTGGCAAGATGGGAAGGAGCAAAACTCAATGCACCTTAAATTTATAAAAAAGTTGTCTTGACGATGGGGTCCACTTTATTACGATCTTCGATTAACCAATCTGAAACGATGTCACCCCAATCTTCTTCATACATCATGCCTCGTTTCTTTACTTGTGTTTCTTGAGGGATGTCATCTTCATCAGCATATTTTTTAGCTGTTCTCCAATTAATACCAAGGGTATTAGCGATTGAATTAATAAACTTAGATTTTTGATTTCTTAAAAGTTTGATACAATTAACTTCAGACATTGCCAGCATTCCTTTCAACCTCCACTGTGATTTGATTAGACACCAATAACAGTAGAGTTATTTGATTGGGCTGGCAAGTCTTTTTTATTGCAACGTTGTGTACTTTTTCGTTGCAAAACTATGTATTTTTATTTTGCACTATACACATGACAAATGAAGATAAAGAAATAATTTATGAATTACTATTAAATAGTGTAAATTCCTCAAATAAACTTAAAAAGTACTGTGAAAAAAATAGTTGAATTTGAAAAGAATAATATTCTGTTTTTCATGGTAGTTTTCCCCCTGGTTTTATGTACTTTTAATTTTTGACTAAGACTAATCATTCGGCCATTTTATTTGTGTAAAACCTCCCTAGTTGATTCTTGTGATGTATTTACCTTTATGTAAGGTCCTCCCCTAAATAACACTTCAAACTTTACCAATTACTGTATTAGGGAAAGCTACTAAAATAAAAGTAATATTATATTAACATATTTTTACTTTTTACAACATAAAAATAATCCATTTATACTAAGACAAAAGTACGAATCGATAGACACCCTGTATTCTTCTAAATACTCGTTGTTTTGGTAACGGAAAATTACATCTAAGTTACCTCAAAGTAACCTCCGTACATAAAAGTGCGTTCTTCACAGATCAATGAATTTTCGATACCATTAATACAGAATTATAGAAAGGAGAAGATAAAAATGACAAAAAAAGTTGCAGTTATCGTTACAGATCTCGTGGAAGAAATAGAATTAACAGATCCTGTTAAAGCTTATGAAGATGCAGGTCATACAGTAGAAATTATTAGTGACGAAGCAGGAAAAATGATTAAAGGGAAAAACGGTGAAGAAATAAAAGCAGATAAAGGAATTGATGAAGTAAATGCGAATGACTATGATGCATTATTAGTTCCTGGTGGCTTCTCTCCAGACTTGCTCCGAATTAATCCGAAAAATGGAGCATTCGCAAAAGCGTTTATGGAAGAAGAAAAGCCAGTATTCGCAATCTGCCATGGTCCTCAATTCTTAGTAGAAACTGACTTATTAGAAGGGAAAGAATTAACAAGCTTCGTGTCAGTTAGAAAAGACTTAGAGAATGCAGGGGCTATTGTGAAGGATGAAGAGGTTGTTGTCGATAGTAACCTTGTTACAAGTAGAACACCTGATGACCTACCTGCTTTCAATCGTGAAGCATTAAAATTGCTAAAATAAGAATCTAATAAAATCACCAGTATGCTGTCTGTAACAGCATACTGGTGATTTTTGAATACAATAAAACTTAACTTCCTATTATTCCTTCTTCCTTCAATTGGGAAATTCGCTTTTTACCCCAATCGTACATCATCTCCACAATTGGCACTAATGTCTTTCCAAGCTCTGTTACATCGTACTCCACTTTAGGTGGCATTTCTGGATAAACCTTTCGACTTATAATCCCATCATCTATTAATTCTTTTAATTGATTAGATAATGTCTTATGAGATACATGATTAAAGAGGCGTTCTAAATCACTGAATCGATGAGGACCTTCTACACCAAGATGCCAAAGAATCACTACTTTGTACTTTCCACTAATAATCGATAATGTTAATTCCTTCTCACAATTATAATCACCATTTTCCAACTTCTGCTTTATATTTTCTCTTAACGTTTCACACATAACGTTCGTAATCTCCTCCTATGCCTAAATTTAATACTTTTTGCATAAATTATCTTGGATTGACGTAATACATATATAGAGATTATATTGGTCAATTGGGACACTTCTTATGATGATGCTAATGACTCTTTTAAAATATCTATATAACATGTTGTTCAATTATCTTACAAGTGAAAAGTAATATATATGTAATCATTCACTGGTTACGCCAAGCACCGCCCCATGTTTCTCCCAAACTTGTTGTAACCGACCTGCTGGCAGCGGCCGGCTATAGAAATAACCTTGTGCGATGACCTGATACTCTTTTAGAAATTCTTTTTGTTCCTTCGTTTCCACGCCTTCAATAATAACTTGAGTATTCAAATCCTTCCCTAAACGAATCATAGCAATCAACAAAGACATCATACGACCATTCTCCGAAACATCATTAATCATAGATTTATCCATTTTCAAAGTGTCAATTTCAACATTTTTCATGACGTTCAAGGATGAGTACCCCGTACCAAAATCGTCAATTGCCACTTTCACGCCCAATTCCTTCAACTCTTGGATCAGTTGTGATGCCCCCTCGACATCTAGCATCACACTTTCTGTAATCTCTATTTCAAGATCACATGGCTGAACCTTTTCTTCTTCGACAATGGCCTTTACTTTTGATGTGAACTGTTTATCTTTGAATTGCCTTGCCGATACATTGACAGATACCCTTACTTTCGGAAGTTCTTGTTTCTCCCACTTTTTAATTTGACGGCACGCCTCTCTTAATACCCATTCCCCAATTGGAAGAATCAGTCCTGTCTCTTCCGCAATAGGAATAAATTCATCAGGAGGTACAACACCAAAAGCTGGATTCCACCGAAGTAGGGCTTCCATACCCGTAATTTTATCCGTTACTACGTCCACTTGTGGTTGATAGACTAGTGAGAACTCATCCTGCACAATGGCATTGCGTAAAGCCCATTCAATTTGTTGTTTGCGTGTGATCTTCTCATGTAATTCCTTTGTGTAGAACTGATAGTTGTTTTTTCCTGTCTTTTTAGCTAACAGCATGGCTTGATTTGATTGCCTAATGAGGTCATCAACGCTACTTTCTCCTTCGTGCATCAAACTAACTCCAATACTAATTGTAACAATCACTTCATGTTCTTGTAGTATAACGGGCTGGTTCATTTCTTTTATAAACTGTTTCGCAAGCTGAGTCATTTCCTCTTCTTTTACATTCTGTGAAATTAGGATAAACTCATCGTACCTTTAAAAATACTTTTCCGATTTCATCCCCCTCCAACCCGCATTCCACCGTTTGAGTTATAATAAAGTTTTGGGAATGGATTGAAGAAAAATAATGGAAATAGAGATGAAGAACAAAGAGAAATTATTGGATAAGTATTGATTTGTTATTGAATTAGTATTGAATCGGATATTGGGCAAAGCTAGTAATATCAATGGGTTAGGAACATAACTGTATTGAAAAGTTATTGGAAAAAGACATGAAAAAACTCGGGCTCCTGGAAAGGAAAACCCGAATTTAAAATAAGTTTTATATTGAAAAAGCAAATGTTTATTATTACAGAATTGGTGGTGAAGTTAGCAAGAGTTTATTATCACAAGAAATTGTTTAATATTGATCTACAATCACTTCTCCAACCAAGCGACACTTTCTACATGCCTTGAGTGGGCAAAAAAGATGTCGCACCCCACTGGTATCCCCTTGGCGGAAGCCCATATTTCTGAAACAGTCGCCTGGATAGGCTATTTTTCATTGATTTGGTGCCTGCTTTTGCGTTACAATCCAAGTAATTGTAAGCAATAAAGCCTTCAAAAGCATGTTGTCCTCTTGAAGGCTTTATTCGGTACAACTTTAAAATTGGTTTACTTATCTTTATCTTCCTCTCTAAGATACTTAACTAGCCCCGGATAATTGCTTATCCTTACAGTTCGGATCAATTAGAATTAGCCGAAAACGGCGGCGAAGAAACGAACCACCGAGAAGCACCGCCGCATTGCCGAGCTTGATACCCTCATTGAACGACTGTATGCGGACCGGAAAAGGCGCGGTTGACCGCCTTGCCCTCAAAGGCTTAGGGGCATATCAACTATATATTGGGGCCGAGTGCCGTTACTTTAACACCGCCGCTAGCCATGAGCTTATGCTTCCTTTAGGACACTGTCCCAACAGACACTTTTTAAAGTATGCTGCACTAATCCTTATTTTTCACAGCATAGCGCAATGACAGACAGCCATGTTCTGCATTCTCTGTTCCCTGCAATTCCAAATTAACTTTTTCAGATAACAGAAGGTTATCAAATAGTTGTTTTTCTTTATTACCTACAAAACATGGTGATATCACAAGACTGATTTCATCAATAAGTCCGTTTTCTAATAATTTGTTGGTTAATCCACCGCCACTGTCTGTCCGCATGTATTTACACCCATATTGCTCATGCAGGATCTGAAAGGCTTTTTCATAGTCCACATGATCATTTCCTGACACAATATATGGGTAATGCCTTTCCTCCAAATAATTCAAATATTCCTTCGGAGTGGCAGTTGATACCAGAATGACAATTTCCTTCAGATATCCAAGATTTCTTAAGCAATGAAGACTTCTCAAGATACCTCTGCTGTCAGGTATGACTCCTATTGGTCTGGGGTCCTCCGGGCTTGTTATGATTTTCTCAAAATCAGCCTCTGTTTCAGCAGGATATTTTTCAAATGCAGTAAAAACAGTATTGGACCCAAACAGCACCGCATCCGAATGAATTCCCCCGGCAACCTGGTAGTAAACTTCCGGATTATCAAAGCCTTTAATGCGGCCATCAAGGCTAATTTGTGTGTGCATAATTATCTTTGGTTTCATATTTTTCAATCCTCCTTTTTGATAGTAGAATATCATAATACACTGACAGCTGTATGTCAGCAGGGGATATGAAACCTTACAAAAAATACATAACAGACCAATCGCTTTCTCTAAATCAAGTTTAGGCAGTGATTCGTAATTTGTGCCAGGTGTTTACGGGTTATGCATTTTAATTCATCAGGTTGGACTATTTCAATGCCTGATCCATATTCAATCAGCTGCTTGCTCAATATCTCAAAGGAATCTGTCTGGAATTCGATTTCCATTTTACTTCCCAAATCGGTTTCTTCAAGGAAGCCGAGAGAATACCTGTTCTTGATAGAATTGTATGTCTCCCCTTTTTCAGCTCTAAGAATTACATTATATAGTTTTTTATATGAAAGCATTTGTTTTAATATTTGTTCCAAAGAGCCATCATGGCTTTGACAGAGCTCTTCTTCTATGCAAATGCTTTTAATCCGATCCACACGAAAATTCCTATATTCATTTCTTAGCCTGCAAAACCGATTAAGTACCAGTTCTGTTCATAAAACCCCAGTGATATAGGCTCTATCATTCTGCTTTCCGGTTCTTGCCCTCCTGATGCAGGATATTGAATTGATATTACCCTTTTATTGCAGATTGCAGTCTGAATTGCTGCAATAACGTTATCCGCCAATGTATTTTTCTGTCCAGATGTGCTGTACACGTTAATACTGTTCTCCAACTCCTGTGCATAGTTTTTTTCACCATGCTTCAAAATAGATTTGATTTTATACATAGCTGAATCAAAATCCTTTATAAATGATTCATCTCCATGGCAATTTAAAAATTTCCCTGCTGTAATCAATGCACCCACTTCCGCCGCTGTAAACATTACCGGCGGAAGTAGGAAGCCCTCTACAAGAAAATATCCTTTTCCGGCCTCAGATCCAATTGGTATTCCGGCTTCTTCAAGTGTCCGGATATCTCTGTAAACTGTCCTTAAGCTTATATTAAATCGCTGTGCAATTTCTTTGGCAGGAATTATTTTTTTTGATTGCAGCTGAATAAGAATAGAGGTTACTCTGTTAATCCTGTTCAAATTTTATTCCTCCTCTGTGACTTCCATAAAAAGTATATCCTATGCGTTCTTAAGCTAGCTGCTGTTAGTGCTTCTCATTGCACCCTGGTTATAAAAGCCATACTCACAAACCTCTTCACCAAAACTCTTTACATCTCTAATATAGAACTCTATCTAGCGAACTTTTAGAAAAGATATAAAACATCAGAGTATGGACAGTTGCGGATGTACTTCAGAAAAGATTAGATGTCTAAAAAGCTTGTAGTTAAAGCTTTTTAGACATCTAAATCTAGGTACTAAAACAATTCATCCAGTAAAATATAATATTTTATTTTCTCCCAATCAGGCTTGATCCCCAGTAAGTCAAAAAATAGCTCGACATACTGTTCTTCCCCGATATCCTCCCTGATCGACCGGACGCAGAAGGCAATGTCATACCACTTGTCCGCCCTGCCGCTTCTCCCAAGATCAATAAAGCCACTTACTTTGCCATCTTTCACAAAGATGTTGCTGTCTCCCAGGTCGCCGTGGGAAAAGACAAGTTCCTCTTCGGGCTTTTCCGTCTTTAAAAAATCATACAGCTCGCGCGGATCTTTAAATGGAGTGTCTTCTTCCCAGTTTTCGCAATCCACATCGGCCAGATCGTTATTCAGTAAGTAATCCAATTCGGCTAAGCGGCTGTCTAAGCTATTCGTATAGGGACAATCCGATATGTCGATGGAGTGAAAGAGCCTGATGCACTCCGCATACAGCTCGATAATCTTTTCAGGGCTTTGTTCATCTTCATACTCTTCCGAGCAAAGGACGCCATCGGCCTCACTCATGAGCAGATTGCTCCAGCCATCATGCCGTTCAAAGTGCAGGACCTTTGGAACAGGCAGCTTTCCTTCCAGCCATAGCATCATGTCCTTTTCCCGTTCCACATCATAGGTGGTCCCTTTATACCGGCTGTCCGTCATTTTTAAATATAGGTTTTCATTTTCTCCCACCAGCTTATATACCTTAGCAGGAGACATTCCTTCCGTATCTTTTACGCAGCGGTATTTTTCGATCAGTTTTTTCAATTCCGGTGATATTCTCATTTTAGCCATTTATTATTTCCTTCCTCTTTTCTACAGTATTTAAAGATACCCCAAGAAGCTAATTATAACAAGACGAACTCCAATTCACTGTTCCTTGCATTCTAAAACCTTAAATACCAGAAAACAGCTTTTTCAAAGTTGTTTTCAAAGTTGGCGTATAACATAGTATCGACGGAGCCGATTTTGAAACCACAATTATGATAGAATTTACAAGCTATAAGGTTATTGTCCTGGGTTTCAAGCATTAGTCCATGCAAGTTTTTATGCTTTGCCCATTCTATAGATATATTGATAAGCGCGCTGCCTATGCCTTGCCCCCTGAAATCCTTACATACGGCGATATCTTCTATATAAGCGTACCGGTTCCAATTTTTTCGCAGTTTAACTTTTCCGACGCATTTATCGTCTTGGTAGTAAAGATATATTATCTTATCAGTATTGTCAATATATTCAAGGCAATCTGCCTCCTCATCCTCTTCATCCTCTTCGTCTTGGTAGCTTTTTAAATATGGCGCTTCATAGAGTAATTCTGTAAAGGTCCAATTCTCGTTTTCATACCTCGGTATAATCTTACCTATCACCTCAAATGGTTCGCTGGGTTTATCGATATCTTTCAGGTGCCCTGCTTTCATTTCTGTAATCACTGTTCCCGCCTCTCTTCTATATCAGCGGCATATGTGCTATCCAGGCAGCCGGTTTTACCAGTGTATTTTTTATACATGTCCCTGGTATATTTTGTTATATTCCTATCATACTCCGGATAGGCATAATGAAGCCTTTCCGCCACCTCACCGGATACCGCCCTGAACAATTGATGGCATAGAAATAATGCTTCCCATATGTTTTCATAGGAATCCATCCGGTAGGTGGACAAAAGTTTCTCCCACAAATCCTCGGATATATACCTTTCAATAAACTTATAGTTCTTGCCTACACTTAATTTAAAGCCTGTTTCGATGCCGACCTTCCATGATATCATTCTCAGCAGCTCATGGCGAACAATCTGATTAAAATGATCAATAGCAAATAAAATTTCCTTACGGCACAGTCCCTTAACCACATAGGTAGTGGTGTTCCAGAATTCATTGCAGCAGTCATCGTATTCCCGGGCACTGGGTTTTCTTATATGATAATCCATGTCGGTCGGAACTACAGCTTGCTGAATCCTTCCATCCTTATCCAGAATAATCTTTATCAATTTATCGTCATTCAGGTAGTTTCCCAACTCTTCCAGGGGCAATAAGGTAAGGTCTATTTTATTATAATCATCAAAAAGTATTATATAGGAGTAGCCTTTCTCTTCAGCCGGGAATAGTTCCATATCCTCCGGTTTTTGCATCATTATAATATTCCCAAATTGATTAAGCCAGTCATCATTAGATATAAACGGTTCTATATCACTTACAAAATATGTAATATCATAATCCTGAAATTCATCTTTAGGTATATTAATATTTGCGCGTGACCCCTCAAGGGTCACAATTCGAATACGTTCATCCTGTTCTGCTAAAGAAAGTACTAAATCCATCATTTCTTTTTCTGATCTCATTTACATACTCCTCGTTTATTTTTTCTATATTATTACATCTTCTTTTTTGCCGATACAATCAGCATCATTGGGCGTCGCATTTCATCCGCCATCCCCGGAATATCCATCATGTTCTCTGGCGGCTGTGGCTCCACAATCTGATTTATTATAAAACTATTTGAAAGCAGTGTATTTAGATATGTGGTCAGTGTTCTATGATATTTTGTAACCTTTTCTTCCAAAAACATAGCTGTCCGTTTGCCCTCATAATAATAATTGTCCACCGGGAAATGCAGTATTTCTCCTTTTTCGTTATAATACCAGTCTTGTGTTCCATGAGCAGTAAAAACAGGATGTTCAACTGTAAAAACTAAATTGCCACCAGCCTTCAGCATCCTATATATCTTTTTTATTAAATTCTCATAGTCTGCTACATAATGAAACGCAAGCGAACTTAGTATTACATCAAAGCTCTCCTCTGGGAAATCCACATCTTCTATGGCACAGCATTCATATTCAATCTGTGGAAAATGGGTTTTTCCTTTTGCTACTTCGAGCATTTTATGAGAAATATCAACACCTACTACAGAGGAAGCACCGTTTTCCATCGCATATATACAGTGCCATCCATAGCCGCATCCTAAATCAAGCACACGCTTACCCTTAAAATCAGGTAGCATCTTTTTCAAAGTCTCCCATTCTCCCGCACCAGCCAGTCCTTTCTGCGAGCGACTCATTTGACTGTATTTTTGAAAAAATATATTATCATCATATTTGTTTTCTTTCATCTGAACTCTCCTCGTTTAAAAAGTTATTTATCTCCGATACAATTTCATTCACTTCATTATAAAGCTTCTCGGTCATGTCGTAGCATTCAAAAAGTGAGATACCGAGTACTTCAAAAATATGATTTACCTTCTCGGTATATTTTTCAGGTTTATGTTCAAAAGTTTCAAGCAGTTTTATAGCTTTCTTTTCGTTGATACAATAAGCATTATTACATGCAAATAACACTTGATTTAAACATGAAACTATACGAAAAACATGACCCGCAATATAATATTTATCGTCTGTTCCCGAATTTGCTTTTACAAACATTAAAGAGAACCCTGCTTCAAACATAAAAAAGTTAACTAAACTTTTCTGCAAAGCATTGGGATAAGTTTCTGCCTGTTTTTTTAATTCGCATAAGCTTTCATTCTTAGCATATAGTATTTTGCTAATCGCTAATTCTCCTCGATACATTGCACTAATATAACCATGGGGATGCCCAGTCTGATAATTGGCAGTAACAATTCCGTGCTCTGTATCTTTCATTATTTGTTCCACACGTTTAATATCACGTAAAATTAAATCCACATGATACCCGTTTATGACTAACCATCCGCCGCCATTAATCCAATCACCCCATGCTCCGGGAGGTACAACAAGGTTATTTCTATGCTCATCATCCAGCTTTGTAGCGAATTGATTAATAGTATTTATGTCAAATGATTCTGAATTGTAATAGATGCCGATATCTATATCCGAATCCTCTGTATGGGTGCCCCTTGCACGTGAACCACCTAAAACAATACCTTCTATATAAGACAGAGAGGATAATTTCTCTGCTACTGATTTAATAATATTATCTACCATCAAGCATGCTCCTTTTATCGATTCACTGCTGTAAAAATTCCAAGCCAAATCTTTTGCTTCTACTCAACATATTTATAATTTTTTTAATTTCACAAAAGATAGTTAAAACTTATCAATTGTCTTTTTATACCTCTGCTGATTAGATGAAGTCTTTTCAATAGCCTTTAAATTACCATTCATTTTGCTAACATGGTTTAAAAATAACGTTCCAAGCAGAAGTCGATCCTTTCTGGGTATCCTATTCCACACATATCCCTTGAATAAATCTTTAACAAGAAAAACTTCGCCATCATTTAGATTTTCAGTTTCTCTAATAGCTTCTTCCAATAGCTCATTTACATCAATCATGTTGTCCACTCCTTATTAATAATAATATCAACAACATTGTTGATATTATTATACGTATATTCACAGTCAAAGTCAATCCGTAAATAAGAAAAGCCACCAATCAAGGAAGTAACACCTCTCAATTGGTCGCCATTTCTGATATCCTATATCTCAATATCTATTTCAACACCTGATTTAAATTCAACAGTGAGCTTATCATCAAATACCGTAACTTTTTCAATAAGCCGCCTTACTAATTGCTCATCATATTCCTCCAACTCGCAGGATTGTTCATTTAAGAAATCAGTCATTTCAGCGATTCGTTGCCTTTTTCCTTCACGCTCTGCATTCTCTGCAAGTGCATTTTGCTTCAATTCTCGAAGGCGGTAAATTTCATCAGCCACATCTTCATAGTCATTCTTGGACTTTGCTTGTATAAGAAGCTGTTGTTGTAATTCTTCCAATTTGCCATCAATATCATCGGTGGCATTATCATTTTCTTCATTAAATACAGTAGCTATGTTTTTCTGCAAGGTTGAGAGGAAGGGTTCTTTGTTAGCCAAAAGCTCGTTAATAGCCTTGACCACTGCTGTCTGCAATGTTTCCTCGTTTATGGTAGGAGCAGTGCATTCAGAGCCTTTTTCCTCTAAACGACTGACACATCTCCAAACAATGGACTTGTAGCCTCTGTTATTCCAATGTACCCGTCGGTAAATATCGCCGCAGTGTCCGCAGTAAACAATACTCGATAAAGCATACTTGCTGCTATAGACTCGCTTTTTACCGCCTTTGCGGCCACGAAGATTTGCTCTTCGAACCATCTCTTCTTGAACTTGCATAAAAAGCTCCCTTGGAATAATCGGCTCATGGCTGTTTTCTACATAATACTGGGGAACGATGCCGTTATTCTTGACCCGCTTTTTAGAAAGGAAATCAACCGTATATGTCTTTTGTAGAAGGGCATCACCGATGTACTTTTCATTCTGCAATATCTTTTTTAGTGTTTCTGGTCTCCATTTGGCTTTGCCTGCCGCTGTAAGAATACCGTCTGCTTCTAGTCCTCTTGATATTTGTAAAAGACTAGCTCCTTCAAGGTACTCTCTATAAATCCGTTTAACAACCTCTGCACCCTCGGGGTCGATGACTAGTTGCTTGTTTTCATCCTTGGTGTATCCAAGGAAACGCTTATGGTTGACCTGGACTTCACCTTGCTGATATCGGTATTGAATTCCAAGTTTTACGTTTTGACTAAGTGACTGACTTTCTTGTTGTGCTAGGGATGCCATGATGGTGAGCATAATTTCACCTTTGGCATCCATTGTATTGATATTTTCCTTTTCAAAAAACACAGGTATTTCTTTATCCTTAAGTTGTCTAATGTATTTCAAACAGTCAAGCGTGTTTCTCGCAAAACGACTGATGGATTTTGTAATGATCATGTCGATTTTTCCATTCATGCTATCCTCAATCATCTTATTAAACTGCTCACGCTTTTTGGTATTTGTCCCAGATATTCCATCGTCCGCATAAATGCCTGCCAACTCCCATTCAGGATTGTTCTGAATATAGGTAGTGTAGTGTTCCACTTGAACTTCATAACTAGTTGCTTGTTCTTCGCTATCTGTTGATACACGACAATAAGCTGCCACTTTTAATTTTTTCTTATCCTCTGCATCAACATTTCTCGTTCTTCTCCTAGCTGGGATAACTGTTACGCTTCTTGCTAAAACCATTTTAAGCCACCTCTTCTTTAATTAAGCTGTATACATATTCTGCTTGTTTAATTGGATTGTCGTATTTGTCTTCCACTTCTCCGATCGTAAATTCAAAACATGGTGTAAATGACTCTTCCTCTTTCGTTCTATTTAATCGTCCTAGTTTTTTCGCTCGTTTAAATCTTTCGTTTTTTAATTGTTCAAATTGTTCTTTTGAAATTAATCTCGGAAACAATTCATTTCCTAGATACCTTTCATCTGTTAATATTCTAGTAATTCCGCCATGTGACCGATTAATACCAGATTCCCTTGCTGCATTAGCTAAAGATTGGCCCGATAAGTATGATGCGATTAAAAGCTTTAATTGCTCAGCTTCTTTGGCATGAACTTCAATTTTTCCGTTTACTATTGCATATCCAAAAGGTGTATGTGCCATTAGCGATCAATCCTTTCTCTAAGTGTAATGCCACAATTCAAATGAAATCCTATCTCATTTGGTGAATATACGATTATCTTTTTTACAATGTCTTGAAAAGATTCTTCATCAAATGCATCTATGAATTTTCCTCGTTTAAAATATTTAATAAGACTCTTCACCTCATTTAGCTGATTTGAACCATCATTTAATGAATATAGTAACTGGTCTCTTTCTTCTTTTAGTCTCATATGCCGATGGGTCAATTCGATTTTCTGTTCATTAAAAATTGCTGGTTCTAAAAACCCTTTTGTCATTAATTGAATTAATGTATTCAGTTCGTCTTTTGTAACTTCGAGTTGTTCTTCTATTTCAGAAATCATTTGATAGTTTTCATCTTGATTTGTCGCTTCTAATTGTTTTATTAGCGGGATGAATACATATCTATAACCAAACTTTAGTTTATTCATCATCATTATAAATGCTTGATGAATACGTTCCTCTCTAATAAAAAGCATCGAACATTCATCTTTATTTTTGATATGTGTTGAACAGCACCAGGCAATATATTTTCTATGCGTAGATGTGTGAATTCTCCTTTTAAATGTATCGCCACATTCCGCACATTCAATCTTCCCTGAAAAAGGATAGCGGTTTAAATATTTTCTGCTTCCAGCAGCTACATTCTTTTGGCTTGCTTGATATTCTAACATTCGATTAGCCGCTTCAAATTTAGCATGTGTGATGATTGCTTCATGGTGATTTTCAATTAAGTATTGATCAAGTTCACCTTGATTTACTTTTCGATTAAAATGCTCATCGGTAAAAGTTTTTTGAAGCAGCACATCTCCCGTGTATTTTTCGTTCTTAACAATTCCACGTATCGTAGACCCTGTCCAATTGCCGTTTCGCTTTGTTGGAATTCCTTCTTCATTTAACTGCATGGCAATTCGTTCTGTTCCCATTCCTTTAAGCACACTATTAAATATCCGCTTGACTACTGGTGCTTGTTCTTCATTCACAACCACCATTTCATCGATATAATCGTAACCGTATGGCGGATATGACAATTTGTAAGTCCCACGTTTGAATCGTTGTCTAATCGACCATTTACTGTTTTCGGAAAGTGACACTGATTCATTTTCTGCAAGGCTACTTAAGATTGAAAGCATGAGTTCACTTTCCATAGAATTTGTATTGATGTTTTCTTTTTCAAAATAAATGTGCACACCTAAGTCCATCAATTTTCTAACCAGTTCCAGGCAGTCAATCGTGTTTCTCGCAAATCGACTAATTGATTTTGTTAAAATGAAGTCAATCTTTCCTTTTTCACAGTCAGATATTAATCGAAGCAATTCTGGGCGTCTATCCTTTTTGGTCCCTGTGATGCCTTCATCACTATAAATATCAATGAGCTGCCATTCATCATTATTTTCAATTAAAGTTTTGTAGTGTCGTCTTTGAGTTTCTAAGCTAATCAGCTGTTCTTCGGTTGATGTTGACACTCGTATATAGGCAGCGACCTTTTGTTTCGGTTTTACTGCTGAAGATGTTGCCACATCAAGTGTTGTTATCTTCCTCATCCACTCACCCCACTTTCTTGTATGTGACATATTAGCGTTAGAACACTGTTATATCAAGGTTTATCAAACATTAAAGGTCCTAATAAGGGATTGAATTTTTGACGATTTAATTTGCTTATTTGATTGAGTTCTTCATGGGAAATGAGTTCTTCTTCATGTAGTTTCATGAGCATTTTTTCAGCAAGATGAAAATGAAGTTCATTTTGAAGTTGTTCTTCAGTTGGTTTTGATTGTTTATGATTTGGTGTTTGATGATTAGGTGAGAGTTGTGTCATTCGCATATAGGTTTCCTCCTAAATAGTCTTCTACCTATATGCGAAAAAAAGTAGGAATTCGAACCCTCTTTTACATTAAAAACCTTTCGTGAATTATCTAAATAATAATTATCATCGTTTTTGTAATTTATATTTTCGGGCTAAAATACATAGCTTAAAATCAATAAAAGTCATATAATATATATAAGGAAACATTTCTAATATTTAAATGAGGTGAGGAAGATGATGGAGCTTGTCAATCATATATTATATATTGCCAAAAATAATAATAAAAAAATCACTCATTTACAAATTCATAAAATTGCTTATTTTATTTTGGGATATATGATACGGGAAAGTCATGAGGATATAGCTAAAGGACTATATAAAAATGAAAAGTTCCAAGCTTGGATGTATGGTCCCGTATTACCTAATGTGTATGATAGGTACAAAACGTTCAACAACATGCCAATTTTAGATAATGGTGAAAAATCCAACGAAATTGACCAATTACCTAACGTAAATGATGTTATCTTAAACCTTATTAATCATGATGTGTTCGATTTAGTGAGTGTTAGTCATAAGCATAATTTTTGGCAAAACAACAAAGACAAAATTGCTAATAACCTGAAGCCAGTCTACACATATGAAGTATTGAGGAGAGAGTTTTCTAAATGAACAAATTTAATTCACTAAATGAATTTAAAGAATCTCACAAGATATCTGACAATAAAGGGAGAGATATTTCTTTTATTTTCCGTGAGATTTTTGAAGAATATTCATATCAGAATTTTGAAAATCATAAAAAGAATATTAAATTAATAGATAGATTAATTGAGGAAGCTAAAGAAGTTAATACAAACTTAATTCCATACTCCGAAATTACAAATATTATTTTTTCGCATTATGACTATAATGGAAATGAATCTTCATTTACCGAACAATGGAAAAGCGAATTTGAAAAACATATAGTTAAGAGATTCAGTGAAAAGGATACTCAGACCACTGATAACACTCCTACCACAGAGGATCTTTTTAGCAAACCTAGTTCAAGTGAAATGACCAGTTTAAACATAGATGATAATTATCAAAATGCTCTTTTAGTTATTTATAAATTAATACAACATGCAGAACTAGCTATATCGCAAAAACAAAATTTATATCAAAGTTTAAAAGATGATGTTGATAATTTAACTGGCAATGTATATTCTGCTTCCGAAAAATACAATAATATGATGAGTAATTTCATCTCTATTTTAGGTATTTTCGCAGCTATCATGATGGCTACATTTGGAGCGATTCAAGGATTTACAGCTATTTTTTCTAATGAAAATAATTACAGTTTAACTGCTATTATTATTATAAGCTGTTTTGGACTATTTGGGCTCGTATCAATACTATTTATTTTGCTATATAGTATTGCAAGGCTCATGGATAAAGATCTTGCTGTTTATTCTCATCCAAATACGATTTTCACTAAATATCCTGTTTATTCACATACACTATTTTTCATTTTTAGTATTTCAATAGCAACTTTAACACACTATTTTAAATTAAACCCTCCACCGTATATGCCACATTTCTTAACCAAAAACTTGTGGAGTCTTTCAATATTAATAGGTTTATTTTTAATTATTTCTTACTTTCTACACTACTTAATTTCTCAAAGTGGTGGATACTACTATTTAAATAATCATGTTAATCATTACATAATGAAGTTGAAAAATAGGACAGGCTTACATAAGTTACTTAACTTTATATTAATTTCTGTTATTTTTATTACTATTTTAATTCTTATTCTTTTATTTTTTTATATTTTCAAACCCCTGTAGCCCTAGATTCATAGGGTTGCAGGGGTTTTTATAATTTATTCATACTTCACAAACGCATCTTTAAAGCCAGCTTTCTTTGCTTTTTCTAGTTGCTTATCTGCATTCTTTTTAACACTATACGCACCAATCTGAACCCGATATAATTTCTTACCGCCAGTTGATGGATTAGACGTTGAGGTACCTTTCGCTAATTCTTTCTTCACATCAGCTCTAAACGTATCCATTGACTTACCATGTTTTGAAAACCAATGACGAGGGTCGCCATGATTACTAGCAATTTTCTTCTGATAGCCCTCATAATGGCCGATGATATTTTTCTCCGTCAGTTTGTATTGCCTACAAAGATAAGCAGCAAGTTCCACCGCTTCTTTATAAACTTTATTAAAGTAAGTTTTGTCGGTTAAATTATCTTCACAGATTTCAAAACCAATATGTGTATTATTCGCATCACCGCCCGCATGCCATCCACGATGATTCCAAGGTAATGTTTGGTAAGTGGCAATCGAGCCGTCTTTTAACTTTCCGATAAAAGCATGAACACATACTTGTCTGCCATCTGGACGTGGCTGGTTCCAGTGATTGTTGTATTGATTCTTTCCTAACAATCCATCATCTGGACCAACGTAACGCTTTAAATTCGGATTGTTTGCCCCTGTGCTATGAACCATAATTCCTTTTGGAGTAATCTTTCTTCCCGCTTTATAGCATTCATTCTTCGTTAAATATAACTTTTTTAAATTCATGATTCATTTCCTCCTTTATTGTGTAACTGAGCAAGTACATTTTTCAACTTCTCAGGTATTGGTAAACCTAATTGTGAAGCATTTTCCAACATAGAAATACCTTCATTCGAGCAATAAAAAAAGATGACTGCTGTTCTTAGAACGCTGCCATCCCCTATCAAATGTGTGTCAATCATATGTCCGACACCTACCAATATAAAAATTAACACTTTTTTAAAGATTCCTCGATAACCAATCTCACTAGATAATTCCTTATCAACAATTGCACACATAACTCCAGTGATATAATCAGCAACAACCAATATGATCAATGCATACAAAAAGCCATCTAAACCTCCTAAAAACCAACCAATAAATCCACCTAGCGCTGTAACGATGATTTGTATCCAGTTCCATATATCCTTCATAGAAAGTTTCCCCCTTTAATTTTAAAAACATATATATAAAAAGGGTGTCCACATTTTGTAGACACCCTTGAATTGTTTATATTTGTTTTGGTAATGCATCCCATACTCGCATATCTTCTTGACCTAATGACCAAATAGCAACGCCTCGTAATTTCCACCTGTAAGCTGCCTCATTTGCCCAATAAACCAAACTATCGACATCTTGATAATAGAGAATCGAAAAACCATCTGCATCGCCTAGAAACAGTCGTGATATCCAAAGATTAATATCTTTTGGTTTTATTTTAACCGTATAGTCGTTTCCAGCAGTCAGTTGTAATTCGCGTGAGTGAAAAAAATCATAATCCATCGATATATCATCATTTCTCGTACTTATTTCTTCTACATCACTATTTACTTTAAAGACTTGAAACTCGTTATCCCAGGTAACACCTGTTCTTGAAATTCTTCCAAACTCAACTGTATCTCCATTGGGAAATGTTATATCAACACTTTCATATGGTTCGTATGTCCAAGCATCTCCTAAACGAAGTAAGTCAGAAATCATACGGTTATCAGAGCGAATACCCGCATACCCACCATTGAAATTATTTATATCTACTTTAAATCGAAATGTGTTTGCTGCTCCGGAATACACCCTGACAGAATTATTTCGTATTCGCATTTCAATCGTATAAAGATTAGGTGCGGTTCGTAAGTTGACATTTGGAGTGCGTCCTATTTGAACATTATAACTTCCTAGTAATGAACTACCTTTATACAGTTCCAAACGCTGGGTACTATAGTTTAAACAACAAAATAAATCACCACAGAATACTCCCGCTCGCCCGTTTCCGTTTTGTGGGAATCCAATTCTTGCTCTAATGTGTATATCTTTAAAATCTGAATATCTCCATGTCAATTCACCTTTTCCATCAAGCTGTGCATAAGGACGTGGATTGTTAAAATCATCTTTTTTCCATACTTCCCATTCACCGCTTAGGGTTGTCCAATAATTGCTAGGTAGCGGATTTTCATCCCTGAAGTCTTCGTACCAAATAAGGGCTGAGTCTGGTTTTCTTCTCAATACTTCGGTCGTTAATTTAAATGCCCGGTCAGGTTCTACCATTTGACCATTTACCCCTTTAAATTTTCGCGGGGCAAGTAAAAATTCTGCTTCACCCGCGCTAGATGATTGCCTGAAGTCTGAGCAAACTCTAAAACCATAAAACTGTACACCAGGTATTCCTGCTTTAACTTTGATGGTATGTGCACCTGCTGTTAAGGATATATTCTTCTTTAACGTTAACCAACAAGTTGTTCTCCAATAAGGCCACCATAGCCTACTCTCTTTAATAGTTGTTTCATCATTATCAATTGATATCTTAATAGAATTCTTATCCCAAAATGGAAAACCAATTCTTACTGCAATGTCATAAGTTCCACTAGATTGTAATGTGAAATTATATATCGTTTCACCGTTTTCACCGAGAGTAACCATCTGAGAAGAATCAGATACAATTCCCGCATGACTATCATAATTACTGCCTTGACGGTCAATATATATATTTCCAAACTCCGTCTTTTGTTGTTTACTATACGCTGTTAAAAAGCTTCTTCGGTTATAATCTTCTGCAATTAATGGATTGGTTCTCGTAACTGCATCTGGACCTTCCATGTAATCATAGACATGTGGCAATGCCCATGGGACTTTATCGTAATCATCCCAATAAGCAATGATAGGAATCATCGGTTGCGGTGGTGCATCATTTGTAAAGTTATAACCACCTGTCATCCAAAGTTGTGCAGCATAATAGGTGTTGGACGTACCACGATAAACCCTATTTAAATTCTGAGGAGTATCATCAATTCGCCAGTTCCAACCGTAACCTGGAAGACCTAAGAATATCTTCTTTGGAGACATGACGCTTGTTGCATAATTATAAATACCTTCCAACCAATCTCGCGGGGAAACAGGACCAGGAGCGGAACCCGCCCAAGCCATCCCATAACTCATAATCGCAGCCGTATCACAATAAGGATCTAAGTCTTCATAAACACACCAGTTTTCTCCACCAACAGAACCTTGAACCCCTGTCATTCCAGGTAAGCAGATATTGACTAGTTTTGATGAGTCATGTTGTTTGACAGTTTGATAGATATCTTTAAACAGGAGGTTCGCAGCATCTTTATTTTCATAACCACCACCACGTTCCAAATCAATATCAACACCATCACACCATGGATACTTATTCATGATTCGAACGATTTCAGATAAAAACTTATCCTTTGCACCATTTGTGTTATTTCTGATTGCTGTAAATATAGATGCCGTTCCATGATTCATGATTGTTAGCAGCCACTTTATATGCGGCCATTTATTAATATACGGCATCATGCTCGATATACTCGTCCCTGTTTCTTTAATAGTACCTGTAATATCTACCTCAAATGTAAATATACCGACCGTGTCAAGCCTATCCCCGTATTTGTTTAAAGCCTCATACATTCTTGCGTTTCCCATGAAACTCCACACCATTGTCTTTTTACCTTCGAGATATTGACTCATTGCTTGCCACTTCCTTCTTGCATTTCCTGGAATTCAAATAAAACTCGAGCTGCTTTTCCTTCTTCGAGTTCTACAATGTGCTTACTATCAGATGCTGCGGTATATTGATAAAACCCTTCTTTTTCTGTTTTGGTTTGATTTCGCAACGCTTGTCTACTTGAAGCCAATAATGAAAATGTGTCATCTGGATTTGCTACAGCTTTGAATTTCATATGGTGGGATCCATATCCTTGCGAAAGTTTAATACTTCCTGCTTTCATTGATTGAAGGGGTGTGATATGACAATCCAGTCCTGCAGATGTTGTTCCCAGATTAAATATGACAATCGTTTCTTTACTTCTAACCACTCCATTATAGAAACGAACTGGGAGAACCCCGCTTTCTTCTCTATATTTTTCAAGTGAGGTTTCTGTGTTTAAGACATATCCCGTTAGCTTATCGCCTTCTTGAAGTTGTATATCTGTATAATAAATCGTCCCCGTACAGTCTGTAACGAACAATTTCAAAGTTACATTTACGACTCTTTTATCTTCTTTCACACGTATCGTTTCACTAAATCGAGTAAATTGTATCGCCATTCAAATCACCTAACCATCAAGTGTCCACTTTATTTCTGATACATGCCCAACCCACCCAGTAGCGATTGAACCACCTTGCAATAGAATATCCGTAAAATATACAGCTCCAGTACAATCTCTTACAAATAAGCGAATTGTTATTTTTCTAATCTTTTCAGAACCTTTAGGATTTATTGCATGTGCAGTTTGAGTTAAAAACACCATTTCCAACACCTCTAATATAAATCTATGATTCTTTTTTCAATCGAACCATCTTCGTATTCAATTTCCACTTCAATCCCTACTTGCCCATTTGGCCCTTTCTCTAGATTTTCAGAACCAATTTGTGCGGATATAGTATAATTCTTTCGATTTGCTGGATATACGGTTTGATACATAGATTTCGTCATTCCCAAAACACCTTCTGCTTTAAAAGATGCATCACCGCTTGCACCATTATTCGTATCAACATTAAAACCAGAATTCACCCAGTAAGTAAATCCATCATCTGCTCTGGAGTTTCTTAAATGGTTAAACGGTACTAAATCTTTTATTTCCTGCCGATCAAGCACATCTGTGTCATGTAGCATATCTGCAGCCTTATCCCACTGGGCTGATGAATCACCTAATTCTTTTAATTTTGTCGATAATTCAATCACTGTTTTCCATGGTTCTTGCAAATTGTACTGCCTGCGTACGATACGAGTCTTCACTTGTAAATTTAATTCTTTATCGTTAACGGTAACAATATCTCCTAGATCCCACTCTTCATGTTCATAACCTGTTAGTACGGATAAGTCCATAGCAGTTAAAACATAAGACACTCTTGGCTTTGCGTATTGACCTAACCTCATATTTGCAAACTCTAACATTTGATAAGGATTGCTAAATGATGAGGCATCAAGTGTTGCAATTCGAACTTCCGATGTAAAACTATAATCTTCTACATATGCTTTGTTATTATTGATAGATGAAAATGTCATGCCATCTTTACCGTATGCGTATAATCTTGTCACTAAACTTCTTGTATCCACTGTTCTTTGAATACTTTTCATATTCTTTCTATAGCTAAATAACGCACCACTATCTTTACCGCCAAATGTCAGTAAATGAACTAAACGATTCGCACTATCAAAAATTAAATCTCCACCATGGATATTTTGCACTTCTCGTAATATAGATAATGCATTTTTCTCCTCTGATTCCCACGTCCGCTTTGTAGTTACATTCATATTTCCAACAGACCACCCCGTTCCTTCTAACGCATATTTCATCGGGACATCAGCAGTATCTGCATTAAATTCAATAGGCTGTTTGTCCGTACTAAAAGCTAAGTCATAAAAATCTGCTTCTGCATATACGTGAGTGATGATATTACCTTCTTGGCTTTTTTCATCCGTTATCGTTCGTATGCGATACACATCGTCTACGATTTGAATTTGTTTTTCGTTTTCAATACTTTCCCTTTTTAAATCATGAAAAGGAATCTTAAACTCTAAGATGTCAGCACCATTAATTTCACTTGTAACAATGACATCAAACGCATTTTCTAAAACTGCATCCCATGCTCCATTACTATCCAAAACGACAGGCCTAGCAAATCCAAGTTTTTCATAGACAGGTTTTGGGATATCATGCAATATAACTTCTATTAGTTTCGGTGTTTTCGTTTCATCTTCTGTCGTTAAAGTAATGCGATAGCGGATATAGGCTCTATTAGGTGAAATTAATTCACCTGTTGGTCCAATTGTTTGCCACGAAGTCCAATCCTCAAGGTCATCTGATGTGGATGTTTCAACTAAACTAATCGCAGTGGTCCCAGCAATATATTCACTAGTTACTGAAACTCTACCATTGCCACCTAAACCACACTTTTTAGGTACTGTATAGAGCACACCACTACTTGGATATTTGTTATCTTCTTGCTTTAAAATAACAGCACCTGGTTCCGTTAATGCATCGACTTGGGATGCACTATCTGCACCATTTGCTTGAATAGAAGATTTAAAGTATAAGTGTATATCTTCCATCGTTAACTTTGAATCTTTCTCAAAAAACCAATCATCAAAACCTCCAGCATAGTAATACGTATCTTGTAACATACCCATGACAATGTCAGCGGTACATTCTTCATTCAATACACCTGTATAATTTCTTACAAGTGATTGCCAAGTCGTCCCATTCGACCTATCACCGATAAAGTTTTGAATTGTTTTATTGTTTCTATTAATAATTGTTGTGATAAAATACCAGCCATTATTTACAAAGCTAATACTTGGTGTCTCGGATGTATCATAAATTAATGTCCCAGCATTGTTATAAAGCATTAATCGTAGTCTTCCTTGATATAACGACATATATAGGATTGGTTGTCCGGGTCCATTCCTTGTACTAAATATAGGAATAAATGTTTGACCAATTGAATAGGTTGTCGGATTTATCCAGCCACCAACTACAATTTTCTCCCCTAAATCAGTAAAAAAGCTACCATCATTGGTAGCGGTAAGATATGTCTTTTCACTTGTTGGATTGACAATATTCTGCCTGAAAAATCGCCCAAACCTTCCTGCTACTAAACTTGAAGATGTTCCAGACCAATTTGATATAGTAAAATGATGATTATTCGTACTGATGTCTTTTAACTGATTATCATTTGGCTGTGATTCATTAAAACGCCATAATGCAACTGTTTCATCATGAATCGGAAACTCACCAGTAAAATCTGTTTGAGATGTTACAACCGATTTAATCGCCATAATAAAATCACCTCCATCTACTTTGACTTAATATGTGAAGTTCCGTAAATGCTGCTCCTGTACTATTTACTTTTATTTCATTACTACCAGGATATAAAACTGGAAAATTTAACTCATCTAAAACAGATAAACCATTCCGAACCGTATTTCCACTTGTATCTGTTATTTTTGCAGTTAGTAATCCACTATCAACGATTAATATTTCATTTGATGATAATGGTCCATTAACTTTTAAACTTTCGCCATTTGTGGTAACCGTTAAAAATGTTGAACTTGAACTACTGATATTTCCTTTCATTCGATATATCGGGAAAGATTCTATATTGCCTAACTCCCTTTCAACTACATGGCTACCAGTAGAATTAATCGTAAATTGCTCATCTGTAATCGCATAACCATAAGGGTCTGGACAAACAAATGTAAGTTCAAAGGAACCTGCACTTCTTAATATTCGTTCACAATCCACTTCCTCTACTAAACGTGCTAAAAAATATCTGTTTGGAATATCGTCTAGCACTAATTGTTTTAATCCTAAATTAGGGTTCAACCATTCAGCTACATCATCCAATAGATGAATTACTTCGGTAAATGAATGCTGCGGAAAAATATTACAAATGACTTTGATATATTTTTCTGATGTATCTGAACCTAGATCGGCAATTCCCATTCGACCAGGTATAACTTCAAATGCGTTTCTAGGAGCGGGAGAAACTTGCCAACTAACAATTCTTGCGGTGATTTTCATGTTTTTTGAATGAACTCCATCAAACGTAAACCCCAATTATCCCACTCCTTTCTAACTTGGCACGAACCTTCCTTGTGCTCGAGACCCTGTTTGAATTAAGTTATATAATTCTTGTGAAACTTTTCTAATATCATCTTCACTTCTGACAATCATTTGTTGGATTGTAATTAAGGAACCATAGCCATCTTGACTCGTTGCGATACCATTTGCCCCAACATTCACGTTTGATTGAATGTCGAAGTCTGTCGGAACTGCATCTTGTATATCCTCAGATACTTGACTCATTGCCTTATCAAAACCAACCCCTAAACCTTGAGCCATATCATCACCAATACCAGCAAATACAGTTGATGGTGATTTAATACCAAGTAAACCTTTTACTCCACTTACAATTCCACCTACAAAATTACTGATTTTATCTTTGATCCAAGTAACCATAGAGGCAATTCCATCCCAAAGACCACGTACAATATTTCGACCGATATCGACAATTGCAATTGCTGCTTTTCCTATTCCCGTAATTAATGCCATCACAATTTGTGGTAAAGCAGCGACCAGGGAAGGTATAGCTTTAATTATGCCAACTACTAATTGCAAAATGATACGGATCCCCATATCGATAATCATCGGTAAGTTTGAGGTAATAAAGTTTATAATTGAATTTATTATTTGTGGTAAGGCAGCTATCAATCTAGGTAAAGCTGCAACAATACCTTCAGCTAAAGCCATAATAATTCGAAGAGCCGCATTTAATATTTGTCCTAAATTATTGATTAACGTATCTACAATTAAAATGATTGCATCTATAACCGCTGGAATTAGCTGTGGCAAGGCACCTGCTATCCCATTCGCTAATGCGATAACAATTTGGATGGCCGCTTCAATTAAAATAGGTAAATTTTCAATAATAAATTCCGCAACAGTTGTTACTAAATATACGACCATTTCAACTAACGGCTCGATATTCCCTACAATCGCCTCAATAATTCCTGTTAATAACGCAATCGCACCTTCTAATAAAGGTGGCAGTAAAGTAGGCAAAAGTTCTACCAATACATTCACCAGCTCTGTTAGCATTGTGGCTATCATATCAATGGCACCCGGGATATACTCTGTAATTCGATTAATTCCTTGAATTAAAAAAGATGATATTCTCTCGCCTATAGCGGTAATATCACCTTCTTGGAATCCATCATTTAATATTTCAGTTATATCTCGAACTAATTCTGTTACATCACCAACTGCTCCTTGGGCCATTTCTGCAAACTGTTCTCCAATAACAATTTGTAAACCTTCATAAGCTGACTTTAAGCTCCGAACTGAACCTGCTAAACCACTTTCCATGGTATCCGACATTTGTTGTGCGGCACCATCAGCATTTTCAAGTTCCTTATATAGATTATTCATCTCATCGCCAGTTCCAGATAGTAATGCATTAACGCCCGCTAGATCTTGTTTATTGAAAATATTACTTAATGCGTTCATTTTATCTGCTTCTGACAAACCATCTAGTTCTTTATTTAAATCAGTAAATATGTCGTTCATATCTCGAATATTCCCTGATGAATCAGTAACGCTTATACCTAGACTTTCTAATTCTTTTGCAGCAGCTGAAGTTGGAGACGTTAAAGACATAATGATGTTTCTTAGTTTCGTTCCACCTTCTGCCCCTTTTATCCCCCTGTTAGCAAGGACTCCCAACATCACATTCAAAGTATCTAAATCTTGCCCAGCATTTTTCATTGTCGCTCCCGCAACAAGTATTCCTTCACCTAATTGCTGTACATCTGTGTTGGACTTTTGTGATGTCTTTGCCATTTTGTCCATGTACATGTCCATATCAGCAATTTCAAGGCCTAAAGCCGCCATCGAGTCTGTTACTAAATCAGATGCTCTTGCTAAATCCATATCACCCGCGGCAGCAAGTGTAAGCACACCTGGAAGTGCTCCTATCGCCTGTTCTGTATCATATCCTGCTAAAGCTAGGTAATTTAATGCCTCAGCTGATTCCGATGCCGAGAAACGTGTACTTGCTCCCGCATCTTTTGCTGCTTGAGATAATTTATTGAAGGCTTCTTCCCCTTCTTCACCGGCTAGTCCCATCGTTGCCTGAACTTGCTTCATGGCATCTTCATATTCGCCATAAACATTTAAAGAGTCCTTTATAAACTTACCTGATGCGACTGCCCCAGTTCCGATTGCAGCCATTGCTGCGGCGGCTGCTTTTAAGCCTGCTACCAATACTTTACCCGCAATTTCACCCGCTGTTTTTAAACCATTCACAAGTTTTTCAACTTTTTCTCGGTTAAGCTTCTTTACTTCCTCTTGTGAGTCCTTCAGTTCACGTTCTAAATTATTTAATTCGGCATTCGCATTATTTAACTGAGTTTGCCATGACAATGTTCTTCTATCATTTTCTCCAAAGGATTCAGCAGCATTGGCAAGAGCCTTTTCTAGCGTTGATATTTTTTCCTTTTGTGCATCAATCTCTTTATTTAGTACTGTATTTCTCGCTGTTATTGCCTTAATTGACTTATCATTTCTATCGAATTCTGATGTCACTAGCTTCATTTCAGAGCCTAAGACTCTGAAACTTTGGTTAATTTCCCTTAGAGATTTCTTAAATTCTCGTTCCCCTTCAACACCAATTTTAAGCCCAAAATTATCCGCCATACTGCCACCTCCCTTTAAAAATGAACATAAAAAAAGAACAATCTATTGATTGTCCTTTACCTTGTTCATATAAATATTCTTGATGTATTTTTTTAATTACCTACCTTATCATTTAAAAAGTCCGTAAGTGATTCTATTTTATCTTCAATTTTTTTCATACGATCTGAAATTCCACTTTGTATAAGAGGAGAATTTTTCTTAATGTAGTCTAATTCTTTTATCTTTCGATTTTTTTTACTTTTTTCATTACCAATTAACCTAAATTCTAATGTTATTGATTCATCACATATCGTTTTATTAGTAAACCCAAAATATTCTGGACTCTTTTTCAATTCATACAAGTGTGATGCACATCTTACTAAAACAAATACCGATTCTCCTACATAAAGTACTTTAGAATCTCCATCCTTACTAATAACTATTTCATAGACCCCAGAACCTATTGCTTTGATTAAATCATTATTAAAAAAATTGATTTTAATTTTAATTATTATCACTTCTTTCTTCTAGTAGATAAGTATGTGTAGCATTTATATTATAGTCGAAGTACTACTAAATTGTAATTTATTAAATGCCATAAGGAATGATGTCATCAATGGATAGTTCATTTTTAGGTTTTGTAAGACCTGTGAATTGTTTGTGGATTTCCCATTGATCAAGTAAATGGCCAATAGGCATTAACCACACTTCTTCTTCAGTCCTTTTTAGCTGAGTGACTCCATAATAAATAAGTCGAGCAAACATTTCTTCATCGTTTACTCGACCACTTCGTTTTTTGTATCGGTTTCCTCCGACTCAATATATCGTTTTGTCCCTTTAAACATTGCTTCCATAATTGCATCTTTAAAAGTTGCCATTTCAACAGGTGATGTTAACAGTTCCACATCATCTTCCGTTAACAACTCTTTCTTTTCTTCATTTAATCGATTATGGATATAGATACTTTGATTGGCAAGCAGGGTAATTAACCAGACAATCTCGTCTAAAGCCATTTCAAAATTTTCAGCTTTCATTAACTTCTCACCTAAATCTTCAAGGCCACCATACCTTTTTGCAATTTCCTTTGTCGCTTTTGTTGTTAAGATTAATTCATAGTCCAAACCACCAATCGTAATCTTAGCACTTCTTTCATTCGTCATAATTGATCGCTCCTTTTATCCTTCAGTCCCCGCAGCAAATACTGGTTCATACACTTCGCTATACCAACCAGTAATTATTTCTTGATTCACACCATCGTCACCTTCACTTACTTCAGCTTTCCATGGATGCTTTCCTTGACCATCAAGTTTGTTTCTTCGTAAAACCGTACCCTCAATTGTTGGTGTAGAGAAAGTAATACTATCTCCTTTTGTTGCGAGGTTTGTTGCTGGGATACCAAACTTTACTCGGTATAGCCAAAAGTATCGGTATTTTCCATTTGCCTTTTTCGCTCTAAATCCAATTGCAACTGGATCTCCACCGTCTTCACTTGTAGATATCAGTACATGATTATCGTCAATTGTTGCTCCAGTTAAATCACTAGCTGCGGCCACACCGATATCATCAATACCAAGCGATAGTGTTCCGCTTTGAAATTCTTTAATCACTTCAGCCGCACCATCATCTGCATATAAAGTTGCCTCAGCTAATTCAACAGATAATTCAGCACTAATCGCCTTTGCTAAAGGAGTAGGAGTTTCATAGGTTTCATCACCGTTTTCTCCTTCTGTTATTGTTGCATAATAAAGCCGATCAAGACCAATAGTCGCCATAAATTATTCCTCCATTTCAAATTCATAATATTTTGCCACATCAATTGCTAAATGATGATATCCAGTATCATCTTCATGACCGATATATCTCCTATCTGTTATAACAAAGTCCGCACCCAAAAGAGTACGGACTAAGGTGTTTTTTATTGATGTATAATTCTTTTTTGAAAACAATGAAACTCTAACTTCTTGAACATCGTACTTCGGGAAATTGTCCGCATGTAATTCAAACATCTCAACAATTGGTGTAATGACAATATATAAATCAGGAGCAGTATCCGAAAAGATACCCGTTTCAACTGGAATACCACATTGTTCTGCAATTTGAGTCACTTCAGCTAGTACACTCATATACTTTCCACTTCTTCTTCCAATTTTTTAATCATGGCATCCATACATGGCTGTCTTGATGTTCTTCTTGCAGGTTTTAAAAATGGCTTCGCAGGTTGTCCAGATTTCCCATATTCAATGATGTTTCCTAATTTAGCATTGCTCACCCCGTCTTTACGCGGTTCATTAAACCCTACTTTAACATTATGGTTTCCCCTTCGGTCAACTAAGGCAGGTGATACTCCTAATGCAGATACCAACTCACCAGTTGATCTACTCGGAAGTTTTGTGTCCTTCCCAATAACCGAGCTTAAATTAGACTTCATTTTATCTAATACAATTTCTCCACCTGCTTCAAGAACTCTCGGAACAATTTCATCTGTCTTGTTGCCTAGCTTTGAAACCTTCATCAAAAACTCCTCTGGCATCTTTATATTTACTTTAGCCATCCGCTGCCACCACCTTCTTAGTTAAAACTTCAATATACATATTTCTATTTTTTACATTATCAACACTTACTACTTCATACCGTCCATCATCACATACGATAAACATTTTTGGTTTAATGGTTAAATCGGGAATGTTTCTAAAACGAAACAATGCATTCGCTTCAGAAAAGGCTGCCCTATTTGCCCAAGTCTTACTACCGAAGCGTTCTTCTTTATAAGCTGTCACAGATGCTAGGATTCTATCGGTTTCTTCACTGAAAGACTCTTCATCTTTTACAATTTCACGTGTGATAATGTCGATGAATGTACGCATTTTCCCAAAACTCATACACTACACCTTCCAATCTCTATCTAGCCTTAATAAAAGGTTGACTGTTTTCCAAACTTGCTCTCCAGCAAGTGCGCTATCTGCGAAAAATCCACCTGTACTGCCATCTCGACTTTCGTAAAAGTGTGATGCCAACATGATAACCGCTTGTTCCGTTGTCGCGGGCATATTCTCATCTAAATATGTGCCTTCTTTAATATGTTGATAACTCTCTGCATAAGAAATGGCGGCAGTGATGTACATTTCTATTAAAGCGTCATCTTTATCATGTTGGAGTATTAAATTAGCCTTTACTTTTTCTAGTAATGTCATCACTTTCGCCACCTTTATTCTTCTGACATATAACCAGAGGCTTTTAATTTCGATAGTAATGCATTAAAATCCGCAACTAAGTCTTCTATTGTTTCTGCTGTACTATCAGATTGATTTGCCATTTTTTCATTTGAAGAAGAAGGAAGGCCAGTGACCTTCGCCCCTTCTTCAATAACAAGTTCCCCGCCAATAACCGTTTTTTCTCCGCCTTGTTCCGTATAATTCTTAGCATTATACCCCATCACATTCTACTCCTTTATTTATTTTTGTTGTAAGACTTTAATTGCTTCTGGCAAGATCAACTTTCCATCGACACGTTGACTTGCTAGGAAACCAACTTGCCCTGTTGTTGCAAAAAGTTCGTTTAAACGCTTGAATGAACGACCTTGTCTATCTGCAATCCAATAATATCCGAAATCACCAAAGGCGATAGACTTTGCTTTCGTTTCAATAGTCGGTGCATAAGCTGAAGTGAATACTGGACGATTCAATAACGTATCTGGTGTACCGGCAGTTAGTGATGGTTGCCATAAGTACTGACCTTGACCATCTTTTAATTTTCGAATTGCTTTTATTGTTGCATCATTCATAATGAATACAGCATTTTTACGATATGGTGCTTTTAAAGAGTAAACTAAGTCAATAATTTCATCTGCAGTAATAGCTGTTGCTGATGTGGCAGTAACTCCTAATTCTGCACCACCAGTATCATGAAACACTCCAGTCGGCTTTCCTGCTCCATCACCGACAAGAAACGCTTCTTCTTCTTTTGCTCCAATTCTTCGAGCAAATTCAGTTGAAATGTAATTCTCTAAATTAAATACACTATCGTTCAATAATTCATCCGAAACTTTAATCATTGTACCTAACTTATAAGCACTGATTGAAGTCTGTCCAAACACTGAATCGCTTTCTTCAAATTCTTCTCCTTCATCCAACCATGCCGCTGAACCTTTAGTAGTGACAACTGGAATTTTACGATCGCCACTGGACGTTTTTACAATCTTAGCAAGTTTTCGGAATACGTTCTCTTCTTCTAATGACTGTACAAGTGTACGCTCGAATTCATCGGGAACTAAAAATCCTCCTTCTGAATCTGTTCCCACTGATAGTGAGTTCATAATTTCTTGTGTTGGATTTTTACTTCTCATCGCATTCCAGAATGCCTTTGTATAACCTTCAGAAGCTCGTCCACTCTTTGTTTCCATTCCTGGAACAGATGGATTTCCAATGATAGGTGTATTTATTGGACGATTTAATTCTGCATCTAAAGCCTCTTGCCGTTCTAATCGTTGAATTTCTTTGCCTAAATTCATAATATCCTCTTCCATACGATCATACATCTGTGCATCTTCAGCCGATACCAAACCATCACTTCCACGTTTAGTATCTAAAAAAGTTTTAGCAGCCTCCCATGCTTTTGCTCTTTTCTCACGTAATTCTAAAATTTTATTCATATTGGTTTCCTCCTAATATTTCAATAAATTAAGCCGCTCATAAAGCGGATCAACCGATTGACCTTTTTGTGGTTTTTGTATCTTGTTTATTAATGAATTTGTTACTGCTCGTCTACTAAAAACAAAGCTGTTCTCAGGTTGGTTTTCATCTTTACCATTTGCGAACATAATGGCATCCGCAAATCCGAGTTCAATTGCTTTATGTGCATTAAGCCACGTTTCAGCATCCATTAATTCGGATAGTTTATTTCTTGATAAACTTGTTTTAATTTCATATGCGTTAATAATGCTTTCTTTTACTTCGTCAAGCATATGCACCGTCTTTTTCATTTCTTCACTATCACCAATTGCGACAGTAAATGGATTATGAATCATCATTAGGGACGTTGGTGACATTTGAATTTCAGTGCCTGCCATCGCAATCACAGATGCTGCCGATGCGGCAATCCCATCAATTTTGACAGTGACATCACCTGGATATTCCATCAACATGTTGTAAATTTGCGCAGCTGCAATACAATCGCCCCCTGGCGAATTAATCCAAACTTCAATATCGCCTTTGCCTTGCACGAGTTCTTCCCTAAAGGCAGATGGTGTGACTTCATCATCAAACCAACTCTCTTCTGCTATTGCCCCATATAAATGAAGGGTTCGTTTATCAGTTTCATTATTCTTTGTCCAGTTCCAAAACTTCTTCATATTCGGTTTCCTCCTTTTCATATTTCTTTGCAAACACACCTGCGTCTTGGAGTTTCGTCATATTCCCATTGATTAAATATAAATCTCCCCCAAGTTCATCCGGTATCCGGTCTAAATTCTCAAGTTCACGAATGTCATTAGCACTCATCCAGCCATTTTGCCTTGCTGTTGCATAGCCACTCATTCGTGAAGCATAATCACCTCTAAGCAATCCATCCACATTAAATTTCACAAAGTACGCTTTCTTTTCACTTTTAGTAAATAGTGAACGACTAATTGCTTGTTCCCACCGAATAACCCATGGATCAAGTGTGTATTTAACGAATTCTAACGATTGTTGCTCTATATTAGAAAAACTCGACTTTTCCAAGTCACCTACCATGTGAGGTGGCACTCGGAAAATTCGAGCAATCTCGTTAATCTGAAATTTTCTTGTTTCAAGAAATTGTGCTTGATCGGGTGCAATTGCGATTTGTTGATACTTCATCCCTTCTTCTAATACAGCAACTCGATGGGCATTACTTGAACCTTGATAAGCTTTATTCCAACTATCCTTTACTCTTTGGGGGTCCTTGATAGTTCCCGGATGTTCTAAGACACCACCTGGTGCCGCTCCATTAGCAAAAAACTTTGCACCATATTCCTCAGTTGCCATTGCTAGACCCACTGCATTTTTAGCCATCGCAATTGGTGAATATCCAACTAAACCATCAAAACCAAGTCCGGGTATATGAAGTACATCTTCAGCTTTTAATGCAATAGTTGTCTTCTCTGACCCATTCATTTCCTCAAATGTTTTTGTGTATAAATAATACAGATTACCTCTCGCATCTCTTTCGACTGACATTTTATTTGGCATAAGTGGGTAAAGTGCAATAACCTCCCCTTTTCCATTGCGAATGATCTGAGCATACGCATTTCCCCATAATAAAAGATGAGTCATTAATGTTTCTCTAAACACAAATGAACTCATCTCAGGATTTGGTTCGTCATGAAGTAAAAAATATAAGGTATGGGATATTGCTTTTTCCTTCCCACCTGTATCTGTGTACTTATATAAGTGCAGTGGTAAACCAGCTACCGCTTCAGCTAATATGCGTACACACGAATATACTGCAGTCATTTGCATTGCTGTAAATTCATTAACGGATTTTCCACTACTAGAATTTCCAAAGATGAAACTATAATTGCTCCCAAATGAATAGTTTTGTGGTTTATCTCTTGCTTTAAATAAATTTGTAAACCACTGCATATGAACATCATCTCCTTAACTTTAGAACACAATCAATCCTCTATCATCATAGACGGAATCACTTGTTCCGCTTCTTCTAATTGCTCGGTCAAGTGCCATAATTGTTGCCACCGCACCATCAATCTTTTCCGTTGATTTTTCCTTGTCAGGTTTAATGTTTCCAGCTGGATCCGTTCGAACATGAATGTTATCCATCATCCAACGTAAAACTGGATGTCCGCCGTGAGCAAGTTTTTCTTCTAATGTTAATTTCATCAACTCTTTTGATGATGGGCTCATATCTTTAAAACCTTGTCCAAAAGGAACTACAGTAAAGCCTAATCCTTCGAGGTTTTGCGTCATCTGAACAGCTCCCCAACGGTCAAAGGCAATTTCCTTTATATTGTATTTCTTTCCTAATTCTTCGATGAACTTTTCAATATAAGCATAGTGAACAACGTTTCCTTCTGTTGTTTGCATGTGACCTTGTTGCTCCCACACATCGTAAGGTACTCTGTCCCTATCCACACGCTGTCTAATGTTTTCTTCAGGTATCCAAAAGTAAGGCAAAACAACATATTTATCATCTTCATATTCTGGTGGAAAGATTAAAACAAATGCTGTGATATCTGTTGTCGATGATAAGTCTAAACCCGCATAGCACTCTCTACCAATTAACCTTTTAGGGTCAACTGGCAAACCACATCTGTCCCACTTTTCCATTGGCATCCATCTGACAGATTGTTTTACCCATTGGTTCAATCGTAACTGCCTAAATAAGTTCTCCTCAGCAGGATTCTGTTTCGCACTTTCACATGCTTGTTCGACTTTCTCTATATCTACTGTAATTCCTAGTGATGGATTTGCCTTCTTCCAAACTTCAGGGTCTGTCCAATCATCATCTTCCTCTGCACCATAGATAACAGGATAAAAAGTAGGATCTATTTTTCTTCCCTCAAGTACATCTTTTGCTTTCTGATGTACTTCGTAACATATTGAATGCTGGTCATTTCCTGCAGTTGTGATTAAGAAATACAATGGTTGTTTCCTTGCGTCCCCTGAACCATGAGTCATAACATCGTATAGCCTTCGGTTCGGTTGTGCATGTAACTCATCAAAAACTACCCCATGGACGTTCAATCCATGTTTTGTATAAGCTTCCGCAGATAACACTTGATAGAAACTACCCAATGGTTTATAAATCAATCGTTTTTGTGAAAGGACGGGTTTAAATCGTGCCTTAAGTGCGGGTGATTGTTCCACCATATCAACTGCAACGTCAAATACAATCGATGCTTGTTGCCTATCCGCAGCACATCCATATACTTCTCCACCATGTTCAAAGTCACCACATGTTAAAAGTAAGGCAACCGCAGCGGCAAGTTCTGACTTTCCTTGTTTCTTAGCTATCTCAATATAGGCAGTATTAAACTGTCGATAGCCATTAGGCTTCATCGTCCCAAATACATCTCGAATAATCTGCTCCTGCCAATCTATCAAGTCAAAGTTTTTTCCAAACCATTCACCTTTTGTATGTTTTAAATAACTTATAAAGTTTACTGCCATATCAGCAGCATCCTTATCGTAGTAAGATTGTTCAGCTTTAAAGATTGTTGGTTTATAAATTTCTAGCTTTCTAATTATAACCACCCCCTTAGCAAATAAAAAAACTAAATGAATTTATAAAGTTTTGCACGACAAAAAAGCCCAGATTGCTATCTGAGCTTAAGACATCTATTTAATTGTTCCACAATCTGTACCCTTTTGCAGAACAATATTCACTGTTTAATTCACAATTTATGTGTTAAAATAACTTTAGGTTTAACAAGGAGGAATTTAAATGGGTAATTGTTCATTATTTGTAATTGACTTCTCCATTTTCGTCTAAGTTTTAACACTTAAAACGGAAGGAGAATTAGCACTTGGGTATTTTTAGCATTTTTGTAATAAATACAGTTCATTATCAACCAAATGAAAAATAATTGGTTATAATGAATTGTTAATATAGAAAAATAATTGGTTATAATGAATTGTTAATATAGAAAATTCATTATAACCACATTGGAGTGGGTTATAATGAACAAAAAAGAGATAAAATTTAGTCAAAACTTTATTACCTCGAAACGACATATAAATAAAATTATGAGTAATTTAGAATTAAATAGCGATGATAATGTTTTTGAAATTGGTTCAGGAAAAGGCCATTTCACACTAGAACTGGTTCAAAAATGTAATTATGTAACAGCTATCGAGATAGATTCAAATTTATGTATTCAAACACAAAATAAAGTTACAAATTACGATAATTTTCGAATTATAAATAAGGATATATTACAGTTCAAGTTCCCAAACAACAGAACATATAAAATCTATGGTAATATACCTTATTATATAAGTACGGATATAGTACGAAAAATTGTCTTTGAAAGTAATGCAACAGTTAGTTACTTAATAGTCGAGGAAGGATTTGCTAAAAGGCTACTCAATACAAATCGTTCTCTAGCGTTACTTTTAATGACTGAAGTAGATATATCCATATTAAGTAAAATCCCTAAAGAATACTTTCATCCAAAACCTAAAATTAATAGTTCTTTAATTATGTTAAAAAGACACCCATCAAAAATATCACACAAAGATAAAAAAATATATAATAATTTTGTTATGAAATGGGTTAACCAAGAATACAGAGAACTATTTACTAAAAACCAGTTTAATAAAGCCTTAAGTTATGCAAAAATAAAGGATTTAAGGAACATTAACTTCGAACAATTTTTATCAGTATTTAATAGCTATAAATTGTTTAATAACTAAGTGACAAATTCCTTAGCATTTAATAAAAAGGATTGCCATCTAGGCAGTCCTTTTTTGGTATTTTCCATTCACCTAGTGTGTTCAACTTTGCTTATATATTATCATATTATTCGGACTACACTAATTTCCCTCCATTAGATTCGTTTTCTAAAGTAACACCGTCTTTTTTATATGAATTCTCAACTGCTCTACGTAAATATTCGACATCAAATCCTGCGCTTTGATAACCTTCTAAAATGGTTGAGTAATAGTAACAACTCGGCTGCTCAAGTGGTCTGCCTTCATTCATAATATAGACCATCGCATTTACTGTCTTTTTATCTACTTTAACTTTCATCATTTCTTTTCTATACAGATGTGGCCATCCTTCATAACGATCAAGTGCCTTTTCGTCACTAGAGGTAATCTGCCACACAAGGACCGGAACGCTTTCTCCCTTGCATGGTTCAACCGTTGCAACTGCATGCGCGTGTGGCCCCCTAAAAACGAGTTTGTGCCCCTTTATTTCACTTGGTCCTACTACTTTTGCAGTCGGACATCTATTTGCCATTTGTTCTAGATTTAAATTTGATCCGTAAGCAATATATAATTTACCCATCATGTCAATCCTTTCACAATTTATTTTTGAATGATTCCGGGTAGCTTATCCAACCCGGAACCTCCACGCTGCTGAGCCTGACAAAGGCTTGGTTAAGTGTGCCCTACAGTTTGCGAACTCTTCTCCAATCAATCCGATTCGATTGAGGTATGTTCGCATGGCAAATTTTTCATTTTCAACTTGCGGTTTTTTCGATGAAGCGCTTTTCTGTGTTAATGCTTGATTGTTGATTGCTAGGGATAAAACTATGAAGCTTCTTATTTTCCCTGCGTGAAGGACACTGTTAAAGCCTCGTAACTCAACCGTTCGGTTTCTTCTAAAAAAGCTATGTAGATTTAAGAAATGGTATCGGCTATTATGATAGTGTCTACTTCTGCTTTCGCTGTATCCTTCATACCAAATGTCTTCAATTTCCCGCATTGTCTTTGGCTTTTTCCGATTCATCTTTTCTACTAAAATGTCATCCATCCGTTTGCAATAACGCATTCTCTCATTCTTGATTTCTAGTGCCTTGTAAAACAAATCGTTCCTACTTGCGATGATGTTTACAAAGTTTCGTATGCTCCTTGGTGTATGTGGGCTCCCATCTAAGTGAATGTGAATTCCACAAGATGAATTGGTAAAGGCTCCCGCTTTCCGTATCCTTCGAACAAGCTCCTGTAAAGTGTCAATGTCTTTTCGGTAGGTTAGAATTGGGCTTACAATCTCAACGCTATAATCTCTGTTTGCATTAACCCTTCTACCGTTTCGACTAACTTGCGTCCGAATACTTCCATCATAAACAAATTCCCATATCCGTCCGTCTGGAACTTTCACTTTCTTTACATCGTAGTATGTTCCACCTTCGATGTATTTCCCCTCAAGAAACTTTGCTGCTACCTTCGCTGCTTTTTCTCTTGTGATTCCTGTGAATTCAATTTCAATTCCAAACTTTGCGTTTAACATTTCATCATCCCCTTTTAGAGTGTATGTGTGTTTTTGTTACATACATATATCACTCTAAAAGCCTTATATATCAAGTGTTATCTACAGTTATTTGAATGTATTTTTATTGTTCGATGATTAGACACTTATCAACTCCAAATACAATTCCGAGTGAACTTCCTTTATCCCATTTTATGTGTATTGTTCCTATATCATCGACATAAGAAACAGTTCCTTCATCACCTGGGATAAGATTTGAATATGGATCATCCATTTCAATCAAACGTACTCTTGTTCCAGGCTGATATTGTTTTTTTAACTTGGTCAGCGATTCTTTCGTTATATTGTTCATGAAGCTTCCACCATTTTTTTCGTTCTTTTAAATGAAGAATCACCTGACAGTTTTGACATCAAGAGCTTTCTGTCGGATTTATATTCATCGCCTATAAAATTTAGCTTTAACAGGAAACATCGAAATGCATATTTTTCGTTTTCGACTTGTTTTTCAACTGCCGTCACTCGTTTTTGCTTTAGAGCTGTTTCGCATAATGCGACAATAAACTTTGTGTATGTTTCTAATTCCTCTGGTGTCAATTTTCTTTCAAACCAAGGGAATATGATACGGTCGTCTTCTAGTGCAATTTTAGTTGTTTCAATAGCTAGTGCCAGTTTAATTAATGTGGTTTTACTCTGAATCAGTTTTTCTAAATTCTCTATTGTTTGCTCATCGAAGGGGTCTCGGGGATATTCAATGGAAAGTATGAACGTTTCCTTTGACTCATCCCGATCCGCTCCAAAGTTATATTTACTTTCTAATGTATGGATTAACTCTTCATTAGTCGGGCCTTCCAAAGTTCCAACCCTATCAACTACATACTCTCCAATCTCGTAAGCAAAGCTTGGTGTTCCTTTATACTCAAAAGGAATATTCAAATGTTCGCTGATTGCTTCCACTAACTTTTTCCGTTCTTTTCCCTTCACATTAAATTTTACAATCATTTTTTATTCCACCTTTCAATTTTGGTACATACATATATCACTCTAAAAGGTGTTTATATCAAGTGTTTTGAACAGATTCCATCTGACTTCCTAATCTTTATTTAATTGTATGGCAATTCCAGTTAAAACATATATAACACAAGGAAGTGCGACTCCATTTCCCCACATTTTATATTCAGCAGTATCAGAATGTGGCTGGCTTAACCATTTGACGATTTGCTTTCGAGTTTTAGGTCGCTTATTTTTACTAATCAATTGTCGGTGCGTTTCCCACACTTTCTCCCAAAAGTTAATCTCTTCATCCGATGGGTTGTCTTCACTTAAGTTATCGCACCATCCATCTGGGAAACCTTGCAATCTACCACATTCAGTAGGGGTGAGCCTCCTCACAATTAAATCTTCAACATTTACAAGTGGGGGATCCTTATAATCAGTAGCAACAAGCGTACTAGCGAGTTCTTTTTCGGCACTTGTAAAATGTGAGTTTTTACTAGATGAATAGGTTGATTGTTTTCCTTTTCTTAATTCATCTTTACTACTCACAATTGCAATTCCGCCTTGATTACTGTTTGGTGAGTTACCAGATGTATCTATTGTTCTTGACACATCACTTTCATAAATATTTGCTCGAACGTTAACCGTTCCTTCAGATGTCAAACGAATATCAAAGGTTCTCGGTTTCTCTAAAACAAATGGCTGATTGTTTCCACCAGTTCCATATAAAGACACAACGGTCTGGGCAACATCAACCGGTCCTTTAATTCTTGCATCCCTTCCATGGTTATCGAATACAAGTGGAGGATGATTTGATTTTGCTCGTAAAGTTGCTGTTACCCCTTTGGTTACATCCATTCGGCTACCACCTTGGTCATTTAAGCAGATATTGCTTGTTTCTTTAGCACTTTTTGAAGTATCTCCGGTAGTTCCTTGCTCCGCTGTTTTGCTCTGCGTAAAATACCCTCGCAAGCTCTCTGACTCAAATAATATTTTGGATGCACTTCTTCCATTAAAATCTGCGACAAGAAAGATTCGTTTTCTTCGCTGGGGTACTCCCCAATATTGCGCATCAAGGACTCGCCAGGCAATTGAGTAGTTATCTCCCAACACTTCTCCTGCATTTTCCCATTTATCTGGTTTAGGGATATCAACTTTCTCGGCCTTGACCTTACAGAATTTCTCGATGACACTTTTGAAGTCTTCTCCTTTATTTGAGGAGAAGGCTCCACAGACATTTTCCCACACTGCATATCTTGGATATTCACCATTTGTTTTACACCTCATTTCCTTTATAATTCGCATCGCTTCATAAAATAAAGAGGACTGACTTCCGTCTAGTCCTGCACGTTTTCCTGCAATTGATAGATCAGTACATGGTGAACCAAAAGTGATAATATTAACTGGTTCAACCTCTGCACCGTTGATTGAACTAATGTCCCCTAAATGTTTCATTTGAGGAATTCGTTTTGATGTAACACGAATTGGAAATGGTTCAACTTCAGATGCCCACTTTGGTTCAATTCCGCAAATGATACCTGCAAGTGGAAATCCTCCAGAACCATCAAAAAGCGAACCTAAAGTAAGTTTACGCACTTTCACTCACCTCAAGTTCGCTATAAGCAATCTTTTTATTATTTCGAATAACATACACACCTTCATCTGTTCCAACTTGTTCAATGTATCTTTTCGCAATCACATCACAAAACTTTTCATCTAATTCAATCATATAACATATTCGGTCGGTTTGTTCCGATGCAATTAAAGTCGAACCAGAACCACCAAATGGATCGAGTACAATACTGTTTGTTAAACTTGAATTCATAATTGGATAGGCAATTAAGGCAATTGGTTTCATCGTTGGATGGTCGGCATTTCGTTTAGGTTTATCAAACTCCCAAATAGTCGATTGCTTTCTATCTGAATACCAGCGGTGTCTACCATTCTTTTTCCAGCCAAATAATATCGGTTCGTGTTTCCACTGATAAGGTGAACGGCCAAGTACAAGTGATTGTTTCTTCCATATACAAGTTCCAGATAAATAAAAACCAGCTTCTTCAAATGCTCTGCGGAAATTAAGACCTTCTGTATCCGCATGAAACACATAAATGCTGCCATCTTTCGCAAGCGCATCTTCTGTGTTCTTAAAAGCATCCAATAAAAACTGGTAAAATGTATCATTATTCATATTGTCGTTTTTAATTTTCCCCGCACTGCCTTCATAATCAACATTATAAGGTGGATCAGTGACAACCAAGTTTGCTTTTTTATCCTCCATTAACTTTTCAAAAGTTTCTTTTTTCGTACTGTCCCCGCATACGAGTCGATGTCTACCTAAAAGCCACACATCACCTTGCATCGTTATTGGTGGATTTTGAAGTTCTTCTTCGACATCAAAGTCATCATCTTCTACTCGATCTCGAAGTGTATCTTTAAACAAATCATCAATTTCAGCAGCGTCAAAACCTGTGAGTGAAACATCAAAGTCTGCTGCATCTAAATCTGTCATAAGTACAGCTAATTTTTCTTTATCCCAATCACCGCTAATTTTATTTAAAGCAACGTTTAATGCTTTCTCTTTTTCTTCATTTAATTCAACCACGACACACTCGACTTCAGTTCTTCCCATACTTGCCAAAACTTTCAACCGTTGATGCCCACCAACTACTCTGCCAGTTGTCTTGTTCCAAATGACTGGATCAACATATCCAAACTCCTCGAGTGAACGTTTTATTTTTTCATATTCGCTATCGCCTGGTTGTAAATCTTTTCTCGGATTATAATCAGCGGGAATAAGCTTTTTAACTTCAATCTTCTCTATTATCATATTTACTCACCGCCTGATTAAATTCTTTATACCTTTTCACGTCTTCCCATGGGAATAACCAACTATCGAAATGGCCATAAACTGCTGTATCGGCATACTGAACATCTCGCAACTGTAAGTATTCAATAATCGCTGCTGGTTTTAAGTTAAATACTGCTAGAGCTGCTTGTTCAAGTATTGAATCAGAAACTTTTCCCGTCCCAAATGTATTTATTGAAAATGCGACAGGATTCGCCTTTCCGATAGCATATGAAATACTTACCTCACATTTCTCTGCGTAATCGCACCACACGATGTGCTTGGCAATATGCCTTGCCATATAAGCACCACTTCTATCAACTTTGGTAGGATCCTTTCCTGAAAATGCCCCGCCACCATGCGCTGTAAAACCTCCGTAAGTGTCAACCATCAGTTTTCTTCCAGTTAATCCTGTATCAGCTGTTGGTCCTCCAACAACAAATCGCCCTGATGGATTGATTAAAATATCTGTATTTTCATCAAACGGGAAGTCTTCAAAAACCTGCCATAAGACATTTTCAATAATATCTCTTTCAATTTCTGTTTGTCTTTTATAAGCAAGATGTTGAACAGATACAACAATTGTTTTAACTCTGATTGGTTGATTATTTCTATATTCAATTGTGACCTGGGCTTTCCCATCTGGAAAATATCCTTTAATAATTTTTCCTTTGCGGACTTCATCTAATCGTTTTACAATTTTATGTGAAAGCACTAATGGTAATGGCAGCATTTCCTTTGTTTCATTTGTCGCATAACCATACATTGTTCCTTGGTCACCTGCGCCAATTGTTCCGTAAGGCTCTTTGATTCTCTGACGAGCTTCAAGTGCTGTATCTACCGCTTGTGCAATATCTGTACTTTGTTTCTGTACATATACAGATATTTTAAAATCTGTAGGTTTGTAACCCACATCAACTAATACACTTTTTACAACATCTTTAAGATTAAGTTTTTCGCTACAGGAGATTTCGCCCGCCACGATGATTCTTCCTTTTGTCGCAAGCACCTCACATGCCATACGTGAAGCTTTGTCTTTTGTTAAACAAGCATCCAAAATACTATCTGATATTAAATCACAAAGTTTATCCGGATGACCCGCACATACACTTTCAGCTGTTAAATATTTAATCGTCATCACATTACCTCGTTTCAGTTATTTGCCTTTACGCATCGTTAATAAACGCTCCATCATATCATCTTGTGGATTCGCACCAATGAATTCTGTTGCACTGTTTTCTCTTATAATTTGATAAATTTCTAACCAGAGTCGATTGGTTTGTGTCATGAAGTTTTGACTCATAGCAACATACGGGCTTTGCATAGCATTTCCCGTTGTTGGATGTTTTGCTAAAAAGCCAAACTCTGTCACAGCTGCCTCGCACTGCATCCATCTTGCTGCACTCATAGCATACCTTTCTAAAAGTTGCGGCATGATTAAATGAGCACAGTCCCTTTCATTTAACCAATTCCACGTTTCTTCATAAATTTCTGCCGCTTCAAGAGTTGAACCGTCCTTTTCAGTGGCAGATAGCATCTCTCTTGGCGGTGGCATTTCTTGTCCTTGAAGGTCAGGTGCATGTGTAAATTCGAGCACTTCTAATTTTCGTCTACCTGGATTTCCATCTTCTAATTTTTCGTATAATGGCTTTCTTTTACGTCCAGAACCAACCCGAGCACCGCCCCTATTTGTTCCATCCTTGGCCATTTCAACACCTCATTTCTGCTCGCCCCCTATATACCCTCTTTGAAATCGCGACTTTTTGCGTGACGTTCCCCGCCCGTTGTCCACATGATAAGCTGTAGAGATTGATTACCCCCTACTCCTTCGCCAACGATCGCCATCTCGTGCGGTAATCGATGAGTGACAGGGTGTGCAAACAGACATCAGATTGCTTTCGTCATGCGTTCCACCACGTGACAGCGGTAGGATGTGATGTACTTCTTGCACTGGAGTTAGCTTCCCGTTTCGCTTACACTCCTCGCAGAGCGGGTTCTTTGCAACATAACGGTCACGTATCCTTTTCCAGGCACGTCCGTATCGCTTTGCGGTGTTTGGATCACGTTGATACCTTTCATATCTTCTTGCCTCAGCCTTCCGGTGTTCATCACAAAAGCGTTCATGCGTTAACTCAGGACATCCTGGCTGTGAACAAGGTCGCTTTGGTTTTCTCGGCATAACTTTCACCTCCAAACAAAAAAGCCCCCGTAGGATTTCTCCCACGAAGGCTTGCGATATTTCGTCTATATTAATACCATAACATGCTCAAAGTCAAAAAGCGTCCGCAATATTACTCACTTGAAAATTCAAAGAGTATTTTGATTCACTTTGATACTTTTTCCATACTACCACTATAACCTGCGTAATATCTAAATGCATCCAAGATTTTACTCACTTGCCATAAAGCAGTAGTGTCAACCTATCCAACGCTCTATTCTTTTTGTTGTAGGCAGATGACCTCTCAATCTTAAAGTAATCACAAATTGTATGCACAGCTTCGGTTCGTCTTTGGTCTTCCACCATATAAAATTCATACAGAACAAACTGTTCATCTTCAGTTAACTCATCCCAAGCAGGCTGGAACCAATTCATATATTCGATGGCCTGTCTTAATCTTTCTTTCAGCACATCAATTTTATCTATGCTAAAGACAATCCGACTTTCATTGGCTTTAGGATTGTGTACGGAAGGCATGCCATCATTCACTGGTGCACTTGGGGACAACATTCCGTCATGAAGGATTGCAATGTCGTCATCGGTATTATCTATAATGTGTTTCATACTATTATAATCTTTTATCACATCAATCGTTGCTGCTCGTTTATCTAGGTAGTGCCATACAATATTCATACAGGAATTCCCCCTTTTAACGTTGCTTTCACCGCATCAATGAGTGCTGACTGAGTATTATTCTTTTTATTTAAAGCATCCATCACACGCTCGTCCATTGTTTCTTTAGCGATTAAATGATGGATAATCACTGTGTCTGTTTGTCCTTGCCTGTACAGCCTTGCATTTGTTTGTTGGTATAACTCCAAGCTCCAAGTTAGTCCAAACCATACGAGTGTTGAACCACCCGCTTGTAAATTTAAACCATGTCCTGCGGATGCGGGATGAATGGCTGCAATTTGAATCTTTCCCTCGTTCCATTTTTTAATGGAATCACTACTTGTTAAAACTTCTACCTTAAATCGGTTTTGTATGCGGAGCAGGTCGTGTTTAAACCAATAAGCAATTAATACAGGTTTACCGTTTGCCGCTTCAATGATATCTTCTAACTTTTCGAGTTTTCGATCATGTATTTGAGTGACAGAACCGTTATCATCGTAAACTGCACCATTTGCCATTTGAAGAAGTTTATTTGATAAAGCCGCTGCATTTGAAGCGGTTATGTCCTCACCTTTTATCGTTGTAATCAAATCACGTTTCATGACATCAAGCGTTTCTTTTTCTTTCTGATTTAACGAAACAGGCATTTCATTCATGACTAAATCGGGTAGTTTTAAATAGTCCGTCCCTTTCATACTGATAGTGATATCGCTTATTTTTTCATATATCGCTTCTTCTGCCCCTGGTTTTGGTTTATATGAGAAAATCATATGTTGATTTCTTTTGTCAGGATCGAAGTATGATTCTCTGAAACGTCCGATGAACTTCCCTAATCTTTCACCCATATCAAGTAATCGGTACTCCGCCCATAAGTCCATTAAGCCATTCGATGAAGGTGTTCCTGTTAAACCAACTATTCTTTTAATGTTAGGTCTCACTTTCATTAAACTTTTAAAGCGTTTTGATTGATGAGATTTAAACGATGATAATTCATCAATAACAACCATATCAAAATTAAAATCGATACCGCTTCTAGCAATCAACCATTCTACATTTTCTCGGTTAATGATATAAATGTGCGCGTCTGAATATAATGCTTCTAAGCGCTCTTTTTCTGTTCCAACAGCAACTGCATAAGTTAATCCTTTCAAGTGACTCCATTTTTCAATTTCTTCTGGCCACGTATTTCTAGCAACCCTGAGTGGTGCGATTACTAAAACCCTATCAACTTCAAATCGTTCTAACATCAATTCATAAATAGCAGTCAGTGTAATCACACTTTTACCGAGACCCATTTCAAGAAATATTGCCGTTATAGGATTTTCTATAATAAAATTTGTTGCAAACTCCTGATATTTATGTGGCTTGAATTTCATCCAACATCCCTCCAATACTTTCAGGATCATCTAGACAAAAGACTATAAAACCTAGTGATTCTAACTGCTGTTTTCTTTTCTGCTGAAGCGGTCTGAGTTTATTTCCTGGGGCTTTCACTTCAATAAAGCCAATTTTCCCGTTTGGTAGTAACACTAACCGATCGGGCAATCCATCAAAACCTGGTGATGTTAGTTTAATAGATAAACCCTTCATATTTTTGACCGCTTCGCTTAATTTTAACTCGATAGATTTTTCTCGCATTCCAAACTCTCCTGTTCCAAACGTTTTTAAACTTTCTTACGCGCGTATATGCGTATTTGCGTGATTTCATCCTATATTCTTATATTTTCCTAATATCATATTTTTCTTGGAACATTGGAACATGTTTTTTACAAACCCTTATACGACATAGGTTGATTGCTGTTCCTAACTATGTGACGAACTTCTTTTATTTTGTTCCAGGAACATAATATTCTGTTCCAATGTGATGTTTTTGTTCCAAACTCGATTTTTTGGAACGTCACTTTTTTAATTCATACACCCACTGCGTTCCGTAAATGGGAAGTCTCTTTTTCTTTGATAAACCTGTCCAGCCACCAATGCTGGCCATAATGGTTGATATTTCGTTACCATCTATCCGTCTTAAATTGGAACGTTCCTTTTGGAAACATTCACACCAAATCTCCATATTAGAAACATGCTCCCGTTTCCAAACACCTTGTTTTGGACTATCACCAAATTCAGTGCCATTGATAAATGCTCTACGTTCAAATAAGTCCATATCGTCCCAATCGTCAGGAAGTAGCGTTTCTAAATATTCACGAACCAACCCTTCTCGCTCGTCCGATTCCATCGCCATTCGCTGTTCTTCTTTTGCTAACTGATCAATATCATGTTCAAGGTACAGCTTTTCACCCTGCTTCACGTATTCGAGTGTTTCTGCCCATATTTGCAGCACTTCTTCTTCAGTTACTTCCCACGATTTCTTTACTCCATCGCCTGGAGTTTTCACAGGCCAAAATCGTCTGTTACCTGTCGTATCCCTTAAATAACCTTTTTCAGCATTAGTTGTTCCAAAGAATACACATTGCCTTAAATGTGGTGTAACTCTTTTTGCAAAACTCGCTCGATAAATGTCGTTTTGTCGTGAAAGGAAACTCCTCAGTGTTTCTACTTCTGCTTTTTTAAGTCCAGCAAGTTCTCCGATTTCAATGATCCAGTAACCTTGTAATTTCTCAGCAGCTGTCTTATCTTTTGTGTCCGATAAACTTAAGCTGTCCGAAAACCATTCACCACCAAGCCTTGCAATAAGCGTACTTTTACCGACTCCTTGCGGACCATTTAAAACGAGCATTGAATCAAATTTAATGCCAGGTGTGAGAACTCTAGATATTGCCGCACATAATGTTTTCCTTGTTACAGCACGAACGTATGGATTATCATCCGCTCCTAAATAATCAATTAATAACGTATCGATTCGTGGCACTTTATCCCACTCAGGCAATTCATCAAGGTAATCTCGAATCGGATGATACGACCTATCATCAGCTACTTTCGCAATTGCAATATCATAATTTCTAGCTGAAAATGTTCCATAGTGCGTATCGATATAACTAACCAACTGAGCATCATCCGCATCCCGCCAATATTTAGATGGATGCGACCAAGGAACAGGACTAACAATCTCCAAGTTGTCTGATAGCTCATTAAAAACAATACCTTGAAGGTTTTCATCATGTTCCAAGATTAAAGTAAGGTTTCTAAGTGTATTTTTTACTGCACCTGTTTTATCAAGTTCAAGTTGTCCTTCCCAGTCATCTTCTGTAAACTCAATTTCCGCTTGTTCTTTACGTTCTTCTGCGAACTGCACTTTCACTAGCTCATCCTTTAAAGCAAGCTCGGTCATAGCCTTAAAGGATGGAAGTTTTGTTATTGTGGTTGAATAAGAAGCTTTATCGTCCAAATCCTGAAACAAATGTAATCGAACTAGGTCAAATGCATTCAATAAGTTTCCTGAAGCAGGATCTGTTGCATGATGGCTATAAGCAAATTTTCCATTATATACAACGACCCCCGCAGACGAATCAGCTGGAATGTAATCAAATCTTCCTTCCATCAAACTTGGTTCATACACATGCGACAAAAAACTATCAATAGCTTCTTCGATAGAATAAGCTCTACAAAAAGCGCCAATAATGCCATCCTTCTCTAATGGATCAGCTTGTTTTTTAATATTTCGTTGTACAACTTCGGATTGTCTTGATGAAACAGGCCATGTTGTCGTATCTCGCCAATCGTCATATTTCGACAAATACAAATCAGGATCTAATAACTCACCATCTTTTTGTTCAAAAAAGAACTCACCGTTTGAAGGTGTCGATGGCCAGTACATTAATCTTGAGGGTTCATATGTTGTATCATCAAAATAATCAATACCGATTTCTTTTGCGACCATTCTTGCGACCGCTGGATATTCATCTTCCGAAACATCACGTTTAAACGGAATAATTAAACGTAGCCTTGGTTTTTCAGGAGTGTGTTTATGTGTTGAATATACGCAGCATTTAAAATCATAAAGAAGTTCAATTTGATCCCAAATACCAGGTACTGCGTAGTCCATATCTAGAGTAAGAAGTGAACGAGACAAAACATGTCCGTTCCTTCTTTTCCCCTGCTTTAAAGCACCACCAACAAAGCCGCCAACATCCTTTGTTGCATCTTGTTTTGCACGATTCATTTTCCTATATTCATCTACCGTTTCAGTTGTACGGATTGTCTGATTTACAAGATTAATAAACTCGTCCCACGTTACATCTTTGTTCTTCCACTTTCTGTCCATTCGACTATTTCCGACAGCTATTTTCATACTGATTACCTCCAATGCTTAACTGTCCATTTCAATTTTAGGTAAGATTCCTTTTGCTTTTAGTAAGTCATAAATAAACAATCGACCTTTTTGCGTCCAGTACGTATGAACTTTTGAACGATCATACCCATTGCTATCTTTATATGTGTGAGTTTTTGTTGTCGTATAACCAAACTCCGCATGATTTTGATATAGCAACCAAATCTTCCCTTGTTTATATTGAACACCTTGTTCGTGTAAATATTTATTTAACCAACGGGCAGACTTTCCATAATCTTTTGCAATCACCGAGATCGCAACTGCATCCTTACAATTTAAAACAACATCGTAATAACTTGCTTTGGGTTTCATCTCAACGATTTGCTGTTCCTGGACTTTCACTGTTTCTGATAATTGATTGTTTTTTAACCTCTCTGCTTTTAATTCTTCTAACGCTTTAATCAAAATATCTGGATTAGCTAATACTTCATCCACTGCGTACAATCCATGTTTTCGAATTGACGGAAGGACGTCATGTGTAACCCATCTTCTGAATTTTTTTGCTTCTGGTTTTCTTGAGAGTAATATAATATTGTATAACCCACTCTCGTTTATAACGGAAACTTCCTGTTGTCCGCCAAGGGTGTCGATAGTATCTACACCCTTTTCATCTGTATCTAATCGAGCGATAACATCACGATTATTTTTAATTCCTAAGACATCGCACACATCTTTTGCAACCCACCAAACGTTACCATCTTTAAAAGATGTTCTTACTTCATTTCCTTCGAAGTTAAAAATTTTAATATTGTTCATTATATAAATGAACCTCCTACAAATAGTTGTAGAGTAAATAAATTTACCCTCACCTATATGCGAAGAAAAAGGGGTATTCGAACCCCTCTAAATTAATCTTTTTTATAGAAGTTTGTATCAAACCCATCCGCACGTAATTCTAGCGTTTCTGCCCAAGGTGGAGATAGACTCATTAAATCACTGATATATTCGACCGTTACATCGTTTGGTGCTTCAATCACTATTTCATCATGCACATGCATGACAATACGAAATCCTTCATTGTGAACACGTTGCAAAGCAAAACATAATAAATCCCTTGATATTGCTTGGACAATATTCTCGACAAACTTCGGACCATAACTAAATATTCGCTCCCATTTCTTTGTTGATCCAATACCTTCATAAGAAACAGATTCATTTCCAAAACTATTTATCCCTATTCTTGGCTTTACATATGAAAGCCATCTACCTGAAGGTAAACCAATCAGCAACATTCCGCTTTGATATTCAAACTTAATTCCATGGGTCATATGTGCTTTTCGTTGTCTCACAGTTTCTTTTGCTGCACGATCAATATCCCACCAAAATTTCACTATTTTTGAATTTGACTGCCGCCACACATCGACAAGTGGTTTTAATTCATGTTCTTCAAGTCCCATACTAAGAGCACCCATTGATTTCAACGCACCAACAGAACCTCCATAACCAAGCGCAAGTTCTGCAATTTTTCCTTTTTGTCTTAATGGACTGTCTTTTGAAATTTCATCCAAGGGAACTTTAAACATCTGCGCAGCCGATGCTTCATAGATTTTCCCGTGTGATGCAAACACTTCATTCCGCCATTTTTCACCTGCAATCCAGGCAATCACACGTGCTTCAATTGCACTAAAGTCAACGATTATGAAGCGATTGTTCTGAATAGGAACAAATGCGGTCCTTATAAGCTGAGAAAGTACACTCGGAACTGAATCATATAAAATTTGCAAGGCTTCAAAGTTCCCTTGTTTCAATAAAGCACGTGCTTCATCTAAATCAGATATATGGTTTTGTGGTAGGTTTTGAACTTGAATTAATCTTCCTGCAAATCTCCCCGTACGATTTGCACCGTAAAACTGAATCAATCCCCTCGCTCGTCCATCACGACAAACGACATTTTCCATGGCTACGTATTTTTTCACGCTTGATTTTGCGAGTTGTTTTCTCAGTTGAAGCACTTCTTTTATTTCACCTTCAGTGGTTTCAATTAGATGCGTTACAGCTGCTTTATTTAAACTATCTGTTTCAACACCTTTTGTTTGTAACCACTCACGCATTTGTTTGACAGAGTTAGGGTTTTCTAGCTTAGTAATTTCCTTCATACGACTGATTAACTCGCTGCGAATTAAGTCATCACACTTAATAGCCTGAGCAACTAACTCCAAATCTAGCTTTATTCCCCTATCATTTATTAACTGATCCAAGAGGTAGTTATCCCACTCTGCTTCGGGCATTGGAAATTTAGATAGTTTATCTTGTATCGCAATTTCTGTTTCTACATCACGTTTGTTATATGCTTTAAAATTGTCCCATCGATTTGGATCATGTTCTTTTAAATTCCTTGTCCGACCATCATTTGTTTTTGTTGGTCTACAAGGAATAGAGAAAAACCGAATTAAATCTTTACCTTCCGACATTTTTTGCTTATCCGCTCCTGTTACCATCGCAGCACCTTCTAAAGAAAGTGGTAAACCTAAATAAGCAGACCACACCATTGTGCAGCGCCAGCCGTCAGGTGAAAGATGTTTATTGAAATGTCTACTTAAACAGATCCGTTCGAACTGAGCATTGAATGCCCATTTTGTAACATCTTCATTAAATATCGCCTGTTCAATTTCAGTTGGAATGGGCTCACCATTTGCCAAATCGATAACATGAACAGGCCCACCGTCCACACTGTAGGCAAATAGCATTACTTCAAAATCATCTGCCTCCACATAGCGATAGACCCCGCTTTTAGCGAGGTCCACACTACTATACGTTTCAATATCAATATTTAATGTTTTCATGATAAGAAGTCATCATCCACATCAGTAGCAAAATCTACCGATGCATCTGTTCGACCACCTAATGGCTCCCCATCACGAATCTTTTGAATGTTACCTAGGCCACAGGCAATCCCTCGGTTACCATTTGAATTAAATGCATAAAAGTTAATACTTACACGAGCATACACTCCTGAATAAACCTCTGAGCGCTCTAAAATTGGATTAATATCAGCATCTACAATCTGTGGTGGTGTAATGCTGTTTGCATTAACAAAGAAACTATCCGCATAAGCTTCATCATCTGAACGGTCAATATCTCCATCACGAAGCGGTAATTTTAACGACTGCTTGTTTGGAATCTTTCCACCAAACTTTCCACGACCTTCTTCAATTGCAGCATCTACTGCATTTTCAATCGCTTCTAATGTTTTTGTATCACTTTTTGGAATAATCACACTCACACTATATTTTTCTTTTCCACCATTGATTGACTTTGGCTCCCACACGTTGGCATAAGATAAACGCACTACCCCTGTAATTACTTTTGTTGGATTTTTTACTGTTTTCGACATAATTATTTCTCCTCCATAAATTCATTTTTTGCTGTTGAAATATTTATTTCTGGACGCTTATCCGATACCGGAACAAGTGTCGGCTTTCCGCTTGGCTTAATAATAAAATCACCAAGCACTTCATTAAATTTCTTTTTACCCATCAGCTTTTCCATGTTGGTTATCGTTAACAAGCTTTTCTTGTAAATATCTTCATAGCCTGCCTTCTTTGCGGCTTCAGCTACCGCTTCTTCATCTGCATATTTACGATTAGACCTACCTTCTACAACTTTAAAACCTGCCCACTGTTTTCCTTGTTGAACAGCGGCATTCGTTGCATAAGCAAATATTTCATTTGCCCATTTAGTAAGGTCATTTACATGAAGTAAAATTTCAGCAATTTCAACATCTGTTAATAAGGGTGGCTTTTTAAACTCAAATTTTGCTACCTTCAAATTTTCTTCCGCCCTTGCCCTGCACTCCACAGATGCCCTACAAAACCTACACCAATCACCAGGCTTATATTCGCCATCACCTTTGAACGCTAATTCTGCTTTTGGTTTAAGTGTATTTTCCGCCCAATCTATAAGATTCGTTTTGGGTATTTCAAAGGTTGAGATGTTTTCACGTCTCGGTTGATAAATGGTCATTTTTACTGCACTGATATCATAAATCGCATCAAATAGATTAAGTGCCCCAAGTGCATAAAGCATCATTTGCGGATTATTTTCCGCCTCAACTAAAACACCTTGTCCATATTTAAAATCAATAACATGAGCTACATCGTCTGCAACAATCACACAGTCCCCTGTTCCAAACCCTTCTGGTACATAATTTGAAAAGTCCAATCGCTGTTCAATCAGAAGAAGTGGATCTTTCGTTATTTGTTTTACTGCCGCTAGTTCTTCCAAGATAAACTGGACATACTCATCGGTATAACGTTCCATCTCTTCAGAATCATAAATGGATGTTGGTTTCTTCGTTGGAATCTTTAACGCTTCTCTAAGCTTATGTTCCCCCAGTTCATGAGCGGCTGTTCCTTCCTTAGCCGCTTCACCACTAGAATCATCAAACTCTAATTCAAGACGTGCCGATGGAGTACAATTCATCCATCGATGTGCTCCTGACGCAGATAAAATGGCATGTTTCGTCATTTCAATTCCTCCGCATCTTTCATCAATGCTTCATAGTCTTTTTCTTCAATTTCGCTTAACTTAGTTGCACCATATTTTTCAAGTAACTTTTTAATATCAGATGTAAAACCCGCTTGGCTCTTTTGTGCAAGTAGTGTACGAACTTCTTCAAGTGATATTTTTTGCTTTTCCGGCTTCGCTTTTTTAACTGGTGCTTTTTCTTCCGTTCGTGGTGATTCTTCATTACTCGCCAACACTCCAGCAATCGTCTGAAGTGAGCCAGCTAAATTTTGCAAATCAGTGACTACATCAAGAAGTAATTTTGTTCTGCTCATATTAAGCCTCACCGCCTTTCCGAGTTTCTTTTATTTCCACTGTTTCTACTGAGTCACCAGGTGTGATAACAAGCAGATTTACTTTTTTACCAAACAATAAATCTAGCATTCGGCTACGTACAGTTTTACGTTTACCTTCAACTACTCTTGTTTTCTCACCATTTTCATCTTTAACATTGATGATTACCTTGTGTTTTAGACTCATCTGGAAACACTCCTTTCTAAGGGTTTTATTTCGTCCCTTACTAGTAAGCGAAAAATCATGCCCTTTCGAACCCCTTTTTTAAAATAAAATTTAAAAGGCTCAATTAAGAGCCCTTTCTTATCAGTTTTTCTAATCTTCTGTATATTTTATTTAAACGATTTCTGATAGCCGCTTCGGTCACACCCTCTTCGGCAGCAATCTCAACATTTGTTTTTTGGTCGTAAAACTTCTTTTGTATCGTTCTAAATTGTTTATCTGTTAACTGATCCATTGCTTTATGCAATTGTTCGATTAACTTTTGTTTCTCTTCATAGTTCTCCATTTCCAAAATTTCATTAAACGGATCTGCATCCCAATCTGCTAAATGTTTGTTATGTTCAGCTTTTGAATCTCCGTTTTCATCTACATAAGATTCTAAATTACAAGCAATTCGGTAATCATAGCGGCGACCTTCGTCCACTTCCTGATCATCTTCAGAATGTAAATATTCAATATCAACCTCTGTTACACCATTTTCTCCTGGTACGATGGTTGCTATCTTTTTACCTCCTGAATAGTAAATATAAGATTCTCTGTTCTTTTGGCTTGTTTTGTACTTTTTTGTCATTGTTTGGCATCCTCTCCGCCAATTTGCGGAGGGCAAAGGATGCAAACAATGAAGAGCTTGTCCTTTAGTAACCTGACCTTTACTTAAAAAAGTGCGCAACAAGGTAAGGGTACTAATATTGAGACACTACAATCCTGGTATGGATTGCGTACTTCAATATGTATCCTTTGCCCTTATTGCAAATCAGGCATTTGATATTTTTTTAATCTATCTAAAGTGTATAATGAAATTCTGCATTGCGGTCGGACATGGTTATGCCCGTTTTGAGCATAAAAAATAGGCTAATACTACTTCATTTATAAAAATGAAGTAGTATTAGCCCGCATAAAATCAACAAAACAAAAACGGACATGAGCATGTCCGCTTTTTCATAAAGTTACATCATATTTTTTTAAAAAATCTCTTGTTTCATCTACTGATTTCCCTTGAAAATACATTAAAACATATCGATACCATTGATGACTAGTTACTCTTGTTGATAATCGATGTGCGGATTGATCTATAATGTGAAAACTAATTTCAGGTGGTAAGTATAAAGCTATACATATCGCCACTAAAGTTTCCAAGCTACCATTAGATTCACCATTGAAAATCCTTCGTACTTGACGATCATCCATAGGGATTTTTGCTGCTATTTCTTTATAGGTTAACCCGCGCCAATCTTTAACTTTAGCTAAGCAATCACAAAAATCATTACTCATCTTTCCGTACATTTCCATATTCTCCATGATAACTTTTTCCAAAAATAATTCTTGTTTTTCTGGTGTTGAATTTTCGTAGCCTTGATGAAAACTAATATCAAATTCAAATGGGGAGTTCTCATCTCGATTCAGCACACATTCACTATGATAATTTGCACCTATTCTGTCACTCGAGCGTACTGTAATTGTAAAAACCAAACAACATTCATTCATGTTGTGCCTTGCATAATTTGTTAATGTTAAATTACCAAATAAATCTTTTTCAACATATTTAGGAGTGTTTAATACAAAATGCGAATCTATATAAACATAGCGACCGCTAGATGTAAGCTTTGCAAAATCAGCATCAGTGAATGATAATATTCCCGCATCGACTGCTCCAATTGAAAAAGTTTGATTTCTTTCTAATGTTCCTTTTTTAAAACTATGTGTAGGTATATACCTACCATCGATGAAGTTAAATGCACCAATAGCTTCCTCATAACCCACATCAATCATTCTGATTTTCGCAGCCAATCGAGAAACACCAAAAAACTCAGCTAATTTATCGATAGTCTCTTCTATTATAACTAACAAATCATTGGTGCCTTTTTCTTTCATTAAATCCTGAATTATAGAATATGCTTCTTGTTTAAACATATTCAGTGGCATCAATATCTTAGGAGCTAAGCTATTAGCCTGCCATTCCATCCAATCAATATATTCCTTTTTATTACCTTTAACTCCACCTGATACCTTACAATTAATTTTTGTTATATCTTCATCAAACAAATTTTTAAGCATAAATGCTTTTTTATGTAAATGCCAGTGAACACATTCATGAACAATAGTATTATTATATGAACCTAAGTTTCTAAGAAAAAAACAATTAGGGTCTACAAAAATGCTACCTTTTTCAACCTTTTTCTCTATTGTTTTATCATGCGTTTCATCGTAAAATGTACTTACAGTATCCTTAAAATAAATTTGCCCAAAGATACTATTATCTTTTGAAATTCTAGTCATATGAACAGTTAAACCCATCTGTCTTGCTAATAATTCTGGATCTATTTTGATTGGAGTAATTAAAGCTTCTGGATAATGTTCTTTTAAAAAATTAGTTGCCACATTATCTAAATCTTCCTTGTAAATAATGGGTACAAAATATTCAGATAATCCATTTTTGATTTTTTTTCGATTTTTTCTCTGGTTATATATATCGATGTGTTTAATTACAAAATTTTTAAAATGGGTATCCAAATTAATAGTACATTCATAGTGAAACCATTGATAACATATTTCTTGTTCATCAACTAACCGTTTATTTATATCACTAACCTCAATGTGAGCTTCTAATAAAATATCGAAATCGATTTTTGTTCCAGGTAAATCTTCTATGTAAATTTGTTTTATTTCTATATCTGATAAGTTTACTTCATCAATTTCTTCAACAACATTTAGGCGTAGTTCTAAATTTTCTACTTGGTCTGTTATGAAGTCCTGAAGGGCTTCAAACAACTCATTATAATATTTCTCTTTCACATAATTAGTAAATGAATGTTCTAGCCCCATACGCAAGACTCCCTTTCTATTTATATTTACCAATATGCATTTTATACGTGTCCCAGGTAAAGTGTACGATAGTTAATGATGCGTTCATTGCTAATTTAGCGTATCGCACAGGTAATTCTGTATAATTCTTTCCTTTACCATGCCCATCACCTTTATCATTTCTAAGAGAATTTAAACCATCAACTACCTGAATGAAACTACTTAGTATTTTCTTAACATCATTATTATTTTTAGCTGAGACATTTTCTTTCGGATCTAGATTTAATTTTAAAAACACTTGTTTTCTTAATTGTACTACAGTGGATGATGGAGAATATTCCTCGTCAAATTCATCTAAAATGTGTTTGAAACAGGACTCTAATAGTTCTTTAGATTTCCCTATCACATCCGAAGGTGATTCTTCAACTAATGACATCATTATGCTGAGTTGACTAGCTATATAGACATCATTAAACTTTTCTTTGACATCAGTAACCAATGTACTGCTAAATGTTTGATTAGTTGAAAACTTTGACATAAGCGCTTTCAATTTCGGATAAAGATTTCTCTTTTCAACCGTAAGTAAATCTTCAATGTTTTGATATTCTATATATTCAATTAAATCAGTAACTAATTTTATAATTTCACCATCGTCAGCTTGATTTATAAACTCAACAAAGGATTTTCCTTTTGATAACTTATATTGCGTTTGGAGTGGTATTCCAACAGAATTCAGCGTAAAATCATCAAATTCTGAATTACTAAAATTCAAAACATACCCACCATCATTAAAAAAAGTACTAATGAAATTTTTATCATTAAAGCTAAGCAAACCCTTACACACCTCGCAGTCTTACTACATGTTTTAAGGATAACATCGACTCTTTATGCATCAAACGATATGCATAAAGAGTCATAACACTATAATTACTAATCAATCTTTATATCTAGTAATGTCTTTTCAACTGTATCCACAAATAGATTAATAGATTTCAGGAAATCTTTTCCTGATTTATCAGCAATATTTATAAAACAAGCCGTTATTACATAAGGATTAAATATATCTGAATTTAAAGTGAGCGTCTCCGGTCTTTTGTTTAAAAAAGAAGGATACAGTAGAATTACTTTTTTACTATTTAATAATCTTGCATATGTAACAATTTGATAAATATCGCTATTATTAAAGACATTATAAGCTTTATTTTTAACATCTAAAACTCCATAAGCAGAAGGTAAATAGTCATAACTTTCATCTTCTACAAGATAACGATAAACGATATCCGGTTGATATTCTCTACTATCATAACAATTATCACTTTTTAGAATATCTGCAAATTTCTTGGAATTTTCCCATGTGAAAAACTCCCTTTTATCTGGAGTTTCTTTTAATATTTTAATAACAAAATCCTCAAATAACCTATCGAAATTTATAATAAAACTTTCTGTTCCAATTGTGTTTCCCACATCTTCATAATCTAATTGATCTATTATCATTGATGCGTAAATCAATGTATTTCGATACCTTGAAGTATTGGAATTAAAATTTATATTCTTTAATAATTCGCTACCATTTTTAACATTTGGAGATACATTTTCAAAATACATTAAAAGTTTTGTAGCAGTTGAAGTATATTTCTTTACATTTTTTAGTTTCATTAAAGCAGTAGCAATAAGTCTATTAATATCATTATTTAATGAGAGTCTTGATACCTTTGTGTCGACATATTTCTTTTTGTTTAAAAGATAATTCTTGTAGGTGCTGGGATAATGGACATTACCTTTAATAGTTCCAAGCTTTTCATTCGATATTCGATAGGACTGTATAATACCCAACTGAATATTTTTTTGAAGGTTTTCCAAAAAAAGCTCCGCAACATCTACCTCATTTTGGGCTTCTGAGATATCTAATACAGACGAACTATCAGAAGTCCTATACCCATAAACATATAAGTACATTCGAAAAATATGCTCGAATCCTATTTCATTATACTTTGGTTCCAAATTTATTTTGCGAACAGGTGTTACAAGATACCCAACATAGGATTGGCTTATAGTTAAAATAGAGTTGTTCTTTTCTTCTCTCGCCCATCTTATATTGTTCTTATGTACAAATTGTTCAAAATAACTAAATTCTTCATCCAATACATTTATAATTGTTTGTCCAGCAGTCTCAATTTTATTAAACATTCACTCACCTACACTTGAAACTCTGCTTGAAAAGCTATTTTAAATTCATCTATATCTTGAATACCATCTGCAAGGTTTTCACCAACTATAGTATTTATTGCATTAATATCATTAAAACTATATTCCACCAAAGTTGGTAATAGCACAAAATTAAATTGATTTTTAAACTCTTCAAAGTTCCAAATAAAGTCATCACCTGTTTTGTTTGGAATGAAATAAGATTGCCCTAAAATCAATTCGGAATCACCTAACGTTTCTAAAATTCTTTGATTTATAATTTTTAATATGTTACCTAGGTCAAAATCTTCAAGAATGACCTTTTCTGATAAAAAGTCGTAATTTGGTAATAAATTTATAAAAGCAAAACGCCTTCTGATTGCTAAATCTAAAAATGCTATGTTTCTATCACTAGTATTCATCGTTCCTACAATATATAAATTATCGGGAATGTTTAATTCTTTAATTCCTTTAATTGGACGTGAAAGTTTTACCGAATATCCTCTATCTAAAGTAAGGATTGTCTCACCAAATATTTCTGCAATATTACCTCGATTTAATTCATCGATTACAAATAGGTATTTATTATTTTTATCCTGCTTTGCTTTTTCTACAAAGTCTAAAAACAAGCCTTTTTGAGTTGAAACAATCGTTGCATTTTGGTCATTTACCGTCAACGTCTCAGATCCTATAAAATCTTCATAAGAATAGTTAGCGTGAAATTGAACCATTTCTGTTTCTGCAAACTCTCCACTATTTTTTAATAGATTGGTGTATCTAGATTTCCCAACTCCAGGAACCCCCGTCAATACAATTTGCTTTTTATAAAGTAGCGTATCTAGTATTTCCTTATCTGAGGGATTATCACCACTTAAAGCTAAATATTGTGTCGTTTCTTCTTTGGTCAATAGATTTTGTTGGTACTCCTCTGAAGTACTGATTGATTCAACCTCAGGTTGTTTTTTAGTATCAAACTCAAACTTATCTCTTATTTCCGAACCTTTGATAATAGTTTTAGAAGGTGCAATTCTATTAAAAGATATATCATCATCAAAAAGCCATAAAAAATCCTTTTTATTTATTTTAAATAACTTTTTAATCACTTTTTCTAATACACGTGTAAATTCTTTTTCATTCGGTTCATGTTCAAATTCAAATCTTGTAAAACGAAGCACCCATGCAGTAAAATGCGATAATGATATCCTATTCCCTTTAAGATAATATTCTTCTAATATTTCTTGATAGTTATGTTTTAATGTTAAATTTGAATTATTATCCTCATAGATAGGGATATTGAAATTTTTCTTTTCTATTGTGTCCTTAATTCTACCAATAATTCTAGTAAATTCTGTAGCTGGTTGATATAACTCAAGTTTTCTAAAACCGTTCGGGAACATCAACACTTTACTTTTAGGTTTCTCAGTTGAATCAAATAATCCACCTAACATCCACAATGACTTTAAGTAATCAGTTTTTTGCTCTTCAGAAAGACTTCCACTTTTGTATGTTACCGGAAACGAGTGGGAAATCCCAATTCTTTTAGACAATAGAAAAAGAAACAATGAAGAGTCAGGATCCACTTGAAGATTTTCAAAATAATCTATTGAGTTTAAAACATTTTCTTTTGAAATATAATAATTCAATTTATCTCACTCCATATAATAAATTTAATATCCCGCTTCAATTAGCTGCTGTACTATAGATTTACCAATAATCTCTCCTAATTTGGGTGGAACAGCATTTCCTATAATTGTATATTTAGCTGATACTGAATCTCCGACAAAAATGTAATTATCGGGAAATGATTGAATTCTAGCAATCTCCCTGACAGAATATCTTCTATCCTCCAAAGGATGTAAAATCCCACTATTTTCAGGGGTACTAGCAGCTGTGATTGTTCCATTAATCTCATTTCTAGCAAACCTTCTATAGAAATTAGGAGAACGATATTTTTTCATATTATCCCTAATCTTTTTTAATCTCTCAGGTAAATGTTCGTATGGGATGTCTTTCCATGAACCTCCCTCAGGAATGAATGGGACTAGTTTCTTGCTCTGAGGAGACAACTCCCACACCTCATTTTGATTAGGTAATCCTTCAACACCTTTTAATACATATCCTACAGTTAACTTTTCAGGATCATAATCAATTGGTTCTGGAAATTCATAATCAATGTTTATATCGCTTCTAATGCCGATAATTATAACTCGAAATCTATTTTGTGGCACTCCATAGTTGCTAGCTTTTAAAAGTTTATATTTAACTTTATAACCAGGCTCTGTGTTTTCTAATAGAGTAACAATAGAATCCATTAATTTGGAGCCATCTTTATTTTTCATAGATAATAAGCCACGAACATTTTCCATGATAACAACTTTTGGCTTTTTGGCATTTATAACCTTTAATACTTCCAAATATAAATTTCCTCTGTCATCTTTTGTACCTAATCTGTTACCTGCACTTGAAAATGGTTGACAGGGAAAACCAGCTACAACTACATCAGCATTCGGCATATCGTTAGCATTAATTTTTGTGATATCTTCTTCAGTTATCTCTCCGATATTAGCACGATAATTTTCAATTGCTGGTTTTAGAATATCATTAGCAAACACTATGTTAAATCCAGAATTAATTAAACCTAGATCTAACCCTCCTGCTCCACTAAATAATGAAATAGTATCTAGTGACATTGATAAATCTTTTTTTTCATTTACATACTCAACAATATCTTCTAATCTACAATCTAATGTTTTACAAATACGACCTAATATTTCCATACTTACATTTTGATTTTTACTTAGACGTGATAGTGTTTGATTAGTTATTTTTGCTCTATCTCTCAATTGAGTTTTATTAATATTTTTCTCTAATATTAACTTCCATAATGGTTTATAAGAAAATGCCAATTCACTCACTCTTTCTAGAATAAAATTCTCTATTAATAGAATATCACATTTGGATATCAATTCAAAATGAAAACATCTGTTCTGTCAACTCCCCCCACCCAAAAGTCATCCTATCAACTCAACCCTACCTTTACTGAAAACTACTCTTCCTTTTCAGCAAAATAAAAATAAGATTCCCCAGCTTGGACATTCTCCAAAACCACTGGAAAACCTTATTCTATCAACACTTCAACTCTTCTTATTCATCCACCCTAGACATCAATGCTACCAACTCCACATGCTTCGTTCTTGGAAACATATCGACTGGCTGAATTTCTTTTACTTCATATCCACCTTCCGATAATATTTTTAAGTCCCGAGCGAGAGTAGATGGATTGCAAGAAACGTAGACGATTCGTTTTGGGGCAATGTCGATCATCGTTTCAAGCAGTGTCTCGGCACAACCTTTTCTTGGCGGGTCCACGACGATAACGTCTGGTTGAATGCCAAGCACATGATACCACCACGGAATAATTTTTTCCGCTTCTCCAACGACAAAATCGACGACATCTTCTAAATGATTTAGTTTTGCGTTTCGTTTTGCATCGGCAATTGCTTCAGGAACGATTTCCACTCCGTACACGTGTTTTGCTTTCTGTGCTAAAAAGAGGGAGATGGTGCCGATTCCACAATAGGCGTCAATGACTATTTCTTTTCCAGTGAGAGCAGCGTATTCAAGCGCTTTTTCATATAAAACTTTCGTTTGTGTTGGATTCACTTGGTAAAATGACCGGGCTGAAATCGCAAAGGTAATGTTTCCGATGGTGTCGTAAATATATTCTTCTCCCCAAAGAACTCGTGTTTCTTCACCAAAAATAACGTTCGTTTTTTTCGGATTGATATTTTGAATGATGGACGTAATGTTGGGGATTTGTTTGCGAATGTTTTCAATCAGTTTTTTCCTATGGGGTAGTTCTTTTCCTTTCGTAATAAGGACGATCATCAATTCATCTTTCTTTTTCCCGAATCGTACGACGATATGACGTAAAACTCCGCGGTGATTCTTTTCGTCATATGCGGGAATACCGTATTTGTCTGCAATATTTTTTACAATTTGAACAGCGTCATCATTTCCTTTTTCTTGAATGAGGCATGATTCCATATCAATGATGCGATGCGTACGCTGTTGATAAAACCCTGCTTTTAAGCGCCCATCTTCTTTAGTTCCGACTGGCACTTGCGCTTTGTTTCGGTACCGCCACGGGTCTTCCATTCCAATCACTGGGTGAATGGGAACGTCATCCAGTCCACCGATTTTTTTTATCGCATCTGCGACAAGTTGATGTTTAAATTGCAACTCTTTCTCATACGTCATATGTTGTAACTGACAACCACCACATTGTTTATAGATAGGACAAAGCGGTTCGATTCGTTCAGGGCTTTCTTCTTTTATTTCCATTAACCGACCAAAACCATAATTTTTCTTCGTTTTCACCACTTTTACTTTGCCCGTTTCCCCTGGAATTCCATACGGGACGAATAAAGGATACCCATTGATTTTCGCCACACCTGCCCCGTCATGAGTGAAATCTTCAAAGGTAACTTCCACCATGTCGTTTTTCTGCACAGGTGCGTATTTATTACGTTTTTTCATCTGTATGATCCTTTCTCTGTACGTACTTTGCTACATGCATTTTAACACCTTTCCTAACAGAAGAAAAAATCTATCATGGAAATATTTGATATTTTCTTGTCAAATGATAGAATAGTATATGTAAGCGATTACAATTGGCATGTTTTTATTTTTGCATCATAGAATGACATCGTTGCAATCTTCTAATAAAAGAAAGGGGATAGACGAATGCGCTACAATGCACCAAACACTTCTGGAAGTCTCGTTCAATTTCAAGATCGCTACGATAACTTTATTGGTGGTGAATACCGCCCGCCGATGAATGGTGAGTATTTTGATAATGTCACACCGGTTACTGGAGAGGTTTTCTGCCAAGTGGCACGGTCCACAAAAGAAGACGTTGATCTTGCCGTAGAAGCTTCTCAAAACGCAAAAGACGCTTGGGGAAAAACGTCACCTGCAGAACGAGCACTTATTTTAAACCGAATTGCAGATCGCATGGAAGAAAATAAAGAAAAGTTAGCTGTAGCCGAAACATGGGACAATGGAAAAGCGATTCGTGAGCCGCTAAATGCTGATATTCCCTTAGCAATTGATCATTTCCGTTATTTCGCAGGAGTGATTCGTGCGGAAGAAGGTACGATTAGCCAAATTGATGATGATACGGTTGCCTACCATTTCCAAGAACCTCTTGGCGTCGTTGGACAAATTATTCCCTGGAACTTTCCACTTTTAATGGCGACGTGGAAAATTGCTCCGGCTCTCGCTGCGGGAAACTGTATTGTCATTAAACCAGCGGAACAAACACCAGCGTCCATTTTCGTTTGGTTAGAACTTGTGAAAGACCTTCTCCCACCAGGAGTGTTAAACATTGTGAATGGATTTGGTGTAGAAGCAGGAAAACCCCTTGCCTCTCATCCTGATATTGCCAAAGTGGCTTTTACTGGTGAGACAACGACTGGACGTCTCATTATGCAATACGCTTCGGAAAATATTATTCCAGTAACATTAGAGCTTGGTGGTAAATCCCCGAATATCTTTTTTGAAGATGTGATGGAAAAAGATGATGCATTTTTAAATAAAGCAGTGGAAGGCTTTGTCATGTTTGCTTTAAATCAAGGAGAAGTATGTACTTGTCCTTCCCGAGCCCTCGTTCATGAATCCATTTATGATGATTTTATTGAACGGGCTTTAGAACGCGCCAAAAATATTAAAACAGGAGATCCACTCGACACCGAAACGATGATGGGAGCACAAGCATCCCAAGAACAAATGGAAAAAATTATGTCGTATTTAGACATCGGAAAACAAGAAGGCGCAGAAGTATTACTTGGCGGAGAACGTAATCAATTAGATGGAGAGCTTGCAAACGGCTACTACGTCAAGCCGACAATTTTTAAAGGAAATAACAGCATGCGCATTTTCCAAGAAGAAATCTTCGGTCCAGTCCTTGCACTTACTACTTTCTCCACCGAAGAAGAAGCACTGTCCATTGCTAACGATACGTTGTATGGCCTCGGTGCCGGGGTATGGACGAGAAACATTAACCGTGCGTATCGCTTCGGTCGTAATATCCAAGCGGGACGCGTCTGGACAAACTGTTACCACGACTATCCTGCTCATGCGGCCTTCGGTGGTTATAAAAAATCAGGCATTGGACGAGAAAATCATAAAATGATGCTTTCCCACTATCAACAAACGAAAAACTTACTCGTAAGCTATAGCGAAGATGCACTCGGGTTTTTCTAAACAATAATAGATGATGCCACGGATCATTTTCCGTGGCATTGTTACCCTTTATAAATAGAGTATTCTAGTCTAAATGGAAAGGAGGGTTAAACGATGGCAGTGGAAAAAGTAGTTGCAACAGATAGTGCGATTGAACTCATCGAAAAGTTAAAAAAGCGTCACGGGCCACTGATGTTTCACCAATCTGGAGGATGTTGTGACGGAAGTTCTCCGATGTGTTTTCCAGAAGGCGAATTCCGTGTGGGCGATAGCGATGTCTATCTTGGAGAAATTGGTGGCGCCCCTTTCTACATGGCCAAAGACCAATATGAATATTGGAAGCATACGCAGTTAATCATTGACGTAGTAGATGGTCGTGGCGGCATGTTTTCCCTAGAAGGGCCAGAAGGAAAAAGATTTCTTACTCGCTCTCGGGTATATTCGGAAGAAGAAAGAAAAGAACTTCAAAAAGAAGGGCTTTAAGATGGAGAAAATAGGGAGAAATCCCTATTTTCTTTTTTAACGCGAAATACAATGGAGGTTTTTCATAAGTTACAACAAATGTCACATTCCTTTACGTTTTTCACGCATATCCATTGACTTTTGTGGTAAAATGAAAGAAAAAGTGACGTTCAGAATGAAGAAAGGAGCACAGAATGATGCATTGGTTTATTATCTTCACGATTGTTCTTGCCATTGCTACTGGCTTATGGTCTCTTTACAACATGAACAGAGGTTACTAATGAGTGTACATAGGATAAAGGCGAAGCACGTCGTAAAAGAGGGTGATCACTTCTTTTGTGACGTGCTTTTTTATGTTAGACACTGGAATAATGAACGTCTTCAAGAAACACCTTGAAGCGTTATCAGGAATTTTTAACTCATCATAGTGTGCCATAAACGCTTTATGGCATGTTTCCAAAGAAACGATGCATTTGAAGGAATGTCATAAACCGCGTATGGCAAGTTTCCAAAAGATAAACGAGCTCAAAAGAGTGCCATAAACCATTCATGAGAAGGGTTCATAAAAGAAATGAATCTTGAAAAGTGTCATAGATCATTCATGGGATAAATTCATAGAGGAAATGGACCTGAAAGTTCTTTCTGTCTTATTGAGAGGAATGTAATTTGGGAACTTGCTATTCAAAGTGCCGTACGACTGATTCGATTTCGAATTTGACAAAAGTGTTGCAGAACCGTTTTGGGAACATTTACGTGAAGGAGTAAATGGAAAAGTTGGGTGATTGATGCTTAAGGTTTCGGTTCATACGAACAATCTTTACTCGGAAAGGAGAAATAGACGTCGTATGACCCTTTCATGGAACCTCTTCTCTCAAATAAATTCTTTTAATGTGTCGTATGAAAGTAAAAATGGAAATAATTAGGTGGTACAAAGGCGAAATATCGCTTCATACGACCCATTATTAAAAAAAAGAAAATTGAATCGTCGCATGAGCGTTTCATAGGACGGTTTATTTACATCAACATCCTGAAAAGTGTTGTATAGCGAGTAAAAGTTGAAATAAATAGGGGAAAAATGCTCATTTTCCGTTTCATACGACTTGTTACTCTCAAGAAAAGAAAAATAAGTTGCATGACCGCTTCATACAACCACTTTTTCCTTGTAATACGTCAATAGTGGTCGTATGGACCTTTTACTTGTAACGGACATCCCCTTCCACCGCCCCCGCGCCTCGCCTAGTCGGTTGCCTCCGCTTTTCTTGTTGTCTAGCATCAGCAACCAGGCGCTTGTGCGCTTCAGGCCGAGGCAGAAGTCCAAGTTCGGACTTCTGTCCCCGTCTTTCCACCGCCTACGCGCCTAATCGTTCGCCTCGCTTTTCTTTGTCTAGCTGCGGCTCCTAGGTGCTCGGATTCTTCAGGTCAGATAAAGAAAGCAAAAAACGCTTTCTTTCCTGCCCTTCCAGAATCTATCGCACCTGTTCAGTCGCCTCCGCTTTTCTTTGTCCTAGCTGCGGCTCCTAGGTGCTCGGATTCTTCAGGTCAGATAAAGAAAGCAAAAAACGCTTTCTTTCCTGCCCTTCCAGAATCTATCGCACCTGTTCAGTCGCCTCCGCTTTTCTTTGTCTAGCTGCGGCTCCTAGGTGCTCGGATTCTTCAGGTCAGATAAAGAAAGCAAAAAACGCTTTCTTTCCTGCCCTTCCAGAATCTATCGTACCTGTTCAGTCGCCTCGCTTTTCTTTGTCTAGCTCCGGCTCCTAGGTGCTCGGATTCTTCAGGTCAGATAAAGAAAGCAAAAAACGCTTTCTTTCCTGCCCTTCCAGAATCTATCGCACCTGTTCAGTCGCCTCGCTTTTCTTTGTCTAGCTCCGGCTCCTACTCGCTCGAGCACTTCAGGCCATCTCGGAAGCCGTTAACCGGCTTCTGTCGATGTCCCTCCAGTGCTTTTCACTCGTAAGCAGTCGCCTCCGCTTTTCTTGTTACGGGCAGATCATTTGGAGGTGGTGGTGGAGGTTGACGAATTCGGCAGGGAGTTGGCCACCGTATTCTCCGTCTAAGTTGAGTTGCATTTCTCCTTCAACGTCAATTTTTACACGGTTTGCTTGGGTGTAGATGACTTTATCACTTTGGAGATGGTCTCCATTTAAAGCGAGAGTTCCTATTCGAACTAGTTCTGGTAAACTCGTTTTTTTAACGAGAATCATGTCGAACATGCCGTCGTTGAATTTGGCATCTGGCATGAGTTTTTCAAAGCCACCGACTGAGTTCGTGTTGGATAATAAAAACATCATGATTTCGCCTTCAAAAAGCTTCCCATCATATTCCACACGAACTTGGCGTGGATGAAAGGAGCGGAGCATTTCGAAACCTTTTACGTAATAAGCGAGTTGTCCCATCATTGTTTTTAGCTTACTCGGTGTGTCGTACGTTAATTCTGTTAATTTTCCTCCAGCGGCGATATTGAGAAAGTATTTGTCGCCTACTTTTCCGATATCAATAGGGGTTGTTTGTCCTTTCGTTAATATGTCACATACTTTTTCCATGCTGTCCCAGCGTATACCGAGAGCGCGGGCGACATCGTTGGTGGTGCCTGTAGGAATAATACCAAGGGTCGGTCTTTTATCGAGCACAGCAAGCCCGTTTACCACTTCAAAAATTGTCCCATCTCCACCAGCGGCAATCACGAGATCAAACCCTGCTTCTCCTGCTCTTTTTGCTTCATCAATCGCATCTCCTTCTTTTTTCGTTCGATAAGCAGATGTTTCATATCCGACGTTTTCTAACCGATCTAAAATATATGGTAAGTTCTTTTGTATTTGTTGTCTTCCTGCGGTTGGATTATAAATTACTCTAGCCTTTTTCATTTTTACTCCTCATCTCTTCTTTTCTATATATCGTACATGATATGTAGCGGTTGAGCGAGAAAAAATGTTTCTCTAAAAAAACTGCCCCATCCGGTAAAGGGCAGTTTTTTATGATTAGCGGGTTTCGATGCCTTCTTTAATTAATTTATTGACAAGTTGAGGGTTTGCTTTCCCTTTTGTTTCTTTCATTACTTGTCCAACGAGGAATCCGAGAGCTTTGTCTTTTCCGTTCTTATAGTCTTCAATAGATTGCGTGTTGTTTTCCAACACATTGTCGACAATTTTCTTTAGTTCGCCTTCGTCAGAAATTTGAACGAGACCTTTTTCTTTGACGATTTGCTCTGGATCTCCACCTTTTTCAATGAGTTCTGCAAAGACTTTTTTCGCAATTTTACTGGAGATCGTTCCTTTTTCAATCAATTGAATAAGCTTACGAAGAGCTGTTGGCGTAAGAGCGATATCTTTCATTTCTAGTAAATGAGCATTTAAGTAAGCATTTACTTCCCCCATTAACCAGTTAGACGTTTGTTTCGGGTCAGCGCCTTCGTCTACTGCTGCTTGGAAAAAGTCGGACATATCTTTAGATTGTGTAATCACCCCGGCATCATATGCAGGTAAATCATATTCCTCTATATAACGTCTTTTTCTTTCATCGGGGAGTTCTGGTATCTCACTTTTCACTTGCTCTATCCATGCTTCATCGATAACGACGGTACCGAGATCCGGGTCTGGGAAGTAACGATAATCTTCTTCTCCTTCTTTTACACGCATGAGGATTGTTTCTTTTTTCGCATCATCCCAGCGACGGGTTTCTTGTAAAATCTCTCGTCCTGCTAGTAATTCTTTTTCTTGACGTTTCTCCTCGTATTCAAGTCCTTTTTGAACGTTCGCAAAAGAGTTCAAGTTCTTCAGTTCCGTTTTCGTTCCAAATTCTTTTTGACCCGCTGGTTTTAACGAAAGGTTTGCGTCACAACGTAGAGATCCCTGTTCCATTTTACAGTCAGATACTTCTGTATACTGAAGGATTGCTTTTAATTTTTCCAAATAAGCATATGCTTCTGCTGGTGACTCGATATCAGGCTCAGAAACGATTTCAATAAGTGGTGTTCCGGCACGGTTAAAGTCAACAAGAGAATATTCTCCGTATTCGTCGTGGATAAGTTTCCCTGCATCCTCTTCCATATGAATGCGGGTAATCCCGATTTTCTTTTTCTTTCCTTCTACCTCAATTTCAATCCAGCCATTTTGTCCGATTGGCTTGTCTAATTGCGTGATTTGATAAGCCTTTGGATTGTCTGGGTAGAAGTAGTTTTTCCGGTCAAAAGTCATCTCTTCAGCAATTTCACAATTTAATGCGAGACATGCTTTCATTGCATAGTCAATCGCTTCTTTATTTAAAATTGGAAGTCTTCCTGGATAAGCTAAACAGCTTGGGCACGTATTTGTGTTAGGAGGTGCGCCAAACTCTGTAGAACATTGACAAAAAAGTTTTGTATCTGTTTTTAACTCGACGTGAACTTCAAGTCCAATTACTGTATCAAATTTCAACGTGTTTCCCCCCTTACAGTTCCGGCGTTCTCTTATGATAGTCCGTTTCTTGTTCAAAAGCGTGGGCCGTGCGATAAATCGTGTCTTCCGCAAATGGTTTTGCGATAATTTGTAATCCAATTGGTAAGCCGTTCGAAAACCCGCACGGTACGGACATCGACGGTACTCCTGCTAAGCTAACCGGGATGGTCAAAATGTCATTCGCATACATGGTCATCGGATCGTCCACTTTTTCGCCCACCTTAAATGCAGTCGTTGGTGTGGTCGGGCCGATAATGACATCATAGCTTTCCCATAAATCATCGAAATCCTTTTTAATTAACGTGCGAACTTGTTGGGCTTTTTTGTAATACATATCGTAATAACCAGTACTTAAAGCAAAGGTTCCAAATAAAATCCGACGTTTTACTTCATCGCCAAAACCTTCGCTGCGAGTCTTATCATACAAATCTTGTAGATTGGTCGCATTCGCTCGATAACCATAGCGTACGCCATCAAAACGGGCAAGACTCGCGGAAGCTTCCCCTGAAGCAAGAACGTAGTAAGCGGACACTGCATATTCAGCATGGGGAAGAGAAACTTCTTCAATCGAGGCCCCGAGCTTTTCAAACAATTGCAATGCTTCTTTCACGCTAGCTTTTACGTCATCAGCGACACCTTCTCCGAGAAATTCTTTCGGAACAGCAATGCGTAGTCCTTTCACATCTCCAGTTAAGGCAGAAAGATAGTCAGGTACTGGTTCAGCTGCTGTCATTGGATCCCGTTGACATTGTCCGGCAATTTCCCCAAGAACGAGGGCATTATCTTCTACTGTACGAGTAATCGGTCCAATTTGATCTAACGAAGAGGCAAATGCAATCAGACCGTCACGAGACACACGACCATACGTCGGTTTCATACCGACAACTCCACAATAAGCGGCCGGTTGACGGATAGAACCTCCTGTGTCTGTTCCGAGAGCAAAAGAAACTTCCCCCGCTGCGACTGCTGCAGCTGAACCTCCGCTGGACCCACCAGGAACGTAATCGGTGTTCCAAGGGTTGTAGGTTGGATGAAAATAAGAAGTCTCGTTGGAAGAGCCCATCGCAAATTCATCCATATTTAATTTTCCCATCATGACAGCTTCGGCTTTTGCTAACTTGTGCACTACCGCAGCACTGTAGGTTGGCACAAAGTTTTCAAGCATGCGACTTCCACTTGTTGTCTTCATTCCTTCTGTCATCAAGTTATCTTTTAAACCGACAGGCAGACCAAACAACAAACCTCTTGTTTCATTTTTGTCCAGCGCTTCGTCTAATTTTTTAGCGTGTTCCCGTGCTTCTTCATTTACTGTCACAAAAGCCTTTATTTTATCATCTACTTCTTGAATACGTGCAAAAGAAGCTTCAACTATATCGGATACTTTTAACTCTTTATTGTGAAGTTTTTTATGTATCGATGAAAAGCTTTCTTCCAAAATAGACATGAACAATTCTCCCTCCTCTACTCTAAAACAGACGGTACTTTAAATTGACCATCTTGATGTTCCGGTGCATTTTTTAACGCTTTGTCGAGATCCGGTGATGGACGTCTCTTATCCTCACGCAAAACATTTTGTACATGTAATACGTGGGATGTTGGTTTTACGCCTTCTGTGTCTACTTCATTCAATTTTTTTGCAAGGTCAATCAATTCATTCAATTCTTTTTGGTATTTTTCCGTTTCTTCTTCTGTCATCGCTAAGCGAGCGAGATGAGCAACGTGCTGTACTTCTTCCTTTGTTAAATGTTCCATTTTCGGTCACCCCCGCATGTTTCGTTCATTTAACAATAATAAGATTCTACCAAATTCACTATTTTCAAGCAACGTCCAACCTTGTGTCATGCGGTGTCTAACAAATACATTTCTTAAAATAACAGGGCATTTCGCTTCTTCTTTTTTAAACTTTAGTACACGTACACGAAAGGATCTCTTCCTGGTTCTTTTAAAATTAACGCTTCCTGTCCTTTCGCCGATGAGACTTCTACTTCAATTTTTACTTCTTCGGGAAATCGTTGTTGTACACGGTCTGCTACATGTTGTGTTAGTGCGATCACTTCCGTCTTGCTGTAAAAAGTTATTGGAATACTAATTTTCATTTTTTGTAAACGGTCATTTTGGTAGTATCCTTCTCCGACGACTCCGACAAAATTTTCGAAAAAGCGATTAATATCATTTTTAAATTGATTAAATATTTCACTATCTTCCCGCTGTGCTTCATTTGCCTCCGCAGAAGGGAATAAATAATACCGTTCGTTGATCGTTGTCCAATCGCCAATTTCTTTCCCTGGAGGAGCGGTTGCGGTAGCAAGAAAATGTCCCGGAATAAGTGATTCCCTTGGCATTTCGCGGTAAATCGCGAATATAATCGGAACGTTTTCTAATGCGCCATTTTCTCTCTCTTGACTGCGCAACCGTTCTAAAACAATGGATGCAATCCGCTGTCCCTCTTCTAAACTTGTTTCAATCGGAACGTTTTCTTCTAATGTTGGACCGTAACGACCATCTTCAAACCGTTCTCGGAAATAATAAACACTATTCATCGATAACCCGATGACAATTCCTCCGATTTGCAATTGGCCATTGTCATTTTCAATCATATAATTATGTTCTAAAATACTTGACAAAACTCTCGGATTGGAACGCTCACGTTGTTCAAAACTGTCTCCTTCTCCCAGTGGAGGATTTAATCCAAGTGGATTCCCTTCGTCATCGCTGGTTGGCTCACGGTAACGGAGTAACCATTGATTGAGCTCTCCGCGTTGAATAAATTGTCCTTCCCGAAAAAAGTAATCCTCTTGATTAAATTGTTGAGATGCGATTTCCTGAAGACCGACTTCTAGTCTTTCCAAGTCTACCCTGTTGTAGACAATATCCGTATGGTAACCTCTCGTCTCCCCATGTACATATTCTCCATCTTGTAGCACACTGCGATAATAATGGTCGAGGCTTGGAATTTCAGGACTTACTTCCATTTCCACTTCTTCATCTGTCTCCTCTTCCTCCATGCCAACTCCTTCTTCTTCATCATCGTTGCTTATGCCCGGAAGACACCCTGACAAAACAAGAAGCATAGACAGTGCGATGAATGCTACTTTTTTGCTCATAATCTTTCACCTATTCCCCACAAGTTTCACGCTTTTTCTATTTCTTCTAAAAAGCGCGCTTCGTCCCACACTTCAATACCTAACTCTGATGCTTTCGTCAATTTAGATCCCGCTTTCTCTCCCGCGATGACAAGATCCGTATTTTTACTCACACTTCCGGTCACTTTTCCTCCTCTTTGTTCGATATAATTCTTCGCTTCGTTTCTAGTCATTTCCTGTAACGTTCCCGTGAGCACAATCGTTTTATTAGCAAACGAACTATCGGACATGTTTTCAGAACGTTTCGGTCCTTTGTATGTCATATTGACGCCTAATTTTTTCAAGCGATCAATTAATCGCAGAACTTCTTCTTTCTCAAAATAAGTCGTAACAGAGTCTGCAATTTTTTCTCCTATTTCAGGAATAGAAAGAAGCTCTTCTTTCGTTGCACGTCGTAATCGATCCATCGTCTCAAATTCTTCGGCTAATATTTGGGCTGCCTTGGAACCGACAAAACGTATCCCAAGACCAAAAATCAGCCTTTCTAATGAGTTTTCTTTTGAGGCTTCAATCGCTTCTAATAAATTGCTGACAGATTTTTCACCCATTCGTTCTAATTGTAACAACTCTTCTCTTTTTAGTTGATATAAATCATCAATGCTTGTAATGAGCGAATGATTAAATAATTGCTCAATCACTTTTTCACCAAGCCCATCAATGTTCATCGCATTCCGAGACACAAAATGGATAAATCCTTCTTTTAACTGGGCTGGGCATTTTGGATTGACACAACGTAACGCCACTTCTCCATCTAATCGAACAAGTTCACTTTCACAAGCAGGACATTCCGTGGGCATGTGAAAAGATTCTTCCTCACCCGTCCGGAAATGTTCAAGTACACGAACCACTTCGGGAATAATGTCTCCTGCTTTTCTCACGACAACTTTGTCACCAATTTTAATATCTTTCTCCCGAATGAGATCTTCGTTATGTAACGAAGCCCGTTGCACGACCGTTCCTGCAATCTGTACGGGTTCTAATTGTGCTGTTGGAGTAACGACCCCCGTCCTCCCTACAGTTAATGTTATACCAGTAAGTGTCGTCATTTTTTCTTCGGCAGGAAATTTATAAGCAATCGCCCAGCGGGGACTTTTGGCTGTATACCCTAGTACTTGTTGTGATTGTAAGTTGTTTACTTTTACTACAATTCCGTCAATATCATAAGAAAGATCGTTTCGCTTTTCTGTCGCTTCACGAACAAACGTAATCACTTCTTCTATGCTTTCACACTTTTTCGTTTCGTCATTTGTTTTAAATCCAAGTTTTTTAATATACTGGAGCGCTTCATAATGGGTGTTTAAACCCATTCCTTTGTCATCTCCAATCGCATAGACAAAAATATCTAAGTGCCTTTTCGCAGCAATTTTCGGGTCGAGTTGACGTAGAGATCCTGCCGCTGCATTGCGAGGATTGGCAAACAGAGTCTCACCGGCCTTCTCTTTTTCTTCATTTAAGCGGAGAAAAGATTGTTTTGGCATAAATACTTCGCCACGAACTTCAATATCTACCTTTTCTTTTAAGCGGAGCGGAATGGATCGAACAGTTTTCAAATTGTTAGTAATATCTTCTCCCGTTGTTCCGTCTCCACGCGTCGCACCTCGAACAAATTCACCATTTTCATAAGTTAATGAGACCGCCAGCCCGTCAATTTTCAATTCACAAATATATTCCACTTCATCCCCGATCACTTGACGAACACGACGGTCAAAATCGTACAAGTCTTGCTCATTAAAAGCGTTTCCTAGGCTTAGCATCGGGATTTCGTGTTCTACTTTGACGAACGCCTCAAGCGTTGGACCACCGACGCGAACAGTAGGAGAGTGAGGGCTTTTGAGCTCTGGATATTTTTCTTCTAATTCCACTAATTGTTGCATTTTTTCATCATAGACGGAGTCTGGAACGATAGGGTCATCCAATACGTAATAGTGATACCCGTATTCTTCTAATTCTTTCCGTAGCGATTGAATTCGCTCCTCCACTTCCTTTCCTGCCATTCGCTTCCCTTCCTTTCTTACTCTTTTGTAATTGGGGCAAACTTCGCATATAAACGTTTAATTCCTTCTGTTGGAAAAGCTACATCTAATTCTATCTCTTCTCCTTCCCCTTTCACACGGACAACAGTCCCTACTCCCCATTTCTTATGATTCGCTTTATCGCCTACTTTCCAGTCCAACTCACTAGCACCGGGCTGGACTGAAGGAGAAATTCGTCTTCGGGCAACTGCTTGTTCCTTTTTTCTTTCTCGAAAAGTCATTCTACTCGTTTTCATCCAGTCTGGTGTGTCTTCGTCTTCTGGTCGGTCCAAAAGGTCTTCTGGAATTTCATCGATAAAGCGAGACATTGGATTGACGTTCGTACGACCAAACAATTGCCTCATCCGCGCATGAATTAAATGAAGCTCTTTTTCTGCCCGAGTAATACCGACGTAGGCAAGCCTTCTTTCTTCTTCCATCTCTTCTTTTTCAAACAAAGCGCGACTATGCGGGAACACCCCTTCTTCCATGCCGACAATAAACACAACGGGAAATTCCAACCCTTTCGCAGCATGTAACGTCATCATCACAACGGCACTTTCTTCTTCCTCTTCCTCTTGGATATCCGACACAAGAGCTAAATCCGTCAGAAAAGCAATGAGGGATTTGTCATCATTTCTTTCTTCAAAGTCTTTCGTCACAGACAGGAACTCTTCTAAGTTTTCGATGCGACTTTGTGCTTCCAATGATTTATCTTCTTTTAACGCAGCAATATAACCGGTTTTTTCCAGTAATTGTTCTACCAGTTCTGTTACAGACAAATATTCTTGCATCTCTATCCATTGTTTCATTTGATCCGCAAAGGTTGTCAACTTTTTCGTCGGACCGGGACTGAGACCAACGTGATGCGCTTCTTCAACCGCTTCAAACAAAGATATCCCTTGACTTCTACTGTAATTTCTCACTTTATCCATTGTGGCCACACCGATGCCCCGTTTCGGCACATTAATGATTCTTTCTAAGCTCAAGTCATCCGCAGGATTCGCAATGATACGTAAGTAGGCAAGAATATCTTTAATTTCTTTTCGGTCATAGAACTTCGTGCCACCAATCATTCGGTACGGAATGTTCGCTTTTAAAAAAGTTTCCTCCATCATCCGGGATTGCGCATTCGTCCGATACAACACTGCCATATCATCATACGTGACGTTCGGTTCTTTTAATTTTTCTTTGATTTTTTCAGCGACATACATCGCTTCATCCCGTTCATCATGGGCTTGATAGTAATAAATTGGCGTTCCTTCTTCATTTTCCGTCCATAAATTTTTCGGTTTCCGACCGGAATTATTTTGAATGACCGCATTGGCTGCTGCTAAAATATTTTTCGTTGAACGATAATTTTGCTCTAACAAAATCACTTTTGCGTCTGGATAGTCTTCTTCAAAGGAAAGGATATTTTGAATATCCGCTCCCCGCCATTTGTAAATACTTTGATCTGCATCTCCTACCACACATAAATTGCGATATTTCGAAGCAAGCAATTGAATGAGCACGTATTGGGATTTGTTCGTATCTTGATACTCATCCACAAGAATATGTTGGAATTTTCGTTGGTAAAAATGAAGGACTTCCGGTACTTCTTGAAAAAGCTGGATTGTTTTCATAATTAAATCATCAAAATCGAGGGCATGGTTTGTCTGCAAACGTCGCTGATACACGCTATAGACATCCGCTGCTACTTCTTCTAACGGTCCTTCTGCTTTTTCTTGAAATTCTTTCGGTGTCACTAGTTCATTTTTACAAGAGGAAATAATATTTAAAATTTGACGAGGTTCAAACTTTTTCGCATCGATATTCTCATCTTTTAAAATTTGTTTAATCACGGACAATTGATCGGTCGCATCTAGGATAGAAAAGTTGCGATTGTATCCCATTCGGTCGATATCTCTTCGTAAAATTCGTACACACATCGAGTGAAAAGTCGATATCCAAATATCATCAGACAAACCTCCGACAATATTGGTCACTCTTTCTTTCATTTCCCGCGCAGCTTTATTTGTAAATGTAATGGCTAAAACGGAATAAGGAGGGACGCCTCTTTCCTCAATTAAGTATGCAATACGATGGGTTAATACCCTCGTTTTTCCACTGCCGGCTCCTGCCAGTATTAAAAGCGGACCTTCTTTATGCAAAATCGCTTCTTTTTGTTCCTTATTCATTTGTGTTAATAATTGTTCTGTCACTTTTCGACTCAATCTATACACCACCCATAAAGAACAAACGTTCTATATTACTCTCATCATACTATATTTACCTACTGTTGGCTAGTTTCTTTTACCACTTGCACGGTACGTAGCGCTGATTGCAAATCTTCATATATGATGTTTCCGACAACGACCGTGTCCGCGATCGCTGCCATTTCTTCCGCTTCCTGTTTCGTACGAATGCCGCCCCCATAAAAAAGACGGGAATGTTTTAATACTGTTTTCGCTCGTTTCACTACTTCTGCATTCCCATAAGTACCACTGTATTCAAGATAAAAGATCGGTAAGCGAAATAATTGATCAGCAAGCCGGGCATATGCCGCTACATCTTCCCCTGTTAACGCGGTGTTCGCACCGGTTAATAACGCTACTTTAGCATCCTTATTTAAGACACAATATCCTTCTGCAATGACTTCTTCTGTTTCTAATAAAGGACCGAACTCTTTCAATGCTTCTTGGTGTATGCCAGTAATCCAACGACCATCATTTGTATTTAAAATTGTTGGAACAAAATAATAATCAAAACCAGGTGTAAGTGCTGGAATTGTTGAAACTTCCAACCCGCACGTCACTGCATAACGCCGAACTCGAGATAAAAGCGCCAACGTATTATCTAAGGTCACGCCATCGGTACCACCAACAATGATAGCATCCGTTCCTGATTCACAAATTTGTTCCAACGCTTCATCATCTATTTCTTTTGCCGGATCTAATTTAAAAACATGTCTCCATTCCTCATACGAAATCATTGTCCTCCTCCAAACTTGTTTCAATAATCATCATTCCAACCGTTAATTATAGCAAATAACACTTTATTGACTCAAAATTATCTTTCTAAAGCGAAAAGAAACCAGTCATCGGGTTTTGCGATGACTGGTTGTATATTCATTTCGCTTTTTTGTTTTTAATCCGCGCAAGTGCCATTTGATAAGAGTCATTACCATAATTTAGACAACGTTTCACACGGGAAATTGTCGCTGTGGACGCTCCTGTTTCCATTTCAATTTTTTGATACGTATATCCTTCCTCCAACATCCGTGCTACTTCCAGTCGCTGGGACAGAGATTGAATTTCGTTCACTGTACACAAGTCATCAAAAAACTGATAGCATTCTTCTATCGTTTCTAAAGAAAGGATCGCTTGAAATAACTGATCTGTTTCACGACCTCTTAATTTATCAATTTGCAAGCACCTCACCTCATTTCCAAAACGCTAGTATCCGTTTCCTTCTTCGGATGACATTTCACCGTTTTCTAGACCAGAGACGTATTGAGCGATACCTGGTGAAGATGGGATGACATTAATCCACGTCTGTCCTGGAAGAAAAGGTACCACACTGCCATCTTTCATAGGTACAATTCTTCCCTGTTCATTCATCCATTCTACCCTTAATGCTTTACCGTTTTGAAGTAAAATGCCTTGTCCCCCGTCATTAAAATAAATTTGCCGTCTACCTTCGTCATCTACGACGCGGTGAGGAGCTTCAATAATGAAAACATTTTGAAGCGATATCCGTTCTTGATTCGCAAAGTCTATGGTCGGCTCACCGTTACTAAACCGCTCATAGGCGTCCATTTCCTCGTTGTAAATATATTGAACAGTATACGGATTGCGATAATGAACGGTTACTTCTGATGAAAGGATATCATCTTCATAAGATATTCTTTCTTCTTCAAAATGGTTGGCCGATACCTCACGTTCGACCTCCACACTTGCTTGTCGGAAACCTTCTAATACTCGCTCATAAGTCACGTAAGAATTATGAGGAGCTCTTCTTTCTGGATTGCGCTGAAAAATCGTTCCATCATACGTCAAACCATTTAAATATGGCGTGGCGCTACTTCGTAATTGCCTTTCTGCCGCAGGACTCCATCCGTGTGTGACAAAAAGCGCATCATAACCATCAGCTAAATCTATAAAATACGGGCGCGCACTACGAATTGGTCCAATCTCTTCTGGCGGATTGCTTTTAAAAATGGCGAGCCAGCGCGTAATGTCGCCTTCTGTCAATACTTCATAGACGATATCCGCCTGACTCACCCCGCTTTGTGGACGAGCAGCTGGATGATTATTGACCATCACCGCCATTGGACGGTACGGCGATACTTCTTCAACTCCTACACCTGTTAACGGCTCTGTTTCTGTATATACTACTTCTTCCTCCGGCTGTTTCTCATCGTCTGGTTGTTTCTCCATTTCCTCATGTTCTTGTAACTTCTCCTCTCCCTCATCGTTACTGCCGCAAGCAGCAATGAATAGGAGTCCAAAGCATATAGATACCACCGCTACTTTTCTCATATTATCCCCTATCTCTTCACAAAATGTTCTCTCTTTTATAGTTTAACGCATAACAGCAGGGAAGAGAACCTTCTTTTTAAACACGTCAAAAATTCCGCGTTCAGTTATGCGTACATATGGAAGGTGGGTTGAAGAGAAGAACAACAAGCTGTACGCTGGATCTTCATGAGGATATCCCCGTTCTTTTAAGGCGTTTTCTAACTTTGCATGCTCTTCCATTAATTCATCCATCGATTTGAGTGACATCGAGCCATACAATTTCAATGGAACACTTGCGATAAGTTCCTCATTCTCCACAAGAAACATACCACCATCATGATGTTTCAGCTCTTGGAATGCTTTCCACATATCTTTTTTCTCCGTTCCAATGAGGATAATATCCCCCGTATTAGAGAAAGTCGAAGCAAATCCTCCTATATTTGTACCAAAACCCTTAATGACGGTGTTTATTCGCCATTTCCCATAACGATCGAGCATGACAAAGAAACATTCATTATGACTTTCAGACAATATGTCATTGGTAACGTCCACTTCAATTTGATACGGCTTTAAAATCACCGAATTTGTCAGTTCAAGTCCCATTGGCATCGAGAAATGGAGATCGTCTTCCTCTAAATCCCAATCAATCATAAACGGACGAACACCGTATTCTTCCCACGAGAAATGACGAGCCGGATAATAAGATTTCCCGTCTTTAAAGACCCATTGTCCTTTCGCAAGAACCCGTTCCGGAACAGGGTTGTCTTTTGCTTCTAATATATTAATGTGAGCAATACGACCAGGCGCAATCATTCCGAGCTGATCATCGAGTCCGTAATAACGAGCAACATTGTAGCTTCCCATTTCATATGCATCAATTATTGGAACCCCTTTTTCAATTGCAATGGCAATCATTTTGTCAATGATTCCTTCTTTATAAAAAGAAGGCATAGACCCATCAGTAGTAAAAATCATTCGACTAAAGTCGGTAACGCCGGCCTCTTTTAACTCGTCTAAAATTCGCGGCAAATCAGGACGAATCGATGAATAACGAAGAGAAGCAACCATCCCTGTGTCTAACCGGCGAAGCACTTCATCAGCGGTCATCGCTTCATGATCAGCACTGACCCCGAGCAACGCCAATTGAGTGAGAGTGCGCTCCGAAGCCCCTGGAAGATGTCCTTCAATCGGTTTATTTAATTCTTTTGTATGTTGCATCCAATGAAGAATCGTATCATTTCCAGTAAGCACACGAGGCCAAGCAGTCAGCTCCCCCCCTTGTAAAACGAGCGGATGCTCTAGCCAATCTTTCATTTTGGATGGAGAGAAAATATCATCTTCTTCCTTTAATTCGGTCTGGGAATCATAACGTGCCCACCAATACATCGATGTCGGTAATTCATCTAATTTCTCAATGAGAGAAAGCGCTTTCTTTTTTTCAATGTGCAAAAAGAAAAGCATGTTGTCATTAATAAGTGTTGTCGTCCCTCTCGTGGATGCATACTCTGCAAAGCTGTGGGGATTATATAACTGAAACGGATGAGCATGGGGTTCAATATATCCGGGAACGATATATTTCCCTTCACAATCCACAATTTCCGTACCTTCCGTTTCTTTTGGCTCTTGCTCTCCGACATAAACAATTCGATCGCCATGTATCCAAACATGACCTTTACGCCATGTTTTACGCGCACTGCTTAAGTACGTTGCATTTTTTAACAAAATACTAGGCGCAATTTCTCCGCGTATGACGGATAGCTGCCTTCTTAAGTTTTGTTTATTCCAACGAAATAATTGTGTAGTCATTAACCGCCACCTGCTTTCTTAGCACCTTTTTTATCTTTTTATCGTGCTTTATAAGCATAACACATTTTCTTCCGTTACTCCACGAAAGGAAGTGACAATTATAAGAAAAGCGGAGGCGACTGCTTACGAGTGAAAAGCACTGCGTCGCACATGACGTGCTAGCATCGCCGATCCTCACAAAATCTGGACTGCAATACTTCTTTGTTTTCTTTTGCGTCGAGTAACCGCAGGCGCAGGACGTGAGGGGTTTTAGGCGATGACCCTTTTTTAGCTTCTTCACTGATCCGAAGCGCTCGAACGGCTGGCTTTCGAAACTGTCGCTCAGACACAGGTGCGGTGAAAGCGTATGTCCGTTACAAGTAAAAGGTCATAAGAAACTTATTTTTCTTTTCTTGAGAGTAACAAAGTCGTATGAAACGGAAAATGAGCATTTTTCCCCTATTTATTTCGACTTTTACTCGCTATACGACACTTTTCTGGATGTTGATGTAAATAAACCGTCCTATGAAGCGCTCATGCGACGATTCAATTTTCTTTTTTGCTAATAATGGGTCGTATGAAGCGATATTTCGCCTTTGTACCACCTAATTATTTCCATTTTTACTTTCATACGACACATTAAAAGAATTTATTTGAGAGAAGAGGTTCCATGAAAGGGTCATACGACGTCTATTTCTCCTTTCCGAATTAAGATTGGTCGTATGAATCGAAACCTTAATCAACCTTTTCGTTCATACGAAGCTTATTGAAATGTTGATACCAATTAAGGTTTCATAAACGATTTATAGGACACTTTTTAGAAATTGAAATTAGTCGTAAAGCACTTTAAATAGCGAGTTCCAGAGTAATTGTCGCTACACTTGTTATCTAGTCAGACGTAGGACGGAGGTATACCTCTTTTTCCAAGTCTCATTCATTTTGAAGAAAGGAGAGAAAAATATGAAACCGAACATTGGGATTGTTAATGCTTTGATTCGTATCACGTGTGGGTTAACGATGGTAACTTGGGCCGGCGCAGAACTTACACGTCGTCGTTCCAATGGATGGCATTTGTTTTGCGTCCTCATGGGAGCAATGAAAGTCGGAGAAGGGATCACTCGCTTTTGTCCGGTGGTCGAATTCATGGCGCAAAACGAAAGCGATGAAGAAAAGTACCGCAACAAAACACTCTATGAAGCGTAGCAACAGAAATGAACAGGGGCTGTCTAATAAGTCCTGAAAAACAGATCGAGAGGAGAAAAATGTGTCTTTTTTCTCCTCTCGATTTTGTATATTTTTGGTTTTTCGCTGAAAGTGGCTTGCGGAGGCTTGCTACTTTCAGGAGGTTGTGGGCGATTGCCACTATTCCGAATTCGACGTGTACTTTGTCGAGTCCCCGTTCATTTTAAGATAAAGAACTCCGATAAATTGCTTTATCCCCGATATCTTTCCGATAAAATAAATGCTCATCGTCGAGGGACTGCAATTTTTCGTACACTTTTTCTTTCGCTTCTTTTAATGTGGGTGCTTTTTCAGAAATAAGTAAGACCCGGCCACCGGATGTGACGAGTTGACCGTCAATTTGATCTATCCCTGCAAAAAAGAGATAATCTGATTCTGGGACAGAGCGGATTGGTTGATGTTTTTCATAAGCGCCTGGATATCCTTTCGAAGCTGCGACGACACCAAGCACCGCGTCTTCCGACCATTCTAATTCTGGTTTCTTTCCGTCTAATAAGTCCATAATGACGGTAAATAAGTCTGATTCTAAACGCGGAAGAATAATTTGAGCCTCTGGGTCTCCGAAACGAGCATTAAATTCTATCACTTTCGCTCCGGCTCCGGTCATCATGAGCCCTGCGTACAAAATTCCTGAGAAAAACCGTCCTTCTGCTTTTAATCCAGAAGCAGCTGGCTGTAGTATGTCTCGAACGGCACTGTCGATATCTTCCTGGCTAAATTGTGGAACCGGGCTATATGCTCCCATCCCCCCTGTATTTGGACCTTCATCGTTATCGTAAGCACGTTTATGGTCTTGAGCACCGACCATAGGAATGACGGTGTCCCCATGGACAAATGCCATGAGGGATAGCTCTTCCCCTTCTAAATATTCTTCGATGACGACTTGTGCTCCCGCTTCGCCAAATTTTCCTTCTTTTAATACTTCAGTAAGGGCATTGATTGCTTCTTCTTCCGTAAAAGCAACTGTAACCCCTTTTCCAGCAGCTAGTCCATCTGCTTTAATTACTATTGGTATGCCCTCTTTTTTTACATATTCCACTGCTTCCTCATAATCAGAAGTAACAAAATAAGAGCCGGTTGGAATGTTGTGACGTTCCATTAATTCTTTCGCAAAAGATTTACTTCCTTCAATGAAAGCAGCGTCTTTTGTCGGGCCAAACACACGCAAACCTTCCGCTTCAAAACGATCGACAATCCCTTTTAGTAACGGTGCTTCTGGACCTACAACCGTTAACGCAATCTCTTGTTCTTTCGCAAACTGAACGAGCCCGTCATGGTCATCTTCGTTCATATCTACGCATTCTGCAACGTTTTCCATTCCTTTATTTCCAGGTGCGACATACACCTTCGTTACGTGCTTACTTTTAGAAAACTTCCACGCCAGGGCGTGCTCTCTTCCTCCGCCCCCAATGATTAGAACTTTCATTTTATCCCACCTTCATCGTGTGATTAATGTTTGAAATGACGCATTCCTGTGAAGACCATGGCAATTCCTAGTTCATTTGCTTTTTCGATGGATTCCTCATCACGAATCGAACCGCCTGGCTGAATGATCGCAGTGACTCCCGCTTTTCCTGCTTCCTCCACCGTATCTTTCATCGGGAAAAAGGCATCCGAACCAAGGGCACTTCCTTTTGCCTTTTCTCCTGCTTGTTCAATCGCAATTTTTGCGGCACCAACACGGTTCATTTGTCCTGCACCGACACCAACTGTTTTATCCTCTTTTGCAAGAACGATAGCGTTTGATTTCACATGTTTGACGACTTTCCAAGCGAGCTTTAAGTCTTCCCATTCTTGTTCTGTCGGTTCCCTCTTTGTCACTACGCGAATGTCTGCGTCTAAAAATCCTTTCCGGTCTTCTTCTTGTACTAATGCACCGCCGTGGATAGACGTGATTTTAGAACGGAATGAGTCTTCTTCTGAAAAAGAAACTGTAAGCAAGCGAAGATTTTTCTTCTCCATTAACAAGTCTAAAGCTTCTTGACTAAACGAAGGTGCAATAATAATTTCTAAGAAAATCTCTTTCATTTTTTCTGCTGTTTGTTGATCTACTTCTCTGTTTAAAGCAACAATTCCACCAAAGATAGAAACAGGGTCTGCTTCATATGCTTTTTCATATGCTTCCAAAAGCGTTTCTCCTGTTCCTACTCCACACGGATTTGTATGTTTTACCGCCACTGCAGCTGGTGCTTGGAATTCTTTCACAATAGAAAGAGCAGATTCGGCATCGTTAATGTTGTTATAAGAAAGCTCTTTTCCGTGCAGTTGCATCGCATTGGCGATAGAACTAATAGGGCCAATTGGTTCCCGATAAAAGGCTGCTTTTTGATGTGGATTTTCTCCATAACGAAGGTCTTGTTTTTTCTCATAAGTAATCGTATATGTTTCCGGATATTCTTCCCCTACTTGATCTGTTAAGTACTGTGCCACGAGAGCATCGTAAGCCGCAGTGTGACGGAAAACTTTCGCCGCAAGACGTCGTCTCGTTTCCGTTTGTACTTCTCCCTTGGCGTCTATCTCTTGTAAAATCAGCTCATAATCATTCGGATCAGTAACGACAGTGACGTAAGCGTGGTTTTTCGCTGCAGCCCGTAACATACTAGGTCCGCCAATATCAATGTTTTCAATCGCATCTTGAAAATCTGTATCCGGCTTTTCAATCGTTTCTTTAAACGGATATAAGTTCACGACAACGAGATCAATCGGTTGGATGGCTTGTTTTTCCAATTCACTCATATGACTTTCATTGTCCCGAATGGCAAGCAGTCCACCGTGAATATTCGGATGCAGTGTTTTTACCCGTCCATCTAATATTTCCGGAAAACCAGTAACTTCTGAAATTCCAGTTACCCGTACTCCGTTGTCTGCTAACATCTGACTTGTTCCACCAGTGGAAATAATTTCAATTCCACGAGCTTCTAATTCCTTTGCAAATACGACGATTCCTTCTTTATTTGACACACTAATTAATGCTCGTTTCATGGTCATTTATGTCCGTACTCCCTTCTGTTTGTACTTTGCAATGATAGCTGCCAGCGTATCTGGATATAAACGATGTTCCACAGCTTGGATTGCTTTCGTTAGTGAGGAGAGGGAATCGGTTTCTTTTACCGTCACCGCTTCTTGGGCAATGATTGGACCGGTGTCCATTCCCTCATCGACAAAATGGACAGTGACACCGGTGACTTTCACTTTCGCCTTCCACGCTTGTCCAATCGCATCTTTCCCTGGAAATGCAGGTAAAAGCGATGGATGAATATTGACAATGCGATTTTCATAGGCGTGAAGTAACGTCGGTCCGATGAGTCTCATATATCCTGCCAGGACAATAAACTCCACTCCGGCATTCTTTAACGCTGCTACAATCTCTTTTTCAAAAGCTGCTTTATTTTCATACGTTTTCGGTTGAAAAGAAAAAACTGGAATTCCGTATTTTTCCGCCCGTTTTATTGCATAAGCTTCTGGATTGTCGCTGACGAGTAACACAATTTTAGCCGAAAGTCTTCCTTCTACAATCGCTTCTTGAATCGCTTCAAAATTCGATCCATTTCCCGACGCAAACAGTGCTAATTTCATGAAGTGGTGCCTCCTTTGAGGTCTACTTCTCCACTGTCAGTGACAATGCCGATTTCATACGCTGTTTCACCAGCTTGTTGGAGTGCTTCGAGCGCTTGATTTTTCTCATCCTTTGCGACTGCTACGATTAATCCAATCCCCATATTAAAGGTGCCGAACATGTCTTGATCCGATACATTCCCATGTTTTTGGATAAAAGGAAAAATAGGAGGTGTGTCCCAACTGGAAAGGGTAATCTCTGCCCCGAATCCATCTGGTAACATCCGCGGAATATTTTCATAAAAACCACCGCCGGTAATGTGGGCCATACCTTTAATGGAAATTGCTTTTTTTAATTGTTGAATGGCGTGGACATAAATACGAGTTGGAGTGAGTAACACTTCCCCTAGAGACACATCAAAAGGTTCGTACGTCTCTTTTAAATCGAGATTCGCATCGGCAATGACTTTCCTAACGAGGGAAAAACCGTTACTATGAACACCGGAAGAAGCAAGCCCAATCAATACGTCCCCGGCTGCTATCGCCTTCCCTGTAATAATGTCACTTTTCTCGACAATTCCAACGGTAAAACCAGCGACGTCGTATTCGTCTTCCTCGTACATTCCCGGCATTTCTGCAGTCTCACCGCCGATTAAAGCGCAACCCGCTTCTTCACAGCCGTCCGCAATCCCTTTTACAATTGCCTCAATTTTCTCAGGAACCGACTTCCCACATGCGATATAGTCTAAAAAATAGAGCGGTTCTGCACCTTGGACGGCAACATCATTGACGCACATTGCCACGGCATCTTTTCCAATCGTATCGTGCTTATCCATTTGAAAAGCGAGCATTAATTTCGTTCCGACTCCATCGGTTCCGGAAATGAGCACCGGTTCTTTATACGGCAGAGAAGAAAGGTCAAACATCGCTCCAAACCCTCCTAATCCTCCCATTACTTCTGGGCGGAGCGTTCGATCGGTATGTTTTTTCATACGCTTCACTGCTTCATAGCCAGCTTCCACATCGACGCCGGCTTTCTTATATGCTTCAGACATCCAATGATCCTCCTTATTCACTCTTACCTTTTATCGTGGGGATGCAATGTATCAGGATAAATTTCCGTTGGATAGTTTCCCGTGAAACACGCGAGACATTGCCCTCCATTCGGTTCATCCGTGTCACGCCCAATTCCTTTGATTAACCCTTCGATACTTAAAAAACGAAGAGAGTCCGCTCCCATCATTTCACGCATCTCTTCAATGGAATGATTGGCAGCAATTAACTCTTCTTTTGTAGAAGTATCAATGCCGTAATAACACGGATGGGTAATCGGAGGAGAACTAATGCGAACGTGCACTTCTTTTGCACCGACATCTTTTAACAGACGAACAATCCGCTTGCTCGTTGTTCCCCGCACGATGGAGTCATCGACCATGACGACCCTTTTTCCTTCCACGACGCCTCGAACAGCGGAGAGCTTCATTTTCACTCCTTGTTCCCGTAACTCCTGCGACGGCTTAATAAATGTGCGACCGACATAGCGATTTTTAATTAAACCGAGTTCATACGGCAGCCCCGCTTCTTCCGCATACCCAATTGCCGCAGAAATGGAAGAGTCAGGAACTCCTGTTACGACATCCGCATCGACTGGCGCTTCTTTGGCAAGCTCTTTTCCTAGTCGTTTCCGAGCAGAATGTACGTTGATTTGGTCTAAGTTCGAATCCGGCCGCGCCAAATAAATATACTCCATACTACAGAGAACCCGGGAAGTTGCGTTCGTGAAATATTCGGAATGCATACCTTCCTCATCAAAAATAACAATCTCCCCTGGTTCTACTTCTCGTAAATATTCCGCTCCTACCGCATCAAAAGCGCACGTTTCCGAAGAGACAATGTATGCTTCCCCGAGGCGCCCAATAGAAAATGGACGCATTCCGTTCGGGTCTTGTGCGACCATCAATTGATTGTCCGTGAGTACCGCAAAAGCGTAAGCCCCTTTAATCATTGTTAATGCATTTTTTAACTTATCCTCTATGCGAGGGTATACGCTTCTTTTAATTAAATGAGCCAACACTTCTGTATCAGAACGGGTTTGAAAAATACTTCCTTGACTTTCCAACTGATGTCTTAAACCATTTGCGTTCACTAGATTTCCATTGTGAGCAATGGCCATACTATCCGTCTCGGAGCGGATAAGGAGCGGTTGCCAATCCGCAAAACCATTGTCAGACCCGGATGCCGGGTAGCGAACGTGACCTAAAGAAGCTTCTCCGCGTAACCGTTCAAATTCTCCTTTTTTAAACACTTCAGAAACAAGTCCCGGTCCTTTATGCACCTGCATTTTTTCTCCGTTACTTGCTACAATCCCGGCCCCTTCTTGGCCACGATGTTGAAGGCTGTGTAAGCCGTAGTACGTGAGCTGCGGAGCATCTTTATGTCCCCATACCGCAAATACACCGCATTCTTCATTTATGCCTTTAATTTCACCAAGCATGGAATAGCTCCTTTCCAGGCGCTTTCTAATTCTTTTACTTCCGCATCCATGAGCGTTTCACCGGAAGCAGCACGAATTGTTAAACGACCGTCTCCAGTCACTCGACCGATTTCCTTGGCGGATGGAATCATCTCTTTCAATGCTTCTTTTTTCTCCGCGGGTACGGTTAACACATAGCGAGATTGCGTTTCGGAGAATAATTCCGTCGCAGCCTCTCCTGCTATCGTTATTTCTGCCCCAACGTTCGTGTCAAACAAACATTTCGCTACTGCCACGAGAAAGCCACCTTCTGAAATATCATGGGCAGAAGCAATCACGCCTGATTGAATTGCTTGGAGGACAGCTGTTTGTCTTTCTTTTTCTACTTTTAAATCAAGAGCAGGAGGCCTTCCAGAGATATCGCCTTCTCGTAATTTTTGCAATTCGCTCCCACCGAATTCCGGTTGCGCTTCTCCTAAAACGTAAACCAAGTCTCCTTCATTTTTAAACGACTGTGTGGTAATATGGGCTACATCTTCAATCAAACCGACAACACCAACGATCGGAGTCGGATAAATGGCACTATCACCTTTTTCGTTATAAAGAGAGACGTTCCCACCAATGACAGGAGTGTTTAACGTACGACATGCTTCACTCATTCCTTCAATTGCTCGATCCAGTTGCCAATAAATCTCTGGGTTTTCGGGACTACCAAAGTTTAAACAATCGGTCAGACCAAGAGGCTTTCCACCGGAACAAATAATGTTTCTTGTAGCTTCGGCGACGGTAATTTTCCCGCCGACTTCCGGATCGAGATACAAATAGCGGGCATTACAATCCGTTGTCATCGCAAGGGCTTTATTTGTCCCGCGAATACGGATGATTCCAGCATCGGAACCAGGAGAGACAACAGTATTCGCTTGCGCAAGATAATCGTATTGAGAATAGACCCATTCTTTGCTTGCAATTGTCGGCTGCTGTAATAGTTCAACAAGTGTTTCTTTTACGTTTTCTACCTTGTAATGGACCGGTTCTTTTGCTTGTTGTTCTCGATAAAAAGCTGGTTCTTTCGTCGGCAAGTCATATTCTGGCACATCTTCAGCGAGTGCATCAACCGGTACTTCTGCCACCACTTTTCCTTTGTGTAAAAGACGAAGATTTTTGTCTTCGGTGACGTGACCGATTTCACTATACATCACACCCCAACGTTCACAAATATCTTTTATTTCTTTTTCTCGGCCTTTTTTGACGACAAGAAGCATTCGTTCTTGGGATTCAGAGAGCATCATTTCATACGGAGTCATTCCTTCTTCCCGTTGGGGCACGAGATCTAAGTTCATTTCAATGCCGTACCCTGCTTTACTTGCCATTTCCGCAGAAGAAGAAGTGAGACCCGCTGCTCCCATATCTTGAATTCCAATCAGTGCATCCGATTGAACGATTTCAAGGCACGCTTCCATCACAATTTTTTCCATAAATGGGTCTCCTGCTTGAATGGAAGGGCGTTCGCTCGGATCTTCATCACTTAATGATTCGGAGGAAAAAGTGGCTCCGTGAATACCATCCCGTCCCGTTGGTGGTCCAATGTAAATGACGGTATTGCCAACCCCACTTGCTTGTCCTTTTTTCATATCTTTATGATCTAAAAGACCAACACACATGGCGTTTACGAGAGGATTCTTTTCATAGGAAGGATCAAATTTTACTTCCCCACCTACTGTTGGTACACCGACACGGTTTCCGTATCCGGCAATCCCGGCTACCGCTTCTTCAAACAAATAACGCACGCGGGGAGTGGTTAATTCTCCAAAACGAAGGGAGTTTAATAAAGCGATAGGACGTGCACCCATGGAAAAGACGTCACGCATAATGCCTCCAACACCCGTGGCTGCACCTTCGTAAGGTTCCACTGCAGAAGGGCTATTATGACTTTCGATTTTAAAGACAGCAGCTTGCTCATCTCCAATATCAACAATGCCCGCTCCTTCTCCTGGTCCTTGAAGCACTTGTTTTCCCTCTGTAGGAAATTTTCTCAAGAGTGCTTTTGAACTTTTGTAGCTGCAATGTTCTGACCACATGACCGAAAATAACCCTGTTTCGGTATAGTTCGGCAAGCGGCCTAACAATTTCACCGCATAGTCATATTCCTCTTCTTTCATTCCCATTTCTTTATATATCTTTTCTTCTTTAATTTGCTCTGGGGTCGGTTCATGAAGTCCGGTCATGCTCTTCCCTCCAATGGTGAATAATAGATTGAAATAACGCTAAACCGTCTGTACTACCGATAATACTTTCTGACGCGCGCTCCGGATGAGGCATAAGCCCTAGCACTCGTTTGTCTTCACTAACGATACCAGCAATATGGTCCATGGAACCGTTCAAATCATCATAGTATTGAAAAACAATTTGATTATTTTCCTCGAGCTGTTGCCGTATTTCTTTGTCACAGACGTAATTGCCATATTGATGCGCAACGGGGATGTTCACTTCCTGCTGTTGTTCGTATTGATTCGTAAAAGGAGTATTGTTATTTTTTACAATAAGTTTCGACTTGGCACAAATAAATTTCAGCAGTCTATTTCTTCGAATAGCACCCGGTAAGAAACCTGCCTCTAATAAAATTTGAAAACCATTTCCAATCCCACAAATCAGTTTTCCTTTCTTTCTTTCTTCTTTTAACGCTTGAATCGCTGGTGTAATACTTGCAATTGCACCGCTTCGTAAATAGTCCCCGAAAGAGGCGCCGCTTGGTAGAATGATGACATCATATGCGGATAAATCGGTGTCTTTATACCAAACGCCTTCCGCTTCTTCGTTTAATAACGAACGGAGCACATGCAAAATATCTTCTGTTCCGCTAGACCCTGGAAAATCAATAACGGCCCATTTCATGCTTTGTTTTCCTCCTCCACCGTATAGGAATAATCTTCAATGACCGTGTTTACAAGCAGTTGTTCACACATCTCTTTCACTTTGGTATCTAAAGATTCTGTTGACTCCATTTCTAGTTCGATCGTTTTGCCGGTGGTGACACTTTTCACTTCATCAAAAGAAAGTTCCGCTAACGCGCGCTCAAGGGCACTCGCTTCGGGATTAATGACACCTTCTTTCACTTTCACATGCACTGTTACTTTTACCATAGAGACCCCTCCGTTTTTCATATTCATGGATTATTCGATAATTCCAACGCGCTTAAACAGCGTATCAATATGTTTCGTATGGTATTCCGGGTCAAAACAAGCGCGAATCTCTTCTTGGGTCAACACTTTCGAAATCGTTGGATCTTCTTCAATCAACTGTTGAAAAGAGATTCCTTTCTCCCAAGCTTCCATTGCTTTCGGCTGCACGGTGTCGTACGCTTCTTCCCGAACCATCCCTTTATTAATGAGAGTAAGTAGTACTTGTTGCGAATAAATAAGACCGTATGTTTTGTCCATATTTTTTTTCATATTTTCTGGATACACTGTCAGTTGCTTGATAATGTTACCAAATCGGTTCAGCATATAATTCAATGCGATGGTTGCATCTGGTAAAATGATTCGTTCTGCAGACGAGTGTGAAATATCCCGTTCATGCCATAAAGCGACATTTTCATAAGCGGTTGTCATATACCCTCTCACGACACGAGCCATTCCTGTCATATTTTCAGAACCAACAGGATTGCGCTTATGAGGCATGGCGGAAGACCCTTTTTGTCCTTTCGCAAAAAATTCCTCCACTTCGCGCGTTTCGCTTTTTTGGAGATTTCTAATTTCTACTGCCATTTTCTCAATGGAGGTAGCAATCAATGCAAGAACGCTTATGTAATGAGCGTGACGGTCCCGTTGGAGCGTTTGGGTCGAAATCGGCGCGCATTTAAGCCCCAGTTTTTCACACACGTATGCTTCAATCGACGGAGGGATATTCGCAAAAGTACCTACCGCTCCGGATAGTTTACCAACTCGCACTGTCTCCGCGGCTTCTATAAACCGCTTATAATTTCGTTTCATTTCGTCATACCAAAGCGCTAATTTTAATCCAAATGTTGTCGGTTCCGCATGCACCCCATGGGTTCTTCCCATCATGATCGTATATTTATGTTCCAATGCTTTTTCTTTTAATATGCTTAAAAAACGTTCTAAATCTTTTTTTAAAATTTCATTTGCTTGTTTCAACAAATAAGATAACGCAGTGTCAACGACGTCTGTGGAAGTGAGACCGTAATGCACCCATTTTTTTTCATCCCCTAACGTTTCCGACACAGCTCTTGTAAAGGCGACGACGTCATGTCGTGTTTCCGCTTCAATTTCTTGAATACGATTTACGTCAAAGCTTGCCTTTTCGCGAATTTTCTTTACATCTTCTTTCGGAATTCGTCCAATTTCTGCCCAAGCTTCACAAGCTAAAATTTCCACCTCTAACCACGCTTGGTAACGATTTTCATCCGTCCAAATTGCACCCATTTCGGGACGAGTATAACGCTCAATCATTCGATTTCTCTCCTTTATTCTGAATCGTTCACATCCGCCCATACTTCTTCTGTTCGTTCGATCGCTTCTTTCAGAGTAGGCGCTAAAACCGTCCAATGCCCCATTTTCCGTCCGTATTTCGCTTCTTTTTTTCCGTAAAAATGAACATGACCGACCTTGATGAAACGGTCGTACTGTTGCTGTACGGACTGTACGTGTTGACCGAGAATATTCGTCATCACAACCGGTTTGAACAGAGTGGTTGAACCCAAAGGAAGACCAGCAATGGCACGAATATGTTGGGCAAATTGAGAAGTTTCACACGCTTCAATCGTATAATGACCGGAATTGTGAGGTCGGGGAGCTAATTCATTGACATAAATATCGCCATTCTCAAGCACAAACATTTCCACCGCAAGGGTTCCGACCAGCTCTAGGTGCTTAGCGATTTGTATCGCCATTTCTTCCGATTTTTGTTCGATCTCTTTTGGAATGCGGGCAGGGACTATTGTCTGGTGCAAAATGTTGTTGACGTGAATATTTTCTCCAACCGGGAAGGTAGCAACTTCTCCTGTTGTACTTCTTGTCACAATGACAGAGATCTCTTTTTCAAAAGGAATCCATGCTTCTAACACGAAAGACGAGGCTCCTGTTTCACTTAGTGAACGAAAGGCGTCTTTTCCATCTACTTCCTTATGTATTACCACTTGTCCTTTCCCGTCATATCCCCCTTGGCACGTTTTTAAAACCGCTGGACACCCTAGCTGCTTTAATCCTTCCTTGACATCTTCAAGAGACTCCACCCCATAATAAGGCGCAACAGAGACGCCGGCTCTTTCAATTGCTCTTTTTTCCCGCAAGCGATGTTGGGTTGTATATAATAATTGACTTCCTTGTGGCAAATATAACTCTTTCTCTAAAAATGAAGCAGTATTTGCGTCAATATTTTCAAATTCATAGGTTAATACGTCGCAATGCTCCTTTAGCTTTAGAGCACCGTTTTGGTCGTCATAAGCGGATTTCACTTCCACATCTGCCACTTGACAAGCGGGTGAGTCTAACGAGGGCTCTAACACAGCAATGCGATATCCCATTTCTTTTGCTGCTAAAGCCATCATGCGACCGAGTTGTCCACCACCTAAAATACCGATCGTTTGTCCCGGAGAAATTCTCACGATAAATCCCCCGTTTCCATCACTTTTTTACGAAGATTTTCTCGTCGCACTTCTAAACGTTCGGCTATTTTTTCATCAAATGCCGATAACATTTGTGCTGCCAATAAACCTGCATTGGTCGCGCCAGCTTTTCCTATGGCGACCGTTGCTACCGGTACGCCCCCTGGCATTTGTACAATGGATAATAAGGAATCCATCCCATTTAATGCTTTCGATTGGATAGGTACACCAATGACAGGCAAAGTCGTTTTCGCAGCGACCATTCCCGGCAAATGCGCGGCTCCCCCGGCTCCGGCAATGATGACTTTTAATCCTCTTTTTCGTGCAGTTTCTGCATATTCAAACATGAAGTCAGGGGTTCGATGTGCTGAGACGACTTTTTTCTCGTAAGGAATCTCCAGCTCTTTTAATACTTGACAAGCGTGCTCCATCGTCTCCCAATCAGAAGTACTCCCCATAATGACTCCCACTATTGGCTTCATCATACCCACCCTTTTCATTTTTTTCATTAAAAAAACCCGGTACTTTGCTTTCTGAAATTTATCCATTCATGAGAAAGCTTCCAAGCCCCGGGGTCAAAACAACAAGAAATAGTATAATTGAAGTATCGTCCCCATAGTCCGACAATTTACGGTTGTCGGGTAGAAACTTCCAGGCCATATTCCTGGCATTATATGAGGTGCTGGTGCTTATTCATCCCATTACTTACACGTATAGCTTATCAACCTTTGCTGAAGTTTGTCAATTAAAAATCGAACATTAAAACTATTAATAAGTTTAATGTTCGTTATTCTCGCACTCCTTCAAATATAATTTGTTGGCAGATTGGGATTTTTTCTATCTTTCCGTTTTTATTTACTTCTTGAAACACCGGTTTTTCTACCCGTCGTACCGGTCGATACCCTGCTTCTTTCATGCGACGAAGACAATCTTCAATCGCTTCATTTTCTTCCACTTGAAATTTTCTTTTTCTTTCTCCCATCTTCTCCTCCCTTTAAACCAGTAATTGTTGCAATGCTTTTTCTTCTAATGGAATCCGAATAAAATAAATGAGCACCACATGACCGATAACGAAGAGAAAAGATGTAAACACTGCTTCAAAAATAAGGGGCAGGGAAAATAGTTCGATTGCTACGATTAGATAGTTAGGATGTTTTAACCAACGATAGGGTCCTTTTCTTACTCGTTTTTCCCCGGGCAATACAATGATTTTTGTATTCCAATATTTTCCTAGTGTCAACAATGTCCAAAAACGACCAAGTTGTGCGAATAGAAAAAGAGCAAAAAAGACGAACCAATACTTTCCCAGCTCTCCTCCTTTCCAAATTACTTCGACTGTGAGCGAAATAAAAAAGAAAACATGGAGCAACACAATCCACTTATAATGGTCTGCACCAACTTCGATCGCACCATTTCTTTTCATTTTCTTTTCATTGTGACGTGCGTAAACAATTTCTACCAATCGCTCCATCATCATAAGTGAAATGAAGATGATAAAAAATATCATTTTAATTCCCTCCATTCCACCCAAACCATTTCTGCACAAAAACCTGGTCCTAACGCTGTCAACAACCCGTTTTCATTGATTTTAGGATGATAGTGATCGATGATATTTTTTAATACGTACAACACGGTTGGAGCGGACATATTCCCTTGTTTCCGTAACACTTCCCGTGATGGATTCGTTTTCTGTCGAGGAAGAGATAGTGATTTTTCGTAGGCATCAAGCACTTTTTTTCCACCTGGATGAGCGATAAAATAATTTACGTTGTGCCATGATTGATTCATTTTTTTCAAAAACTCATCGACGTTTGGTTTTAGCCATTTTTCGATGAGCGTTGGAATGTCTCGCGAAAACACAACGTGCAAACCGTTGTCTTTCACTTTCCATCCCATGACGTCTTCCGAATCTTTCAACCAAACAGAATGGGTATCTTTTGTCAGTAAAATGATTCCGTTTTGTTTTACTTTTTCTCCTGTCATTAACACACAAGCAGCGCCATCTGCAAACAATGATGTTCCGATAAAGTTACTTTTTGATATATCTTTCTGTTGAAAAGTTAAACTGCATAATTCGATACATAAAACGAGTACTTTGTCTGTTGGAAATGCTTGTAAGTATTCATGGGCACGGCTAATCCCTGCCGCTCCTCCTGCGCATCCTAAACCCCATATCGGGATACGTTTCACATGAGATGGAAAAGATAGTTCATTCATAATGCGAATATCAATGGTAGGTGTCGAAAGGCCCGAACTAGAAATAAAGAAAAAGGCATCTATTTCTTCTTTGTCTGTACTAGTGGATTGCAAACATTGTTCTACTGCCTTTTTTCCCATCTCGACACATTGTTCGATATATACATCATTCTTTTCTTGAAAGCTTCTCTCTTCTTTTAACCATTCTAGCGGGGCAGCAAAATGTCGGCGCTCTATCTCTCCATTATCAAAAACTTTTAATAGCCTGTGAATATTTGGAAAATGAGGAGCAAACAATTGACGAACAATTTCTACTGTTTCTTCTTGGGTTACCGGATAAGGAGCATTGACTGTCTCCACATGCGCAATTACAGGCATATTTCCACATCCAATCATGCTTGATCATCAATATTTAACAAAATATTGATTTCCTTGATTGATCTTACTATTCCCGTTCATGACTACAATCATGCAGGAATTTCCTTCTTCATTCATAGACAAAAAGTCAACATTTCGCCAAATCTCGAAAATGTTGACTTTCATTTCCTTATCCTAAAAACACAAAATATGCGATAAAGACGAAAAACAATACGTACATGACGGGATGAATATCGCGTCCTTTTCCTTTGATTAACATTGTAATTGGATAAAAGACAAACCCCATCGCAATCCCTGTCGCAATACTGTAAGTTAACGGCATCGCTGCAACCGTTAAAAAGGCAGGAATGGCAATTTCGATTTTATTCCATTCAATTAAACGAAGAGAAGATGCCATCAGAACCCCTACTAAAATTAACGCCGGTGCAGTTACTGACTCTGTTACTACGACGAGAAGAGGAGAGAAGAACAACGACACTAAAAATAACAATCCGGTCACAACAGATACAAATCCTGTTCGACCACCTGCCGCTACCCCGGAAGACGATTCGACAAAAGCTGTCGTTGTCGAAGTTCCTAAAACCGCACCAATCGATGTCGCAGAAGAGTCTGAGAGTAACGCCCGAGTCGCACGAGGCAGTTTATTATTTTTTACATATCCTGCTTGATTTGCCACCGCAAACAATGTGCCGGCTGTATCAAAGAAGTCAACGAATAAAAAGGTCAAGACGATAATCACCATTTGGATTACAAGGTCAGAGGTCCATTCAATTTCCCCTAACACAGTAAAAGCTGCTCCGAATGTAGATGAAAGACTAGGAATCGAACCGACAACGGCTGTTGGTACTTGAATAATTCCTACAATCATTCCAGCAACGGCCGTAATAACCATTCCATAGAATATTCCGCCATGCACGCCGCGAACGATTAAAATGGCAGTGACAAACAAACCAAACGCCGCCAGGGCTGTTCCGGGATTTGTCATGTTTCCTAACGACACAGCAGTCGCTTCATCCGGAACGATAAATTCTGCGTTTTGCAATCCAACAAAAGCAATAAACAAACCAATTCCGGAAGCTACTGCATATTTTAATTGTTCCGGGATCGCATTAATAATTTTTTCTCGGACCCCTATGACGGTAATAAGAATAAAAATAATACCAGAAAGAAAAACACCAAATAAAGCCACTTGCCATGGGATTCCCATGCCTAACACAACCGTGTATGTAAAGAAAGCATTTAATCCCATTCCTGGTGCCAAAGCGATCGGGTACTTCGCAAATAGCCCCATGATAAGCGTCCCAATGGCTGCAGCAAGTGCTGTCGCAGTGAAGACGGCTCCTTGCTCCATCCCTGCATCTCCTAAAATCAATGGATTCACAAATAAGATGTACGCCATGGATAAAAAAGTTGTTAAACCCGCTACACTCTCCTGCCGATAATTGGTACCCCATTTTTCAAATTCAAAATAACGATTCACCATCGCTCCTCCATTCTTTTGAAAAAAATCTTGCGGAAAAACGAAAAAGTTCCAAGCAGCAATCACTACCTGGAACCTCGACTCTTCCAACGAAAGCCTCGCCGATGACATGACAGAACATCGGAAAGAACATTCCGTTTTCGTAGTCAAGCTATTTACGGCAGCTTGTAGAGACTCGCGAGCCATATTCTCGCGATTATACGAAAACGCTATATAAAGATATATGTGAACTTGATTGCCTATTAGTTTATCAGCGGATAAAAGAAAAGTCAACTAAAAAACCGAACATTCATGTATTCATATGCATGAATGTTCGTATGTGATGCTATTCCCACTCAATCGTTGCTGGTGGCTTCGAAGTGATGTCGTAAACCACTCGATTCACGTGTGGGACTTCCGTTACTATTCTGGTAGAAATCGTCTCTAATACATCGTAAGGGATTCGCGCCCAATCAGAAGTCATCCCGTCCACAGAATGAACAGCACGTATGCCAACGGTGTAATCATACGTACGAGCGTCATCTTTCACGCCAACGCTTCTCATATTCGGCAAGGTCGTAAAATATTGCCAAATTTCTTTTTCCAATCCGGCATTTTTAATTTCTTCTCGCAAAATTGCATCTGATTCACGAACGATTTCCAGTTTCTCTTCGGTAATTTCTCCTAGGACGCGAATACCTAAGCCCGGGCCTGGAAAAGGCTGACGCCAAACGATTTCATCAGGCACCCCTAATTCAGTACCTAACGCTCTCACTTCATCTTTAAACAACGTTTTCAACGGCTCAATTAGCGTAAAGTTCATCTCTTCTGGTAATCCACCTACGTTATGATGAGATTTGATTGTTTTTGACGTTTCTGTTCCGCTTTCGATGACATCCGTATATAACGTTCCTTGGGCAAGAAAGTCCATATCTGTTAATTTTCCTGCTTCTTCTTCAAATAAGTAAATAAACTCATTTCCAATAATTTTTCGTTTCTGTTCTGGGTCAGATACCCCTTTTAATTTCTTTAAAAAGCGTTCTTTTGCATCAATCTTAATGACGTTCATGTGAAATTCGCCTTCAAACGTTTTCATCACGCTCTCTGCTTCACCTTTACGAAGCAAACCGTGATCAATGAACATACATGTCAGTTGGTTTCCAATCGCTTTATGAATAAGAGCCGCAACGACCGAAGAATCAACACCGCCACTTAGTGCACATAACACATGTTTATCCCCTACTTCTTCTCGGATAAGTTGAATTTGCTCTTCAGAAAATTTTTTCATCGACCAATCCCCGCGACATTGACAAACTTCAAACAAAAAGTTTTTCACAATCTCCATTCCATGAGGGGTTTGTTCTACTTCCGGTTGAAATTGAATGCCATACAATTGCCGTTTTTTATCACTTATCGCTAAAATCGGCATGTTGTTCGATCTTGCATCCACTGTAAATGATGCTGGTGTGGAAGTAACTTGATTTTCTTTATGAACCCACACAGGTTGTGCTGACGGGATATTTCTCCAAAGTTTTCCTTGATTTTTTACTTGCATTGTTTCAACACCGTATGTATTTGCATCTTGTTCATGAGAAGGGGTTTCTACTTGTCCACCAAGCTGATAAACCATCCATTGCATTCCATAAGAGATACCGAGAACCGGAATACCAAGATCCAAAATTTGAGGATCATAGGTCGGGGCGTTCTCGGCATGAATACTTTGAGATCCCCCTGTTAATACAATACCGGTCGGTTCTAATGCCTTTAGTTTTTCAATATTGATCGTATACGGATAAAGTTCACTGTAAACACCGGCGTCTCGTATTTTTCTCGTGATCAACTGGCTGTATGGACCACCAAAGTCAAGTACAACAATTAACTCATTCTTTTTCCCCATCGTTCGAACCCCACCTTTATATTGTATTTTAGTTAGGTAAACTTAGCTTCTTGTCCCGATCCTCCATCGCCTTCGCGCCTAACCAGTTGCTTCCGCTTTTCTTTGTCTAGCTCCAGCAACCAGGCATTTGGCCTAAGGAACTTCTGCTAAAATCATGCCCGTCCTAGGCATAACGCAGAAGTCAGCACGTCCTATGCAAGTCAGATCATGTCAGAAGTCAAAAAACGACTTCTGTCCGTGCTCTTCCAACGCTTTTCGTGGCTCAACGGCTTTCTCCGCTTTTCTTAAAAATATGCATTTTATTGTATCAATGGAAAACGAAATGGGTCAAGATTTTATCCGTTTTATGATGTTTTCCCATGATTTTTGGATTTCTTCTGAAAGAGGACTTGGACGCTTGTTTCCGTAATATATTTGTTCATATTGTTCAGTGATAAGTGACATATCATTTGTTTCATATTCTTGATCCATTCGTTTAGCAAATTCACGAAATGTTTCGCTTTTTCTACGATTGTGTCCTGCCATTTTAAATAGCGTCATGAGCGCTAAATACGCTTTCACAAACTTCATATCGTCATCTATTCGGTTGTATCGGTATTGGAGATACTTTTTATAAATCGGTATACGATACTTGTAAAGAATTCCAATAAGAAGGAGCGGCATGATGAAAAGAAGAAGTTGCACCCATGATGTTACTTTTTGGGAAGATTGATTATCTCTTCCTTCTGTTTCTTCTTCTACCATCTCTTCTATTTCATCTTCTTGCTTTTCTTCCTCTTCTTTTTCCTCCGTTTCTATCGATGGATAACTTTCTGGAGAAAATCCTTTTGTCGGTTCAAAAGGTACCCAACCAACAGAAGGAAAATAAACTTCTACCCAAGAATGAGCATTTCCATTCGTGACTTCATACACAATCCTTCCTTCTTCAGAACCTACTTTTTCTCCACTCGTAAATCCTTTCACCCAACGTGCAGGAATGTCGATGGAACGAAGCAGAACGACCATGCTCGTGGAGAAATTATCACAATACCCTCTCATCGTATCGAACAAAAATTGTTCAACGTAATCTTCATCTTCTTCAGGAACAGGTACATTTTCCGTTTCATACGTAAATATTGGGCTATGAAAATACGATTCAATGGCTCGGACTTTATCGTAACGCGTCTCCTCATTTTCTGTTAACGATTGAGCGAGAGCTTCCACCTCAGGCGAAAGATGTTCGGGTAGTTGTAAAAAATACTCTTCAATATGTGCCGGATCTACTTCACTACTCTCCCGCAGTTCTTCTTCAAATAAAACAGGACTTGCGCTCACTGTTTCATAGTAATGAGCAATAAACGGTTCTCCATTGCGATGCTTGTACGCTTTCCCGGTATAATTGTCAATAGAAACTTCTGCCTTCTCATCCGGAACACGGAATTGTTCTAAAGAGCCATCATAAAAAACGAAATCATAACGCATTTCTTTTTCTACGTACATGTCTACTTCATTACGCTTCGCTTCAACATGCGATTGATAAAGATTACTTTCTTGTACCAGTTCTAACGGAGTATTTGTCTCCCATCCTTGACCGGTATATACGTTTTTCGACTCACCCCGCCAATACCGCACCTCTCTATCTGCGACTGCGGTAAACACAAGACGATCATCCTGTTCGAACCCTCCCCCTAACTGCGTATCGTCATCTCCATAGCCGACGCGACGCACTTCATTATTCTTAAGAAATCGATGGGGGTCTTCTATCCCTAAAAATTCTTGCACATACGGCACAGGATCCTCCCAAGTAGGTCCTGATTTTGGTAAAAGGGAGGCAACAAATATCGCTGTGCCTAAAATCGCCACGGAAACTACAAGCCAGCGAGTCAATGCCTTTTTTTGATCAAACACAGGAAAATAAGAGGTGAGACGACTCCATTGTAAGAGCAATAATAGGAGAAATCCGATGATCGTCACACGGATCATGGCCCAGCTTCCATCGTAATCAAAAAAAGTGTCCAGTACGCCAATAAATATTACTGTACAAATAAAGAAAAATAAAATCCGTTTCGCATAAACTATCCAAAAATAAAGTAAATAGCTCATCATCGCAAGAAGAAGTAAAAATATCAAACTTTGAAAGGAGTGACTCGTCTCCTGCCATGTACCGGTAATCATATGACCTAAGTGATGAAAAATATCTTCGAAAAATACTTGCCACCAAGGAAGGCTTAAAAATGTTTCCTCATAAAAGAGAAGATGTAAGATAAGAAGAATGATTCCACCAATAGTTGGTAACGTTATCCACGCTGGAAAATCGAGAAAGACGATAAGGAAGAAAAATCCAGTCACAGCGATAAAAAGAGAAATGTAGCCGGTACTGGAAACTTCCGGGAGCGGAAGTAGCCACTCGATGAGCAACAAATATCCGCACATATAGGTGAAAAATGATAGGAGGCTCCGTTCTATCACACTTTCTCTCCTCTCCTAGCTAAGATGCTTATATACGCTGGCACCTAACTTTCGCAACTGTTGAAAGGAAGCGTCTACTCCTTGGTCGTCCTGTTCCAAAAAATAATGAATGGCAACATGTTCCCCTCTCTCTAACAACATCTTCCATTCTTCCACAATCGGTCGATTGAATTGTGAGGTCACATACATAAACAATCGTACAGAAGACGAAGGTAAAAAAGCAGGGACTTGTGTCTTTAGAGGAAAACTTTCTATGTTTTGAATCACTGCTAACTGAAGCAAAATTTCTTTTTCATTTCTTTTTGCTTGTGAGCGATCTTCTTCCCCACTACATTGAAAATGAATCGAACTTTTTTTCCGAAAACATTCATGTACAAAGGAAGCAGTGAATGACACCATCATTTCGAATAGCTTTTCTTGCTGACCGACATTGTCTAATATGAGAACGCAACCTTGTCCTTCCTCCGCTTCAAATTCTTTCGTCACTAACTGGCGTGTTCTCGCAGTCACTTTCCAATCAACACTCGTTAATTTATCCCCAGGAACATATTCTCTAAGCGACCGAATCGAATGTGACGGTTCTCCTTCATTCTTTAAAGAAGAAGTGGTTTGTTCTTCTTGAAAACGCGTTTGATACCAAGTAGTCAGTGGATATAGAGGTGGCAAGACCGTTACCGTATCCTGATAGGAAAGATTTGCTTTTTTTTGAAAAAAACCGAATAAATCATACATTTCTATGATGATTTCCGTAAAATGATATTCCCCTCTCTGTATCGTGTGAACATCATAGGAAAAAGAAAATTCTTTTGCCATGGAAAAGAACATCATTGTTCCCGGGTTTGTTTTCGACCATCCTCGTGGTACACGGTCTCTCACGTACAAAAAAAGAAACGGAAAAGTAGTTTTTCGTTTGAGTTTGACAGTAATAGTCACCGTTTCATCCGTATGAAGAATCCTTTTGGGAAGTTGACGAGTAACAGAAAAAGCACGAAGCGGATAAATCATGAGAAGCCCATTGAATAAAAGCAAAAGAGTGACACTATAAAATAAAAACCAACTTACAAATCCGCCTTGAAACATCGCATATGCATATAAAGCGGCAAAAATCATCAGTGCAAAAATCACTTTCCCTATATTAATGGCGTGCTGTTTCATCCCCGCTTCACCATTTTACTGGAGGATACCGGAACTTTCGTTGCACTTAAAATATCATCGATTATTTTTTCTTGAGAGTGATCTTGCAACTCTACATGGGGATGCAAATGAATACGGTGCGTCAATACGTAAGGTGCCAAATATTTCACATCATCCGGAATGATATAATCTCTTCCCTTTAAAAAGCTGTGCGCTTGAGCAGCTCTCATTAACGCGATGGATCCACGTGGACTGACTCCCACATAGACATCTTTGTGATTTCTTGTCGCAGTGACAATATCCACAATATACTGCTTTAAGGAATCGTCTATATATACCTCTCTTACTTGTTGTTGCATCGTTAAAATTTCTTCTATCGTTAATACTTCCTCTACATGTTCAATTGGATGATTCATTCTCACCCGTTCCAATACTTCTAATTCTTCCTCATACGATGGATAACCTAATTTTAACTTCATTAAGAAACGATCTAATTGGGCTTCCGGTAAGGGATACGTTCCTCCATATTCAATTGGATTTTGCGTCGCCATGACAAAAAAGAAAGACTGGAGTGGTCTCGTCTCACCATCAATCGTCACGTTTCCTTCTTCCAGCGCTTCCAAGAGTGCAGACTGGGTTTTCGGGGAGGTACGGTTAATTTCGTCGGCTAGTACTACATTGCTCATCACCGGACCAGGACGAAATTCAAATTGTTCCGTTTTTTGATTGTATATCGAGACTCCTGTCACATCGGAAGGTAATAAATCTGGCGTAAATTGAATTCGTTTAAACTCGGCACCAATGGAACGGGCAATGGCTCGGACCATCATCGTTTTTCCAACTCCCGGAACGTCTTCTAAAAGCACATGACCTTTTGCTAATAAAGCGGTAAAACTTAATTCTATGGCCTCTCTTTTTCCTACCACTACTTGTTCTACTTGTTTAATGGCATTTTTCAATGAGGTGGATGTATGAAACATGTTTTCTCCCCCAATATAATCAACGAATCGGATTCACACTTGTCTTATCATATCATAACTATCCTGTTATTCCCTTTTATAAGCAAATTCCCAAGTACGTTCATTTAAACAAAGAAAAAAGGTTTGGAGAAAATACGAGCACATTCTTGAGACTCGTATGAAATAGTACGTGGAAGTGTGCTTACATAAACAATGTTCAAAAACTGAAGGTGTGTTCCTAGTCGTATTCAGGGCGTGATTGCACAACTCATGGATGGAAAATCATTCCTCTTACTTTTCCAAGCATGAACCATTTTTCATCAAGTTTATTACTTTTCTATAGCATATCCTATAAAAATGCTCAATAACAGCAAATACCCCTTCTCCACTTCAAGCAATAAGAGAAGGAGTGCGAAAGATCATCATTACGAATTTTTCATTTCATCAAGAATCGGATACACCGATTCAATCCCATCTTCAGCGATTTGACAAGCAATCCCAAGCGGGGTTTTCCAAAAAGAGTCCGGGATGATGGGTACTTTCCGTCCTGCTGGAACAAATAACGTTTCATAAATGCGTGTTACATGTTTTTTTGTCTCGATAGGATTGTTATCTTTTTCACCTCGAGCGATATTAAAGAGATGTTGCATCGACCAAAACAACGTATCTCCGGGCATCGACGCATATTCTTTAAAACGAGCCAAACGTTTCTCATATGGTTCTATCGCTTCTTCGATGGATAGCGTACGAAGCAACTGTTTCATTTTGTTTTGGGCTAGTTGAAATACGTGGCGCTTTTCTTGTTGCATCAGTTCATCAGTGTAAATCTCTTGCAGAAAAGCGTATGCTTTTTCCGGCGTCCACTCCATCACATTTCTTCCTTTCCTCATTTTAGTGACTCTGTGAAAAAGCGCGTCGTTTCATTTAACGCTTCTTCCAATTCTTCCGGTATGGTCATAAGCGGATGGCTAGCATTAAAAGTATGACCTGCACCTTTTATCATCATCAGTTGACTGTGAGGTGCTTTTTCATGCATTTTTTTCGCCCCTTCGACCAGCCGTTCCAGATCTGCATCTCCTTGCACAATCAGTATAGGTACTTTAATATTTGAAATTTTCCCCAATATGTCAAATCGTTCTTTATTCTTTTCTATATCATCAAACACATTGCGTTTAATCGGCATTTGAATGTTTGTCCGTTTGTTCTCCACGTAGCCGACTCCCTCTGTAAACACTTGCTTTCGAAAATCATCGCCCCAAATATCTACTTGCGAAATTCCATTCCATGTCACCACCGCTTGTATCCGCTTACTTTCTGAAGCGAATAAAACGCTGTCTCCCCCACCACGACTATGACCGAGTATCCCAACACGTTCCAAATCAAAAAATTCTGCATAAGGAAGCTCTCTTTGTTCCATTTTTTCCATTAACACGTGCAAATCATTTAACTCTCTTGAATACGTATTTTCAGCAAATTTTTCCAGTTCATCAAAGTCATCTCCTTTCACACCATTCATCGAAAAGTTAAAGCGAATGGCATAAAAACCGTGCTTTGCTAACGTTGTCGCTGTGTAAGGGAAGAAGTTCCAATCTTTATATCCTTTAAAACCATGACAAATAATCACTACCGGTGCCTTTTCTCTGTTACTTGGTGCATGTACTTCCCCTCGTATAAATAAATCATCTTCTAAAGAAAGTACGAAAGATTGCTCTTCACTCATCTGTATCAACCTCCTAAACCCCATCGTACCACAGGTATCACTTTTTCTGACAACTCATTTTATTTTTGTAGGAGTTGATTTATCCATCGAAAAACATTCATAATAAGCATAGGCTTCTTTTATCTATGCGGAGAAAGGATTGGAAATATGAAACTAAAGTATAAAGGAAAAACGAAAGACGTATATGAACGAGAAGATGGGAACTACGTCCTACAATTTAAAGACGACGTCACCGGTGAAGATGGTGTTTTTGATCCCGGAGCAAATACAGTCGGGTTATCCATGGAAGGGGCAGGGAAAGCAGGACTACGACTCACCACATTCTTTTTTGAAAAATTACAAGAAAAAAATATCCCGACCCATTACATAGATGCGAATATGGACAAACAGACAATGACGGTAAAGCCGGCGTCTGTTTTTGGAGAAGGTCTGGAAGTCATTTGCCGTTACCGAGCTGTCGGTAGTTTTCTGCGTCGTTATGGAAAATATGCGGAGGAAGGTCAACCACTTGATGGTTTCATCGAGATGACGCTAAAAGATGATGAACGAGGAGATCCTCCCATTAGTAAAGAAGCCCTTGTCATGCTTCGTATTTTAACCGAAAAAGAATATGACACATTAAAACAATTAACGAAACAAATTAGCGATATCGTGAAAGAGGAACTTTTGAAAAAAAATATTGAGCTCTATGATATTAAGCTGGAATTTGGACGATCATCCGACGGAGACATTATATTAATTGATGAAATTTCAGGCGGAAACATGCGTGCCTATAAAAATGGCGAACCGGTGCAACCCCTTGAACTCGAACGACTCGTACTAGAAGCGTAATCTTCCTCATCTTTTTGCCACATAAATAGCAGAAAGGAGCATCCTTTCTGCTTCATTTTTCCTTACTTAATTAAACGAAAAATGAAAGGGAAACGGTACATATCACCTTGATAAGCTTTCACTGCCGCAATAATTGTAAGTATAAATGCAACAATCCCAACGATCGGTGCTAACAGAAGTCCTATTAATACAAAAATTAACAACCCAGCAATGATTCCATAAATAGTAAAAGAAATAAGAAAATTAAAGTATTCTTTCCCGTGATAATCAATAAAATCTGAATCATCTCTTTTAATAAGCCAAATAATTAACGGACCTAATACCGGAAAAAATAAACTAATAACGTATATGAGCATCGAAAACAAACGATCATCACTTGTTGCCTCCATTTCTCATCCTCCCTTCTGAATACCTCTCGTTCCGGTCTACCATATTGTTTCATATATCCGACAAAAGTTGAAGGGAATTTTCGCGGGGTTATTTTATCGTAATGCAGAAAATCCTCTCCAAAAAAATAAGCGGTAATAGTCAAACATTCCCAAAACCTTATCGAAAAATAGTAAAATAGTAATACACCATTTACATTCATTGATGAAATGCCGACATATATTTTGTGTGGGTTAGCATTTCCTTGTCTGCGTGTCGATACGATATCAAACCAATGAAAAAAGAAGGTAGTAACGATGAAAACAATATTGATCGCTGATGATTCTGTCTTTATGCAAAAGTTCCTTACAAATGTTATTGAACAACAAAACAATTACAAAGTGAGTTTGCTTGCTAATAATGGACAAGACGCCATTGAACAATATAAGAAAGAAAAACCGGATATCGTGCTTCTTGATATCGTGATGCCTGTAAAAGATGGGCTGTCTGCTTTAAAAGAAATACTATCCTACGACGAAGAAGCAAAAGTCATTATGTGTTCTGCACTCGGTACGAAAAATCATATGATCGAAGCAATCAATTTAGGTGCAAAAGACTTTATCGTAAAACCATTTTTTCATCACTTAATTGAAACGTTAAATAAAGTGAATGCTTATGAGTGAAATGGATGTTCATAAAACACGTCGATGAATTCCTTAGGCGAAGACAACACATAGTATGAATAGACTCCTTTTAACGTGTGTAAATAAAGCAATCCTCCACTTTTTCCAATGGGGCGATAAGACATATCAAGAACATCCGCTATCGGAAACTCTCGATATTTCGTTTTGATGCGATCGTCGTATAGTTGGAGCTCTCTGAGTTCTTCCTCTTCCGTTTGATCAATGCTAGACACGACACGACGAACTTGAACGTATGGTTGAACTGCAAGCAACTTCATCCAATCCCTCCGCGGAAAATCATGTAAATCCTTGTTTCATTATACATGCTTTTCCCCAAAAAAATATAGTTGTCCCTTCTGTTCATGATACACTGATAGATAAGAATATGGAAAAAGGTTGAGGTGATGGAATGAAAAGGGAAATTTCGAAACAGTGGAAGGTCACCCACACTCAAAATAGTCCGTCGCACACGCAAGGTTGGGTATTAGAACCAGGTCGTTGGGAAGAGTTTGATCCATTTCTAATCATGGCCGAAGATTGGTTTCAGAAAGGAACGTTCGGATTTCATCCACATCGCGGAATAGAAACTGTTACGTATGTCGTGGACGGCGAGCTTCATCATAAAGATAATCATGGTGGGGAAGGGATATTAAAAAAAGGAGACGTTCAGTGGATGACTGCAGGAAAGGGAATTCTTCACGCAGAAGAACCTGTTGGGGATCAAACCGTTCACAGTCTTCAATTATGGATAAACTTACCCGCCAAAAACAAAATGACCGACACTCGTTATCAAGATCTTTATCAACAAGATATGCCGTTAATGAAAGAACAAGGCACAAGCATCCGCATCTTTTCCGGTACTTACAAAGGGAAACAAGCCCCAACGTTAAACTATACACCCATCATGATGCTCGATATGATGATGGAGCCGGAAGCGGAGACAACCATCGATATTCCTGCTTCTTATAACGGTTTTCTTTATATTCTAGAAGGTAATGGAATATTTGGTGAAAGAGCACAAAAAGGAGAAAAAAATCACGTCCTTTGGCTCGGTCCCGGGAACGGAACACAAGAAGAAAATAGCACTCTTTCCGTAAAAACAACCTCTGATGTTCTTCATGCGATCTTATATGCAGGAGAACCGATAAAAGAAAGAGTGGTCGCCCAAGGACCTTTTGTCATGAACACAGAAGAAGAAATTAGACAAGCCTTCTTAGATTACCGCCAAGGGAAATTTTAAGAGAAGATGAGACTAATATTTCATCCTATAGAGGAATAAAGTGTCGTATGCACTCGTCATGCGACACTTTATTTATACAATCTGATCAGGAATGGTCCCAAGAAGGCTAAAATTATCAATAAATAGGTGATTTGGAGCGCTTTGATGCTTCATGCGACCAATTTCGCTTTAGAAAAGAAGATGAAGCGTCCCATGAACGTTTCATGCGACGCTTTATTTTGTAAAACACCGATGGAACGGTCGTATGAATGTCAACATTGGAAGAAATTGGGATAAAAATAGGTCTTCATACGACCTATTTTTACGAAAACGATGCAATGAATTGTCACATAAAAGATCCATGCGACCACATTTCGCCTCAAACTCCCACTGAATGGTCTCATGATGCCAGGAAGCTTTCTCTTGCGTCGACCGACCTGTTTACTATTCGCACGTGCATCCGAAGTTGCAGACGAGAAACATGTTGACGTTTTCGGTGAGTAAACTTAAGGAATGAAGTAGGGAAAAATCCACAAAAATGGTACTCTATTTCTATTTTGTTCTTAATTTAAATCGTTGAATTTTCCCGGTTGCAGTTTTCGGAAGCTCATCTACGAACTCAATTTCCCGTGGATATTTATACGGAGCAAGATTTTGCTTTACATGTAGCTTCATCGTTTCTTTTAATTCTTCACAAGCATCTTCTTTATTTTTAAGTACGATATAAGCTTTCGGATAAACGAGATTCGCTTTGTTCTTTTCCCCGACAACTGCCACTTCTAATACATCTTCTCTATATAACAATGTCGTTTCTACTTCCACTGGTGATACCCATATTCCTCCGACTTTCATCATATCGTCGGAACGACCGCTATACCAAAAATAGCCTTCCTCATCTTGGTAATATTTATCCCCGGTATGCATCCACTCTCCCTTAAATTTGTGATGATTTTCTCCTTTGTTTAGCCAGTATCCAGAAGTGATGCTATCTCCTTTAATCAGTAAGTCACCAATTTCATTCGGTGGCAGTTCTTCCCCTAACTCATTGACTATTTTCGCCTTGTAGCCTGGCACTAATTTTCCTGTGCTTCCTGCCTTGATGTTATCATTTCGGTTTGAGAGATAAATATGAAGGGCTTCGGTAGAGCCAATACCGTCTAAAATATTTAAATGAAAGATTTCTTTCCACTTTTCAAAGTAACTAGCAGGTAGAGGTTCACCTGCAGAGACACAGACACGAACAGAAGAAAGGTCAGGAACTCGGCCCGTTTCAGAAATATAGTTAAGCATCGCTCCATAAAGCGTAGGAACACCGAAGAAAATAGTGGGTTTTTCCCTTTCAATTAACTCAAATACTCTCTCTGGTGTTGGCCTTTCTTTTAGCAGGATCGTAGTAGCACCTGCTCCGAATGGAAAATATAAACCATTTCCCAATCCATAGGCAAAAAATAATTTTGAGGCAGAAAAAACTTTATCCTCTTTTTTCATATGCAATATTTTCCTTGCATAATTTTCGTAACATGCTTCCATACTTTCTTGCCGATGCAAAACACCTTTCGGATTCCCTGTACTACCTGAACTATATAACCAAAATGCAATGTCTTCTGCGGTAGTGTAGTATTCTTCTGTCAATTGGTCAGAAGCACTGTTTACAAAGTGATGGAAATCAATATATTCTGTGCTCTTATTTCCTCCTTCAGAAATGACGATCACGTGTTTTAAAAATAAATAACGATCCTGATGATCCTTTAAATGCTCCCAAATATCTTCATGAACAACTAACACTTTCGCACGACTGTGATTTAAAAAATATTCATAATCGTGAGGCTTCATCATTGTATTGACAGGAATAGGAATTGCTCCTATCTTTATCGCTCCAAAAAAAGTAGTAATAAATTCTGGGGAATCGTATGTGACAAGTAATATTCTATTTTCAGGTTCTACACCAATATCCAAAAGAGCATTGCCGAACTGATTTATTCGTTTTGCAATCTCATGATAAGTAAGACTTTCATTCCCACATACAATTGCCTCTTTATTCCCTAATCCTTCTTTCACATTTGTATCTATGAACCGATAGGCTGCATTATACGTTTTTTTCAGCCCTTTCAGTTCTTCCATCGAACCAATCATAATACGCCTCCCATGCAATATTAGACTCTTTATGATTATCTGGGTGTAAGGCATCAAGTTTAAGTTAGACACGATATTGATAACGCTTACAACAAACGGAACAGAAAGAGGAGACCATGGGTCCTGTGACCCGTAGCCTCACATGTACCTCTCTTTCTTTCAACACTTACTGTCCAGTCCATTGAGGCTCTCTTTTTTCAAGGAATGCGCTGAGACCTTCTTGAGCATCGTTTGAGCGGAACAGTAAGTTTTGTAGTTCCCCTTCATAGCGAATCGCTACGTTCAGTGGCATTTCTTTTCCGTTCATAATAGACAGTTTAATGTTGGAAGCGGCATACGTTGCGCTGTTCACAATATTTCTTGCGTATTCTAACGTCTTCTCACGCACTTCTTCTTGTGGAAATACGCGGTCAACTAAATGAATTTCTAGCGCTTCTTGTGGTGTGAGTGTCTCCCCAGTAATATTTAAATCCAGCGCTTTCGAATGCCCTACTTGACGAAGGAGACGCTGGGTTCCACCAGTACCCGCCAATACACCGAGGCTAATTTCCGGAAGACCAATTTTTCCAGCTTTGTCTCCCATGAAGCGAAGGTCACAACCGAGCGCCATTTCGAGGCCGCCACCGACTGTGTGTCCTTCTAAACACGCAATCCAAATTTGTGGAGAACGCGCCATTTTATCTAACGTTTCATTACAGAATAAGCAAAACTGGGTTTTAAAACGCGGATCCGAAGATTTCAAAAAGTTCACGTCTGCCCCTGCGGAGAAAAACTTCGGCATATCACTCATTAAAATCGCTACCTTGATATCACTGTCAAAACGGATGTCATCAATCGCGTCATTTAATTCTTTATAAAACGCTAAATCATAGGAATTCGACTTATTGACGTGAATATGCACCTCCGCAATTCCGTCTTGCTTTTTCAACGTTAAATTCTTTTTTGCTACTTCTGTTGTACTCATATAATCTCCTCCTAAAATTAGTTAAAAGTTATTTTTTCTAAAATAAAGCATCATTTCCTATTTAACTCCCAAAATATTTAAATGCTTTTCTCCTACATAGGAGACGACACTCTTCGTTTCCGAATATAAATCAAGTGTTTCTACACTCAGTTCACGCCCGAAACCAGATTGTTTATATCCACCAAACGGAGTACCCGGAAATGCCGAAATCGGATTGTTTACCATGACAATTCCAGCTCTTAAGCCTGACGCTAATCGGTGTGCTTTCCCGTGATCTTTTGTCCACACGGCAGAGCCTAGACCAAAAATCGTATCATTTGCTCGTTCTAACACCTCCTTTTCGTCATGAAATTTCATCACCACCACGACAGGACCGAATATTTCTTCTTGCGCAACTTTCATATCATTCGTCACATTTCCAATAATAGTAGGCATGTACCAATAACCGTTTTCAAATTCCGGTCCATCGGGACGCTTTCCACCGTATAGAACCTCTCCCCCTTCTTCTTTTGCAAGTTTTACATAACTGTCTACTGTTTCTTCATGACTTTTAGAAATTAATGCTCCCATATGTGTTTCTTTATTAAATGGGTTTCCGACTTTGACTCGTTTCGTTTTCTCAATAAATCGCTCCATAAATTCGTCATAGATATTTTCATGAACAAAGATGCGTGATCGGGCTTCACAAGATTGGCCGGAATTATAGAATATTCCGAATAAAGAACCGTCCACTGCCGCTTCCAAGTCACAATCATCACAAATGATGCTTGGAGATTTACCGCCTAGCTCCAATGTTACGCGCTTTAAAGTGTCAGAAGCTCGCGCCATAATATCTTTTCCTGTCTCCGTCTCTCCAGTGAATGCCACTTTGTCCACTTCTGGGTGTTCAATTAAAAACGGACCAATTTCAGAACCACTGCCGGTAACCACATTTAATACTCCTGGAGGAACTCCGGCTTCTTGACAAATATCTGCAAGCATATAAGCGGTGATAGGTGTATAACTAGCTGGTTTCAATACAATGGTGCAACCTGCTGCTAATGCCGGAGCCACTTTCCATGCAGCCATCATGAGCGGATAGTTCCAAGGAATGATTTGTGCACAAACACCCACCGGTTCCTTTTGGGTGTAGTTAAAGAAACCATTTGGCATCGGGTTCGTTCTTCCACCGAATGTGCTAATGGCACCAGCATAAAATTCGAAGTCTTCAATTGCTTGTGTGATTTGTCCCTCGGCAGCAGCAACCGTTTTTCCACTGTTTAACACTTCCGCTTCGACTAATTCACGAAAGCGACTGCGCATCACATCAGCAATTTTATTTAACACTCTTGCCCGTCTTGCTGCTGTCATTCTTGGCCATTTTCCATGATCAAATGCTTGGCGAGCAGCTTTTACGGCGCGATCTGCATCTTCTTTCGATGCTTTTGCTACGTTTGCAAGCACTTCCCCAGTGGCAGGATTATGTGTCTCAAAATATTCCCCACTTGAATGCTCAACGTATTCCCCATTGATAAAAAGATTGTATTCTTTTTTTATGAGCTTTGATTGTGCTACACTTTCAGCCATTCATATCCTCCTTCAACTTTTTCATTGACGAAGCTGATGTTTTATTTACTACATTTTTGTAAATTCTTTATTTTTTCTCTTTTCAAAATAATAAAAATCTTTTTTAGTAGCGTGACCAATCCAATTTGCATAGACGAGTTTTTTTATAAGAGAAGCAGGGCGATATCTTTCCTCTCCTAAATGTTGATACAACCCTTGAAGTACAGCATAAACATTATCAATCCCAATTTCAGCTGCCCATTCTAATGGTCCGGCAGGATAATTTGTTCCTAACTTCATCGCTCGATCAATATCTCTTGCAGAAGCCGTTTGTTCCATCAGTGCATAAGCTGCTTCATTTACAATCATGGAAAGGATGCGAGGGTATACGAGTCCCGGTTCATCTTCGTCTACTTCGATTACTTCTTTCCCAATTTGCTTGAATTGTTCCGTCACGTACAAGAGATAACTTTCTTTTCCTTGTAAAGGGAGTACCGCTTCAATTCCCGGTGCATCTTTCACATTATCAAAAGCTGCAAATCCTATAACTCTTTCTGGATACATCAGCCATGAAGCAACTTCTGTCGCCGACCATCCAAGGGTTGTAGTTAAAATGGGAGTGTCCTTGGAAATGCTTTTTTCGATGTCGCCCAGTTGCATTTGCTTCGTTTCTTTATCTAAATTTTCCGTTTCAATCACAAAGTTTACCTTTTCCATGTTCTCCAGATGATGAACCACGTGATAATTGTTCAACTGCCAACATTCGGAAAGAGAGGAGGCGAGGCGGTTATTTCCCATAATCAGGATGTTAACTGGATTCATAACGATAAAACCCTCCTCCCGTTTTTCGCCCGAGGCGCTTTGCTTGCACCATTCTTTCCTGTTGATATTGGGGGCGGAAGCGACTTTCTCCATAAAAGCTGTTGTGAACCGTTTTTGTAGTTGCAAAATTGACGTCGATTCCGATCAAGTCTTGGAGTTCAAAAGGACCCATTTTGAATCCTCCGATTATTTTTAAAATTCTGTCAATCTTTTCTACACTTGCAATGTTATCCTTCTCAATGCGAAGGGCTTCATTGTAAAATGGTCGAGCGATGCGGTTCACGATAAACCCTGGTGTATCTTGACAAATAACAGCTGTTTTTCCTATTTGGGTTACAAACTGTTGCAGCAAATGAATCGTTTCTTTGGATGTATCCGTTCCTTTAATGATTTCAACAAGTGGCATGAGTGGTGCCGGGTTAAAGAAATGAAGTCCCGCTAGTCTAGAAGGTCGTTTCAACACACCGGCGATTTCTGTCACGGATAAAGAAGACGTGTTTGTCGCAAAGAGAGTGTCATCCGGACAATTTTCTTCTAATTCCTTAAATATCGACTGTTTCATTTCGATATTTTCGGGAACCGCTTCAATAATCACCCCAACTCTATATACCTGTCTGATATCCGTTGTTACTTGTAAGCGCCCTAACGCTTTATCTTTTTCCACTTCAGACATTTTTCCTTTTTCTACTAGTCTACTGAATCGCTTAATCAATGTCTCTTTTGCTTTTCTCGCTTGCTCTTCAGATAAGTCATACAGAACAGTAGGAATGCCGCCATGAATGAGGACTTGTGCAATACCTACCCCCATCGTTCCGGATCCGATTACTGCGCTCTTTGTGACTGTATTTAACATTACGACTGCACCCTTCGTTCATTGTCTCAGTTTGACTAACTAACACGTTGACCAGTACGAGTGACTGGCAATGTTGCTATCGTTTCTTTAAATAGTGAAGTAAGATTACTATCTTGAGAAATGACGCCCAATTGTTGTAATTCTTTATTATTTTCTACTTCATTCAACCATTTTTCAACCGGTTGCACTGCTCTTTCTAGATTTTCGACAAACTTTTTCGGAATGGATCCTTTATCATGAATCAACAAGTGACACCATTCTTTTGCATAAGTTAAATGATCTTCTAGTTCAATCATCATCTTTGAAAATTGCAGATTGAGTTCTTGTTGTTTGTTTTTCATTATTTCTCTCAAGACGGCTTGAATAGCAACGTTATTTACATACAAACCGACAATTAATTCTATCCAATTAGTAGCTTCTTTCATTTGTGGAAAAACTTTTTCCGGTTGCTTCACTGCTTTCACTTTTTTAGTTTGCAATCCTTGCATGTCATTTGACCAGCGATATAAAAGTCTCGCGTGACTTAGTTCCCCTTGGGACAAAGAGATAGAAGAAAGGGTTGCTTCTATCGTAGGACCGCTCACCCCGACTTCTACTAACCGATTTCCCATCACGTATTTATTATCCGCCATCGTCTCTGCTAATTGAACGAGAGCATTTTTATTTTTATGAGCCATCTAAACTGCTCCTTTCCTAATCAAATAACCCATCGGGAAACCGTGTGAATCAGGAACTAACTCCCCAATATTTCATTTTGTTTTTTCCTTCTTCTGTCATATCATTGATCGTCCAGGCTGGATCCCAAGTGACCTTAATTTCTACACTTTCAATTTCCTCTGCTTGAAGCAACCTTTCTCTCACATCATTTTCAATCCAGTCCATGCAACCGCATCCTGTGGAAGTGAACGTCATTGTCACCGTCAATGAATTATTACGTTTTTCAATCCCCCGTATTAGACCCATATCAACAACACTGATTGGAAATTCTGGATCCGCTACTTCTTTTAGCATGTTCCAATATTTTTCTGTGCCTTCTATTACTTTTTCCTTATAACTCATCATTTTAAGAAGCCTCCCCTTGACGAATATTTCTAATCCCCTTGTATTCGTTTCCAAAACCCTTCTTGATTTCCGTACAACCGAATGAATCCAATGTGTAAAATAATAAAAAGTAGACTTTGTGACATTCACTATTTGAAAACGATTGCACTTCCTTGGACAATGTGGTTACTTTGCATTTTTGACTTTATCCACCACCTTATCAATACGTTTTTTTATTTTTCGTATTTATTTAATAATATAAATCATCCAAATATTTGTGTCAATAGTTTTTGTTATGTTTTTTATACGGACGTAATTTTTACGGTTGTGATTTAAATTTTTTCTACCATTTTCAGCTCATAATAATAATTACCATTTGATCCTTTTCGCTTCTCCGCTTGTCCTTCTTCCTCCAAATAGTAAAGGTGCGCCAACGTTTCAGCAATAGCAAAGCGCCACTGATGTGCATTTAATTGGCGGTGGCGAAAAAGATGAGCGGCAATTTGATATGCAGTGCTTCCATCAGCCATATTTTTAATATCCGTCAATCTTTTTTCATGATGAACGATAAGCTCATCAATTCGTTTCTTCACATCATTGACAAGTTCCCCGTGTGACGTCAAAGCCGCTTTTACCGGGATTTTTCTGATTTTATGAAGGGAAGAGATATAATCATGTAATGGTCGCTCACTCATACGGGGCCATACACTAATATTTGGTGTGATTGGATCTAAAATGAGATCAGAAGACAATAACCACTTTTCTTTCGGATCATAAAAAGTAATGAACCCGTCACTATGCCCTGGAGTATGATAAATCTCCCACTCTCTTTGAGCAAATACCGCTCGAGACGGCAATGAAGAGACATAAGGTAGGGGAGCCACTTGTAACCGATTCATCTGCGTTTCTATCTTTTCTCCCAACGCAACAGGAGTCCCGTGGCGAATGACCATTTGTTTGATTAAATTGGCTTGGTTTCCATCTTCTCCCCAAACGTGTAACATCGCTTGATAATCGAACGGATGCATGTAAACAATTGCCCCTGTTTTTTGTTGTAACCAACCAGCAAGGCCGCTATGATCCGGATGAAAATGTGTCACGTAGATTTCTTTTATTTCCCGCGGATGCATGCGAAGCTTTTTAAATACTGACTCCCAAGCCGCGCGCGCGTTTTCATCGTTTATGCCAGTATCAATAAGCACGTATCCGTCATCTTGAGGAAATAAGTAACAATAGACATATTTCATCGGAAAAGGTATCGGAATACCAATACGGTAGCCAAGCCCCTCAATTTCTTTAATATCCATCATTGCCTCCTAACTGTGAACCCACTCCGGTTCACGTTTTTCCATAAAAGAATCCAGCCCTTCTTTGGCATCCTCGGTTGTCATGAGTTCCCACAAATATATTTGTTCTACTTCGCTAAGTGTGCTGGAAATCGAAGTAGCCATGGAACGACGAACCGCCTTTTTTGTCAAACGTAAAGCTGGACGGCTTTTTGCTTTTAAATTGTCAAGAAAATTGTTCAACTCTTCTTTCATTTCTTCCGGTTTTACAACTTTATTTATTAATCCGATTTCTTGTGCTTCTTCCGCCGTTATATTTTTTCCGGTTAGTAACATTTCCATTGTTTTGTTATATCCCATTAACCATGGGAAATACGCTGCAGATAAAGGGGGAAATAACCCTAAATTAATCTCCGGTTGACCTAGTTTGGCATTTTCCGATACGAAGGTAATGTCACAAAATGTGGCCAACTCACAACCTCCCCCAATAGCCGCGCCTTCTACAACACCGATTGTTGGACAACTAATTTTAGCTAAAAGATGAAATATTTTATGAAAAGCATGGATCATCGGCTCTGCAAGTTCTCCTACATGATCTTCAACTGCTACTCCTGCGGAAAACACCTTTCCTTCTGCCTGTATGACGAAAGCATTCAAATTGTCTTCCATTTGTAAAACGGACTCTAAAGCTTGTCCTATTTCTTTCATCATTTGAATATTCAAAATATTCATCGGCTCACGGTGTAATGTTAACCAAGCAACGTGATCTTCTACGTGTAAAGTAATGTAATCATCATTCATTTCCCACTTACCTCCTTCATTACAAGATGGATACCGTATTCATTTTCTGTTTGACCTCTTCATACGCCTTATGAAAGTCTTCCATGTATTTACGTATCACTTGATCTACTGATGCGATTTCCGTAATGAAATGAATTCCTTGTCCCGAATGAACCCAGCCATCATCCATCTTTCCATCGATAGCTGCAATTCGATTGCGTTGTCCATTAATATAGTTGAAAAGTTCTATGTCTGATGCATTTCTTTTTTCTGCTGTTTGAATTTTTTTGACGAAATCATTGAGAAGTACGCGGTTTACACCTCCGATACTTCTTTCAATAATCGTCGTATCCTCATCACTCGCTTCCACGAGGGCACGTTTGTAAAAAGGGTGGGCAGGACTTTCTTTCGTCGCGATAAACCTCGTGCCTACTTGTATCCCTTCTGCACCTAAAGAAAATGCACCAAACATCGCTTTCCCGTTTGTTATTCCTCCTGCAGCAATGACCGGAAGGGATGTATTCGCTGTAATCGCCGGTAAAAGAGAAAAAAGAGTTAACTCTTGTGGACTGTTTCTTCCACCGGCTTCCACCCCTTCACAAACAATCATATCAGCGCCTCCCTCTTCTGCATGAATCGCATGCTTTACTGAAGCGACGACAACCATGACTGTTAAACCGAGATTCTTCAAAAAAGGGATATGTGGTCTAGGATCTCCTGAAGAAAGACTAATGGCTGATATATGATCTTTCATTTCCTCAATGATGGGAAAATAACGTTCATAATCAAAAAATTTTCCTAACGGTACATTTACGCTAAGAGGCCCAGAAGTCAGAGTGGAAGCAATTTGAAGTTGTTCCCGGAAGCGTTCAGGTGAAAAACCTGATACTGCAACTTGTCCTAAACCACCAGCATTTGTAACAGCTGCAGCCAGTCGTCCGTCTCCAACGTGGGCCATTCCTCCTTCAATAATTGGGTAACGAATACCTAACTGTTCTGTCACTCTTTTTTTCATCTGTATACTTATCCACCTCAACAGTAATAAAAAATGGTTCATGGAATATGTGAGCGAGCGCTCGTATTACTAATATGTCAAACTTGTACTTTGTCAAATGGGTTAATTGCTTTATCTCTATCTATCTCAACTTCTCGATCTGGCGCTGGTTCAAAAATAGATTCAAAAAAGCGAACCGATGGAATAGTGATTAATTGATGAATTTTCCAAAACAATTCTCTCGCTTCTGTTCCTTTCCAATGATCCGGCAACAATTCAGCAGGAAAACCAGGATCTTTAAATAAAAACTTGCGATATTCATGAACAAGTTGGGTTCTTTCAATAAAACTTTCTTGATCTGTCAATGTATTATTTAGCGCCTTGTTTTGTAGCTCTTCAAATTTATCGGAATACTGTTCAATAAATTTTTCATATTCTCGTGATATTTCATCTAAATTCCAGCCTTTATTGACAATCCAATCATTCGAATGAGAAAGAACCGTAGATGAGCTAAACAGCATCATGTAGTCATGAAGTTCATATCTTTCCATCATCTCAAGCACTTGACTTTCAAGCGGATTAGGGCTGACCCACGTACTGTTTGAAATCGCCCCAAAACCTATCCACATCAATTCTTTTCTAATTTCATTTCGTAAATCTCTTTTTTCTTCAGGAAAGGAATAAGTTAAAATTCGCCAAGTGTTGTCCCACTCAAAAGGACGCTCCCCATACACTCTATTCACCCCATCTTCTGTCTGACTTTGACCTTGTGGGGTAAAGGAATAATAACTTCTATTACCGATTTTGCGAACTTTCATTAAATCTTTTTGAACCATTCTTAAAAGAGCACCTCTCACAGAGGACTCTGATACTCCAAATTGTTTCATTAACTGAATCAGACTTCCTACCCAAATTTCTCCACCATAGTATTGAACATACTCCCCATATAGTGTAAATAGCAATGCTCTAGGTTTCATCGTCAGTCACCGTCCGTTATTTCGTTTCTAAGTTATACTATCATTATAGAGGAATATGCCATACTATGCATTAAATAACGGTTGCGTTATATCGGATTTCGTATGAACGTCATGATTTAATATACTTCTTACTTTTTCAGGAATAGGAACCGCTTTTATTCCTTGTTTTTCTTTTTTTACCCATCCTCTTAATTCATATCCAAAACCGGTCCGTTCCTCGCCGCGCCACACTTCATGATTTAATTTTATCGTTTTATTGTTTATTTCATTGACACGAGTCCGTACAGTAATCACGTCTTCATAATATAATGGTTTTACAAATGTACAACGAACGTCTAAAATAGGTAGAATAATCTCTTCTTGTTCTAATCTTGATGGAGAAAGATCACAGCTCCGAAAAAAGTGATGCCCTGCAATGTCAAACCACTTCATGTAGTTGGGGTAGTACACGATCCCTGCCATGTCCGTGTCTCCCCAGTTCACAAGAAATTTTATCTCATTTGTCCTCATATCCTTCCCCCTTATTGCCCTGTCCAAAATCCATTCGGATCAATAGAACGGATAACTTCTAGTTCTTCAGGCTTCGGTGGTGGTGTCTCTTCAAAATTAATAGCTGTTTTCACATCCCAACCTGTATTATCTTTTATTTCTTCCAAGGTCACTCCGGGATGAATACTTACTAGCTCTAATTCATTGTTTTTTCCAGGTCGCATCACCCCTAGAGTAGAGATTAAAGCACCAATTCCTCCCCGTGGAAGTCCTTGGTCTTTTCGCCATTCTCCACCTTCCCCTGCACCAGGAGACGTAATATAGTCCACTTTTTCTTTAAATCTTCTTTTCTCGTGGTTCATAATGACGAGAAGACGTTTGGATAAAGAAGCGATATCAGCTGCCCCGCCGCTTCCTGGCAACTTAACGTTCGGCTGTTCATAATTTCCAATATATGACGTATTGATGTTTCCAAATTTGTCAACTTCTGCCCCGCCAATAAAACCGCAATCGACATGACCACTCTGCATCAAGTACATCAAATGGTTTGTCGAAGTACACCATTGTGCCCCTTCCACATTGGGAGTATCTCCCATTGTATAGAGCAATTCGTTTGATGGGAAGTCTCTCACCACACCACATTCATAAAAGCCAACTGCTTCTGGTGCGTGAGTTTTTTTCGCAACGGCAAACGCAAGCATCGGAAGGCGCATTCCAACAAAGACTACTTCTTTGTCTTGAATTTCCCTAGCTGCTGCTACGACCATAAGTTCACCCGTTGTATAATCCACCATTTTTCCTCCTCTCTATTCCGCTGCGTAATTTACAGGTGCTGCGAAACGTTCATTTTTTATTTTCAAAGCTGCTATACGATCGTTCCCTACTTTTTCAAGATATTGTTCGTGGCTCTTTACTCCTGTCACATACTTGTCGAGCCAGCTTAAAAAGCCTTCGCGCGTTTTTGTTTCTTTGTGGTATGAATGGAAAAAGTCATGGTCCCGTTGATAATATCCTTGCACAGGTGACGGGTGGGCAAATGCAGGACAATGCACGACCGCTGTCGTTTTAAATCCTGGGAAAAGCACTCGATTCGGATCACTTTCGATTACCTCACCATCCACAATTTCTTCCGCGAGTAAAATGACTTTTTTACTTGCCATTGCTGCATCTTGAGCGACCCCAATATTTCCCCACAGGTGCGCATTCCCTTGTTTATCCGCCCGCTGAACACCGAGCACTGTTACGTCTGGACGAAGTGCCGGTATATAGACAAGCTTTTCTCCCTCGTATTCTTCTGTTTTCATCGTCTTATTACTATTTAAAATGTCTGTTCCTAATAAAGAACGCGAAGGAAGAAAGGGTACTCCCATCGCTCCTGCTAACAGGGCAAGCCCGATGGAAAAGTTACTATGGTCTTCCACTTCAATTCGAAAGGGAATTTCTTGTTCTACCGAACGCCGGTAGTTATGACCAAGCCCTGCACTGACGTTGCCGGCCCACGCTGCCGTTAACTTTCTCACAGAGCCAGCACCAATTAACATGTCGATTAAAATATCAGAAATAGGCGCAATTAATTCCAAATCTTTCTTTTCTTGCCTGACGAGTTCATGAGCGGCAGCAAAAGGGATCATCGGCTCCAAACAAGCTCCCATGACTACGGAGTCGCCCGATTGAATATGTTCGTTTATTGCTTGTTCTAATGATTGTGTTTTATCTTCCATAGCTACACCCCTCTCTACACTTAGGAAATGTTACTTTGAAAAGAATGACGCTACCGGACATACCGATACCGCCATTCTGTTTCTGTTTTTTACTGTCCAGTCCATTGAGGCTCTCTTTTTTCAAGGAATGCGCTGAGACCTTCTTGAGCATCGTTTGAGCGGAACAGTAAGTTTTGTAGTTCCCCTTCATAGCGAATCGCTACGTTCAGCGGTATTTCTTTTCCGTTCATAATAGACAGTTTAATGTTGGAAGCGGCATACGTTGCGCTATTCACAATATTTCTTGCGTATTCTAACGTCTTCTCACGCACTTCTTCTTGTGGAAATACGCGGTCTACTAAATGAATCTCAAGCGCTTCTTGTGGTGTGAGCGTCTCCCCAGTAATATTTAAATCCAACGCTTTCGAATGCCCTACTTGACGAAGGAGACGCTGGGTTCCACCAGTACCCGCCAATACACCGAGGCTAATTTCCGGAAGACCAATTTTTCCAGCTTTGTCTCCCATGAAGCGAAGGTCACAACCGAGCGCCATTTCGAGGCCGCCACCGACTGTGTGTCCTTCTAAACACGCAATCCAAATTTGTGGAGAACGCGCCATTTTATCTAACGTTTCATTACAGAATAAGCAAAACTGGGTTTTAAAACGCGGATCCGAAGATTTCAAAAAGTTCACGTCTGCCCCTGCGGAGAAAAACTTCGGCATATCACTCATTAAAATCGCTACCTTGATATCACTGTCAAAACGGATATCATCAATCGCGTCATTTAATTCTTTATAAAACGCTAAATCATAGGAATTCGACTTATTGACGTGAATATGCACCTCCGCAATTCCGTCTTGCTTTTTCAACGTTAAATTTTTCTTTTCAACTGCTGTCGACATAAAAACGACCTCCTTCAAGTGTTTACCTACTTTTAATTATGTTATTTTAACTTTCGCAACTAATTCATAATATAAATGGGATATGGGAATAATACAAATATTCAAATAGATTGTTTTTACAAGATAAGTTCATGATTTTGACAAAATACTCACTCATTCTCTTAATATATCCCTTTTTCATTTTTGAAATTTTTTTAAACCTTTTCTCGTTTCCCTTCACAAATATAGCATTTTCAACAACCATAAGAGGCTTCTAAAATTGTTTCAACATTTTATTATTTTCTTATTGACAGGAGGAAAGTTTCCATGTATTATCTTTAAATAACGATAGATAAAAAAACATATTAAAAAAGGGGGTTGTTTCATGCCCGCATCTCATGAAGATGTGTATGATATCACCATTATTGGTGGGGGGCCTACCGGCTTGTTTACTGCTTTTTATGCAGGCCTGCGAGAAATGAAAGTTAAAATCATTGACGCCCTTCCCGAATTAGGAGGGCAGTTATCTGCACTATATCCAGAAAAATATATTTATGATGTGGCAGGTTTTCCAAAGGTGAAAGCTCAAGACCTCGTAGACCAACTAATCGAACAAGCAAATTATTTTAACCCGACAATTTGTCTTAATGAAATGGTGGAAACCCTGATCCGTACCAATGATGACATGATTAAAATGACGACAAATAAAGGCAGTCATCTTTCCAAAACAGTCATACTCACTTCCGGAAACGGTGCTTTTAGCCCGCGGAAATTAAAACTAGATAACATCGAACAATATGAAGGGAAAAATTTGCACTATTTTATTCAGGACATGGAACATTTCCGTCAAAAAAATGTGCTTATTTTTGGCGGAGGTGATTCAGCGGTAGACTGGTCTCTTATGCTAGAACCTATTGCAAATAAAGTGACGTTAGTTCATCGCCGAGATAAGTTTCGCGCTCACGAACATAGCGTCAAACAGCTTTTTGAAAGTACAGTGGATGTAAAAACTCCTTTTGTACCCGCAAGTTTTACCGGGGATGAAGATGGCATTCAAGAATTTGTGCTTCAACATAGTAAAAATGAAGCACACAAAGAATTCATTCATGTCGATGAAGTGATTGTGAACTACGGATTTATTTCTTCCTTAGGACCGATGCTTCATTGGGATTTAGAAATTGATAAAAATTCCATTGTCGTGAACTCAAAAATGGAGACGAACATCCCTGGAGTGTATGCCGCTGGTGATATTTGCATGTATGACGGAAAAGTAAAATTAATCGCTACCGGTTTTGGAGAAGCTCCAATTGCTGTGAATCATGCCAAATCATTCATTGACCCGAAAGCGAAAGTACAACCTCTTCACAGTACGAGCATCTTTTCTTAATGTTTTATCATAATAAAAAGGAGGACGATGAAATGGGAAAATATGCGATGGTTGATAAGGACACTTGTATCGCATGTGGAGCTTGCGCAGATACGGCTCCGGACATTTTTGAATATGATGATGAAGGGCTTTCTCAAGTCTTGTTAGACGATAATCAAGGAATCGCTGAAATATCCGATGATTTAGAAGATGATTTATTAGATGCTGAAGAAGGATGTCCAACAGAATCTATTAAAGTATCGGATCAACCTTTTAAAACCGCAGTAGAAACTTACTAACACGATGAAATAGGTCGCCTGGAGGATGATTGTTCCAGAGCGACCTATTTTTCTGAAAATATTTATTTTTCATGTACTTTTACGAACTTAACGCCAAGTGACGTTTTTGTATATCTTCATCAAACAAATCAGAAGCCCCTTCAAAGACGACTTGCCCTTTGTTTAAAATATAGACGTAATCAGCGATTTCCTTAGCCATTGCTAAATTTTGCTCCACCAACAGCATGGTAAGCCCTGCTTGTTTCAACTGTTTAATAATGGTGCTTACTTCATTTACCATTAAAGGAGATAGTCCTTCGGAAGGCTCATCTAATAACAAAAGTTTTGGGTTCGTCATTAACGCCCGACCAATCGAGAGCATTTGTTGTTCTCCTCCACTTAAATTTCCACCCATTGAATGTTGTCTTTCTCTCAGACGAGGAAATAAGTGAAATATTTTTTCTATGTTCCATCCTCCTTCAGCTGATCGATAAGTAGTCATTAAATTTTCATAAACCGTAAGATCGGGAAAAATTCTTCTTCCTTGAGGAACCAATCCGACTCCTTCCTTTGAAATTTGGTAGCTCTTAGCAGAAATAATCTCTTTTCCATCCACTCGAATGGAACCTTCTCTTCGAGGAACCATCCCCATAATAGAATGAATGGTCGTCGTCTTTCCCATGCCGTTTCTCCCAAGCAATGCACATACAGTTCCTTCTTCTACTTCAAGGGATAGATGATGTAAAATATGACTTTCCCCGTAATATGCATGAAGCTTGTTAATTTGAAGCATGTTTAACTAACCCCCTTTTTCCCCATATAAATGTCATTTACTCTTGCATCATGACGAATCGTTTCCGGTGTATCGTCGTTCATAATATATCCTTCATGAAGCACAAGTATCCTCTCAGCTAAGCCAAATATGACATCTAAGTCATGCTCCACAATCATGATTGTCAAATCTTTCGGTAAATCATCCAGGAGACGTACGATTTCATCCGTTTCAGTTTGAGACATCCCCGCTGTCGGTTCATCAAGCAAAAGTATCTCTGGATCTGTTGCGATTCCTAGCATAATTTCAATTTGACGCTGTTCCCCGTAAGAAAGATTTTTAACTATTTTATTTGACACTGGATACAAGCCCCAAGTCTCTAACAACTCTTCCGCTTCTTCATAGAGAGCTTCATAATTTTTCTCATTGCGCACGCGAAACCACGTATTTTTTAAGCCATGTTTTCGTTGTAAGACGAGCAATAAATTATCTAAAACCGTTAGATTGTCTAATAAATTGTTTTTTTGAAACGTTCTTACAATCCCACGACGAGTTCTTTGATAATTCGGCTCGTCTGTCACATCTTTTCCTTGATAGGTAATCGTTCCTTGGGAGGGAGTTAAGTCACCAGTAAGTAAGTTGAAGAACGTTGTTTTTCCAGCGCCATTCGGGCCGATAATACCGATTCTTTCTCCTGGTTGAACTTGAAAGGAAATATCCTTTAATATTTCCAACCCTCCAAATCGTTTATTAATGTGATTTACTTCTAATATCGACCGTGTGCTCACATCACTACCTCCTAAGACACTTTTTCCCTGTCAACTTTTTTCAGTTCCGGTTGAGGAATTTTTCCTTTTAACCATTTACGTGTACTTCTTTGCCACACGCCGTAAATCCCTTCAGGAAGGAAAATGACAAAGAAGATAAAAATCACACCGAGCAGTAGCATCCACATATCCGTATACGTTGCAATCACTGTTTCGAGAATAACGATCAACGCAGCCCCTAAAACCGGACCGATCATTGTCCCAGCACCACCGATTAACACCATAATTAACACCGTTCCTGACATTGTCCAGTATACGTTTGTTGGAGCGATAAACCCGTTAAAATAGGTAAATAACACCCCGGATAATCCCCCTAATGTCCCGGAAATAACAAAGGCGACATAGCGATAAATCTTGGTGTTATATCCCATCGATTTGAGACGCGTTTCATTCTCTTTAATTCCTACTAATACACGCCCAAATGGAGATTTCACGAAGATACTTATGCCAGCATATAAGAGAAGGAAAAGAATAGCAGTAACATAAAACACCCAAACGATGTTAGACAGTTCCAAGCCGAGCAATGAAGGGGTTGGTATCCCTGTCAAACCATTCGATCCACCTGTCCAAGTAGTGGACTGATAGATAAATGAATAAATCATTTGCGAAAAAGCGAGGGTTAACATTAAAAAATAAAACCCATTTACTTTCATACAAAATATTCCTACAACAAGAGCAAGCATGAACGATACGAGTACCCCGCCAAGCAAGGTAGTGATGATTTCAGCCGACACATGTTGGCCAATTAATCCGGCAGCGTAAGCCCCTGCACCAAAAAAGGCAGCATGACCTAAAGAGACGAGACCTGTGTAGCCGACAAGAATATTTAAACTGAGAGCAAATATCGCCAAAATGAGAATTTCCGTTAACAAAGAAATATGAAAAGAAGCTAAGAAAAACGGTGCTGCTCCAAATAAAAGGACCGCAATTCCAAATTTCAGATAAGTCATCCTTCCGTCACCTGCTTTCCGAGTAAACCGTGAGGACGCCATATGAGAATAACCGCCATTAAAGCAAAAATGATAAACATGCTTATCTCAGGGACGAGGTAGCGCCCAAAAGTCTCCAAAACTCCGACAATAATGGCAGCTGTAAATGTTCCGGTAATGGATCCTAAGCCACCGATAACGAGAACAACTAACGCAAGAATTAACGTTTGGAACTCCATATCCGGATAAAGTCCTAAAATAGGAGCAGCAATCACTCCACCAAATCCAGCGAGAAACCCTCCTAACACAAACACGACTGTGAAGACGAAACGAATATTCACTCCGAGAGCCCCAATCATTTCACTATCACTTAACCCTGCTCTAATAATCGCGCCCCATCTCGTCTTGTTTTGTATCCACCACAGACCGATAGCAAGGACTAGTCCCACTCCAATGACAATGAGACGATATAAAGGAAATGTTTGCCCTAAGATAGAAACAGAACCAGAAAAAAGGGACGGAACAGAAATAGATAACACATTCGCTCCCCATACTAATTTCGCTAAATCATGAAGAATATAAGCTAAACCAAAGGTTAATAATACCTGCGACAAATGACCTAGCTTGTAAGTAGTATGGAGCAGTGTGCGCTCAATGATGAGCGCAAGCACTGCTACAGTAAGAGGAGCAATGATCAATGCAACCCAAAAACTAAAGCCGAAAGAAACAGTAATGGAATAGGCGACATAAGCCCCCATCATGTACAGCGATCCGTGAGCAAGATTCAAAACTCCTAATATTCCGAATACTAACGCTAATCCACAAGTAATGACAAACAACAACATACCGTATGACAGCCCGTTAATGAATTGGGCAATAATCGTTTCTATGTTGTCCACCTCCAAATGATTAGATTATTTTGATGTTTGGTAAGTTATTCACCAGGGTCTTGCACGTTTTCAATCGTTTCAATCATGCTATTTTCCGTGCGTTCTCCGTCCATGATGGTTTCAAGAATGTACATATTTTGAATGACGTGATGCGTGTCAGTGTCAAAAGAAAACGGTCCCCGTGGACTATCAAATGTTACTTGCGACATCACTTCAATGACTTTATCTGGATCGGACACATCTCCATTTAATTCTTCAATCGTCTCCACTAAAATACGAGTAGCATCGTAACCTTCCAACGCTTCAATCGTTGGACGTCGATCATAAGCTTCTTCATATGCTTCTCTAAATGCAATATTTTCTTCATTTTCTAAGTTGTAGTCCCAGAAGCTAGCAGCATAAACTCCTTCCGCAGCTTCTCCGATGGATTCCCTTAAGTCTTCCGAAACGAGCCATCCTGAACCAAGCAGTTCAAAATTTTCATGAAGCCCGTATTCATGAAACTGTTGGACAAAACGTACCGCGTCGCTTCCTGCAAAAAAGGCGTAAACACCATCCGCATCAGCATCGGCAATTGTCGTTAAGTAAGAAGCGTAGTCGTTATTTTCAAGCGGTGGATACACTTCTCCTATAATTTCTCCCCCCGCTTCGGTATAAGCGTCTTTAAAAGAAGCGGATACTTCTCGCCCAAAGGCATAATCCGCGGCAGCGATAAACATTTTATCCCCAATATTCTCGTAAGCCCATTCTCCCATCGCATTTCCGACTTGCCAGGAAGAAAAAGAAGAGCGCCAAATGTAATCGCTTCTTTCTGATCGAGTTAAATCGTCACCACCTGCATGAGAAGTTAAGAAAGGAAGTTGATTGGCATCTAGTTCATCTCGAATCGCATAAGCTACCGCCGTGCTAACAACTCCCGTTAATATGTCAATGTTGTCTTGATCCATTAATTTTCTCAATCTTCGCAGCGAGTTTTGTGGATCTGCTTCCGAATCTTCTTCAATCAATTCAATCGTTTTTCCCCCCGCAGTCCAATCGACACTGTCTAAGTATAACTTCATTCCATCTGATAGATCATTTCCTAATGTCGCATACACCCCTGAAAACGGATGAAGAGCTCCTATTTTAATGGAATCTTCCGAGGATTCACTATTCACTTCCCCTGAAGACCCCTCTGTCACTTCTTCACCATTTGCTGTCGTTCCCTCCGTATCTTGCATGGCGCTATTTGTACAACCGGACAGAATAATCAGAATTGTTGCAAAAGAAAACACCCCAATTACAAACTTTCTCATTCTTTCCCCCCCATTTTCATCTTCGTTTTACATAAAAAAAGTAACCGCTTTCAACCGCCTCCAGTAAGAACCGACACCTCCCTCGTTCATATTACTTAATATAGTAAACCGAACGAAGAAAAAATACAACCCTTTTTTATCTTTCGTCTATAAAACATTATATAATTAGCAACATTTTTATGAGTTCACCTATTAATATCGTTATTAACGCATATTTAAATGTATGTTTTTTAAACTTTCGTTATAAATACTTAATTCAATGAAACTAAAAAAAGATCTTTCGTAAGTGCAGATACACTTACGAAAGATCTCGGAAATATTACAACTTGTAGGAGGATTACATCATTCCTGGCATTCCACCGCCGCCCATGTCCGGCATTCCTCCATTTGCACCACCGGAGCCTTCTTCTTCTGGTTCATCAGCGATCACTGCTTCGGTTGTGAGGAACATCGCAGACACAGAAGACGCGTGTTGTAATGCAGAACGAGTAACTTTTGTAGGGTCAACGATTCCTTCTTCAATCATGTTTACCCATTCACCGGTGAGGGCATTAAAGCCAATTCCTAGTTCTTCCCCTTTCATACGCTCAACGACAACGGATCCTTCCAGTCCAGCGTTATGTGCAATTTGACGGAGTGGTTCTTCAAGCGCACGGAGAACGATGTTGATTCCTGTTGCTTCGTCTCCTTCCGCATCAATTGCTTGTACTGCTTTGTATACATTCATAAGAGCAGTACCACCACCGGATACAATTCCTTCTTCTACTGCTGCACGAGTAGAGTTCAATGCGTCTTCGATACGTAGTTTACGCTCTTTCATTTCTGTTTCAGAAGCAGCTCCTACTTTTACAACTGCTACCCCGCCAGCAAGTTTTGCAAGGCGTTCTTGTAATTTCTCACGATCAAAGTCGGAAGTTGTTTCTTCAATTTGAGATCTGATTTGGCTAACACGCGCAGAAATATCTTCTGGATTTCCTGCACCTTCCACAATGGTTGTATCATCTTTATTAACAACTACTTTGCTTGCTCGTCCTAATTGTTCGATCGAAGCAGACTTCAAGTCGAGACCAAGGTCTTCCGTGATCACTTGACCTCCCGTAAGGATAGCGATGTCTTCAAGCATTGCTTTACGACGGTCACCAAAGCCAGGAGCTTTCACTGCTACCGCGTTAAATGTACCGCGAATTTTGTTTACAACGAGAGTCGCAAGGGCTTCTCCTTCCACATCCTCAGCGATAATAAGAATTGGTTTATTTTGTTGAACCACTTGTTCAAGGAGCGGAAGTACTTCTTGAATGTTAGAGATCTTTTTGTCCGTAATAAGAATATAAGGATCTTCAAGTTCCGCAACCATTTTTTCTGTATCTGTTGCCATGTAAGGAGATGCGTATCCACGATCAAACTGCATTCCTTCTACGACATCAAGCTCTGTTTCAAGACCACGAGATTCTTCTACCGTAATGACCCCATCATTTCCGACGCGGTCCATTGCTTCAGAAATAATTTTTCCAATTTCTTCGCTACCAGAGGAAACCGCAGCAACTTGTGCAATCGATTCACTGCTTTCGATTGGATTAGAAATTTTCTTCAATTCTTCCACAGCGACTTTTGTTGCTTTTTCCATTCCTTTTCGGATAATCATTGGGTTCGCACCGGAAGTTACGTTTTTCAACCCTTCCCGAATCATCGCTTGGGCAAGGACTGTCGCTGTTGTCGTTCCGTCCCCGGCAATATCGTTTGTTTTGCTTGCCACTTCTGCAACAAGTTGAGCACCCATATTTTCAAAGTTATCATTTAATTCAATTTCCTTAGCGATGGTGACACCATCATTAGTAATCAATGGAGAACCGAATTTCTTTTCAAGAACGACGTTGCGTCCTTTTGGTCCAAGTGTAACTTTTACTGCATTTGCTAGTGCATCTACCCCACGCAACATGGCATTACGGGCATCTTCACTAAATTTAATTTCTTTTGCCATTGTAATTTCGACCTCCTAATTAATTTTTATGTAGGGGTGTCCCCTTATTTTTCATTACTTCTTAACCAATGATTGCAAGCACGTCGCTTTCACGAAGAATTAAATAATCTTTTCCTTCGTACTTTATTTCTGTTCCTGCATATTTTGAAAAAATGACAGAATCTCCTTCTTTTACTTCTGGAGCAATGCGCTCACCGTTGTCAGTGACACGACCATCACCAACTGCCACTACTTTCCCTTCTTGTGGCTTTTCTTGTGCGCTGTCCGGAAGCACGATTCCGCTTTTTGTTTTTTCTTCTGATTCCACTTGCTCAATGACAAGTCGATCTCCAAGAGGCTTTAACAAGATAAACACCCTCCTTTAATATTTTCGGTAGCTATATTGTACCGATATGTTTCATGATTATTAGCACTCATAACTGCTGAGTGCTAACGCCAATTATTATAATAATCATTTCTTTTTCATTTTGCAAGCCTTAACATCATAATTTTTTATAGGAATAGAAAATGAACTTGAATCAATAGAAAAAAATGTGTCACTTTCTGTTCTTTTGAAGAAAAATTGGACTTGTCACTTTTTGTATTATTCCTTCCTAACAGTGAAAATAGTGTTATGTTACAATACGGTCATATGGATTTGATAGGAGTGGACGATAGTGAACAAACGTTATTGGGCAATTTTGATCGTATATATTTTCATGCATTTATCAAGTCTTGTAGGCATCCCTATCCTTGTGGGTCAAGGAGTCAATCTCTATGAAAGCTTTATTTATTGGAGCATGGGAAGCTTTGTCGTTGCATTACTAATTATCTTGTTTCTCCTGATTCCGGAACGAACAGAACGTCGCCTTCATCCCCGCTTACGAAAAACAACTGTTTCTCACGCGATGAAATGGGCAATAATCGGTGTTTTTCTCGCATTTGTCGCTCAATTCTTTGCCATTTTCATTGAAACAGAACTTTTAGGAATTGAACCTGGGTCAGAAAACACCCAAGAAATTATTCGTATGATTGAAGTTCTCCCTATTTTTGCGATCATCGTGGCAATGGTAGGACCGGTACTGGAAGAAATTGTGTTTCGAAAGATTATCTTTGGCGCACTTTATAAAAAATTTAACTTTTTTCTTTCTGCACTGCTCAGCGCTGTCATCTTTGCCGTCGTTCATTTTGATTTTACACATATTCTCATTTATACGGCAGTTGGGTTTGTGTTTTCGTTGTTGTATGTAAAAACAGGGCGGATCATTGTCCCAATTATCGCTCATGTGGCGATGAATGGATATGCTGTTCTTGTCCAAGTACTACTTGTTGATTATTTAGAAGATATTCAAAAAGAACTAGAACAGTTGCAATTCATTCTAGGAGGATTATTGCTATGAAAATGTCATCCAAAACGATTGCTTTTATTTATTTCGGTTTAGCTTTGTTGTTTATTTTTTTAGCAATTCAAAATGTAAACGTCAACGGGTGGGACATTTGGACCTTTCTTTTTGCTGGGATAGCAGCAATCGATTTAATGGTAGGGGTACGCTTTTACCGCATGCAACCAAAGTGATTAGTAACGCTCTCTTTCTAAAAAGTAAAAGAGTAGAAAAGGTTCGTCATCATTCCTTTTCTACTCTTTATTGTTTATTCGACATGCGTTCGTGATCTTCCTTCCCCCATCTTTCTTGCATCTCTCGTTCTACCTTTAATACTTTTTTGTAAGATATTTTCGAAATCCATATACTTATTTCATACAACAAGAAAAGAGGAACGGTCACCATGAGATGAGAAACCAAGTCCGGAGGTGTAATAAATCCGGCAATCACTAACAAGCCAAAATACGAATACTTCCGAATGCTGCTCAAAAACATCGGAGTAACAAGCCCCAGTCTCGTTAAAAACATAACGACAACAGGCAATTGAAACAAAAATCCAAACGGAATCGTGATACGAAGTAAAAAGGAAAAGTATTCATTTACTCCGTATTGTTCGGTGACATTCAGTCGTTCAGACAATTCACTTAAAAAATGAATGACATTCGGAAATAAAATAAAGTAAGCAAAGGCCAGTCCTAAAAAAAATAAAATCGTTGCTATCGGAATATAAGATAACGTCGCTTTTCTTTCTTTTTCTACTAAGCCCGGAGAGACAAATGCCCACAATTGATAGAGAAATATCGGAAACACAAGGACAACGCCAATAAAAAAAGAAAAGTTCATGTATAACTTAAAAGAATCGGTAAGCCTAAAAACGTTCATCGGAAAGTCTCGGGCTTCCGGTATATTTTGTAAGTAAGTGATTAGTGGAGGAGAAAGAAAAAGACCAATCACCATCGCGACGAGAAAAAAAGCGCCGACAATGAATATTCTTTTTCTTAACTCCTCAAGATGATCATAAAACGTCATGTCTTTGCCATTTTGAGCCATAAAGCTATCCGTCCTGTTCTTTACTTCTCAGCACCTGTTTTCTCTGATTTCTTCGTCTCGTCATCGTCATCAGCCAGACCTCTTGTGGCGGATTTAAACTCTCTTAACGTGTTTCCTGCTGCTCGTCCTAATTCCGGTAACTTTTTCGGCCCGAAAATTAACAATGCTACTAATACGATTAAAATAATGCTTCCTGCCCCTAAGTTCATGATGAAACACCTCCATTATTTTTGCCATCTAAAGGATAATTTTTTAAGAAGTAGATTAAGGTTTGTAATTCCACCGTTAAATCTATATGATGCACTCGCACCGTTTCCGGTACTGTCAATCGCATCGGCGTAAAGTTAAGAATTCCTTTCACTCCTGCTGCAACTAACTTCTCAGCGGTTTCTTGCGCAGCAACGAGCGGAACAGTTAAAATAGCAACCGAGGCTTGTTTTTCTTTTTTCATTTTCGCCATTTTTTCGATATGATACACTTCTACTCCACTTATTTCTTTTCCAATAATCTTTTCGTTCACATCAAATGCGGCAACAATTTGGGTCGATTCACTTTTAGAAAAGTTATATTTCAGTAAAGCGGTACCTAAATTTCCGACACCGACAAGCCAAACTTTCGTCACCTCTTCTTGATGCAATGCTTTATGGAAAAAAGATAACAAATAGTGAACATTATACCCATATCCTTTTTTCCCAAGTGCCCCGAAATAAGAAAAATCCCGTCGAATGGTTGCCGAATCTACTTTGACTGCCTCGCTTAATTCCGTGGAAGAAACCCGCTGTTTTCCAGAAGCATGTAAATGTTCCAAAAAGCGAAAATACAATGGTAAACGTTTTGCTGTCGCCTGAGGTATTTTTTGTTGATCTATGTTCATCTAGAGCCTCCAACACTACTACATGATAAAATGAAAGGGAATGTAAATTAAGTTGTTATAATGAAGAGCGTTGGACCTTCCCTATACTTCCTTTCCATTGTACAACATAATCCCTTGTTTTGTAATAGGTAGTTATATTCCAACCCGCAATTTCACGAATTCGCCACAATCACCAAAAAATGAACTTTCTTTCAATTATAAGCATACAACGGAAAAAGCATAGAAATCCCTTTGATGAAATTTACTTGCTACATCGCCCCTTTTTTAAAAATAAGATACACTAGAGAAAGAACCGGATAGTTTTGAATAGGTAAAAGGATGATGAAACATGTTTATTTTACAATGCGTCAATATTACAAAATCCTTTGGTGTAGACACTATTTTACAAGATGTAAAATTAGAAATAAAAGAAAAAGAGCGGGTTGCTCTTGTTGGTCGGAATGGCGCAGGAAAATCCACCTTGTTAAAAATCATTGCGGGTGAGTTGTCTGCGGATTCGGGAGAAGTGATTACTCCGAAAGAAATCAAACTAGGTTATCTCGATCAACACGCTGGATTATACTCTGAACGCTCCATTTGGGAAGAGATGCTCACTGTGTTTGATGAAGTCATTCAAATGGAAGCGGAACTTCAAGCATTGGAGGAAAAAATGGCCTCATTTGCCGTTAGAAACGATCCAGCAACGTATCAAAAAGTGCTCTCGGAGTATGATCAACTGCAAGCATCCTATCAAGCAAAGGGCGGCTACCAATACGAAACGAATATTCGCATTGTTTTATCTGGATTACAATTCGATGAGTTTGATTACGACACACCTGTTTCGACATTAAGTGGCGGACAAAAAACTCGTCTATCGCTTGGGAAAATGCTATTGACTCAACCTGATTTACTCATACTCGATGAACCAACCAACCACTTAGACATCCCTACATTAAATTGGTTGGAAAATTATTTAATAAACTATGACGGCGCTCTTTTACTCGTATCTCATGACCGCTACTTCCTCGATAAAATCGTAACGAAAGTATATGAAATCTCCAGAACGAAAGCGACCGTCTATTACGGGAATTATAGCGACTATTTAGTAGAAAAAGCCCAACGTTACGAGCAGCAGCAAAAAGCTTTTTTGAAACAACAAAAAGAAATTGCTTCCATAGAGGACTTTATTTCCCGGAATATTGCTCGAGCTTCGACATCAAAACGAGCACAGAGTAGACGAAAACAGTTAGAAAAAATGACGCGTATGGAACAACCCATCATCGATGAAAAGTCGACAAAATTTTCCTTTGTTATTGAAAGAGAAAGCGGCCAAGACGTACTTACCGCTAAAAATGTGTCAGTAGGTTACGAGAATATTCCTGTGCTTGAAAACATTGATTTACAAATTAAAAAACAAGAAAGAATCGCCCTGATTGGACCGAATGGGATTGGGAAATCTACTTTATTAAAAGTCTTCGCGGGAATCCTTTCCCCTTCTCACGGAGAAATTAAAAGAGGTAGTAAAGTGACGATTGGATACTACGACCAAGAACAGAGAGAACTACACTCTAACAAAGACGTCCTTCACGAATTATGGGATGAATATCCCCTTACTCCGGAAAAAGAAATCCGTACGACACTCGGTAACTTTTTATTTAGTGGAGAAGACGTTTTAAAACAAGTATCCGACTTAAGCGGCGGAGAAAAGGCACGGCTTGCTCTTGCAAAACTGATGATGAAAAAAGCAAACTTCCTTATTTTTGATGAACCGACAAACCATCTTGATCTTGATAGTAAAGAAGTGTTAGAAGCAGCGCTCCTTGATTATCCAGGAACATTGTTGTTCGTCTCTCATGACCGATATTTTTTAAATCGCATCGCTACGAAAATTGTCGAATTATCAAGAGATGGTTTAAAGATATATCTAGGAGACTACGATTACTATCTCCAGAAGAAAGAAGAAGAGATGGAAAGAGAAAAGCTTGCCACAACCACTCAACCATCGTCCTCTCATGATGAAACGATCTCTTCCGATAAGCATGCGTATTTAGAGGAAAAAGCTTTAAAAAGAGAAGCTAGAAAAAGACAAAGAGAGATTGAAAAGATTGAAGGAGAGATTGAAACACTGGAAAAGGAAATAGAAACATTGGAGCAAGAAATGTTCTTACCGGAAGTATATGAGGACTATGAAAAGGCGAAAACTTACGAAGAAACATTAAGCAAACTTCATGATACTTTAGAGCAAAAAATGAAAAAATGGGAAGAACTTCAACTAGAAGAAGCATAGTGTTTTCACCCACCCACTCATTCTATATTCCTCCATCTTTATTACTAAAAATGTCTAAAATCTAATGACAGCCAAAGGGGATTTTCGTATAATGAAGAAGCACGTATGAAAAAGAAAGGAGGGAACTGAATACATGGCAGAGAATGAATTAATACAGTTTTTAACGAACCAATTTCATCAAATGAATCAAAAATTCGAAAACATGGATAAGAAGTTCGATCAAATTGATGACAGATTCAATCAAATCGATAACAAATTCCAACAAATGGATAACAGATTCAATCAAATCGATGACAAATTCCAACAAATTGATGACAGGTTCAATCAAATCGATAACAAATTCCAACAAGTTGATGACAGGTTCAATCAAATCGATAACAAATTCCAACAAGTTGATGACAGGTTCAATCAAATCGATAACCAATTCCAACAAGTTGATGACAGGTTCAATCAAATCGATAACCAATTCCAACAAGTTGATGACAGGTTCAATCAAATCGATAACCAATTCCAACAAGTTGATGACAGGTTCAATCAAATCGATGACAAATTCCAACAAATGGATAACAGATTCAATCAAATCGATGACAAATTCAAACAAATTGATTCTCAGCTTGAGCAAATGAATGAAAGGTTCCATCAGATTGACCAAAGATTTGAACAAGTGGACGAGCAGTTCAAACAAGCGGAGAAGCAATTTCAAGAAGTCTTTCACCGATTCGATCGCATGGAATCAGCGCAGGAAAAAGACATATCGAGTGTGTTACGTGTCATTGATAAAAAGATGGATCACATTACCTTCGATATTGATTACCTCCGTAACCGCTCCAGCGTCCACGATATGGAGATTGAACGTCTGAAAAATCAATTAGGCTAAAACCTCTAAGCCGCAAACGAGATTTGTCCTCATTTCTAGAAAGAAAAAACATCCCCATCTCGTATTAGAAAAGCGGCTTTTTTATGAAGCCGCTTTTTTCACTTCATTTTTCCTCCAGTTTCGCTTGGAGTGTCCACACATATCGTGCACAGAGCAAATAAAACATTGCAGTGGCAGCAGCTACTACTCCCGAATCATTCAATAGGAGTAAAAAAACAGAGCCTGCTGATCCGGCTTTTACAATCGTTTGTTTTACTTTTGATAATTGATGGTGATTGTCAATTAAAATGTAGAGGACAATTAGCACGTAACTTGTTAACAATAAATTGGTCCAACGAGAATGCTTCATAATTTTTACATTCATTTCCATTTTTCTTTGTAAAATAGAGATTACTTCTTGCCAATTTCCTTCTAAAATGAGTTGAAAAAAACGTCCAATATGAGTCGTTATTCCGAATTGTTGCATAAACCAAAGCAGCCCAATGATGACGAGTCCTCCTAATGGCAGTAGCATGAATAATAGATAGCTATTGGACGAATCTTGTTTATAAATAAGCCAAACCCACACGAGATACATACAGCCTGCAGCAACCGTGACTCCTGCATTTGTTCCAAATATCGGAGCACCAAGAAGTATGAGAAATGCAATCTTAAACCCTATCCCCATTGGTGAGATTTGTTTCTCACGTACAAAAGGTTCCAAAAAAATAATCGATCCTGCAACAAAAAATCCTCCTAACTCATTACCAATTCCGCTATAACGCGCTCCAATTAAAGGATCAAATCCTAAGTAAGACTGTTTCATAAGTGGAGAACCGAGGACAATGTCGATGCTTAAAATGAGCAAAAGAAAAAAAGACATTCCCCATACAGCCAAATCACGAGCAAAATAGTTGAAAATCATCCCAATCATCAAGGAGAATACAAAAACATTCATCACATACAAAGGAATGGAAGTAAGTTCTCTCCCAAAAAAGAGCGGCACAATGACGAAGACAACCGGAGAAGCCATCCCTGCCAACACCGCATGTTTTAACCAGCGGGACGATTTTTTTCGTTTTGTGTATTGAAGATGAACAAAGCTTCCTACAAGGAGAATGACGAGCATCCCAATATAAGTAGATAAAATGACCGCCCGACTGTGGAAAATGTGAGACATTCCATCTAATGCTCGTTCCATCGTTTCTTCTCTAGGATCCATCTCCCCACGTTGTAATGGAGCTCCTTGCCACGATGGATGGGGAGAGAGATGATACGTGCTTGAAATCGTTGGAGCAATTTCTATGTTGCTTCCTAAAAAAGGCTGTTGCACCGTGTGAGAATAAAAACTTGCCGGGGGCAAAGAACGATCCACTGTCCAATTGGCAAACGGAATCATTTTCTCCTGACCGGAAGGAGAACCAACCCCCAGTAAAAATAAAGATATATTTTCTTTTTGTAGTTGACGTAGAAATGATGCTAATTTTGCCACCATCTCTTCTTCAACAGAACTAGTCACCTTTTCTTCATACGCTCGGTAAAAATCTCCCCATTCAACAACGAGCCACGTAGCTGGATAAGTGGCTTGTACTTGTCGTAACCATTGGAACGCTTTTTCTCCATTCATTTCGTATCCACCAGGAGCTTCCTCTCTTTTATCCACAGAAACGAAAGGATTACCATATGTTTCTCCAGAACCATTCATTGTGAAAAAGGGAGCAAATACATTTTGTTTTTCAAAAACATGACTATGTCCGGTGAAACTTGTGTGCACGCTAGCTTGTTGTAAGCTCTCTCCTAGACTCCCTAACACTGCCCGGTGAGTAGAATGCTCATTTTCTTTTTTTACTTCATAAAATGAAGGAAGCGTAAATTTATGTTCCATGTGAGCATGTCCACTTTTATACCAGTGTAACGAATCTTCTTCCGATTTCGCCTTGCGACCACTTGTAATCGTCAACACTTCATTGATTAATGTTGTTTGCGCAGCTGTTCCACGATTTAGCGCAATCACATGTGCACCTTCCCAAAGTGCCCCTTCGTCTTTCTCCATTAGTTGATAAAATTGTTCCATTGTGAGGCGGGGAACAAGCACCATCACACCATGAGAGTCTTTTGCTATAGGAGTTGTTTGCGACTTTCCTTCATTCCCTAAAAAACAAATAAGAAGTAACAGTGTGCCCGTGATGAATAAGAACTTTGGCATTGTTATCCCTTTCAAGAAAGAAATTTGTCCACATTATCCACATATTTACACACATATAATTGGCTTTTTATCAAGAAAAAACAAACTTATACACATATAAAGCAAGTTATCCACAATATTTTTGTTAACAAGTGTATCTCTTTTCTTATCTGCTTTTCGATAGTTTTCCACATTTTCCACAAAAAAATCATACACAGAGACAAATAGTAACAAAAAACGACAGAAGTTTTAACTCCAAATAAAAAACTTGGACCTTAACCAAGATCCAAGTCTGCATAAGCATTCAACGCCATGGTAGCGAACTCTTTCTTTTTCCATAAAATATGAGCAGCCGCTCCAATCATCGCAGCATTGTCCGTACATAAAGAAAGCGGAGGAATCACTAAGTCCATATTTTCATTTTTAAATTGGTCTTCCATCGCTTTTCGCAAGCCCTGATTGGCAGCCACTCCTCCAACGACGACAACTTGTTGTACGTTATACTCTACCGCCGCTCGCTTTGTTTTTTCCACCAACACTTGCACCACGCTGCGTTGAAAACTTGCTGCCACGTCTTCTGGTAATAAATTTTCTCCCCGTTGGTTCGCATTGTGAAGTGTATTCATCACCGCCGATTTTAAACCACTAAAACTAAAATCATAAGAACCTTCTTCTAACCAGGCGATTGGAAAATCTATATTTGTTTGTCCTTTCTGCGCAAGCCGATCAATTTGAGGGCCACCAGGATACGGAAGACCAAGGGCACGAGCGACTTTGTCATATGCTTCTCCTGCTGCATCATCCCGAGTTTCTCCGATTACTTCATAAACACCTTCTTCTCGTAACAATACAAGCTCCGTATGCCCACCAGAAACAACCAAAGCAAGGGCGGGATATTTCCATTCTTGTTGAAAACGAGCTGCTTCAATATGCCCTGCAATGTGATGCACCCCAATAAGCGGTAAATCATGAGAAAAGGCAATCGCTTTGGCAGCATTGACGCCAACAAGCAAAGCACCAACAAGACCGGGGCCTTTTGTAACAGCAACTGCGTCCATCTGACCTAAGGTTACTTCACCTTTTTCCAACGCTTCATCCACGACTATGGTAATATTTTCCGTGTGCTGTCTAGAAGCAACTTCTGGAACGACGCCACCAAATCGTCGGTGACTTTCAATTTGAGAAGCAACCACATTTGATATAATAGTGTTTCCCCCTCGTACAACGGCAGCAGCTGTCTCATCACAACTCGTTTCGATAGCTAAAATTGTTTCTATATTTTCTTTTATACTCATCTAGTTTCACCCACATTACTAACGCATCTTCCAAATTATCCGTATAATATTTTTTTCGAATGCCACCTTCTTGAAAACCGAGCTTTTTATACAACGACTGAGCAACCACATTACTCATTCGTACTTCTAAAGAAAGGGATTCTGCTTTCGCAAACAGGGCCATTTCAAGAGCACTTCTAAGAAGCGTTTCTCCAATCTGTCGCCCGCGATATTCGGAATGAACAGCAATATTGGTAATACTTGCTTGATCGGCAATCACCCATACTCCGCAATAGCCAACGATTTCCTCTTCCCACTCCGCTACAATGTAATGAGCAAAAGGGTTTTCTGTTAATTCTCGAACGAATGCGCTTCTCGTCCATGGAATTGAAAAAGCATCGTGCTCAACTTTTAAGACGTCTTCAATATCCTCTAATTCCATCAAGCGAATGTGAAGCGCATCATTCATGTGGCTTCCCTTCTTTTTGTACACGTAACCAATTTTTCTCCGCTTCAGGAAGTTGAGCATAGGAAGGAACAAGTGCATGAACGTTTCCCGATGGATGCCTTTTTTTATCATTCAATAACGTAAATAAACTACTCGGTTTAGGAATATGCAAGGACATTGGAGGAAAGACAGCAAGGTCACCAAGCTCTTTTTGAATCTTTTCTTGATGCGTTGATAATTGAGAACTTAAAAATAAAACCGGGGTATGTTTTACTTTTAACATTTCTAACCATTCATCCAATGGGATGATTCGATCCTCGTAAACTGCATTCATTTGATTTTGTTCAAATTGATATAAGCCGGTATATACTTGTCCCCTTCTAGCATCAAAAAAAGGACTAATGTATCCTTGAAAGAAAGAACCGTTCATTGCTAACTGGGCCAAACTGGATATCCCGTAAACGGGAATACCTAACGCCCAAGCCATCGATTTGGCAGTGGTGACACCGATTCTTACTCCAGTATATGATCCAGGTCCTTTCGCTACGACGATCGCATTTAATTGATAAGGCTTGATTGCTAGTTCCATCAAAAGTTGCTCAATTGCAGGCATCAGACGTAAGGAATGATTTTTTTTAAAATGCGTGACATATTCCCCGAGCAATACATCTTCTTCCGCCGCCGCTACCCCCATTACGTGGGTAGACGTATCAATTGCTAATATTTTCATCTTCCTCTAACTCCTCACATAACTTCTTCCATCTTGTCCCATGGGCGTGCAAGTAAAAATGACGTTCTTCGGTCGGATGACGTTCGATATAAATTTCTAACCGCTCTTTCGGCAAAAATTCGGTTATTTTTTCTGCCCATTCTATGACGCAAACACCTTTACCTTCAAAATATTCTTCTAATCCTAACTCATCTGCTTCTTCACTCTCAATTCGGTACACATCCATATGATACAGCGGAAGTCTTCCATCATATTCCTTTATAATTGTAAATGTGGGACTGTTCACGGTTTTTGTTACATGTAGCGCCGCCGCAATTCCCTTTGTAAAATGTGTTTTTCCTGCCCCAAGTCCCCCGTCCAATGTAATGATATCTCCACTTTGTAATTTCTCGCCGATTTTTTTCGCAAAACGAAGGGTTTCTTCCGGAGAAGTCACGATAAAATGAAAAGTTGCCATGGGACACCTTCTTTCTATTTAAAATGATTATACCCGTCTTTAGGAAGTATCGTTGTCTCCTCTTTCTCCGATACCTTTACTGTCACCTCTCCTTCTTCCACTAAACCAATGTGGTAAAGCGGTAAACCTGCTTCCTTCATGAGCGTTCGGTAGCGCTCCCATGCATAAGGAGGAATCGTTCCAACTAGCACAAAGTCTTCTCCACCAAAAAAGATCCACTCCCATCGTTTTTCTTCAGGAAACATATTTAATTCTTTTGCGACGGGAACTTTATCTTTATGAATATGAATGGAGACATTGCTCGCTTCCGCAATTTCCCACAACTCGCTCGCAAGACCATCACTGACATCGTTTAACGCTATTCTATCATGGAGTTGCAACGCAATGCGACCAGCGTTCACATGGGGCTTCGGTTTTTGATGCGCGTCCACAATGATCCGTTCTTTGTCATCAACTGTATGCCTTCCCCGAGAAAGAAGTACATGCAAGCCTGCAGCAGAAAGCCCAGTAGGACCTGTTAAGAAGACATAATCTCCTGGACGTGCATACGTACGAAGTAATGCTCGTTCTTTTTCTACTTTACCTCCGACAGTGACCGAAATAACAAGATCATTGGGCGAAGACACAGTATCTCCACCAATCATATCCAAATGCCACTCTTCTCCAGCCTCTTTCATCCCTTGATAAATAAGATCCAATTCCTTATCATTCCAATGGCTTGGAATGGCAATGGAAACGAGATAAAACAAAGGAATGCCGCCCATCGCTGCAATATCACTAATATTGACAACAAGTGCCTTGTATCCAATTTGAGAAGGAGACATTGTTTCTCTTTTAAAATGAACGTGCTCCACAAGTGTGTCCACACAATACAGTTGGTCGTATGAAGAGGGAGGAGCATATACCGCTGCATCGTCTCCAATTCCTTGAACGAGTTCTGCATGAAATTGAGAAGCAGGTATGTGTTTTTGGATCCAATCAAATTCATCTTGTGGCATCGCATTCATTCCCTAATATTTCGATTCTTTTCTATCTATTTTAACGTATCCAATAAAAAAAAGCCTCAATCAAGAAGGCTTTACATATCTCAGGTATCCAATTAATTTTGGTTGCGGGGAGAGGATTTGAACCTCTGACCTCCGGGTTATGAGCCCGACGAGCTACCAGACTGCTCCACCCCGCGATGTGTCATCATTTTTTCCACGTTTATGAATATAACATATTTACGTTTAAAATACAACCCTTCCATTGAAAATTCTTTATCTATTCTTCATAAAAAGGGAATATAATCGCTTTGAAAGAGAAGGGATAGCTATCTATTCACAACTATCCCTGTTTTGTTTCTTTTTTACATTCTTGATACCAAATGCTATACCGTTCTTTCACGTAGTCCTCGTCTACGTATCCAATGAACATACCCGGGAGTAACTTTCGGTTGGATTTCGGAATAAAAGCAGCTAAATACAGAATAACTTGTATAAAAATTATACAAACTTTTCCCTAGATATGTTACAATTCATTTATACAAGTTCATACTATTACTAGGGGTGCCTATGAGCATAGGCTGAGAGAGAAACGCGCAATTGTTTCTCAACCCTCGGGACCTGATCTGGATCATGCCAGCGTAGGGAAGTAATATAACATACGAAAAGAAGAATGATGATGCATTTTTAGAAGCGGGGTCCCTACACAAGACTCTGCTTTTTATTTTTCCACCATACTTTTCTTCCCTTTTGCACTGATTACAGACATGTCCTTCTAAACTAAATCTTGTCAAGGGAGGATTTTTTATGAGTAAATCACAAATCGAACAACGAGACATTACACTTCACACTACTTTTCCAAACAGTAAAAAAGTATATATTCAAGGTTCTCGCAAAGACATTCAAGTACCAATGCGCGAAATCACTCAATCCCCTACGATTCAAGGAGACAAAGAAATCCCGAATCCACCCATTCGGGTCTATGATACAAGTGGTCCATATACTGATCCTAATTACAACATTGACTTGACTAATGGATTACCAAAGCATAGAGAAAAATGGATAGAAGAAAGAAATGATACAGAAATTGTGAAAGTGACAAACAACCGAATGATTCGTCGTGCAAAAAAAGGGAAAAATATCACCCAAATGCATTACGCACGTAACGGAATCATCACTCCTGAAATGGAATTTGTCGCCATTCGAGAACATGTTTCGCCAGAGTTTGTACGTGAAGAAATCGCTAAAGGAAGAGCCATTATTCCAAATAATGTCAATCATCCTGAAAGTGAACCGATGATTATTGGAAAAAATTTTCACGTGAAAGTAAATGCAAATATAGGAAACTCAGCAGTTCGTTCTTCCATTGAAGAAGAAGTGGAGAAAATGACGTGGGCAACGCGTTGGGGAGCAGATACAATCATGGATTTGTCTACCGGCAATCATATTCATGAAACAAGAGAATGGATTATTCGCAACTCTCCTGTTCCAGTAGGTACCGTTCCTATCTATCAAGCACTGGAAAAAGTGAATGGAAAACCAGAAAAACTAACATGGGACATTTTTAAAGACACATTGATTGAACAAGCAGAACAAGGGGTTAGTTACTTCACAATCCATGCTGGTGTCCTTCTTCGCTACATCCCTTTAACGACAGAGCGTGTCACCGGGATTGTTTCGAGGGGGGGTTCTATTATGGCCTCTTGGTGTTTAGCCCACCATGAAGAAAATTTTCTTTACACCCATTTCGACGATATTTGCGATATCTTGAAAACATATGACATAAGCATTTCTCTCGGTGACGGATTGCGCCCAGGTTCCATCGCGGATGCAAATGACCAAGCACAATTCGCAGAACTCGAAACATTAGGTGAATTGACAAAAATTGCATGGGAGAAAGACGTACAAGTAATGATTGAAGGACCGGGTCACATCCCCCTTCATCTCGTAAAAGAGAACGTCGAAAAAGCACATGAATATTGTAGTGAAGCTCCTTTCTACACACTTGGGCCGTTAACAACCGATATCGCTCCCGGTTATGACCATATTACCTCGGCAATTGGTGCAGCCAATATTGGATGGCACGGAACAGCGATGCTCTGTTACGTCACCCCGAAAGAGCATCTCGGTCTTCCCAATCGAGAGGACGTAAGAGAAGGAGTGATCACATACAAAATCGCAGCCCATGCAGCGGATTTAGCAAAAGGTCACCCGGAGGCACAAAAAAGAGATGATGCGTTGTCTAAAGCACGGTTTGAATTTCGTTGGCAGGACCAATTTAACTTATCTTTAGATCCTGAACGTGCATTAGCATTTCACGATGAAACATTACCTGCGGAAGGCGCGAAAACAGCTCATTTTTGTTCAATGTGTGGTCCTAAGTTTTGCAGTATGAAAATCACTCATGACATTCGGAACTACACAGAAGAAAAAGGAGTTGACCTAGAGACTGCGATTAAAGAAGGAATGCACCAAAAAGCACGAGAATTTCGGGAACGAGGAAAAAAAATATATTAATCTATATTACTCAGCTTTCGCAGTCCAAAATCTTGTTTAAATGCTTGATGTAAATGGTTTTGGGAAGTACAAAATTATCATTTGACATTTTTTAAAACATAAAGAAAGACACCTATTCTTTTGGTAAAATATTGGTGACGAAACCAAATCCAAAAGAAAGGTGTCACCACTATGATAACGAATAAAGACTACTTTGCGCAATTACCAAAAGAAATTAAACAAGGATTTTCCGAATTAAATATTGGA
>NZ_WKJG01000062.1 GCF_027853235.1 Aliibacillus thermotolerans
GCTTGGCAAATGCGAAAAGAGGAGGATCCTAAGACGATTGGCAACCTTTTTTACATCCTTTGCGAAGATGTAAAAGACATAGATTTTATTACTGCCCTTCAATCACTTATTGACCTTTTCCAAACTTCGGCGGAAGCCGAGGTTTCTTTGAACATGGACATCTTTAAAAATCAAATGAATAAATGGTTGGCCACTATGCCTAATTATATCAAGCAATGCTTAAATATTTCTGTGTGCGAAAGTTGAGTATATTATATAACTGGCTTTCGTCCTTTCGAAAAAGACGAAAGCCTTTTTTTCATGCAGGATAAATCTATGAGATACATTTATAAAATTGCAAAAATATGATACATTTCTACATAATGAAGGTGTCTCCTATTCTAGCGATAATAATACATTTCGTTTGGCACATTAAAATTATGAAGATGAGAAGGTGGCTTCAATGAATGATTCACCTATTTTTGCCTTAGACATCGGTACTAGATCCGTTGTCGGCTTGTTGTTAACGCCTAAAGAACAAGGATATACACTCCTTGACATAGAAATGATGGAACATGAAGAACGGTCTATGCTTCATGGTCAAATTCATCACATCCCGCTAGTTGCAAAAGTCATTTCTTCAATACATAAAAAGTTAGAAGCACGCCACGGTCCCTTACGTTCGGTCTGTGTCGCGGCAGCAGGACGTTCATTGAAAACAAAACGAGGAAAAGCATCAGTGGATATTTCTAGAAAAACATTGATGACAGAACAAGACGTCCTCCACCTTGAATTAAGTGCTGTCCAAAAAGCTCAGTTTGCCCTCGTAAACGAAGAAGAAAATGAAGAGAAACATAGTGACTATCATTGTGTCGGTTATTCCACGCTTCATTACCACCTAGATGGAGAACCAATCGGTAGTCTTATTGATCAAACTGGTGAGGAAGCCGCTGTAGAAGTCATTGCTACTTTTCTTCCAAAGGTTGTGATCGATTCTTTAATGGCTTCACTCAGTCGTGCTGGTTTGGAACTGGAAGCATTAACGTTGGAGCCGATCGCTGCCATTAATGTTCTTATTCCAAAGTCAATGAGACGGTTAAATGTCGCCCTTGTCGATATTGGAGCTGGTACATCCGATATTGCCATTACAGATGATAATACAGTCATCGCCTATGGGATGGTTTCCACTGCCGGAGACGTTATTACCGAAGCAATAAGTGACGAATTCCTTCTTGATTTCCACGAGGCAGAGAATGTAAAACGACAATTATCTAATCATGAAATCGATACAATTACAATGACAGACGTTCTTGGTATGGAGACTTCTCTCTCAAAAGCAGAAGTGTTAAAAACAATTCATCCAGCCATCGAACAACTGGCAAAAGCAATATCAGAAGAAATACGCACATTAAATGCAAAACCTCCGAAAGCAGTGATGCTTGTCGGTGGTGGTAGCCTTACACCTTATATTAGTGAATCAATCGCAAAACAACTGCAGCTTCCTTCAAATCGCGTCGCCATCCGCTCAATCGATGCGATTAAAGATTTAACCATTAAAGATAATGTCAAAGTAAGTCCAGAACTTGTGACTCCCATCGGCATTGGTATTACCGCAAAAGAAAGTCCGATACAATATGTCAGTATTACTGTGAATCAACAAGTCTTGCGATTATTTGATGTGAAAGAACTGACCGTGGGAGATGGCTTGTTAGCTTTCGGAATGGATTTAAAGAAATTATACGGAAAGCCGGGAATGGCAATGTTTGTCACCGTCAATGGACAGCGAATTACCCTTCCAGGTACACACGGAGAACCACCAATGATTAAAAAAAATGGCAAACCCGCCCGACTTGATGATCCGTTACATGCACGTGACGTACTAGAAGTAAAGCAAGGTGCCGATGGACGACCAGCGACTGCTACTGTCGGTCATTTATTAGAAGAATTACCTTCAGTGTCATTGAGTATAAACGGGAAAAAGAAGATCCTTGAAGCGAAAATAACAAAGAACGGAATAGTCGTTCAAAAAGATGAACCCATCCAAGACAATGATCAAATTGAAGTACATTTTCCAACCAATATAAAAGAAGTACTGAAAGAAGCAGCCCTTCCTTTTCCTACACCATTTTATGTTTACGTAAACGACGAACGAATCACCCTCCCATACGAAGACTGGAAAATCTGGAAAAATGGACAAATTGCGACGCTCGACATCTCTGTGCAAGCCAATGATTTCATCGAATGTAAACGAATCGAACGAGCTCATCCTACGGTAAAAGATCTTTTATTAAAATTAAATGAGCCTTTTGAACATTCTATCGATGTTTTCTTTAATAACAAACCAGTTACGCTAAAAAAACGAGCCATAACCATTACAAGGAATGGTGTTCCACTATCTTTCAATAAGCCATTAATAAACGGAGAATCGTTACATATGCAAAAAGAAAGTCCATTGGTATTTATTTTTCAAGATGTATTTCGTGAAGTGCAAATGAACGTCGATTCTACGAAAAAAGAAAGATTTGTGATGAAAAAAAACGGTGCCCCTACAACCTTCACCGCACCAATTCAATCTGGAGATAAACTAGAAATAACTTTTGAGCCATTACATGAAAGAAAGCAAACCCCCTAGTTCGTGACGGAACTTAGGGGTATCCTATCTCTTAGTTCACTTTTTTCAAACTCATTAACATCGGATGATATGTCGCTCGAATGAGTCCGTCTTTCTCATATTTTTCTTCATATAGACGAATCACTTCTTTCCAAAAAGAAGGACGTTGAATAGAATTTTCACTCGTACTACTACTAGCTCCTACTTTCTTAATAGACTGTAAGAAATTTCTCACCGAAGGATACCATTCGCGATGTTCCCATTCCTCCCCCCTTATTTGCACAAGTTCCGAGTTGCTTTCAAAGACCATTTCTATCTTTTTACTTAACTGCTTCAAGGAATCAAATAAGGGACCTGCTGTACTTTGGGCAAAACGTTTTTCTAATTTTAAATGCTTTTTCGCAAGTTCATAACACGTATGTAATTCATGAAAGGTGTTGTTACCAAAGGTGGTAAAACAAAGCACCCCTTGATCATTTAACGCGTTCATTAATTGATAAACGGTCTTTGAAAGATGATGAAACCATTGAAACGTTGCATTGGAAACAATCAAATCATACCTTTCATTCCAATGCATGTTCTCTGCATCGCCGCAGAAGAACGATACTCTTGAACTACGTACTTTTGTTTTAATTTTTTCAATCATTCCAGGTGCTAAATCTACTGCCGTAATGTGAGCGAACGGAAAATGGGTGAGGAGCTGTTTTGTAAGATAGCCTGTACCACATCCAATTTCTAAAATACGAAAGTTTATTTTATCTGTTTTGGCAGTAACGTGTAAAACATGTTTCATTAAGCGCTTGGCCATTTCTTTTTGTACGTGCGCATACTCATCATAGGTGGCTGCATGTATAGAAAAACGTTTTTTCAACAGTTTTTTACTTCCCATCCGCTACTTCCTCCAAACAAAATTCTAATATTTTATCAAGACATTGCTCTCTTTGCGTCAAAAACGGCACATGGCCTGCATTTGGAACTATATGCATTTGAGAATGTGGGATTTTTTTCGTGATCGTCGTGACTGCGGCGAGCGGACATATCTGATCTTTCTCCCCATGAATAAACAGTGTAGGTACATGTAGAGCGGACAACTTTTCCCTTACATCGGTGTAAAGTAAGTAATCTAAGCCATAAAATAATGACTTAGGAGAGTCTTTACTAAAAGAGGGACGTATACACTCAACAAAGTACGGCAGCCACTTTTCCTTTTCTTCTTCTGAAAATAACAGTTGATCAAATGCTTTTAACGTTTCTTCTGGAGAGGATATTATACTTTCTTGCATTTTCTTTACAATACGCGCAGACCACCCTTTTCGTTTCTCTTGTACAAAACAAGCGGTGCCACTAATTAGAATGAGACGATTTATTTTTTCCGGAAGAGCGAGCGCTGTTTCCAATGCAGCAATGGCACCAAGAGACCAACCGATTAAGGTAACCTTACTATTATCGTCACCCTTATTCTTCATGGGATCGAAAGTCGAAGACGTAGTAACTGCTGCAATCATTTGTTTTGTTCTATTAGTTATTTCTTCTTTCGAAGCGATATTTCTATAATCTACACAAATGGTAGGGGCGTATTGACTTAGTACCGATTGAAGAGGATAAAAAACACTTTGATGCATACTCCACCCTGGTAACAATATATAAGAAGAAGTCATCCGAGAATAACCTCCTTCCAACGAATATGTTTCCGAACAGTGTGGGTGATACATGTTACGGTCCGATCTTTTATATACGGAATAGAACCGAGCACCGACACACGACCGAATGTTTCAATTAAATGTGGATTGTCTTCTTTACTGCAGTCATCTTGATTGTTCACATTTGTTTCGTTTAAAATGACTCCCAAAACGTCTAGTCCTTTTGTCTTTGCATACTCAATCGTGAGTAAAACATGATTGACCGTTCCCAATGTCGGTCGAGCAACAATTAACAACGGAAAACGGAGAGCTTTAGCAACGTCCGCTACGGTGTAATGCTCCCCAAGGGGAACAGCTAATCCTCCCGCTCCTTCAACTAAATAATAAGAGTGATTATTTTTTATGGTCTCCCAAGCTTCTATCACTCTTTGAAAGGAAACTGATTTTCCTTCTTTTTTCGCTGCCATATAAGGAGATAATGGGGCATTAAACTGAAACGGGTTCATTTGTTCTAATGATAGTTTTCCTGGCACAAACTTCTGAAGAATGGCAGCATCACTTTGAGCATCTTCTCTTTTTACACCGCTCATCATCGGCTTAAACATTCGAACGTCTAATCCTTCCTCGGATAACATGCGCCCTAATGCTGCGGTAATCAACGTCTTTCCAACACCTGTGTCTGTGCCAGTAATAAACAGTCCACGTTGACTCATGAAAACACCTCTTCCATTTCTTGACCAATTGTACGGAAAGCATGAATGAGTTGATCGACTTGTGCTTCCGTGTGCGTTGCCATCAAAGTAATCCGAATCCGACTTTTCCCTAATGGGACTGTTGGAGGTCTAATTGCTGGTGCGTACATGCCGAAATCGGCTAGTTTTTTCGAAAACAATACTGCTTTTTTGGCATCTCCTAAAATAACAGATGTAATCGGCGTTGGGTCATCTACAGGTGAAATGATAAAGTTTGCCTTTGTTAATCCTTCTCTCAAACGATACGTTAAATCCATTAAATGATTTCTCTTCCTTGTTTCCTTTGGTAACAATTGAATCGCTGTTAAGGCAGTTGCCACCATCGCTGGAGACAATGACGTTTGAAAAATAAACGATCGTGCTTGATGGTGAAAATAACGAATCAACGTGTTTGAAGCCGCAACGTAACCTCCTTCTCCTCCAATTGCTTTACTAAGTGTTCCGACATGTAAATCAATCTCTTCTGTCACCCCAAAATACTCCGCTGTTCCTGCTCCCGTTTCTCCGATCACTCCTGTGCCGTGAGCATCGTCTACCATGACGAAAGCATCATACTTTTTTGAAAGATGAACGATATCTACTAACGGCGCCATATCTCCATCCATACTAAATACACCGTCAGTCACGATGAAAATACGTCCATTTCGGCTCTTTTTCACCATAGCCTGTTGTAATTTCCGTTCCAAATCATCCATATTCACATGTTTATAAACAATTGTTTCCGCCTTACTTAACGCACACCCATCCACAATACTCGCATGATTCCATTCATCGCTTAGAATGATGTCTCCTCTTTTCATAAGAGACGAAATAACACCAATGTTCGCTAAATAGCCACTGCTAAAAACCAGTGCCGCTTCCTTTCCTTTGAATTGGGCAATTTCCTTTTCTAATGCTTCATGTAAAGAAAAATTACCGGTAGTTAAACGCGAACCTCCACTTCCAGTTCCGTACTTTTCGATTGCCTTGATTGCTTCTCTTTGTAACCGCTCATCAGTTGTATAACCTAAATAATTGTTACTTGAAAATAGCAACATTTCTTTACCTTCGATAATCGTTACCGGTTTCGCAGCTTGTTCCAATGTACGAAGGATCCGCAAGAAACCACGCTTTTCCCATCTTCTCAGTTGCCTTTCTATATCAAACATCGACCGCTTTCCTTTCTGTCACGAGCTGGATAGCTTTTCTCATAATATGAATCATTTCACGCAAATCTTTTTCTTGTGTAATAAGCGGAGGCATAAATACGAGAACATCCCCCATCGGTCTCGAGATCATACCTAATTCCCGCATTTTTAACGTTACTTGATAACCCATTCGTTCTTCCCACGGGAACGGTTCTTTCGTCTCCTTGTTTTTCACTAATTCCACACCAACCATAAAACCGATGCCTCGAACATCTCCGACATGAGGCAACTCTTTAAGAGATTCTAAAGACGGTGCGATTTTTTTAGACTCTGTTTGCACGTTTTCTATCACTTTATTTTGTTCAAACAGTTCGATATTTGCGAGCGCAACGGTGCAGCCTAATTGATTTCCTGTATAGGAATGTCCGTGAAAAAATGTTTTCATTTTTTCATAGTCATCGTAAAATGCTTCATATATTTTTTCTGTTGTCAGTGTCGCTGCGACCGGTAAGTAGCCACCCGTTAATCCTTTCGCCACCGTCATAATATCTGGCTCTACATTTTCGTGATCACAAGCAAACCACTCTCCCGTACGCCCAAATCCTGTCGCCACTTCATCAGTGATCAGCAGTACATCGTATTTTCGGCAAAGAGAGGCCACTTCTGATAAGTAGCCGTCTGGCATCCGAATCATTCCACCTGCCCCTTGCATGATCGGCTCACAAATCAGTGCCGCGATTTCCTCATGGTGAGAAACTAATATCTTTTCTAATTCAAATAAACACTCTTCTTTACATACTTCCGCTTCGCTACTTTCATGGCGATATGTATATGGATAAGGTACTTTATAGCTGTCAAATAACAAGGGCTTATATAATTTATGAAACAAATCAACAGCACCTACACTGACAGCTCCAATTGTATCGCCGTGATAACCGTTATTCATCGTAATAAATTTTTTCTTTTTTGAAAATCCTTTATTTTGCCAATATTGGAAAGCCATTTTTAAAGCAATTTCCACAGCAGTTGCTCCACTGTCCGAATAAAATACTCTTTTTAATGACGAAGGAGATAATTGCACTAACTTTTCAGCAAGTAATACCGCTGGCACATTTGCCATTCCAAGTAGCGTGGAATGTGAAATTTTTTCTAATTGACGATTAATAGCCTCATTCAAAAATTTATTGTTGTGACCATGGACGTTTAACCAGACTGAAGAGTTGCCATCGTAATATTTGTTCCCTTCTGTATCTTTTAAATAAATTCCCTCTCCTTCTGCAATAATTAATGGGTTTTGATCGTAATCTTTCATTTGCGTAAAAGGAAGCCACACATATTCTTTACTTTTTTGGAGAAGTTCTTCATGACGAAAGTGATTCATTCCAGTCACCCTTTTTAAATTATATGTTAACCTTAAATTTGTTAAGGTTTACATATATGAAAACATAATTAAAAATGACTGTCAATCTATTCCTTTAAAATTGTCTGGCCTATTGAGAAATCAAATAGGTTTTTTTAAAAACTGTTGTGATATCGTGACAATTATGTTAACATTATGGAAAGAATAAAAATATTTAGATATTTAGTGAGGTGATGTGATGAAAGGATGGAAATATACTCGTTCTTTTCTCCTTGCCAATGTTTTATTATTAGCGACATTCGTGTTTCTCCCAGTCCTTCTTTTAACAGACAACATTGCTGTTTACCAAAGTTTCTCAAACTATTTGCATAAATGAGTCACAGCTGATTACATTTTTTTCACGACTGTAATCGACGAGAAACGCGTAAGGATTTTAAGGAAGTGATTGTAATCAATAGACGCGCATATGGATACTACGTAAAATAAGCTATCTCAAAAGTAATTGTTTAAAACTTTTTGAGATAGCTTTTTATTTTCCTTAAAACTTTTATTAAATACTGAAAAGAAATCGTTTGATCATGAAGAGATGTTGAAACACTTCATTTTTATTAAAATAATTACCAAAATAAAAGAAGAAGATTCATTATTTTCATAGTGAATCTCCTTCTTTTATTACTGCCCGGCAACGTCCTACTTTCACAAAGGGTCTCCCCTTCATTATCATCGGCGCTAAAGAGCTTAACTTCCGTGTTCGGCATGGGAACGGGTGGGTCCTCTTTGCTATGGTCACCGGACAAGTATGAATTTGTCGTTTCCACTTGGCGTGGAAATCCTTC
>NZ_WKJG01000063.1 GCF_027853235.1 Aliibacillus thermotolerans
CTCCGTATTCGGTTTTAAAGGTACGATCGTAGTAGCCATTACGGGAATTGCCGGAATGAAAACCTTCTCGATCATAAGGCTCATAGTCTAAAAAGACAGTTAATTCATGTTTCAACAGCTGATTGATAGCTGTTTCCAAATGATGACGAAAAACTTCTTCGATATTTTGTTTTTGTGCTAGTGCTTCGATTAAATCTGTAGTAAGATGATTCATAGGGAAGACCTCTTTTCTGTGAATTTTGTAGGCTAACTTTATTCTACAGAAAGGGTCTTCCTTTTTCTATGAACATTATTTAGTGCATTTCTATTTACACAAAATATTTTACACTCTCAGTCTAGTGAAAAAGTTAAATACATACTTATATATGATAGCTTCTATAATTTAAAAGGATTGCAGGTACAAGAGCTAATTGAAATAGTGCTTGCCGTTTTGGAAACTGATGAGTTGGATATGAAAGATAAGGAAATGATTAAAAATTCTATTGTAAATGGTGCGGAAAGCCTTCATAAAAATATGGATTTACAAACAATGCAATTAGAACAAACATTGGTTAAACCAGTTGTTAATTATATAATGGAAATACAAACCGCAGGTGACGATTTGAAAGCTGCACAAGCTTTATATGAACAGAACTTATATAACCAGTCTGTTAATAGATCTTATTATTCGATGATGCATTCACTAAAAGCATTATTAGAAAGTGAAAATATGCTTTCAGATTGGGAGCCAAATGCTTTAAATGTTAAGGAAAGTCATAAGCAACTTGAGAGAAAATTATCCTCGTTGGTTAGTAATGGTAAAATAGGACTAGATTATTTGGACTCATTTAGGTTTGTTAAGCAAAAGAGGTGGATAGCAGACTATAATATAGCAAAAATTGATGAAATAGAATGTAAAGATTGTTTGAAAAAGGCAAATAACTTTTTATCGGAAGTAAAAAGATTAACATATTAGATTGTAGGAGTATATCTTAATCGGGAAAATGAGCAGATTGTAAATTAGGCTTTCGGTAAAGTACTCATCGAAGTATCCTTCGATGTTCGGAAGGACAATATTATTTGGTATAAATCGAATCGATATACAGTTCCTTTAGGAACTTTTCAAAAGACAAAACAAGTCTATATCGAAAGTACGACGATGAGAAAGTTCCCTCACACGTATCATGGGATGAGAAATAGACCAAAGATAGTAAAATTAGACGATATATTTAGGGGTGATTTTCTTTCCAAAAGTGTTGAGATAAGAATGTGCTGTGTTTTTGCCAAATACGGTAAGTAGTAAGTTGTTTCAATAACCTGACATTCTCAAGCACACCCCACTTTGGAGAATAGCGAATCAAAATATGGATATGGTCTTGATCTATCTCTTGTTCTTCTGATCGAAGAAAATCATCATCAGTATATTATTTCTTTCGCTTTTCTAGCTCATATTTATTTAACACTTGATCGAGTTTTTGACTTATTTTAATCGTGTCCGGGTCTCCCACTCCTTTTTTTGTAATCATTTTTTCCATCTCTGTTCTTAACTTTTCAATTTCCAATTCCAAATGTCTCAGTGTAAACACTCCTTTTTTACTAAGGTTACGAGAGCGAATACCCATGCGGGATGTCCTCCAGCAGGTATCTTTTTAGAAATGACAGAAGACGATTGGTACCACGCCTTTGAACAAAATTTAATGAGTGTCGTTCGTACAACGAGAGAAGTCATTCCATATATGAAAAACCAAGGTGCAGGTCGAATTGTCAATATTACTTCGTCGTCCATCAAACAGTCCATAGACAACCTGCTTCTCTCCAATACGATGCGCCCTGGTGTATTCGGTTTCACAAAAAGCATTGCACAAGAATTTGCAGCAGATCATATTTTAGTAAATACGGTTGGCCCTGGAAAAATTGCAACAGACCGCATGATTCAGTTAAATATAAGCATTGCTCAAAAAACAGGAAAACCAATGGAAGAAGTGGAAAAAGAATCTGTTGCTGATATTCCGCTCGGTCGGTTAGGGGAGCCGGAAGAATTTGCCAAAGCAGTGGCCTTTTTAGCATCATTTACGAATACGTATATTACAGGACAAGCTCTCATTGTAGATGGGGCTTCGGTCAAAGCGTTATAACATATATCCAGCTGTCGGTCGGTGGACTGACGGCTTTTTTAGTTATCCCCAAGAATCGTCTTCCTTAAACAAACGTTTGATGTACCGGTTTTCTGTGGATATTTCATTGGCAAAGAACGGTTGCATGTTGTGACACGCCTCTGACACATACTAATGCATGAGGGGGGAGAGACAATGGGGACTGTTATTTCACTTGAGCCACACCGACTGCGGAAACAGTGGGAAGAAGAGAAACGATTGTTAACTTCCGTTCCAGTGGAGGAACTGAAGGCGAATGCAGAAATGATGTTTGCACCTCTTTTTAACAACTTTGTTTTTTGTGATTCATTTTTGGAAGAAGCTTGTTTAGAATTTGCTTTGGAAGCTTTTATAGCTGGTGGAAAGTGCAGTAAATATGAACAAAACGGTGAAATTCCTTTCCGTTTTAAGCTACACACGGTCGTGGAAGTAAGTTTATTAGCAAGTGAATTATATACGTATATGACCCATTTTTCAAAGAGCTTTGGTGCAACGGATGAAGAATTAAAAGAAGCTGTAGAATGGTATATGACATTATGGATGGAAGAAGGTCTCCAGGCTGGATTACAAAGGAAACGACTGCGCTTGTAAAGTCATCTTTACGCCCGCTTCTTCATATGGATAGAACAAGCAATTGAAGATAAAGGAGCGGGCGCCATGAAAAAATGGCTTGGTTTTGCCATTGTGTTCATAGTATTATCGATCGGTATTTTCTTTATACAATCTTATTTTACTGCAAAAGATTCCTCAACAAGATGGCACTTACCGCTATCTGGTAAAATCATTATCATTGATCCTGGTCATGGTGGAGTAGATGGAGGAGCAACCAGTAAGGAAGGGATAGTAGAAAAAGAAGTTGCTTTAGATATAAGTTTCATGTTACGGGAATATTTACAAGAAGCCGGAGCGATTGTGTTCCTCACTCGAGAAGGGGATTACGATTTAGCCGGAGATGATGTTCGGGGGTATAGCAGACGCAAAACAGAAGATTTACACAAACGAGTGGAATTGATTAATGAAAGTGGAGCGGATTTGTTTATTAGTTTGCATTTAAATGCGATTGCCTCCACTCGATGGAGCGGAGCCCAAACCTTTTATCATCCGCGGGTGCCGGAAAACGAAATGATTGCTTATTTTATTCAAGAACAACTGAAAATCAATTTAGAGAATACGACGCGTGAGGAAAAGCCAATCAAAAGTGTATTTGTGCTGGAGTCGGCGCACATTCCAGGTGTGCTCGTAGAAGCTGGATTTCTATCCAATCGAGAAGAAGCAGCACTATTAGGAACAGAAACATATCAAAATAAAGTGGCAGCCTCTATTTATGAAGGAATTCTTCGTTACTATTCCGGTGAAAAAATTCCGTCCTCATAAGCAGAAATGTTTGAAACGATGTATAAGTCGAAGTATGTTATACTTTAGGTACAATTTTTGTCGATTAAAGGATGGTGTCCACTTTGTTAAGTGAAGAAAAAATTCTTAACGTACTAAAAGATATAAAGGACCCTGATCTGCACAAAAGTATCGTGGAAACAGGGGGCGTTCGGGAAATAAAGATAAAAGAAGAGAAAGGACATGTGAGTTTAAAAATTGCCCTCGCCCGAACTGGTACGGCAGAGCAAATGCACGTGCAACAAAAAGTCGTACAAGCAGTAAAAGGAGCCGGGGCGGAATCCGTCGGTCTTCGTTTCGACCAGTTAACGGAAGAAGAAGTGAAAAAACACGGTGGAAGTGAAGGAACAGAAGAAAAGAAAGGGCCTTCCCTTTTATCGAAAGACTCAGAGACTGAGTTCATTTTAATTACGAGCGGAAAAGGCGGTGTTGGAAAATCTACCGTCTCCGTGAACCTTGCAACGGCACTCGCACGGGAAGGGAAGAAAGTCGGTCTGATTGATGCTGATATTTATGGTTTTAGTGTACCGGATATGATGGGGATTGACACACGTCCTACCGTAAAAGGACAAACGATTTTTCCAGTAGAACGATTCGGTGTAAAAGTGATCTCTATGGGCTTTTTTGTGGAAGATAACGCCCCGGTGATTTGGCGCGGTCCGATGCTTGGAAAAATGTTAAACAATTTCTTTAATGAAGTAGAATGGGGAGAATTAGATTATTTAATTCTCGACTTGCCGCCGGGAACGGGAGATGTGGCTCTAGACTTACACACGATGTTGCCGGAGTCAAAAGAAATTATCGTCACTACGCCTCACGCAACCGCAGCTTTTGTTGCTGCTCGGGCGGGTGCGATGGCGATTAAGACGAACCATGAAATCCTTGGTGTCATCGAAAATATGGCATATTTCGAAAGTAAATTAACAGGCGAAAAGGAATTTGTATTTGGACAAGGCGGCGGGGATCGTTTAGCAGAAGAATTAAAAACCGAATTGCTCGGACGAATTCCCCTTGGCCAACCAGAAATTGATGAAGACGACTTTGCGCCATCGATGTATGATACCGACCACCCAATCGGAAAAATTTACATGCAGATTGCGAAACGTCTCATTGAAAAAGTAGGGAAATAAAAAAATAGGGGTAACACAGCTTGACTGTGCTACTCCTATTTTCTTTAAGAAGAACCTCCTCCTTGATCCTGCTGGTTTCCTTGGTCTCCTCCTTGTTCTCCTTCTTCCTTTCCCCCATCCTCTTCTTTTTCCATTTGTTTTTTTGCAACATTTTCTAACAACTCGCTTATTTTTGCTTTAAAATGTGGACTTTCAAAGGCTTCTGTCATAATCGTCATTACTTGCTCGCGATATTCTTTGCTTTTAAATAAATCGAGCATCGTTTTTTCTAGCTCCGGATCTTTTAATACATCAATTAACATCCCTTGATATTCCGGGTCTTTCATTAAATTTTTTAACAGCTTTTCATTTTCAGTTTGCATACTTTCGGCAAACTTCTTTTGGTATTCCGGATCTTTCATCGTCTCTTGCCAAAAGCTTTTTCCTTTTTCTGAAGTGAGCGTTTTTACGACTGTCTCTTTCACTGTCGGTTGATCAATAACAATTTTTTCAATGGTTTCTTCCTCACTTAATATATCTTGAATTGCTTTTTTTCCTTCATCGGTTTTCAAAAGATCGACGAGCATCTTTTTAGTTTCTTCATAATCTGCATGTTGTCCTTGTTCTTGGAATGCCGCACAACCACATAATATGAATCCACACGCAGAAAGAACAAGAATAATTTTCATGAAACGCATCTTTATCCATCACCGCCTTTCTTTTCTAACGAAAAGATTTTTAGCTAAATTTAGTATGGGAAGGTGTGAACAATTTATGCACAACCGAGTAGTTGTGTAGCTTTTTTTAGAAAGGATTGATAAAATCAACGACAGGTATCTATATCCATCATAAGAAAGGATATTTTTAGTTAAATGAGGAGTGCGATTCGTTTTGAATACGAGAAAATTAGTATATTTATTAACGACAACGCTCATCATTGGTGCTTTAGCGGGTGCCATTGTTGGGATCGTTCTAGATCCGAGTACGTATTTTAGCGGGGGGATAGGAAACTTTTTCTTCGGAGTGCTCTGGATGTTAGGGATTAGTGCTGCCATTAGTTTAATTGCGCAAATGGGTCATTTCGCATACTTAATCTTTCATCGTTTAGCCCTTGGCGTGTTTAAATCAATTAGGCTATGGAATAAAATTCAAGTTGTACTTATTGTTTTCGTCTTCTTTGACCTTATTTATTTCCGATACATCGCATTTGCTTCGGAGGATGAAACAATTTTCGGGTACATGATGATGCCGATTCTACTCATGCTTTATTGCATTCTAGTTGCTTACAGAAAGCGTCAAGAGACGAACAAAGAAGCATTTGTTCCAGCATTATTTTTTATGTTTGTCATTACGATCATCGAATGGATTCCTGCCCTTCGTCTTGAGACAGTCAATGATTCCAAGTGGCTTTGGATTTATCTTGCACCTCTCCTTGCCTCAAATACGTGGCAATTGTTGACGATGCATCGCTTAACAGGTGTACCGAATCACTCAAAAGTAGCAACGCCAAAAAGAGCCGACTAATATAGCGGCTCTTTACTATTTGATTTCTTTTACTTCGGTTTCTGCCTGTGTTATTAATTCCTCTAGCGATACAAATTCATATCCTTTTTCGCGAATACGATCAATTAAAGAGGGTAAACTATCTCCTGTCTGTTTCGCTGAATCTGAGGCGTGCAGTAAAATGACATCACCTGGTTGTATTTTCTCTGTAATGCTCGTAATGATTTGTTCTTTCCCTGGATTATTCCAGTCATTCCCTTCGACACTCCAATGAATGGTCGAATACCCGAAACGTTCAACGATAGATAATACTTCCTTATTTAATTCACCAAATGGTGGACGGAAGTAAGTAACATCTTGTTCTGTCACGTCTTTTATTTTTTTATGACTTAAATGAAGGTCCCGAATGATCTCTTCTTCTTCCATATCGGTATACTTTTTATGTTGAAACCCGTGATTTCCAAGCGTATGTCCGTTTTCCACTATTTTTTCTACAATTTCAGGATGACGTTCTGCCCAAGCACCAGAGATAAAAAAAGTAGCTTCCACTTCTTTATCTCTCAGAATATCGACAATCGGCAAGGCTCTCTCTTCTCCCCAACTAATATTAAAAGTCAACGCCACCTTTTTTTCTTCAATATCTGCGCGGTAAAAGGCTCTCGGTTCTTCTTTAGAAGAGAAGACGGTCAAAAAGGAAGGACTGACGAGTAAACTAAATAGAAGAATACAACAAGCAATAACGGTTAGAATACCTATTTTTAAGTGCTTATGAGAAATAATCCAAATTTTTTTTGACATCGCTTCGTCCCCTTTCTCTCTTCCTTGGATAAACTTATGCAAGAGCGGACAAGATAATGAATATAACATTTATTGGAAGAAGGGAAAGGAATGCGAGGATTGTTAATTAACGAAAAAGAACGACAAGAATTACAACATATATTAAAAAGGGAGTTAGAAGAAATTTTACTTGATTATGAGGATAGGAGAATAGATGGCACTGTAAAAAAAACGATGGAAGAAAAATACCAACTTGTGTTAAGTCTTTATCGACGCATATCGTCTCAAGCGGAATTTAAAAAGTACGCCCTTAGTTTTCATCAGATGAGAGAAAAAAGAAATATGAAAAAGAAGATGTAAAAAGTAATCAACCCACTGTAAAAAAGGAATGCACCAGCTCTTAAAAAAATGTTAAAAAAACTATTGACTCTTATACCATAACGTGATAGATTATATAGTGCACCTTTTGAGAGTGACTGAAATGCTTTGAAAGGTATTGACTTATTCAAGAGAAGTTGCTATAATAACAAATCGTGAGTCAAAAGAAAGTGTCCTTTGAAAATTGAATGAAAGTCAAGCGTCTGTAAATTTCTTCTTTTCATTAGAGGAATGAAGTAATTTAATAAAGAGCAAGATCAACTTTCATGGAGAGTTTGATCCTGGCTCAGGACGAACGCTGGCGGCGTGCCTAATACATGCAAGTCGAGCGCGTGCACCTATTGGATCCCTTCGGGGTGACGATAGGGAATCGAGCGGCGGACGGGTGAGTAACACGTGGGCAACCTGCCTTACAGTCTGGGATAACCTCGGGAAACCGGGGCTAATACCGGATAACCATCCATGCCGCATGGCATGGACGTAAAAGAGGGGATTTCTCTCGCTGTGAGATGGGCCCGCGGCGCATTAGCTAGTTGGTGAGGTAACGGCTTACCAAGGCAACGATGCGTAGCCGACCTGAGAGGGTGATCGGCCACACTGGAACTGAGACACGGTCCAGACTCCTACGGGAGGC
>NZ_WKJG01000064.1 GCF_027853235.1 Aliibacillus thermotolerans
TATACTGTAATATTTCATTTTACAACCTCCTACTTTGTATATTATACAAGAAAGTAGGAGGTATTTCAACAATAATTTTTGACTTTTATATATTTTTATAAAGTTTATGTCATCTGCACTTCACCTCCGGAGAAAGCGCACAGGAACCATAAAGAAAAGCGGAAAAAGACTGGTATTCTCGGCAAGACGGATAGAACAAAAATTCGATTGTTGACGGAGGACGTGATATGAAGCGTCCCACAACACTTATTTATCATGTATTCATGAGAATCTGTCGCATAACGCACAAAAAGAAGGAAGTATTAACTCCCTTCTTTTATTTCTTGCTCCTTTAATTTATTCTCTTCTTCTTCTACTAACACACGACGCAATATTTTACCGACCATTGATTTTGGTAGTTCATCTCTAAATTCAAAGATGCGCGGAACTTTATAAGCAGCTAAATGTTTGCGACAATAATCCTCTAATTCTTTCTCATCCACTTCTTTTTCTTCTTTTAAGACGACAAATGCCTTTACTGTTTCCCCGCGATACGGATCCGGAACACCGATCACAGCCGCTTCTTGAATGGCTTCGTGCTCATATAACACTTCTTCAATTTCCCTCGGATAAATGTTAAATCCACCTGCGATAATCATATCTTTCTTTCTGTCTACAATATAAAAATAGCCGTCTTCATCCATATACCCCATATCTCCTGTTAACAACCAACCGTCATGAAAAGTGGCATTCGTCTCTTCCGGAAGATTCCAATATCCTTTCATCACTTGGGGACCTTTTACCATGAGTTCGCCAATTTCTCCAGGTTTGGCTTCTTCCTCTGTTTCTGGTGATAAAATGGCTGCATCGGTATCCGGCCATGGTATGCCGATACTTCCTTCTTTTCTTTTTCCCCAAATCGGTGTGGCAATGGCAACGGGAGAAGTTTCCGTTAAGCCGTAACCTTCCACGAGTTTCCCTCCGGAAAGTTCTTCAAATTTTTGTTGTACTTCCAGCGGCAAGGGGGCAGAACCACTTAAACAAACTTCTATTGATGATAAATCATATTTAGAAATCGAAGGTTCATTAATTAAACCAACATACATGGTCGGCGCCCCCGGAAAAAGAGTGATGCGATGTTTCTCAATCGTCTTGAGCACTTCTTTCGGTTGAAATTTCGGAAGAATAATCATTTTAGCGATATGCATGATGGCGAAATTCATAACGATCGTCATTCCATACACGTGGAAAAAAGGAAGGACTCCAAGTATACGCTCTTCGCCACGCTTCATTTTATACGACCAATGAATGCATTGCCGAGTATTTGTGACTAAGTTAAAATGAGTCAACATCACTCCCTTGGCAGGCCCGGTCGTTCCACCTGTATATTGAAGTAAAGCCAAATCTTCTTTTGGGTCTATCGGTGGTTCTTCTATTTCTTCTTTTCCGGTTGCTAATAACGTCTTGAAAGAATGAGTATAATCATCATCTTTTACCTTAATAACAACCCCGTGCTCTTTTTTCTGAATGAACGGATAAATAACATTCTTTGGAAAAGGGAGATAATCTTTGATTCCAGTGACAATGACATGCTCCAGATTGGTACGGTTGCGAACTTTTTCTACTCGCGGGAACAACAAGTCAAGACAGACGATAACTTTTGCTCCTGAATCTTTCATTTGATGTTCAATTTCTCGTTCTACATAAAGAGGATTGGTTTGCACGACAACCGCTCCAGCAAAAAGTGCTCCGTAATAGCAAATGACAGACTGCGGCGTGTTCGGAAGCATGATTGCCACACGATCCCCTTTTTCAACTCCTAACCGTTGCAACTGGTAAGCAAAACGGAGTGCTTCTTGATACACTTCTTGATACGTCATCTCTTTCCCCATAAAATGAAGGGCGACTTTTTCCGGGTGCTTCTCCGCTGCTTCGCGTAAATACGATTGAAGAGACTTGAACTCTTGACCGATGCTCACAGACACTTCATCCGGATAGTGCACGATCCACTTTTTGTCATTTGTCATTCCTTCGATTCCTCCTTGAAATAGAAAAAAGCGATGGCTACTTTTTTCTATTTGATAAAAATTTATGCACCACCTTCCTTCGGGCATTCTCTCTCTATCTTTATTTTACCGTAAGCGCTTACAATTGAAAAGTGATACTTTTGGCAAGAGTAAGAAAATTGAATATAGCCCTAGCTTGGAATCGTCTTTCCTAGCTAGGTTTTTTTATTAAACGTAAAACATTAAATATACAATTCCGGCCAGCATGAAAATGATGCAACATGCAATTAAAATTTTAATTAATCTCTCCACCTCGAACGCTCCTTTCCCGGAGAGAACATCACAGCGATTATTTTAACTCCACTACCGTATTGCCAAGACCACCTTCTCCCATGCCACCGTCGCGAGTACTTTTTACATTCGGATGATTTTTTAGCAACTCTTTAACTCCTTTACGAAGGGCTCCGGTTCCTTTCCCGTGAATGATGTGGACGCGGGGGTATCCTGCAAGGAGTGCTTCATCTAAATATTTTTCCACTTCCCGCATCGCATCTTCATAGCGGAAGCCGCGTAAATCAAGTTCTGGTTTGACAGTATTGTGAGTAGAAACAGAAGTTACCGGTCGCATTGGTTGTTTCGTTTTTTCTTCTTTCACTTTTTCCATTTCGTCTGCCGTGACGTTCACTTTCATAATACCGAGCTGAACTAAATACTCTTTCTCGTCTAGTTTTTCTAATACCGTACCGGTTTGACCGAAACGAGCAACTCGCACTTCTTCTCCCGGTGAAAAAGTCCGTTCTTTTTTCGCTTTTCGTTTAATTTGCTCACGTCGTTTAGATGTTTTCGGTTCCGCTTCTTGTAGTTTCTTTTTTGCGTCAATGAGACGATGCTCTTTAATGTGAGCCGATTCTTTTTGAAGCGTGCGCAATTCTTCGATAATCCGCTCTGCTTCTTTTTGGGCTTTCTTCCAATCATCTTCTGCTTTTTCTCTCGTGCGTTCAAGTATAAGTTCTTTTTCTCGTTCTAGTTCGCGGATTCTCTGTTCTAAATCCCGATATAACGTTTCTGCTTCCTCGCGCAATCTCGTCGCTTCTTCCCATTCTGCTTCCACTTGACGTCTTTCTTTTTCTAACGATGAAATCATCTTTTCTACTTGTCTTGTGTCGGTATGTAATTCTTTTTCTGCTCGTTCAATAATATCTTCTGCCAGTCCTAAACGTCTTGAGATCAAAAAAGCATTACTGCTTCCCGGAACACCAATTAACAAACGGTACGTTGGACGCAATGTATCGACATCAAACTCCACACTGGCATTCATGACTCCTTCTCGGTTGTATGCATATCCTTTTAATTCGCTGTAGTGAGTTGTGGCAACTAGCTTTGCCCCGCGCTTGTACACGTCATCGAGGATTGCTACCGCTAAAGCTGCGCCTTCCGTCGGGTCGGTCCCCGCTCCAATCTCGTCAAATAACACAAGGCTTTCATGATTCACTTCTTGTAAAATATTTACGATATTGGTCATGTGAGAGGAGAACGTAGATAAATTTTGTTCAATGGACTGCTCGTCCCCAATATCTGCGAATACTTTTGTAAATACGGTTGCTTCAGAACCTTCATCCACCGGGAGAAAAAGCCCGGATTGCACCATTAGTGTAAGCAATCCAACCGTTTTTAACGTGACCGTTTTTCCGCCTGTATTCGGTCCGGTAATAATTAAAGACGAAAAAGTTGTACCTAACTCAACATCAATCGGAACGACTTCCTCTTGATCAATGAGAGGATGCCTCGCTTTTTTAAAGACAAAACGTCCTTCCTCGTTGAGTATTGGTTCCGTTGCTTTTAGTGCTTTCGCGTAGCGGGCTTTAGCAAAGAGAAAGTCTAACTCGGTAACATAAGTTAAGTTTTGTAAGAGTTCTTCTGTATGTTTCTGGACCTCACTCGATAATTCTTTTAAAATCCGCTCTATTTCTTGACGCTCTTTCATTTTTCCTTCCCGCAACTCGTTATTCAATGTAACAACAGCTTGAGGCTCAATAAATAGCGTCGCACCGGAGGAAGATTGGTCATGAACGATGCCTCCAAAGGAACTGCGGTATTCTTGTTTGACCGGAAGTACATAGCGATCATTACGAATGGTAATAATCGTATCTGACAACTTTTTTTGTTGATCTGGTGAACGTAGATAGTTTTCTAATTTAGAGCGGACAGCTGCTTCACTCTTTCGAATTTGGCGACGGATTTGACGGAGAGCAGGGCTTGCAATGTCCATCACTTCCCCGTGGTCATCAATTGCACCTTTAATTTTTCGTTCTAATTCTGTCAATGGGAAAATTCCTGCCACGATTTGTTCTAACTCCGGTACATCAATCTCTTCTTCCACCATGTCATGAACAAAGACTTTCATTCTTCTTCCCGCGCGAATCGTGTCCGCCACTTCTAACAGTTCTGAACTATGAAGCGTACCACCAATCCGAGCCCTTTGTATGTGAGCGTGTATGTCGTGAATGCCACCTAAAGGAACATTTCCACGTAATCCTAATACTTTCACGCCTTCTTTCGTTCGAGCCAAATCTTTTTTTACTTCTGTAAACGATGAGTGAGGCATAAGGGCTTCAACTTTTTTTCTCCCAAGCGACGAAGTCACATGTTCTTTTAGCTGTTCTTTCATTTTATCGTATTCCAATACTCGCATGACTCGCTCATTCATAGGAGTCCTCCTTCCGACGCTTTTTCTGTAAAAACTTCTTGAAATCTTCATAGGTAAAAGTGTTTAACAGTTGTTCTTTTTTTAGCAATGCTTTGCGAGCGATGCTGACACCAATTTCCATATGGTCCAACGTCTCCGGTCGGTGGGCATCCGTATTGACGGCAATGTTTACTCCTAATTCCGATGCTTTTTGAAGCCAAGTTGCAGATAAGTCTAACCGATTCGGGTTGGCGTTTAACTCAACGGCCGTATTCGTTTCTTTCGCTCTTTTTAACAAATAGTCGACATCCACATCATAACCTTCTCTCCGACCGATAATTCTTCCCGTCGGATGAGCAATAAGATGAACGTATGGGTTTTGAAGAGCCGTTTCTAGCCGTGCATGTATTTGGTCTTGTGACTGAGAAAAAGATGAATGAATAGAAGCGATGACGACATCCAGTTGCGCTAATATCTCATCAGAAAAATCAAGCGTGGCATCAGGTAAAATATCCATTTCAATTCCTGCAAATACGTGAATATCGTCGTATAAATCATTGATGCGACGAATTTCTTCGATTTGTCGCATCAATCTTTCTTCATTTAACCCATTTGCAACTTGTAAAAATTTCGAGTGATCGGTAATGGCGATCCATTCGTACCCTTTTTTCCGAGCGCTTTCTACCATTTCTTCAATAGAAACCGCTCCATCACTCCACGTTGTATGCATATGGAAGTCTCCGCGTATATCTTGAATGGAAACAAGGGGATAAGACGTTTGAAACACTTCCGTCTCCTTCATGCCCATTCTCGCTTCCGGTGGAATAAATTTTAACCCGAAATGGTGAAAAAAAGCTTCTTCCGATGGAAAAGTGATCACTTCCCCGGACTCGTTTTCCACGCCGTATTCACTAATTTTTTCTCCTTGTGCTTTTGCTAGTTGACGCATTTGTACATTATGTTCTTTTGACCCAGTGAAATGGTGAAGAGTGGTGGCAAATTGTTCTTCTGAAACTAAACGGAAGTCAACTTGTATTTTATATCCTGATTCTAACTCCACCGTTACTTTTGTTTGTCCATCCGCAATCACGTCATGGACAATGTCCATCTTTATCAGTTGTTCTCTAACAATATCTGGATTTGTTACTGCCAATACGTAATCTAAATCTTTTAACGTTTCTTCCATGCGACGCAAACTGCCCGCCCGAGACATTTTAATGATTCCTTCCACGTGACGTAACGATTGTTCTACTTTTTCTGCCACTTCTAACATGAAAGAAATAGGTAATCGTTCCGGGCGGGAGCCGTGTTCCTCTAATGCTTCTTTTAATTTTTCTTCTGTTTTCACACCAAATCCGGGTAAGGTCCGAATTTTCCCTTGCTCACACGCTTCTCTTAAACTTTCAACATCGGTAATTCCTAACTTTTTATATAACGTTGCCACTTTTTTACTCCCTATCCCGGGCAGTGCTAATATATCCATTAATCCGGCTGGGATTTCAGCTTGTAAAGATTCAAGTAGGCTAGATTTCCCCGTCTCCCTTAACTCTTGAATCACTTGAGACGTTCCTTTACCAATCCCTTTCAGTTTTCCCGGGTCATCTAATTCTTTCAACGACCGCTCATCCCGCTCTAACACTTGGGCTGCTCTTCGGTAAGCCGCTACTTTAAACGTATTTTCTCCTTTTAACTCGAGATATGTCGCAATCATTTCTAACGCTTCCACCACTTGTTTTTTATCCAAAGGACACCCTCCACTCTTTATGTCGCTACGAAAAAAAGGGCTGTCTCCAACGGATCAGCCTCAAACTGATGAAACAGCCTTCTCTTTCCTTTATTTTTACAAAAAATGCATTTCAGTAAGCCATAAACCATGTAACCAGTCAGATAAAAACGGTGTATGCTGAATCATCCACTGGGCAACGATGGATTGTTGAACCGCTTGTTGCACCGCGTCCATCGGAAGAAACGACAGAATGACTAATAAGACAAACAAAATGAGATACGCTTCGAGAAATGCAAGGAATGCTCCGAGGAAACTATTTACCGTACGGAAAACCGGAATGCGAGCCACGACATTTAACGCAGAGCCGACAATATTTAGCAATATTTTCGTCAAAATAAACAAAATAAAAAAGGCGATGACAGCATAATAGACGCTTTCTAAGTCAAAAGAAGTGACAACCACGGAAACGATGCTATCTCCATTCCCAGAAAAATCAGGAGATGGAAACCACAATCGTAAAAAATTTGCCATGTCTCGATAAAAGTAAAAAGCAACGAACAAAGAGATAAAAAAGCTTAAAAACCGAAGTAATTGTAGGATAAAGCCTCTTTTTAAACCGACGAAGAAACTTACGATTAAAATAACGACAATGATGATACTTAGCATGATTTATTGTTCCTCTTTATCTGTTGTCTCTTGTTGTTCTTTTTCATAAAGAGCAAGTTTATCTTTTATTTTGAGATATTCATCTACTGCATTTAAAGCAGTAAGCACTGCTAACCTCGTTGTATCTAAATACGGATTATCTTTTTTATATTCCCTCATTTTCTGGTCCAGGTGCTCGGCAACGTTAATGACGTGTTGCGGAGATTCATATGATTTAATTGTGTATTGTTGACCATATATTGTTACTGTCGTCCGGTGTTTTTCTTTTTCTTCTCCCAACGTCCTAAGCCCCCTGTCCTCTATTTGCCTTCTCTTATCATACCAGAATCAAGAAGAATGATAAAGACGAAGACATCTCCAAGCAAGGTTTACGCAAAGTAAAATGGGGATTGTTGTTTAACACTGATTCGAGGGGTGGCGGTTAGGAGTCGCGAGAGGTTTCCGTTGTGAGAACATCAGTCACCGGACCCGCGAGAATAGAAACGGGGGGACTTTCATGAATCATTCCTGAGTAACAGGAAATGGAAGAAGTTGGTGAAATGTCGCTCTTTTGCTCTGTCAAGGGACGCATGCTATAGCGCAGAATGAGCAAAAATCCGTCTCATAAACCGTTCATGCGCCCACTATTCCGGCGGTTTCAAGCAAGATCCGTCGCATGGCTATTATCAGTTACAATCGAGTAGGAGGAGGCGATTAACCTCTGTCCTCTCACACCACCGTACGTACGGTTCTCGTATACGGCGGTTCAACCTTTTGAGTATCGAAGCTCATAAAGTGTGGTTAAATCTTTTAACCCCCACTTTGTGAGCTTTTCATTTGTTATGGCACG
>NZ_WKJG01000065.1 GCF_027853235.1 Aliibacillus thermotolerans
TGGGGTGAGTTATTAGGCGATCCAGCAATTACTACCGCTATATTAGATAGGATTATGCACAGAGCGGAAATTATCCATTTAAATGGAGACAGTTATCGCATGAAACATAGAACTTCTATCTTTGGAGCAAAAACTGCTTCAAATTAATTATCGAAAACTGTATCTTTTTACTTGACGGTTACATTTTCCCTAAAAAGATGTCATAATCAATACAAGTTGAAATGAAAATGTAATACTTTTTATGCATTTTTCCATCACAAAAGATGTTATAATTGCAGGTGGATAAGCGACATAATCCCAAATAATTTTTGTCTTTTCAACAATCAAATAAAGTGAGAGTTTCGTTGAAAGTGTGATGATAATGATTGAAATGAGAAACGTGTCGAAAACATATGCAAACGGTGTACCTGCATTACATAGTATCGACGTCGTTATCGAGAAAGGTGAATTTGTTTATATCGTTGGACCTAGTGGTGCTGGGAAATCAACGTTTATTAAAATGATATACCGGGAGGAAAGGCCTACAGAAGGGAGTGTTTTCATCCAAGGTTCGGATATAGGAAAGTTAAAAGAAAAACAAATTCCTTATCTCCGTCGCAAAATTGGCGTTATTTTTCAAGACTTTAAACTTCTTCCTAAACTGTCAGTCTTTGAAAATGTCGCATTCGCATTGGAAGTGATTGAAGAGCCACGAGACGTCATCCGTCAACGGGTGATGGAAGTGCTCGATATCGTTCATTTGAAAAGCAAAGCAAGGTTTTTACCCGATGAGCTATCCGGAGGAGAACAACAGCGTGTTTCCATTGCGCGAGCGATTGTCAATGATCCCCACGTCGTGATTGCAGACGAACCGACAGGCAATTTAGACCCGGAAACCGCTTGGGAAATTATGGATATCCTAGAAGACATTAACCGGCGTGGCACTACTATACTTATGGCTACCCATAATCAAAGCATCGTAAACACGATTAAAAAACGAGTCATTGCGATTGAATCCGGAAGAATTGTGCGAGATGAATGGCGAGGAGGGTACGGATATGAAAGGTAGAACCCTCGTTCGTCATGTGAGAGAAGGGTTTAAAAATTTAGGGAGAAACGGTTGGATGAGTTTTGCTTCCATTAGTGCGGTCACCATCATGCTCATTGTTGTTGGAGCATTTTTATTGCTAGTGATGAACATCAACCATTTCATCCAAACGGTGGAAGAAGATGTGGAAGTGCGAGTGTACGTTGATTTAACAGCTACGGAAGAAGAGCAAAAAGAATTGGCGGAAGAGTTGAAACAGATTGATTACGTGGAAAGCATTACATACTTGAGTAAAGATGAAGGATTAGATCAATTGATTGATAGCCTCGGTGAAGAAAATAGGGAAGTGTTTGAATCCCTACGCGAAGAAAACCCTCTCAACGATGCCTTCATTCTCCACGCCGAAGAACCCCAACTAACAAAGCAAGTAGCAACAAGTGCGGAGAACCTTTCTCATGTAGAACGGGTGAACTACGGAAAAGACGTGGTTGAGCAATTGTTTACGGTCACAAACGTATTGAGAACGGTTGGAATTGTTCTTATTTTAGGTTTAACATTCACAGCAATGTTTTTAATTTCCAACACGATTAAATTGACCATTGTCGCTCGCCAAAAAGAAATTCAAATTATGAAACTTGTAGGAGCAACGAATGGTTTCATTCGCTGGCCATTTTTTGTTGAAGGTTTTTTATTAGGAGTGCTTGGCGCTATCATTCCAATCGCGATTATTATTGGTGGATATCAATATTTATACGCTAATTTTATGAACCAACTATCCATAGATTTCGCAGAACTACTACCTGTTTTCCCACTCACGCTTCAAGTGTCTGCGCTTTTAATTGGTATCGGAGCGCTCGTTGGCGTGTGGGGAAGCCTCATGTCAGTGCGGAAATTTTTAAAAGTATAACAATCAACTACATACAATGGAGGAGGAAATCTGGAAAATGTCGAGTCAATGGTTGAAGACTTTGCTTCTTTTTTCCTTTGTTTTTGTCAGCTTTTTTGTTGTCGATGGGGGAAATGTAGCGGAAGCAAGTTCCAGTTTAAAACAAAAATTAATTGAGATAGAAGAAAAACGAAATAGTAACGATCAACAAACAAAAGAAACAAAAAAAGAAATAGAGAAATTAGAAAAAGAAATTAAAAAAGTTCAAGAAGAAATGAAAGAGTTAGACGAAGAAATTACGAGTACGAATGAAAAAATGATAGAAAAAGAAGAAGAAATTGAAGAAACGGAAGAACGGATTGAAAAATTAAAAGAAAGAATTAAAGAATTGGAAGAACGAATTGAAGAGCGTGACGCTCTTTTAAAAGAACGAGTTCGTATCATGTATCAAAATGGCGGCTCCGTCAATTATTTAGAAGTATTGCTCGGTGCGAAAAGCTTTGGTGATTTTCTGGATCGAGTGGCTGCGTTAAACACCATCGCAGAACAAGATAAAGAAATTCTTGAAGCTCATATAAGAGATCATGAAGAGTTGGAAGCAGCGAAAGAAGAAGTGGAAGAACAACTAGCTTCTCTTGAAGAGAATCTAGCAGAACTTGAAAAATTGAAAAAACGTTTAGATAAAAAACAAGCAGAGAAACAAGCTATTTTAGGGGATTTAGAAGAAGAAGGGGATCTTTTGAGCGACGTGCTTTACTCTCTTGAAGAAGAAGAGGAATTGTTAAAAAGACAAGAAGAAGCGGCACGTGCTGAACTAAAAGCGTATGAAGAAAGAACGAAAGCAGCTTCTTCCGGTTCGAATGCTTCCTCCTCCCGTTCCTCAAACTCCGTTTCAAGCGGATCCCATGCTCCGTCCGAGACAGGAGGAACATTGCTAAGACCGGCTACCGGAGCGCTTACTTCTCCGTATGGAATGCGTGGCGGTCGCATGCATCACGGTATTGACATTGGGCAAGGAGGTCGCTCCAATGTAGCGATTGTAGCAGCGGAGTCGGGAACAGTCGTACAAGCTGGCTGGATGAATGGTTATGGAAATACAGTGATGATATCTCACAACATAAACGGAAGACAAATCACGACATTATATGCTCACATGTCATCCATTCATGTTTCAGTAGGTCAACGCGTTTCCCGTGGTCAACAAATCGGAATTATGGGAAACACCGGTAAATCGAGAGGACCTCACCTTCATTTTGAAGTGCACGAAGGCCCGTGGAATGGAGCGAAATCCAACTCTGTGAACCCAATAAAGTATTTATAGGTCATTCATTTGAACTATCACATGATAACTCCCACCTGAAGTCAATAGGTGGGAGATGATTGTTTATTGACAAGTGCAATTTTTGGGATCAAAGCTGATGAATAGTTTGAAAAAATTTTTTTCATACGAACCGACAGGAGCTATTATAAGGAAAAATGATCTTTTATACGTTCTATGTCATTTACTTGTTGTGCAATTTCTTTTTCTAATTCATGGATGATGGATTCACTATTCTTAATTTTTTTTCCATATATGTTCACTTGATCCAATAACTTTTTTGTTTGTTGATATAAATCTTGTTGAAAGGGTAGAAAGTTGTCAAGTGAATGGATGAATTCATTATCACCGATTTCTTTCTTCAAACGATTCAATTTTGTATGCATTTCTTCCTTAAAATGAGTTAAATCAGCAATCTTCTCTTGATTTTTCTTTTTTTCTTCCTCCATCTTTTGAATCTTTTCGTGTAAATTTTTTTTACTATGCTCCCATTCTCTTTTTGCGTGTTGAAACTTTTTGTGTAACTCTTGCATCTCTTGCTCTTTTTGTTTGTTTTCAGCGATGAAATTCTGTAATTTTTTTTCAAGACTTTCTTTTTCGGTGATTAAGGAATTATTTTTGTTAGTTATATCTTTGTAATGTTGGTAGATGTCATTTAATTTTTCTTCTAAGGTGGCTCCTTCATTTTTTATGGATAATTTTTGACTAAGCTGATGAATTTCTGTTGTAATTCCACTAATCTTATTGGTCAAGTTTCTGTTTGCTTCCTGCAAGTTATTTATCGTATTGTTTTTTCTTTCGATTTCAAGAGTTCCTTCTTTTTGCAAGTCGAGAAACTGAGCTTTGTAGTGAGCAGCTTCCTCTTTTAGCTGTTCATTTTCTTTTTCTAAAGCATCTATGACCTTAAAAGGCTTCCGTCTCCTAAGACTTTTTAATTTTGCTTTATATTTCTCAAGCTCTGACTGATAATGAATGACCTTTTGTTCTAAGTCAAACTCATCTCTATGATAAATCTTGGACTCATCCGTCATCCTGATCTCCCTTTCTTATAACAGGTGGGCAAATGGCTGTAGTTATCCTATGCAACGAAGATGAGAACGTGAGCTTAAAATAAAAAATCCCGTGAATGTAATGATTCACAGGTGTTAGTAGAGGAAATCAATCTCTTAAAAAGAAACCTTGATTGAATTGTTAGAAGGAAAAGAGATATCTTTGTCTTGGAAGTAAACAATACTGTCGATGACAGCCGTTATTTTTTTTTCTGGTTTTACAATGGTTATTTGAAAGTTAGGTAAAGCAATACTTTCTCCAGGAGAAATGTGAGGATTATCTATTGCTCCTATCCAATACTCTCCTCGTTCCTGCGCTTTCTGGAACCAATCATTATCCATAAACTTCCAACCCCTTAGACCACCTTCTGTACCGTGAATCCCTAGTGTTTTTGTCATGGATGGTGGAAGAATTTGCCCTCCTATACTAATTTGTTCCGCAGGGTGAACTTTTAAACAGATGAGAGGATTTTCTAATACCAAATCACCGGTGTTTTTAATGTGTAAATCTCCAGTTGCAATAAATTGTTCTTTTGAACGGGATGGAAAGACGGTGTAATTAAAAAAAATCTCTGCATGTGTTTTTTTGTTGGAAACATTTGAATTGCTGTCTTTAACGAATGATAACAAGTCCTTTTTTCTTTTACTTGGAGTAATGGTTTTTTCTTTTCTGTCTTCTTGTAGAAATGGTGATAGGGTGGCAGAGGTAAAAGATAACGCAGTACGTTTCTCTTTATTGCTGAAAAAAAGGGAGATTGACAGAGAAAAAACAAAACATAACTTGTCCTGAAAAGACTGTAATTGTTTGGATTGATATTGTTTAGGAAGAGTACTTTTTAGAGAAATGGAAGATTGTGGAATGTCATTTTTTTTACTTATACATTCGTAGTCAATATCGAATGATTTGAGGTAATACTGAAGAAGAGCAATCAGCTCTTCGTATTTGGCAGTAAGACGATAAAAAATAATTATTTTAGGAGCATTCAATGATTCTGAGAATGAAGGGGTAGTGAGTTTCATATTTAAGTTGATATCTTGGTCTAAAAAACCTGTGTTCTCTTCCAATTGAATACCTGTTTTATCTAGATATTGTTTTAATTCTTTGATGAAAGATGTTTGAAAAGGCTCTTCTCTATCTTTTGCTTCTATTACAATGTTAATCCTTTGAGACTGAAGACCTGGAGTCACATGGACATTTTTATCTTCTATATTCCACTTTACTTGAAAACCCTGTTCTTCACAGTACTGTGCAAAAGGAATAATTGAGCTACCCGTCACTTTACCGACCTGCTTGTTTTGATAAAAGACATTAAGTTCCATTGCTTTCCCCCCGAATTGTCTATGAAGCAATCATGAACCATTTTATGAATCATTAATGAATTTATGATAGTAAGAGTTTACTGTTTTATTGAGACAATGCCGAGTGCCCATACAAAATATTATTCTTTCCATATCTTATAGTGTGATAAAAATATTTTCATGCATTAGGAAGGATGGATAGAAGTGAAAAAGCGTAAACCGATTAGGGGTTCGCAAACACCAACACCTACTCCAACTCCTATACCAATTGATCCTAATGATTTGGCTCCGGAATGCATTAGGGTAGATAAGGTGTATGATTGGGTTTTTTTCTCTAATCAGTACGAAAATAAGAACTTTATTCCAGATGAGGCTTGTCGTACGGCAGTTAGTGAAGCAATTGCTGCTGGAGATACAGTAGATGTAGAGTGTTCCCCTCCTGACCTTAACGATGTCATTTGTAACGCTACGATTATTGAAAACGGAAATCCAGGTCGTGTTTCCATTGTATGGACTGTGCCTGTGGAAGTAACAATCATCATTAATGGGAACGAAGCATGTACATTTACTGTTCGCGTACAATTTGACGATGAAATTATGTTGTGTGTTCCTGAAGGGATTACAGCAGAAAATATTAACTGCAGAGCAACCGATGTTCAGTGCCGAAGCAATCGACCATTAATGGGTCCGGATCCATTTGGACCGATGATCCCAGTACGAGTGTTGTTATGTAAAGATGTGCAAGTAGAATACCCTGTGAAATTAGAAGTCTTGGCGAAGTTCTGTTTTCCACGTCCAAACAATATACCTGTCCCTGAAGAAGTACTTGAGTGTCCGTTAGATGCATTAGAGTTCCCGCCACAATGCCCAGATATTTTCCCACCGGCTAATGTAGAGGGGCAGGCAACTGCTTTAGCAAGAAACGAGGAAACAGTTGCCACGTTTGGTCCTGGAGGAGCGGCTGGGGCTGGTGGATTCACCACACAACAAGCAAATAATGGAATTATCGTGGTAGGGACTTCAACATTAGAAGCGGAATTAGGGCAAAATTGTTCTTTGGCTAATAGTAACTTCACTTACACATTCGATGATACAGAAAATGGACCAACACCAACACCGACGCCAAATCCTTCACCAGAAGACGAAATATTTGATTACAGCTTTACTATGGTACCAACAAGATTTAACGGAATTGAAGTAGACGAAGTAAATGACGCTTTAACTGCTTTTGGAGAAGGAGAACGTTCATTCAATGGAACAACAGAGCATGTATTCTTTGAGCTCCGTGTATTCACTAATCCACAAAGCTTCCAGCTCATTTTACGAAATACTGCAGGTACCCAAGTGTTTGACAGTGGAATTGTAGATGCATTGGTTAGATACCAAGAGTGTGATACTTTTGCAGATCTTCTTAACAATAACAACAATAACAGTTAACTGTAGAAAGCATTCCTGTAATGAAGAAATTTGAGGTTTAACAAAAAAGAGCCTCCTTGGTATAGTACAGGATGTCGATGCATCGACTCCGAAATTAGAAAACCAAGGAGGACTCAAAATGAATTATAC
>NZ_WKJG01000066.1 GCF_027853235.1 Aliibacillus thermotolerans
CATTGGCACCTTTCTTGCCCTTTCCTTCTATTCCACTTTTTTTGACTTCTTTTTGGGGTAAAAATTTTTCAACCATCTCCCAAGCCCCTTGAGGGACTTGAAAATTCAAACATCGCAATTAGCTCATATGTATGTAATCTCAAAACGAGGGGAAATGACATTCATACGCTCCATATCCCAATCAAAAATTAATATGGCAGATTGGGAAGACTGGTGTGAAAGCAGTCGATTTCCATTTTTAATGACGAGGCTTTCTGCTTCCCAAAAAGAAACTGTCGTGTCTTTTCCTGTGCGATTGCACACAAACATCGGAAGACCGGTATCTATCGTTCTTTGTTCCCACTCTCCCTCCGGTCCGTGCAAGCCTGGTCCCCAAGCGGAAGGAGCAACGAGAATGTCTGCCCCTTTCGTCGACAATTCGTGTGCAACGTTGTTTTTATATGAATCAGCACATATTAATACACCAACTTTTATGCCATCCACGTCGATCGGTTCGATCAACTCCCCTCTAGAAGACCACTTGTCCACCCGAGCAATCTTATGTTGCTTACCAATTAATTCACCTTTTCGATTCATGACAAAAACGGAGTTATACAGCGTGTTCTCTTCCTTTGACGGACAACCGATAAATAATGTTATTTCAAGAGAACGCACAGTATGACGTAATCGCTCCAACCATGCATCGGGCTGTTCTTTAATCCAGCTCGTTCCAATGACATCATCAAACTGTAATCCGCTCGTTGCTAATTCCGGAGTAATGATCCAATCAACCTTTTTTTCTCCCGCTTTTTTTACTGCCTGTTCGATTAGCTGTTGATTATATGGAATATCCCCATTCACGAGGAGTAAATGCAATAAAGCAACTCGAATTTTCCTCACAAAAATCCTCCTCATTCTATGATAAATAGCGACGATTTTTTCTGTTATCAATGAGCAGTAAAATGGACAATACCACCACACTCAAGACGACGATAAATAGAAATGATAAGTATAGCATCATGAATCCACCAAATGTCTCATCGAACTGTAAGAGAGTGGTATTTGTATCATACATGCCTCCACTAGAAATATATCTCGTCACTTCCAAATAAATCACGTGGAATATGATACTCATCCAAAGTGTTCCTGTATACTTTTTATAAAGTTGTAGCGCAATTCCAAAAGTGAAAAGCAAAATAAAGTAATCTATCGTTAATGAAAATGGCTCATGAAAGAATATGGACGACAATGTCATTACAAAAATCGGCACACAGATAAAGATAAGAACTTGCACAAATAACGAGAAAATAAATTGAAGTTTTTTATGTAACTCTTCAAAGATGAGTCCACGGAGAAAGATTTCTTCCGGAAAAGCTTCATACAGAAAAGCCGTTACTGTATTGATGAAAATCGCAGTGATGACACTCGTTGTTAAGTTCAAGCGGATGTTTTCAATACCACCGAATAAATACGCTGTAAATATACCCGCACCAAGTAGAAGCAAAGGTAGCAGAACTCCAACAATGAACTTAGGTAACGAATCTGCACCTTTCAACCCAATATTTTTCAACACGTCCGGATTTTTTCTTTTCAGAATATAAAGTACAATTAGCGTTAATCCAGTAAAAATCACTCCTTGCAAAAGCAAACCTAATTCTCGATCCAACCCATGATGTTCAATGAGGTATTGTCCAACATGGCCCGAAACGAAGAGAAATAATGAGATGAGGACAAAATACAAAAGCACCCGACGAAGACGACATTTCGATGAATCCATAAAAAGCTCCTTTCTATAAAGGGTATTGTTGTCATTCTAACAATTTGCGTCCAAGGAAATGGTCACCATTTACAAAGAATTTCTAGTATCGAGTATTGATGGATTCATCAAACATTGGTTCAAATATATTTTTCTTATTGTAACACAATCTATAACTAACTTATTATTCCTGGTGTAACTATTTCTCTTCTAATGCAAATTTCTTTATTCTCTCTTCTATTTCGTCACGAACTCGCTCAAATACTTTCCACTTTTCTTCTTCTGTTCCTTCTGCTTTTGCTGGGTCATCAAATCCCCAATGTGCTCGGTTCACGTGAGGAGGCGTCATCGGGCACTTATCATTTGCATCCCCACAAAGGGTAATGACGTAGGTTGCGTTATTTAATATCTCTAAATCAATGACGGAAGATTCTTGGTTTGAAATATCAATACCAACTTCTTTCATCGCTTTCACCGCATATGGATTTACACCGTGCGCTTCCACACCTGCTGAATAGACGTCGTATCTATCTCCTAAATACTTACGAGCGAATCCTTCCGCCATTTGACTTCGGCAAGAATTTCCCGTACATAGAAAATAAATGATTGGTTTTGACATAGTATTTCTCCCTTTTATGAAATGATAAGAAGCCAAATATATAAACCGACTAACGTGATGAACAGAGTAGGAATCGTTAAAACAATTCCGATCTTAAAATAATACCCCCACGATATTTTTACTCCTTTCGTTCTTAATACATGAAGCCATAACAATGTCGCGAGAGAACCGATTGGTGTTATTTTTGGTCCTAAGTCGGAACCGATTACATTGGCATAAATGAGCGCTTCTTTGTAAATCCCGGAAGCATTCGTTTCTGCAATGGCAAGTGCATCGATCATGACAGTTGGCATATTATTCATCACGGAAGAAAGAATGGCTGCGATAAAACCCATCGCAATCGTTCCAACAAACAGTCCTTGATCAACAGATGCTTGAATAACTCCTGCAAGAACACTTGTTAACCCGACATTTTGTAATCCGTAAACTACTACATACATCCCAATAGAGAAAAAAACAATATCCCACGGTGCTTCCTTTATTACTTGCTTTGTCGGAACAACAGGACTCTTTCGGGCCATTAGAATAAAGAACATCGCAATCAAACCAGCTACAATTGAAACGGGAATTCCAAAAGCTTCACTTCCAAAATACCCGATGACAAGTACTGCTAGCACAAGCCAAGATAACCGAAACATGTTGTCGTCTTTTATCGCTTCTCTCGGTTCCTTCAACTCGTTCATATCATAATTTTCAGGAATGCTTTTTCGAAAAAACAAGTACAGCACCAGAATGCTTGTTCCGATGGAAAAGAAGTTCGGTACAATCATCCGGGCGGCATACTCGGCAAAACCAATTCCAAAGAAATCAGCAGAAACAATATTTACTAAATTACTCACAATGAGCGGCAAAGACGCTGTATCTGCGATAAAACCACTTGCCATAATAAAAGGAAAAATCATTTTCTCATGAAAATGTAAATTACGTACCATCGCAAGGACAATTGGTGTCAAAATAAGTGCTGCTCCGTCATTCGCAAAGAAAGCGGACACAAGGGCACCAAGCAAAATAATATAGACAAACATTTTCAAGCCATTTCCGTTCGCAACACGGGCCATATGTAACGCAGACCATTCAAAGAAACCAATTGCATCTAAAATTAAGGAAATTAAAATCACCGCGACAAATGTCAACGTCGCATTCCAAACAATGTCTATTACCGCCCCCACATCGGCCCAATCAACGACCCCAGCGATGATTGCTAATATCGCTCCAGCACATGCCGTCCAGCCAATACCAAGTCCTTTCGGTTGCCAAATAACAAAAACAAGGGTAATAACAAAAATAACTATTGCTAATAGTGCAGAAGTCAATCGCCGTCCCCTCCGTTAATCACAAATCATTCGTTTTCCTTCTTTTTCTAAATCATTTATTTTATCTCTTTGATCCGGGATGTGAGTTAATATGGTTTCAATCAAAGGATAAAATTTACTTTCCATATTTAACGAATAAAAAATCCATTGCCCTTTCCATTTTTTCTCTCACTAACCCAACATCACGTAGTTTTCGCAAATGTTGACTAATCGCGGGCTGACTCATATCAAAGATTTCAACAAACTCACAGACACAACATTCATGATGATACATCATTCCAACCATCGTTAAGCGTGTTTTATCTCCTAAAAGCTTCAACACATGAGCAGCTTGTTCTATTTTTAAAACAGCTTTCTCCAAAAAAATGGCCTCCTAATACTTAATCATTATATAATTATATGCTTATATACTAAAAATATAAAGCGCTGCCAAAAAAATCATACATATTGACTTTTTGGCAGCTTTTTTACTTCCTTCGCCACACCACAGTGATAAGCCCTTCACATACATCAAAAATATAACACAACATATCGCTTTTGTACTTCTTTTTAGAAAAAGAAATCCAAAAAAAATGGCCATCATTTTTTTTGGAAGGTGCTACCATAGACGGATGTAGCTAACGTGGTAACAACAAAAAGACGCTATTCCTTCTGACAGGATAGCGCCGGTGAAGTGAAAAATTAGTTTGCTCTCTAACATTAACTGAATCATTTACTTTTTTTATGAAGAGGAGGAGCAACTAACCAACCTTTAATAACGCTTCATTTTCTTCGATACCCGGTCTAATCACATTTTCCACCATGTCATGAATAAACTTTTTTAAGTCTTCGTCCCCTGCATGATTGTAGAAAATTTGATAACGTGCCAATTGCCCCTTCGCAATAGATAGTGCTGACCAGACACCCATCACTTCTCCATAATGCATAGGTTCCTGCTTTGGATTACCGCCAAACATACCCATCTTGACAGTAAAATTGTGACTTAAGTTACTTGTCACATTATTTCTTTTTTTTTACAGTACAAGCACATCTTGTATTTCTTATGAAGGGAGGGTAAAAATTGAAGAAATATTTAATTGCTGTTTTTGTCGCGTTTCTTTTTATTTTCACGTTAACTTTTGGAGTGCAACCAACATATGCAAATTGTCATGGCACAGGAATAGTCCTGGGAGAAGGTGCAAATATAAGGGAGAGGCCTTCAACGAACTCACAAATAATAGGATGGTATAGGGGTGGCGCTTTTGCTACTGGATGGTTAGTAACAGGAGATTATGTAGTTGATCCTAATGGAGGACGGTATAATCAATGGCTTCAGTTGGATAGAGGTTATATTTCTGTCACAACAATGAGTTTTACATGTGATTGGTGATTGGTATTAATGTTTCTTTCCAAGACATATTAAGAGAATATTTCAAATAGGAATTGTAAAACACCGGTTTAATGGTCGTATGAAAGTGGAAAAATGGAAAAAATTAGGATGAAAACAGGGCACATCATGTTTCATACGACCTTTTATTACGAAATCGATGCACTGAAGCGTCGTATAAAAGATCCATACGACGAAATATCACACAAAATTCCTTTCGAATGGTCTCATGACGTGTTACAAATGGGGAATCTCGTTTCAGAGAAGCTTCGATTGGATGTTTGCGTCGCATGCGGACGTCCTGCTTATTATCCACGTACATCAATACTGGTGAAATAAACATAGAATCAGCGTCCGGGTGATTGGAGGCTCATTTGTACTTCTTGTGTTAATGTACCGCCAGAAACAACATAACCCAATAAGAGAAAAAACCCTACAAAAATGGTTCCAAGAAAATTTTTAGTGCTTGGAACCATTCTTTTTTAGCTAGATATGTCTCAACCTATATACACATCTATGATTCACATAACCGAAATCCCAGGTAAAACGATCGTTCGAAGATGCTTTGAAACTAGGTACTTCTCCTCATCTATAATACACAAAATCTATCTATTTTCCGAGAAGCTTTTGCTTCTTCAGCATGTCAACGATCCCTTGATAATAAGGTTTACTGAAAAAGGAAGCAACCCGTGCGGTCCACGTGCCAACACGATTGTTTTGTGATCTTTCTTGTAGATAACGAGAGTATGTATTGTTATACTCTTCTAGGAGAGGTTGAAGCTCGCGGTTGTAATATTCTTCGTGATAAACGGCTTCTTTTGGTAGACGTGGTTTTTGACCAGGATCTTCATCAGGATGCCCAACACAAAGGCCAGAGATTGGAATGACGTATTCAGGCAGACCAAGCAAATCAATGACTTCTAATGCATTTCTGCGAATCCCACCAATTGGAACGGTTCCGAGACCAAACGATTCCGCCGCAACGACTGCCGTACCTAGAGCGATACCAACATCTGTCACACTAACAATGAGTGTATCTATATCATCTGTAACATTAATTGTTTTTCCTTCCATTTCACACGCTATATTCGTTCGGTAAAAATCCGCACAGAAAATAAGGAAAACAGGAGCTTCTTCAATATGTTTCTGATTTCCACAAAGCTCTGCCAATTTCTTTTTACGATTTTCGTCCTTTACAGCAACGATAGAATAATGTTGCCCATTAATCCAATTGGGAGAGGCTTGAACCGATCGAATAATTTGATCCAATTGCTTTTCATCCACCGGCTTGTTCTTATAAGAACGGAACGAGCGATGAGATTGTAATAATTGCGTCACTTCATTCACAGTTGTAACCTCCTCAGATCGTTGTATGTGACCTTCACACCATAGTTAACATATCATACCTCCCCCTTTTCTTGAAAATATTTGCTTTAAGAACAAAAAAGATGATTCTCATCCGTCTTTTTGATGGATGAGAACCATATGAATGAATGCTATTTCGTAAGTAATTTTTTCATGGCGTTTATTTGACCAATATGATGGCCTTCATGAAATGCAGCGACCGCAGCCAGTTCTCCATATGTGGTGGCACCCCACATGCTTTCTGGCAACTTTTCTTCAAATTTTTCTACTGGAATTTGTTTGATGCGATCCAATTGATTTGTCAACTGTTCCGAAAGTTCAGAAACACTTGGAACATCATTAGGCCAGTCCGCCGGTTTTGTACCAGGGGCGAACAAGCTTTCATAACGTTGCGGAAGATGCTCGCTATTGTTTGGAAAATCAAACAAACCTAGCTCATTTACCGTAAGCATACATGCCAATGAATCGTGTTGCTGAATCCACTCGGCTGGATATCAAGTTGTTCCTCATCCAAATTTTTAACTTTACAGCCAAGAAGTCTCTCACTTCTAAACGTGAAGGTGCTTTTAGCACCAGTGAAAGTGGGAGATGAATTGGCTTCGGACAAGGACAGGCTTTGCCTGTTCAATTGTCCGACATTT
>NZ_WKJG01000067.1 GCF_027853235.1 Aliibacillus thermotolerans
TTTTGTGCTAGTGCTTCGATTAAATCTGTAGTAAGATGAATCATAGGGAAGACCTCTTTTCTGTGAATTTTGTCGGCTAACTTTATTCTACAGAAAGGGTCTTCCTTTTTCTATGAACATTATTTAGTGCATTTCTATTTACACAAAATATTTTACACTCTCTTTATGATTGTACATAATTGTTACATTGGGGTTGACCATTTTAGTCACTCCTTTCTCCAAGATAACAATTAATCCTTATGATAATTTTTTAATGCTAATTTGGTGGCATAATATACAACGATACCGATAGCTAGAAGGTTAAGGATCCATCCTAGTAAACCGTAACCCATCATGCCCATCATCCCCATCATATGGGATCACCTCTCTAAACTAGATATTATTCATCATATCACGGAATCCGGTATTGTTTTGCATCATACCGTTTTCACCGTGACAGTTGTTAAACATTTCTTCTTGCTGTTCTGGTGATAAATTAGGATGCATTTCTTCAATATAAGGTTTCATTTCTTCAAAGTTGAAAAATCCATTACCATTTGATTCAGCTGCAACAAAAGTTGCACTTCCTAATAGGACGGCTCCAGTTAATATACCTATTACTAATTTTTTCATTTATAACATCTCCTTTTCTTAACTAAATCATACCTCTTATAAATGTAGAATTTGTGGTGAACTTATGTAGAAGTTGTGAAGATTATCATTTTCATTTTAATTGATGATACTATATGAAAGAGGTGGTTTAACATGACTAAAATTCTTATTGTTGACGATGAAGATATGATTCTTGAAGTGTTAGAAGCATACTTTGAAAAAGAGGGATGGGAAACCATTCCTGCCTCTAATGGAATAGAAGCATTAAAAAAATAAAAGAAAATAATCCAGATATTATTATTTTAGATCTTATGTTGCCAGATATTTCAGGTGAAGAGGTATGTAGATTAACGAGAAAAGAAAGTGATGTTCCTATCATTATGTTAACAGCAAAATCGACAGAAGACGATTTAATTAATGGAATCGTTATTGGGGCAGATGACTATGTTACAAAACCTTTTAGTCCAAGAGAAGTCGTAATAAGGGCAAAGGCTATTTTACGTAGGTTAAGAAGAGTAAATAGTGGAAACCATTTATCGTTCAATGAAGGAAAGCTAACAGTAGATCTTTTAAAAAAGGAGATGACATTGAATAACCAAATCATACCACTAACTCCTATCGAATATAAGCTATTAATAGCTATGGCAAGCTACCCCGGACGAGTTTACAGTCGTTTGGATTTACTGGAAAAAATTCAGGATGATGGATCTTATTTTGAAGGATATGAACGAAGTGTTGATACACATATAAAAATCTTCGGAAAAAGATTGAAACAGATTCTCGCCACCCAGAATTTATTTTAACTGTTTTTGGGATGGGATATAAGTTTGGAGGAGCGTCTGATGCGTCGATTGACACTTCGTTCTAAAATCCTTTTTTACCTATTAGTTGTGTCACTTTTTGGTATTTTTCTTACTAGTTTCTCTATACTATGGGGATTCGAAGATCAATTTAACGAATATTTACAAATTAATAGAGAGGAAAGAAGTAAGCTTATAGAAGATGAAGCAATTAATTCTTATAAAGAAACAGGGAAACTTATTGATAACCAATTAATAAATTTAATGCATCAACAAGCTATGACAGACAATTTATTTTATAGAATTACTGATGAAGAAGGACAGGTAATAGCAGATACAACGATGATGCTCGGAATGATGAATAGGATGGGAATGCATTCTGATTCGGACATCGATATGAAAACGGAATACCGAAAAAATACTTATGATTTAACATTTGATGAAAGATATGTAGGCAATATGGAAGTTTATTATCCAGAGGAAATGATAGGGGAAGACATTGCTTTTTTAAATACAATTAAATCGAATATTTATCTTGCTATTATTGTTACAGTTGTTTTAGCGTGCGTGTTTAGCCTATTGTTTTCTAAACGCCTAACAACTGGGTATCGAAAGTTATCAAAAGCTATTCAAGAATTACAAGACCATAAATGGCGAACTCGTGTACCAGTTAAGGAATTGTCAGATGAAATGAAGCCACTTGGTGAATCGTTTAATCGACTTGCTGAATCGTTATCAAAGGAAGAGATACTTCGTAAACAGTTTACTGCTGATTTTGCTCATGAAATACGAACCCCACTTGCGACATTAAGAAGTCAAATGGAAGCTTTTCAAGATGGGATATTTGAACCAACGCCAAAAAGGTTGCAGCAAAGTCATGATGAATTGATGCGTTTAGTACGTCTAGTGGGCGAACTGGAAGAGTTACTTGCCGCTGAAAATCCACAAATAAAACTAAACAAAAGCAATATAGATGTAGGATATTTATTACGTTTATTAGATGGGCAATTTACCCCAGCCTTTCAGGAAAAAGCGTTTCATTAAATATTCAAAAGCCAACTAAAGAATATTGGTTACATGCGGATCAGGATCGTGTTTTACAAGTGTTAACGAATATAATTAATAATGCCCTTCAGTATACCCCTGAAGGGAATAGCGTATATGTTAAGATAGTGGATTCTAATGGTTATGTTGGATTTTGTGTTCAAGATGAAGGGATTGGGATTAAAGAGGATGATCTACCCTATCTATTTGAACGATTTTACCGAGGGGACAAATCAAGAGACAGAAAAACAGGTGGAATAGGTATTGGATTGTCTATTGTCAAGGCATTAATGGATGCACACCGTGGAAAAATTCAAATCGGCAGTAAATGGAAGGAAGGAACGGAAATTACAGTTTTCTTCCCAAAGCATGAGACTTTATGAATAGATAAGAATCTGAATGGCTGGGTAACATCTTCACTCACGAGGAGGAAAAAGTATGAAGAAATATTTAGGTATTAGTTTGGCTGGATTAGTAATTATTTTCGGAGGGTATTACCTCTTTTTTATACAAGGTTCGGGTATATCGGGATTTCCAATACATCCAATCAATGAATCAGATAATGGGTATTCCTTTAATAAAACGGATATAGCTGGAAATTCATCTTTACCCATCCCACCATTGTTAGAGGATAAAAATCCAGATCCAGATAAAGCTGAATTCCATATAACTGCCCAAAATGCAACAAAGGAATTTATTTCAGGAGTAGAAACAGAAACGATGGGGTATAATGGAAATTATTTAGGCCCTGTCATTAGGGTTCGAAATGGGGAAGACGTGTCCGTACAGGTAGAAAATAATTTAGAAGATGAAATTACGACAATTCATTGGCACGGCCTAGAAGTGGATGGAGACGCAGATGGAGGCCCACATTCAGGAATTCAACCGGGAGAGTCTTGGACACCGGAATTTACGATAGATCAGCCTGCAGCTACGCTGTGGTATCACCCTCACCCAGAAAAAAATACCGGGAGGCAAGTATATAAGGGATTAGCGGGATTATTTTTCATTGAAGATGAAGTTTCTGACTCTCTGGATATTCCAAAAGAATATGGGGTGAATGATGTTCCACTTATCATTCAGGACAAACAATTTAATGAAAATGGAAGTTTTCAATATGAACTAGGAATGCATGATGTGATGAACGGGTTACAAGGAGGCACAATGCTAGTCAACGGGGCTGTAGATCCGTATTTGGAAGTTCCAAAAGGCATGATGAGGCTACGGTTATTAAATGGATCGAATGCAAGTGTGTATGAACTCCATTTTAGTAATAACCAAACCTTTTATCAAATTGCAAGTGACGGTGGTTTTCTTGAAAATCCAATAGAAATGGACGAGCTTATTCTAGGTCCAGCCGAGAGGGCAGAAATCCTAGTTGATTTTTCAAATTTTAAGGATGGAGATACAATTCAATTATCGAATAAAGGGTCAGAGTTTATGAAGTTTGTTGTAAACGGTGAAAGTGAATCCAACTATGCCATTCCAGAACAATTAACTACCATTGAGAAGATTGATCCTGATGAAGCAGTAAGAACTAGAGAATTTGTTTTTCAAGGAATGGGGCCTATGGTCAACATTAATGGAAAACAAATGGATATGAATCGAATCGACGAATTTGTGGATATACATGAAACAGAAATATGGGAAGTTTCCAATGAGAGTGGAATGGGAATGATGGGAGGGACTGTTCATCCCTTCCATGCGCATGGTGTCCAATTTCAAATAATTGATCGTGATGGAAATCCACCGCCACTTAATGAAACTGGATGGAAGGATACGTTTATTGTGTATCCGGGAGAAAAAGTTAGGGCTATTGCTACATTTAATCATTCTGGTGTATTTATGTATCATTGTCATATACTTGAACATGAAGATGCAGGAATGATGGGACAATTTAAAGTGGAATAAAAAGTGGAAGCTTAAATATTATATAAATAATCTATATGAGCATTTCGGAAATATACTCATTATAATCAAAAAATACGGTGACATAATTCACCGTATTTTTTGGTTAAGCGGAAATTCAAATAGATAATAGCTTAGATGAAGGAACGGAGGTTTCGATTATTTTTACGATAACTCTCTTGTACTGTTATCAGTAAATATAAAAATAAACCCTATATGGGTATATCATAATGCGGGTTAACAGTGAATACAATAAAAGTGGACAAACTAAGATTGGGGTTGAAATAATGTCAATTTCATTATTTTTTATACTTTTGTTGTGTGCCACCCAAGTTATAACAACCATTATCTATGTAGTGCATTACCGAAATTGGGTAACAAAAATGAATGGAATGATGATATCCATGTCATTAGGGATGTCGGCAGGAATTCTAATGGGAACTATTTTAGGGGTCATCTTTCATGGTGATTTATTTAAATCAACCATTTACGCTATAATAATTGGATTGGTTGTTGGTTTTTTAGCAGGATTACCTATAGGTCTTCCTGCTGTCATTGATGGCATACTCTCCGGACTAATGGGGGGGATGATGGGAGCCATGCTAGGAGATATGGTAGCAATGACTAGGCCGAATGCGATCATTAATATTATAGCTGTGTTGATAACAATGGTTTTGTTACTTGTTTTATATGCAGCTGAAGAATCAATTCGTAAACAAGCCAACCAACAAATTCTTTCCTTTTTTAAATATCCATTCTTAATGATTTTTACCATTGTAATATTATTTTTGGTATTGAATTACATTGATCCACTTGATTTTCACTTTCTAGATAAGAGTGGGCATTAATAACAGATTTTCATTAAACAGCATATATTAAAGGGAATTTATTTAATGAAAGGTGAGTTATATGTCAACTTTACCATCTGTAGACCTTGGCTTAATGGCCGAACATTTGTCTACACACGAAGGAATGATAAATAAGTTAAAAGTCTATCATATTAATACTACAAATCCAGATTTGAAAAGTATTATTGCTCTCCAGATAAATGTCATGATGTCGCATGTTAGGGTAATGTTATCTTTAATTAATCCTGATAATAATGAGTATGTTGAAGTTCCAGATTTAAATATGTATGATGTAAGCAATCAAAGAGCAGATGGTACGGGAGTTAATAAATACAACGATAAATGGATTGCATTAGAAGCACATGCTGGTGCCAAATTGATGTCAAATGAAAATTATACTTCTGCTTTATTAATGAAAGATAGAAATGTTAGAAATGCGCATGTGGAAATGGCTTTGCAACAGTTAGAAATTCAAAAAAGATATTCTGATTTTATCAATCGTATGGGTTGGTCATTTGTTCCCCATGCAGATGCTCAGGAACAGGTAAAAACCTATCAACATTTTCAACACTTGTTAAATAATTAAATACGGAAAAAGTATTAATCATAACTACAAACTAATAAAAACGGTGACACAAGTTCACCGTTTTTATATTTAGTGCGCCCAGCATGGGTTATAACTTGGTGGTGAAAGTCCACTACAGGCTTGGCAGTAGGAACTGTTAGCTGAAGGCAAGGGTGTCCGTGGTGACGCGGAATCTGAAGGAAGCTGGAGGCAAATTCC
>NZ_WKJG01000068.1 GCF_027853235.1 Aliibacillus thermotolerans
CTGAAAGTAGCAAGCCTCCGCAAGCCACTTTCAGCGAAAAACCAAAAATATACAAAATCGAGAGGAGAAAAAAGACACATTTTTCTCCTCTCGATCTGTTTTTCAGGACTTATTAGACAGCCCCTTTGTATAAAGATTAAATTTTTACTGTAAAGTTATTCATTACAATAGCTTGGATTGTTTGATGTTTCTGAATGTAATTACTAATTAGTTCTACCATATCTTGCTGAATTTCTTTCACGATTGGCTTATCTTTAAACATATGATAATCTCCGCCACCACTTGCACGATAATTATTCATGACCACATGGTAGGTGGTTTCTAAATTAAGTGGTTCTCCATGATAATAAATACGTTCTACTCGATTCCCTTTTAAATTGGAAACGCGAATCGTATAGTCAATTCCTTCCCACATATCGTAATTGTAATGTTGTGGTTTGGGATACATATAATCAGGATTTACCGTAATATGACCATCTTTGTCCAAGGAAAAATATTCTGCAGTTTTCTCAAGAGCTAGTTTAATATCCCTTCCTGATAAAGAAAGCACGACAAGTGTATTTGGATATTTATAGTTGGAAACAATGTCTCGCATTGTAATCGTTGAAGAAAAGCCTCTGGATTCATTGCTTAATAGGGAGGTAACAGAAATATCTGCTCCACTCACGTCCATCTGAACTTTTTGAATGAATTCGATAAAGGGATGTTTTTGAATTCTCGCTTGGAACGGATCCGTAATTGTCATGTTTCCGGCTACCTTTCCGAATGGTTGATCTAACCATTTTTGCGTAGATTGTTCTAATTCTTCCAATTCTTGAAGGATAACTGGATCTGCCGCAGCTCCTACTACTTTATGAATCTCTGCATTTTTGCTCGTTACCTTCCATTGGTTATTTTCTTGTTTCAGTTCAACATCTATCTCACCATAATTCAGCCCGTTATTTCCTGGTTGGATAACGAGGCAATCGCCAATATATCCTGTGAGGAGACGGTGTTGATGCCCAGTTAAGAGGATGTCAATTCCTTCAATTTGTGCTGCCATTTGATATCCCTGATTCTCTCCCGTTAATTGTTCGGTTGCTTCTCCTGTTTCTACATCCCTTTCAAAACCTCCATGGTAGGAAGCGATGAGGAGATCGCAATTTTCCTTTTTACGAATTTCTTTAACCCAATGATCGAGTGTTGAAAATGCATCTTGAAACGTAATTCCCTCAATATGTTCAGGATTCTCCCAATTTGGTATGTAATGCGTTGTAACGCCGACAATGGCCACTCTTATTCCATTTGCTAATGTTTTTATGAGATAGGGAGGACCAAAATAAGGTTGATCCGTTTCCTTGTCTAATAGATTCGCGGACAACCATGGATAGTTAGACTGTTCTCTAGCATCAAGTAAAATAGATTTCCCAAAATTAAATTCATGATTCCCGATGATAAATGCATCGAGACCGATATGATTCATTGCTGAAACCATTGGGTTCGGCTTATCGGAATGTTCTTTGACATAATGTGTCATCAATGGTGTGCCTTGAATGAGATCACCATTATCGATGACAAGGAGATGAGGATGTTCTTGCCGTTTCTTTTGAACAATGGTTGCGTACTTCGCTAATCCAAGTTCAGCAGGTTCATTCGTTGCATAATCAATCGGCAGTACATTGCCATGAATATCACTCGTATATAAAATTTTAAGGCTTACTTTATTGGTCAATCCGATCACCTCAAATAGTAGTATGTTTTTTCATCTTATGTCATGTTTCGACTGATAGCAATAATAAAGGATGAAATTTTACTCAGAACTTACATATTATTCGATTCTATTAAACAATTATTTGAGATAGTAGAGAAGAAGGAAGAACTATTAAATGAGGAGGAGTTTTTATGAAAAGGAGAATTCATGGACTTTGGATAGCTATATTAGCGGTTATCCTTAGTATCATCATTGTTCCCATGCCATTTCAGGCAGAAACAATGGATGATCCAGCACCAATTATTGTCCCAGAGTCACCGAATGGAAAAAAGGTATTGTTTGATAACATGCATGCTCAAACAGCTGGACAAGCAGATTGGGTCATTGATGGTGCATTTTCAGACTTTGCGGAAGGAATTGCAGAAAATGGCTATCAAGTAGAAGAACTAAGAAAGAATAGCCCTTTTACTTTAGAAGATTTAGAGGATTATGATGTATTTGTTATTCCTGAGGCAAACATTCCATTTAAAAAAGTAGAGCAAGATGCGATGGTGGAATACGTAGAAAATGGTGGGAGTATTTTCTTTATTTCCGATCACTATAATGCGGATCGAAATAAAAACCGCTGGGATTCCTCGGAAGTAATGAACGGATATAGAAGAGGTGCCCATGACAATCCAACAAAAGGGATGTCAGAGGACGAAAAAAATTCAGAAGCGATGCAAGGTATAGAAAGCTCGGATTGGTTGAGTGATAACTTTGGAATTCGTTTCCGTTATAATGCTCTTGGTAATATTGTAGCGAATCATATCGTTGATCCAGATGAATCATTTGGAATTACCGAAGGAGTAGAAGAAGTTACGATGCACGCTGGATCCACTCTTGCAATTACAGATCCTAAACTTGCAAAAGGGATTGTCTATTTGCCAGATGGTCTAGATGAAAGTGATAAATGGGGACCTTCCGTAGACCAAGGTATCTACCATGGTGGTGGAATAGAAGAGGGACCATATGCGGCAATTTCTAAGTTAGGAAAAGGGAAAGCAGCCTTTATTGGAGATTCCTCGCCAGTAGAAGATATTACACCGAAATACCGTAATGAAGAAACAGGAAAAAGAAAAACAACGTATGATGGCTTCATTGATGCGGATAATGGAACATTACTACTAAATATGGTTGATTGGCTAGCAGAAGAAGAGGCCTATGAGGATTTTACGGAAACAGATATTCCGTTGGATGAAGTGTCACCACTTCTTGATATGGAGATTCCGGAAAACTCAACAGAACCACAACATGAACCTTGGACAAACCCACAATCCCATTATAAATGGTATGATCCATCCACCTTTGCACCAGGTTCCTTTGGTTCATCTGTAGATCCAATGCCAGAACCAGAATTTGAATTGAATTACGATTCTGTACTACCGAATGATAAAGTATTTACGATTGAAGTAGTTGCTGAGGGATTGGCACCAGGACAAACGATTTCAGGATATAATCTAGGAATCTATCTGGATGGTGGACAGCAAATTGCTAAAGTACAAAATGAAGATGGAAGCTGGCCTTCTAATTTTGGTTATAGTTCAGAGTTCAGCTTGCAAGCAAATAGTGAAGGCGTAGCAACAAAGACTCTAACTGTACAGTTAAATGAGAATGTTGTTGGAGATGCCAATGTTCGTCTACGTCAAGGGGGAACAAATTTAATAACAAGACCTGCTGTGATTGCTAGTGGAGTTGGCGAAGAAGAGCCTGAAGATCCAACAGAACCAGACGAACCAATCACAGAACCAGAGTTCACGTTGAATTTTAATTCTGTCTTACCAAATAATCAAGAATTTACAATTGAAGTTGTAGCAAGAGGTTTAGAAGCCGGTCAAACGGTTACCGGATATAATCTAGGGATCTATTTAGCAGGTGGGCAACAAATAGCGAAAGTAAAACGAGAAGATGGAAGCTGGCCTTCTAGTTTTGGATATAGTGAAGACTTCTCTCTGCAAGCGGATAGTAATGGAGTAGCAAAGAAAACATTACACGTCCAAGTGAATGAGAACGTAGAGGGAGATGCGAATGTTCGTCTTCGCCAAGGAAAAACAAGAGTTGTTACGGAAGAAGCTGTGATTGCTAGCGTAGTAGAAGAAGAGCCAGAAGTGGAACTGTTAACGATTAAACAAGCTCGTGATCTAGCGGATGGTAAAATTGCTATGGTAGAAGGAGTCATAACAACCAAACCAGGTTTATTTGGTGGAAAAGGTTTTTATATCCAAGATGAAACGGCTGGAATTTATGTGTTTCAACACGCTGACGAGTATCAGGTAGGGGATGTAATTAGAATCAAAGGTACCTTGGCTACGTTTAATGGACTGAAAGAGCTAGAGGACGTTCAACACGTGGAAGTCATTGGAGAAAGTGAACTACCTGAATATACATTGATTGAAGAACTTGATGAATCGAATCAAGGACAGCGTGTAAGCCTAGAAGGGGAAATAGAAAATATCGTTTCCTATTGGAATGCATTTGAGTTTGATTTAAGAAATGGAGAGCAATTAATCAAAGTTCGAATTGACAATCGCACGAATATTTCCTTTGAAGAGTTTACGGATCTTTACGAAGAAGGAGATCAAGTTATTGTATCCGGTATTTCTTCCATATTCCATACGCCTCAATTGCTAGTAACAGATTTAGAGGATATCCAATTGGATGCAAATGCAGCACCAGTCATCCATGAATTAGCTGGTTTTGATCAATTTGTGATTACCGAATCCTATCAAATTCCAGTGGATGTCTATGATGAAGACGGAGATTTAGATCGCGTCGTCATTGAGATGAATGGAAATACAATGGAAGATACGATTCAAATTTCACCTTTAGATTTTACACCAGGTACGTATGAGGTGAAAATTACTGCAAGCGATAAAGTAGGAAATGTAACGGAGCAAACCTTTACCGTAGAGGCTGTTCTATTATTATCCGAACTAGATGAATTAGTAGAGTTTGGGGTAGAACAAGGCTATGTAGCGGCAAAAATGGAAAAACGTTTAGTGAAAAAAGCGCTTGATGTGCAAAAAGCTAAAAATACGCCGTCTCGAAATGGGAAATGGAATGCATTGCTAAACCAAATGGAGGCACAATTAGGAAAAAGAATTCAGAACGATTACATCGACTTTTGGGAAAAACCAATTGATATGTAGTTTAGTTTAGATGTGAAAATAGAATAAGTCTCATCTAGGAAGGAATCTTGTTGGGTGTGTCAATAATTTTGTGTAAATACCCCTGTTTCTAGTAGATAGGTTAGCCCTGCTTATTTTACTTGGTAAAACTTCTATTTTAGGTTAAACACAGAGCCACAGCGGTAGCTGCTTGTCCTTGACCTTGTGCCTTTTCTTAGTTCTTGCTGGTTGGGTTCAGGGACCCGGCCAGCGAGAACTTAGAAAAGATCGGTCGTGGTACGCTAGGTGTGCGGATGAAGTCCCACATAGGGATTTATTTTTCCATCCGCCAACCTACACACCACCACGACCGCAAACAAGGTCAAGGATGGCGGATTGGTGCTAGAGCTTAATCTTCTAGTGCTTCAAACATGTGTATCAATTCTGATTTCGCCTTTTCAAAGCCTCGATGACAACGCATGCCAAACTTGTGATTATAGTCTAGAAACCGTGTCACGAGAAAGTGTTCTAAGGATTCTTCATTCGGGAATTGTTCTTTGCGTTTGACATATCGTTTGTCGAGTAGATACTGCGACGTATGGAAGCTGGAAAATCAAAAAACGTTAAGATCTGTTCGTTGTTCATCACAGATTCAATGACACGTGGATAAGGCTTTTCCCACTTGCTTTGCATTCGTTCTAAGGCTTCTAAAGCTTCTTCACGGTCTTTCGCTTGATAGACGGCCTTAAAATCATCGAGAATGGCCGCGCGATCCTTACACGTACTTTACTGGAAATGTTTCGAGTGACATGTACACAGCACACTTGATGCTTCGCCTTTGGATAGACACGATGAATGCTATCCGTCATCCCTGGCAATCCATCGGAAATGAAAAGAAGAACGTTTTCTACTCCTCGCTCATGTAGGCATTGGAGGAGTTCTTCCCATACATGAGAAGACTCTGTTGGTACAACGGTAAAGTCTAAAACTTCTTTGTTTCCTTCTTCCGTAATACCAATAGCGATGTAGACAGCTTCTTTTTCAACCGTTTGACGTCGGACTGGAATATGAGTGGCATCCAAGTAAATGCACACATAGCGT
>NZ_WKJG01000069.1 GCF_027853235.1 Aliibacillus thermotolerans
CCTATACTGTAATATTTCATTTTACAACCTCCTACTTTGTATATTATACAAGAAAGTAGGAGGTATTTCAACAATAATTTTTGACTTTTATATATTTTTATAAAGTTTATGTCATCTGCACTTCACCGCATTGGGAATTGCCAAAAGCGATCCTTTGAAGACGGGACTGGTTGCTTCCATGTTAGCGTTTTCCGCTTATTTCATTCCTTATTTATTCGTATACAATCCAGAGTACTTAATGATGGGAGAGTGGTACGCTATTGTCTTCACAGTGATTAGTGGAGCATTAGGAATTATCGGTATCGGAAGTGTATTCATCGGTTACTTTTTCGTTAAATTAACAATCATAGAACGTTTACTCCTGCTAATAGGTTCAGCAATTTTATTATCTACAGACGCTACATTAAATGTGGTCGGATTTATTTTATTTGGAACGGTAGTGTTGTTTCAATGGAAGAAAAATAAACAAACAAATCTTCAGCCAGTTACAAAAGAAGATGTCGTTTAAGTGACGGAATAACTAAGATCTGTACGGAAGGGTGACACTTCATGAAAAAAATCATCGTAGCAATAACAGGTGGTTCCGGTGCCATCTACGGTATTCGCACCATTCAACTTTTAAATGACTTAGGGGCAGAAACCCACGTCATCATTAGCCCGTGGGGAAGTAGAAACATTGAATTGGAGACCCCTTATTCGGTAAAAGAAGTAAAAGAGATGGCTTCGGTCTACTATCCGTCTGGAAATCAAGCAGCAGCAATCTCGTCGGGTTCTTTTAAAGTAGATGGCATGATTGTTTCTCCTTGCAGCATGAAAACCCTTGCTAGCATTGCGAATGGATTGGCATCGGATTTAATCTCTCGCTCCGCTGATGTCATGCTGAAAGAACAAAAAAAATTAATTCTCCTGACACGTGAAACACCATTAAATCTCATTCATATTAAAAATATGGAAGCTGTCGTTTCCGCTGGTGCAATGGTGTTTCCACCAGTTCCTGCATTTTACAATCAACCAAAAACGTTAGACGATGTCATTCATCACACAGTCGGCAGAATGTTAGACCAATTTGGCTATGATCCGGAATGGGTGAAACGATGGGGGAAAGACTCTCACAACCAACATTTACGGAAATTAACAAGTACAGGCCCCCAACGATGACAGAACGATAGAACGGTTCTTATCTTTTAGAACCGTTCTTTCCACCTTTCATGCCGCTTGCGCTATGAAGAGAGAATAAGTTCGAATCAATAGAGAACATCAAATTTTCCCGTTCTCGTTTTCGTTTTAATGCGAGCTGAATCAGTTCATGTGTCAATTGTTTATAGTCTTTTCCTGTTGGTTCCCATAGATAAAAAGATAACGATCCCGGAATAGTGTTAATTTCATTGACGTACACTTTGTCTGTCGCTTGATCGATGAGAAAATCAATTCGAGATACACCACTTGCTCCTAAAATTTGAAATGTGTCTTTCGCTAATTCTTGGATTTCCTTTGTTCTCGTTTCCGATAATGGTGCCGGGATAATGCGGTCCGTGTTTTCCATCCCTTTTGCCGCGTCTCCGTTCTTTCCTCCACCTTGATACTTATCTTCATAACTTAATATTTCTTCGCTTTTTAATACTTCTTCAATCACAGAAGCTTCGACGTTTTCATAGTCTCCAAGTACGGAACAGTTTACTTCTTTCATATTTTGAACCATGCGTTCCACTATAATTTTAGAGGCAAAAGTCATCGCTTCTTCGACTGCTTCTTCCAGTTCTTCTCGATTAGAAGCGGGATTGATCCCCACGCTGGAACCTAAATTGGCAGGCTTTACGATAACTGGAAAGTGAAGGCTTTGGTCAATGATTTGAATGAATTCTTCACGATCTTCCATCCAATCATTGGCGTAAAACCAGACGTATTCCAAAATAGGTAAGTTAGAATCTCGTAAAATTTGCTTCATCATCACTTTATCCATCCCGACGGCTGAAGAACCGACATCACAACCGACATAAGGGATATCAAATAATTCAAACATGCCTTGCAGCACGCCGTCTTCCCCAAATGTTCCGTGCACAATTGGAAAAGCGACGTCAATTTCTGCAACAATACGTTTCCCAAACTTTGGAACAGGGTCTTTTTGCAATACGACATTCCCTGCTTCCGCACGAGTAAGCGTCACTTTTTGCGCTTTGCTTAAAAGCTCATCTAAGTTTTGATAAGCTTCCACATCAAGAAGCTCTTCCCCGGTATACCAGTCCCTTTTCTTACTAATGTAAATCGGGATTGCTTCATAACGTTCGTTATCCATTGCATGAATTGCTTGTAATGCAGAGATAACAGATACTTCATGTTCTACCGATACCCCGCCAAAAAATACACCTACTCTCGTTTTCATTTGGTTCGCCTCCGCTTTTATTCATTAAATGTATCTGGCAAATCATTTTCTAATAGAACGACCGTTTTCTGTACAGCGATTTCGTTCATTTTTCTTAATGCATCTTGTAGATCCGCTGCAACGTAATACTTGTTTTCAGGAAAGTTCTTTTCCTGTAGACCGTCTTGAAGTGGAATCGTCTGTTTCTTCCCTACTAAAATGATGTAGTCACAAACTTCCGCTGCATGACATGCAAAATTACGGTTTAACTCATATTCTTTTTCTCCCAGTTCAATCATTCCAGGTGTAATCAGCACTTTATATTCAGACATTTGTCCAAGCACATCAAGAGCCATCTTTGATCCTACTGGATTGGAATTAAAACTGTCATCGATAATCGTGATATTCCCTTTTGTTTTCTTTAATTCCAAGCGGTGTTCGACGGGTGAGACTTGCTTAATCGCAAGGGCGATTTTGTCTAATGGGATACCCTTTTCCGAACCAATCGCTACTGCCGCCAAAATGTTATAAATGTTATGCTTTCCAAGCAATTTTGTTTCAATTTGTGCAGACGTCCCGTCATATTTGAGCACAGTAAACGTCGAACCCTTCGTCGAATAAGAAATATCCATTGCACGGTAATGAAGCTCCGGTGCCTCAATTCCATAATAAATGGTACGACATTGATTTTGTTGATTGTAAGACATGATGTTTTCGTCATCTTTGTTTAAAAACGCCGTTCCGTCATGAGGTAATGTTTCTACGATTTCGAACTTTGTTTTCTTTATATTTTCTAGCGTCTTAAAAGTTTCTAAATGCTGCTCACCAATCGCTGTAATAATGCCGTATTTTTGATGGACTAATTGACAAATTTCTTCAATGTCATTTTCTTGTTTCGCACCCATTTCCGCGATAAAAATATCATGATACGGCTTTAACATTGTACGGATCGTTTTTGTGACTCCCATTTTTGTATTGTAACTCTCGGGAGTCATTAGCACATTGAATTCCGATGTAAGTACTTTTTCCACAATATGCTTCGTGCTCGTTTTTCCGTAGCTTCCAGTGATACCTACTACTTCTAAATGAGGCATGGAGGAAATAATTTTTTCCGCATCGTTATAATAATACTGATTAATTTGACCCTCCATTGGCCAATTGATAACATTTGCTGCCAATGTGTAAATATATGCGAGCACCGTGCTGGCAATCGTTAATATAAAGAGAGGAACAAGGGTACTTTCTTCCCCCATACTAAAAAAGACACCAATCCCTACGGTAATAACGTAAAGGACAGCAATTGTCACAAACAACCGTTTCACTCGTGCAGTAATGACCAGCTTCTTTTTCTCTGGTTCCTTCTCTTTAAAATACGTAAGTATACCGTAAATGATGATTCCGAGAAGAATGGCGACATATTCGTTGAAAAATAATAGAATCAATGCAATGAGAGGGAGAAAGTTTTTACCTGGAAATGCTTTTGATGTATTGAAACGAATCCAACGCCAGTATCGTTCATGTCGATAGGAATTTTGTTGTAACATGTGGGTGCTTCTTTTTACAAGATGACTCGTATACACGGCCCATATTGCAATATAAAGCATCATCAACAACGTCATCATGACTTTGGCTCCTCCTTTTCATGTTGAAGGAAAGAATCGATAATCACTAAAAATTCGTGTAGTTTATCAAGATAAGCATAGTGCCCCGCATTTTTTAACACAACAAGACCGGCATCCGGAATGAGTTCTTCCATCAATTTACCGTCTGCGACAGGAGTTGCTTCATCTAATTCTCCCCAAACGAGTAAAGTTGGCACGTTGATATGAGGAAGGTGATGACGTAAATCCTCATTTACCACTTTCACCATTGTTTGTTGCATAATTCCTGATACATTTTTGTAATCCGCAGAACCTAGCTTGCTTTTGGCCTTTTCTAAAATTTCTTTCTCATAACGATTGATGATTGGAAGCTTTAACAACTTTTTAAACGTTTTGTACGTATACACTTTGATATAATAAGAAAGCGAACGTTTCGGTTTAATCCCGGCACTATCTACCAAAATAATTTTTCGAACGTCACAATTCGGTTTGGACGCATATTTAATGGAAACTCTACCACCAAAAGAATGACCAATTAGAATTGGCTCGTGAATACCCAGTTGTTTCAAAAACTTCTCCAACATCATTGTATAATCTCCGACCGTCCATGGTTGGGGCGGTTCTTCACTTTCCCCAAAGCCCGGAAAGTCAATAGACCATACTCGAAAGTTCTTCTCTAACGCTTGGTGGACCGGCGCAAAAGTTTGTATGTTCGCTCCCCAACCATGAAGCAAAACAACATTTGCTCCGGACCCGGACACGTGATAATGAACGTTCACCCCGTCAATCTCTATCTTCACTAGAAAACGCTCCTATTCTTTACAACATCTACTTTCATCATATATATGTAACAGTACCAATAATGACCATTAATTTTGTGCACAATAACACCATTCTATATTATCATATTCGCCAACATTCGAGAACATCCTATTTTCTGAACCATTATTTTTCATAAAAAAACTCTGCCGTAAAAAAGACGACAGAGTTTTTTTTAATATTTGGAAAGCGCTTTCAATTTGGTTTTTAAAATAAGAGGAGGACTGCTGAAATGATAATACCAGAATATAATAAGGTGATGACACAAAACCCCATAATGTCTTTAATCTTTAGTCCAGCAATTGCTAAAAGTGGAACAGCCCAAAATGGTTGGATCATATTGGTCCAGGCATCACCCCACGCTACCGCTGTCACAACTCTCGCTGGCTCTACCCCCAAGTCAAGCGCGGCAGGTAAAATGATAGGTGCTTGTATCGCCCACTGTCCTCCTCCGGAAGGCACAAACATATTTAATACTCCACTAGATAAAAAAGCAAAGAAAGGCAATGTATGTTCATTAGCGACTTGTGTAATGCCATCCGACATCCAGACTGCCAATCCGGAAGCACTTATCATTCCCATAATTCCTGCGTAAAACGGATATTGTAATGCAAATTGCCCGACGCTATTGGAGGCTTTTTTCAATCCATTTCCTAATTCTTTTACGTTTCCATAAAGTAATAAAGCGGCAGTTAAAAACATTAAATTCACCGTGTTTAAGTCAAGAGCAAATCCATTGGTATAGAAATGGTATCCCAAATAAAACAATCCGAATAGTCCGCCAATAAAAACAATCATTCGGCTTCTGTCCAATTTATCATTAGGATGATTCGTTGTTGCTGCTTTTTCTTCTTCTACGATTATTTTTGTATTCGCTTTCATACAAAAACGAGTTGGAATCAACTCGTTTTTATTCATTAACCTGAATTATTCATACCTCGAACATAAATCAGGGTTTTAGGCCATAAACGATTAGATTCCCGATCCCTTTGAAAGAATCATGGTTATTTTTCTTCTGAAAAGCATCTTTCTAGAATGAGGAGCGGAA
>NZ_WKJG01000070.1 GCF_027853235.1 Aliibacillus thermotolerans
CGCAGCAGATCGTATTAATGCACAATTGAATCAACAAAATGCTTCATGATTTCTGTTTTTAAAAATACAATTTAGAAATTCTGTATATCTGTGTATTTTTAAAAAGAGCAATTATGAAATTGACTCAATCAGATAATAATTTATTTATATCCCTAACCCTGCTCGAAATGAAACAAGTCGTCATAATCACCATTCCTGCAGTAGCATATTGGATCTAGGGTTTTTTAGTTCTACTTAGTTAAGTAGGAACTTTGCCATAAAGGAAGAATGGTACCAATATTTTTCTTAAGTGCATTTTGATAGACTCGATAAGCCCAAGCAACATCTTCCGTAGGTAATCCGCCAGTCATACAGATAATTACTTCATCTTCCGATTGACGTCCCGGTTTCTTTCCTGTAATAATGTCCCCGATATCATCAATCGTAGAGCCATCATACTCCCCATTATGGATTAACTCTAATAACTGCCCTGACATCGTCCAATCACGTATACTGGAAATACCATCGGGATGTGCCAAGCCATCTTCCAACCATTTTTCATGCATGGACCATAAATCTGCCACTATTCTAGAATCGGAGTAAACCTCTTTTGTTAAGTCTGCTGAACCTGTCAGAATAATGAGTGACCCTGGCTTAATGGTTTCTCCTTTAATCACAGGTTTTGTTTTTCCAGAGGTTGCAACTGTTATAATATCTGATTGTTGGATACATTGATCTATATTATCGACAACTTCTACGGGTTTGTGAATCACATTTTCTAATTTCTTTGCAATTTTCTTTCCTTTCTCCAAATCAATATCAAATAAAACGACCTTTTCTATGCTATCAACAGCTGTAACAATAGCTTGCACACAAGATTGGTTAATTGCGCCACCGCCAACTGCCCCGACAACCTTTGCATCTTTTTTTGCAAGATATTTTGAGAAGACCCCTGGTACGGCACCTGTTCTCATGGAACTGATTAAATTTCCTGCCATAATTGCAAGCGGGGCACCAGTATCTTTATCATTTAAGGTAAAAGTATGAATGGACCGCGGCAACCCTTTCTTCAGATTTTCAATATTGGAACCATACCATTTGTTGCCGACGACATCGAATTCTCCTCCAAGATAGGAAATAAGAGACATAAACCTTCTATCCGGACCTGCTTTCGGCATATTTTCAAATGGTTCTTCCTTATTAAACCACAGCATTAACCCATGATCATTTCGATTTGGTCCTCCCATAATATAGTCGCCCTTGCCGATTAAATGAAACATTTCGTCAATCGTTTGGATACATTCTTCCATGTTCAATACGCCAGCTTCGATCATTTCCTCTTCATTTAAATATAAAAATTCTACCTTTTTCCCCATTATTATGCTCTCTCCCTCTTATGGAATGTGAACCATTTTCTTTGATAGGAAATTAGAATTATAATTGCACTAGCTCCTATCGTGATTAACGTAAAAAGCCAGTGTTGGCCGTTTAATATAAATAATGGCGAGAACGTTATAATTAATATCTCTACAGGTGCTATCGGTATATAAGCCAGGCCAAATTCATCCAATGTTCTGCTTTCCAGTTTCGGATCAACAATTCTCAAAAGCGCAATTGCTGTTGCTACGGCACCGGTAATCCAGCCAAAGGTAAAGATTCCTTTTTCAAACCATTTTTCCTGAAAATAGTTTTGCGATACGAAACGGTAAAAGAAATAGCTAAATAGAATCCCAAAGACAATCAAGATACTAAAAGGTATGATATTATCAACAACAACGGCTAAATTAATGGATGCAATCCCGAACGCAACGAGGTAATCCGTAGCTCCGCCTCCGATACTATTCATTATATTATTATCGATATACTCGTCTGCCTTTGCCCATTGTAATATTTTTTTCAAAATTAACCCTATTAAAAAGGCCAGAGAAAAGGCAGGAATAGAAAGATTTGCATAGAGTGATTCTCCAAATTGACTTAAATAGTAGCCAACCATAGTAGCAAATAGAACCAACATTAAATGAAAAGCCAAAGAATCAATTAAAATACTAGAAACGGTATTTTCCCCCAATGAATTCCGCTTATTTTTCGGTAGTAGGCCAGATTTTAATTCCTCTGGTAATTTATCGAAACTGCTAATAAAATTTGTATTGCCTTTATTGGCATTTGATCGAATTAGCATTAATCCCACCGCAATCGCTATAATGGCTCCTATTGTTGCTGAAGTCATTGCTAAAGAAGTTGCTTCTTCCCATCCCTGACTTTGAAAAGCATCACCAATCGCTGCTGCTGTTCCATGACCACCAACAAAACCAGCAGCTAGCAATAGTCCAAAGCCATTATGAACATCAAATAACGGCACCAATAAGATGAGTGCAAACAATAAGCCCCCGCCCCACATAAGGAGCATCATAATTTGTGAATAGGACCAAAGCCTTCCTACCTTATCAAACATTTCAGACCATTTAAATTTTGGAGTGGATAAGGGAAGGGCAGCAAATACGACTGCAATTAAAATGGATGGGTAACTGCCAATGAAATCAGAAAATGGCAGTATATCGAATCCATTTTTTCCTAGGATCAGCCCGAGGATTCCGGCAATAATACTAGCCGGCATAAAGGATCTTTGGAAAATCCCGACTTTTGCCCTCAGGAACATTCCTACTAGCAATAGCATAGAAATAATACCGAAATCCGTCAAAATATCCCAAACGCTAAACTCCATACATTTAACCCCTTTCATTTTTATTCTTACTATATCACCTTTTTAGGAAAAAATAAACCGTTTTTTAGAAAATAGGAAATATTTTTCCTATTAAATTATATTGGTATGAAGAAAAATTTGTATATAATAGATAACAAAGGGGGGTTACTGTGAAAACAAATTTAAAGGAAAAGTTAATCGAAATCCAATATAATTTACCACGACAACAACAAAAACTTTGTAAATATATTATCGAAAATATTGATGATGTTTCTACGATGACAATTAATGAGTTATCCAAAAATAGCAAGGTTGGTACAACAACGATTCTACGATTTATTGAAAAGGTCGGATACAAAAAATATCCTGATTTTAAAAAGGACTTAATAAAACAACTGTTCCATGAACGAAAGAATACATGGTGGCACTTACAGAAATCTCTCGAGGAAATCGATGAAGCAATGAACTCTTTGGTAAAAGTGGGAAATAGCAGTATACAAGATATTGAAACGATGCTAAGAAGATTAGATACGAAGGAATACGAAAAATTTATTGACCTATTGCTCCACTCAAACAAAGTATATTTCTTAGGTTTAAGGACGTCCAAATCTATTGCTTTATATTTTGACATGATGCTGCGTGGAATATTGGATAGTGTAGTGCAATTGAGCTGGAGTCCAGATTTCTTATACGACGAATCTCTGAACTTTGGCAAAAATGATACAATAGTTGTAATTGCATTATCTCCTTATGCAAAACAAACGATTGATTTTATTAAATATTGCCGGAATAAAAAAAATGTTTCTGTTGCATTAATCACAGATATTGAGACTTGTCCGATTATCCAGCATAGTGATGCCCACTTAATTGTCGGACATAGCAAAAATAGGTACAGTATCATTCCGACTATTGCTTTAATTGAAGCCCTTATTATCGATCTTGGAAAAAAACAACCTGAATCCATTCCGAAAATCTCAGAATTGAATAAAATGCATCGGGAAAATAACCTTACAACAATCTGAGTACTATGACCAGCAGACATATAAACAATACCATAATCTACTAAACTGGCTGTACCGCTGTGGCTCTGTGTTTAACCTAGAGATAGAAGTTTTATCAACTAAAATAAGCAGGCTAACTTTTCTACCGGAAATAGGGTTATTTACACAAAATTATTGACACACCCAATCTGACTATTTACCATATTTGTAAATAGGAAGGAGGAAAGAGACAAGGACTAAAATATAGCCAAAAATTTTCTGTTCAAGCACATAGGGGAGAAATTTACTAGAAACAATAAAAGTTGTTGCAATTTTGTAAGCGCTTTAATTAGGTAATCTTTTCAGTCTGTTGTCACAGTTTTCAGGGGGGATAAGGATGAGACTGAATTTAGTGACGCAAATTTTTATCGCATTTGTTGCAGCGATTGTACTTGGAGCTGTTTTTGGAAGTTCCATCAGTTTTGTTCAGCCGTTAGGGGACTTATTTTTACGATTAATTAAATTTATTATTGCTCCGCTTATTTTGGCAACTTTAGTCGTTGGGGTTGCCAGCAATAGCGACACAAAGCAGCTTGGCCGGGTCGGTATCAAAACCTTAGCCTATTATCTTGTAACGACGGGAATAGCCGTCGTAATTGGTTTGGCAATCGCATTTGCGATTCAGCCTGGTAAAGGGGTAAATATTGCCGCAGATAATATGGACAGTGAAGTGGTGGAACAGGAGGAGCAGGACGTTATTACGACGCTGCTCAATATCATCCCGGAAAACCCATTTACGGCTCTGACGGAAGGAAATATTTTGCAAATTATTTTCTTCGCCTTATTTATCGGGATTGCCATTACTTTAGTCGGGGAAAAAGCACAGCCCGTCTTTCGGTTCTTTGATGGTTTTGCTGAAATTATGTATAAAATTACAGGAATTGTCATGAAGCTGGCCCCAATCGGTATATTTGGATTGCTTGCACCGATTGTCGGCGAGTACGGTCTGTCCGTGTTGATGCCATTAATTAAAATTATTCTTGCCGCACTCATCGCTTGTTTGGTACATGCTGCCATTGTCTACAGTTCGGCAGTAAAAATGTTTGCCAAAATGAATCCGCTAAAATTCTTTAAAGGCATCTCACCAGCTGTCATCGTTGCCTTTAGTACAGCGAGCAGTGCCGGAACGTTGCCGGTGACGATGAAAAATACCGAGGAAAATTTAGGGGTATCGAATCGGATCAGCAGTTTTGTGCTGCCGCTCGGTGCAACGATTAACATGGATGGGACTGCCATTTATCAGGGCGTTGCTGTTATCTTCATCGCCCAGTTCTATGGATTGGATTTAACCTTTATTGAAATGCTGACGGTGGTGTTAATGACCGTATTGGCTTCCATCGGTACTGCTGGTGTTCCTGGTGCTGGAGTGGTCATGCTGACGATGGTGCTAACATCAATTGGCCTGCCGCTGGAAGGAATTGCGTTAATCGCAGGGGTCGACCGGATTTTAGATATGATGCGGACTACCGTTAATATCGTCGGCGATGCTTCTGCTGCGGTCGTAGTTGCCGGCACGGAGAAGGAGCTTCTTGAAAATGCCAGAGAAGAAACAGAGGAAAAATGAGCAAAAGCGGGCATAATGAAAGTGCCAATTTGGGAAGAAACGTGTCCTAATTTCTCCCTTATAGGGACAATTTAAATGGAAACAAAACTGCTGGAGCGGATCAGTGATATAATGAAGGAAACCTCACGAATTCACTCCAGCATTATTTTTATCAATAGAGATGTTCGTGATGTACGCCTCAAAAAGTAATCAAAATGCAGGGGAATTAGAAAGTCCCCATTACATACATCCCCGTGTAAAAGAACTAACCCCGCAACAGGGATTCGAAAATCTCAATATCCAACATAAAAACCCCCTTCACCATGAACTGCCCCCTGTCAAGGTAAATAAACAAAATATTTTGTGCCATGTATGATTTTCATGCATGGCTTTTCTTAGTGCGCCCAGCATGGGTTATAACTTGGTGGTGAAAGTCCACTACAGGCTTGGCAGTAGGAACTGTTAGCTGAAGGCAAGGGTGTCCGTGGTGACGCGGAATCTGAAGGAAGCTGGAGGCAAATT
>NZ_WKJG01000071.1 GCF_027853235.1 Aliibacillus thermotolerans
GTTCGTTGTACCCGAATTAACGCCTGTGGAGTGTTATACCAAACGAGAGTAGCTTCGGCAAAATCGGACACGTTGAAGCAGGAAATAAACAAAACTTTAGAGTTTTATAGAGTTTTGGCAACGGAAGCCTTTCCCTGAATGTGACTTGCTAATTCTTTGCACTGGTGATGTAATAGAGGGTACAAAGGTAGGAAAGGACGAGTCAGATTGAGTAAACCGGATTTAAGAGCCCGATCTCCATGGTCGGCATTAAATGATGTGAAACAAGTAGAAATTTTTCCGCTGAAAGAGAAAAAGGTCGATACGGAAATGATCATTCCGGGAAGTAAAAGTGTAACGAATCGTGCGTTAATCATTGCGGCGCTAGCTAAAGGAACTTCAGAATTATCCGGAATATTGCGCAGCGATGACTCTTATTGGTGTATCGATACGTTGCGGAAACTTGGAATATCCGTGGAAGTGGACGGGGATAAAGTGAAAATGGAGGGATGTGACGGTGATTGGCCGAATAAACAACCGGAGCTTTATATTGGTGCTGCGGGAACGATTGCGCGCTTTTTGCCCGGAGCCCTCGCAGCTTCGGACACGGGAAATTTTCTCGTGGAAGCAAGCCGCCGTATGAGTGAACGACCGGTGAAGCCGCTCATGGATGCGTTGGAGACCCTTGGAGCAGAGATTGAATACCTTGACAAAGAAGGCTTTTACCCTCTTCGCATCCATGCGAACGGATTAACGGGTGGAAGAGTTGATATTTCTGGGAAAATATCAAGTCAATTTATTAGTGGCTTACTATTAGCCGGTACATATGCCAAAAAACCACTGGAAGTCCATATTCCTGACTATATCGTGCAACACGCTTACGTGAAAATTACGCTTGAATTAATGAAAGATTTTGGGGTAGATGCGACGTACACTGATTCCTTAGATCACATGACTGTACCGGTGAAAGGGTACGAAGGACAGACGCTATCGTTAGAAGCGGACGCGTCGACCGCTAGCTATTTTATGGCTCTTGCTGCCGTGACAAACGGTCGGGTGCGGATTAATAATTTGACGATGGATACGAATCAACCAGATATTTATATGACCGATGTGTATGAAAAAATGGGCTGCACGGTGATAAGGACAGATGATTATATTGAAGTTCAAGGACCGAAACAATTAAAAGGTGGTTTTGACATCAGCATGAAAGAAATGTCGGATCAAACGTTAACCCTTGCTGCGATTGCCCCTTTTGCGGACGGTCCACTCACACTTACGGAAGTAGAACATATCCGTCATCACGAATCAGATCGTATTCATGCCATTTGTACGGAACTTCAAAAACTTGGCATACAAGTAGAAGAGTATCAAGACGGGCTGAAAGTGTATCCGGGGACGCCGGCGGGAACTACGCTTCATTCTTATGATGACCACCGAGTAGCCATGTCCCTTTCCTTGATAGGTACAAAAGTACCAGGGGTGATTATCGAAGATCCGGGATGTGTGTCGAAAACGTGTCCCAATTATTATGAACTACTGAAGCAGGCAGGAGTCGAGACGATATTTTCTTAAAAGAGGGTTTATTCCCTCTTTTTTCTTTCGGCAATGAGAAAAACAGAGGAGAGAACAAGGATCATTCCAAATAACTGCCAACTAGTAAATGCATCCCCAAATAACATTACTCCGGTGAGAATTGCAACAGCTGGCTCGATGGTTGTTAAAATAGACGCCCGACTAGATTCAATATATGATAAACTTTTAGTATACAAAATGTAACCGAGCACGGTTGGAAAAAGTGCGAGACCGATGGCATAAAATAGCACTTCCCCCTTTAAAAAGATGGCAGCATCTTTCACTAACCCACTTGTCGGGATCATGAGGACGCTCGCACACACAAAAGAATACGTCGTGATTGTCAACGAATGATAAGAGCGGCTCGCGTACTTGCCAAAAATTGTATACAGCGAGTAAAAAAATCCCGATCCTATCCCGATCATAAGAAGAGAGAAAGAAATATCCATTTGAAAATAAGGCAACCACCCGACTGTGAATGCACAGCCAATAAAAGTAAAAATGAGTGCGCTTATTTTTCTCGGAGTAAGAATTTCCCGAAAGAGAAAGCGAGAAAAAATCGTAACAAACAACGGTCCGGTATACAATAGCACGACCGCGAGAGAAAGCGACGTTGCTTCCATCACGGTAAAATAACACCAGTTAAAAAAGACAAAACTAACAATCCCTGTCCCAATAAAATAAACGATATCTTTTCGTTGAATTTTTAACAGCTCTGGATAGTGAATGGCGAGAAAACAAAGCAGAATGATAGCGGAAAAAACAACACGTATCGCCACGATTTGCCATGGAGTAAAACCCGCCTCGTTCAAACCTTGGACAAAATATCCGATGATTCCCCATAATGCTGCACCTATTGCCGCTAATAGATACGCTTGCTTTTTTGTCATCCATTTGCCTCCCTTAAAAGTGCGTTCTTTTCGGCTATTGATGAAAGTGGGATGTTTTAGTAAATTAATAGAAACGAAAGCTGAACACAGCTCGATCTTCCGGTGGTGATAGAGTGAATAAACAACTAGAGCGGTACGATTGGATAATGATTACTACTGCTTTTTTATTGATTTCTTTTGGTCTATTGATGGTATATAGTGCAAGCTTTCCGCTCGGTATTGATATATCCGGAGATCCTTATCATTTCTTAAAAAGACAATTGGTATGGTTTGTGTTAGGAACGTTTTTATTTTTTATTGTCTTACATATTCCGTATCGTTTCTATAGAAAGTTGGTTCCTTACCTCGTCCTTCTTTCCCTTGTGGTGCTCGTGCTCGTTTTGTTAGTTGGAGAAGAAGTGAAGGGAGCACAACGGTGGTTATCCTTTGGACCCGTCACGATACAACCCTCAGAATTTATTAAATTAGCGGTCATTCTTTATTTGGCTCACGTATATTCTAATAAGCATAAATATATTGATCAATTTGTGCAAGGTGTGCTTCCGCCGCTTATTATTGTTGTTTGCATGTTCGGGTTAATTATATTACAGCCGGATTTAGGAACAGCCGCCATGGTCTTATTAGCAGGTGGGACGATTGTGTTTTTATCAGGAGCGAGATGGTTCCATTTATTCATTCTCGGGGGCTTGTCTGCTGGAGTCGTTGCATGGCTAGCTTTTGAGACGCCGTATCGAATGCAGCGACTCATTGCTTTTCAAGATCCTTTTTCGCACCAGATGGATAGCGGTGGTTATCAGCTCATTCAAGCTTACATTGCGATGGCACATGGTGGTCTGACAGGAACAGGACTTGGGAAAAGTGCCCAAAAAATGCATTATCTCCCGGAACCGCACACGGATTTTATCTTTCCAGTGATCGTAGAAGAATTAGGTATCTTTGGTCTGTTATTTGTCGTCGGCTGTTTTCTTGTATTGTTGTGGCGTGGCTTTATTACCGGAGTACACGCTTCAGACATGTTTGGTAAACTACTCGCTTTTGGGATTACGTTTTTCTTCATGTTTCAAGCATTGTTAAACTTAATGGCAGTGAGTGGCATGATGCCCATTACCGGAGTGCCTTTGCCATTTATCAGTTATGGAGGCTCCTCTCTCATTGTTTCGATGATTTCCCTTGGAATTGTTGCGAACATAGCTAGAAAAGTAAAAACCGAACGCCTCCGTGCCAAAAAAGAAGAAGTGGCATAAAGAAAAGCGGAGGAATCCGTTCAGGTGCGAAGACGCTGGACTTGTATGGGATGTACTGACTTCTGCGTTGCACACAAAATCTACACTGCGATACTTCTATGTTTTCTTTTGCGCCGAGTAATCGCAGGCGCAGGACGTGTACGTTCTTAGCAGAAGAACCATTATTGGTCAGAAGCCTGGTTTTGGCTTCTGCCATGAACTGAAGCGTTCAAGCACCTGGATTCCGGAGCTAGACAGAACGAAAGGCTGAAGCGACTGTACAGGTGCGATAGATTCTGGAGAGGCAGGAAAGAAAGCGCTCTTTGCTTTCTTTATCTGACTCGAAGAATCCGAGCACCTAGGAGCTGAAGCTAGACAGACAGAAAAGCGGAGAAAGCCGTTTAGCCGCGACAAGCGATGGAGGGGCGGTGACAGAAGCCGATCTTTGGCTTCTTCAGCGACCCGAAGCGCTCAAGCGCCTGGTTGCTGGGCTAGACAAAGAAAAGCGTAGGAGTTTTAAGAATGACCGTTAAAGCGTTGCGCGCGCATGATGTGATTGCATCGCCGTTCTCACAGGATGTGAGGGGGCATGCGACCATTCAATGACTTTTATATGAAGAAAACTGTCGTATGAAATCTTTATGCGACACTTCATTGTCCAATCTCCTCAATAATCTATCGTATGAAGAGAAAAACCAAGCATAAATCCCCTAATTATTTCCAATTTCATCAACTATACGACACAAATTCAGAGTAAAAAGCGAAAAGATGGGGCTGTCCAAAAAGTCAGTAGAAACTGACTTTTTGGAGTCCCTTTTCTATTTCTCATTTTGAAAAATGTGCACAAAAAAATCGCCCTTTATTGTAAAATGAAGTTACCACACAACATTTACAAA
>NZ_WKJG01000072.1 GCF_027853235.1 Aliibacillus thermotolerans
TCAAAATGTCGGACAATTGAACAGGCAAAGCCTGTCCTTGTCCGAAGCCAATTCATCTCCCACTTTCACTGGTGCTAAAAGCACCTTCACGTTTAGAAGTGAGAGACTTCTTGGCTGTAAAGTTAAAACCAATCAAAAAACTTAATGATAAACATAATAAAACTAGCAACGCTTAACATCGAGGAACGAAATAAAATGCGCGGATCATCTTCCCCCGACGCTAGCGACTGGCGAAGCGATTTCGCAGTGAGACCTAAAAAAGTAGCAATGATTCCCCAAAGGAGGACGACGACAACCGTCCATAAAGAGAGCCACTCCTCTACTAATACGATCCCCGTCACGATCGTTCCAATCAGCGCAATATGTGCAAACAACATAATTGGTCGGTAAAGTTTTTTTATGTATATCGCACTCTCTCCCTTAATTCCCGCAATGAAAAACGGAAAAGGAATGAGCATAAAAAAAGCAATCGCCATGAACCAATGAATCGCTAAACTGAGAATGAATGTCCAATTCACACCTTCACTTCTCCTTTCTCCCTAGTCATTATATCAAAAATGAGATCCATTCACTATTCTTCAACCGATGAAATTTCTATGATATGATAGGAAACAAGAGGGGTATAAGAGGTGAAAGCAATGCCATCTGATTGGTTCATGTGGTTTATCGTTTTTTGGTCTGTCTTTCTCGTCGTTGTGATGTTTATCGGTGGATTTTTCATGTTTCGTAAGTTTCTAAAAAGCATGCCGAAAGAAGACGGAAAATCAACGCTCGATTGGCAAGACTATTACATAAGGAAAACACTTCATTTATGGTCACAAGATAAAAAAGATTTGTTAGAAGAACTCGTCGAACCTGTTCCAGAATTGTTTCGAGACGTGGCTCGGAATAAAATTGCAGGAAAAATTGGCGAATTAGCCCTCAAAGAGAATGCCGATCATATTAGTGAAGACTTATTAATTCGAGGATATATTATTGCAACACCGAAGCGAGATCATAAATTTTTGCGGAAGAAACTGAAAGAAAAAGAAATCGATATGCGTCCATACGAACATTTATTTTCTAAGTAAAAAGGCTGTCTCCTAACATTGAGGATCAGCCTTTTTCTTTATTTTTTATTTTGTTGCTTTTGCATCGCTTTCATCATTTGATTAATTTTTTTCTGAGACGGATTTTGTCCCATTTGCATCAACATCACACGCAACATTTGCTCATCAATTGGTGGATTTTTTTTCAAATAATTCATCATCGTTTTTCTCGCAATAAAAAAACCGAGTAAAGCTCCTACAACTAAACAGATGAAGCCTACGAGTACAAACCAAAACCAGTCCATGGTTGTAATGTCCTCCTTACCATTCCATAAAAATAAAATAAATATTCATGATAGATACGCATGACCCATACAATTATAACGTATCCGACTATTGATGGAAAGAGGAGGAGAGACATTTTGTTTTTACAAAACAGAAAATACTTTTAAAGGTTTCAACCAACCATATTTTTCTTTTTCTAAGCAAACAGCGAATACATACGGGGAAACCTTTCCGATCGCATCAAATACTTGCCATTCTTCTTTTTTCTCTCCCGCATGTTGATAGATGGCACAATGAGAATGGACATAAAGTGTGCTATCTGAATGTTTCGAATAATATTTGTATCCGCTACTTATTTCTTCTTCATAAAATCCGATTGCTTGTAGTTGACCCCGTTTTGGTATCGTCCATCCTGTATGCCAGTCGTTTTTCGTAATATATTGAATTTGTTTGTTTAATAACGGTTTCGCCCAATCATAAGACTCTTGATAATCTTTGAATAAACGATATAATTTATCTTCTGATTGATAGTATTGAAAAGCCACATCCTCCGAGATAATGACAAATTGATATTCTGTCACGTTTTTCTCTCCTTTCCGTACTTTCCTCTATTTTAACGAAAGTGAAATAAAAGGAGTGTCATTTTCTGAAAATAATAATAACTTGTTTTGTCGAATGGTTGGTTTTCCCAAAAACAATTGCTCAAAATGATTGATACCCAGATAAGCTGTCTTTAAAACTTAAGAGAAAAATTTCATTCATAGATTGAATTTGATAGAATGGACGGAAGGGAGGGATGAATTCATGAGTATCTATGATTACACGGTCACTACCATCCATGGAGAAGAAAAATCTTTAAAAAATTATGAAGGACAAGTACTACTCATCGTTAATACAGCTAGTAAATGTGGATTTACACCCCAATTTGAAGAACTACAACAACTGTACGAAAAATATCGCAACGAAGGCTTTGTCGTATTAGGTTTTCCATGTAATCAGTTTGGTAACCAAGATCCGGGAACGAACGAAGAAATCGAATCATTTTGTAAAATGAATTACGGTGTCACTTTCCCAATGTTTGCAAAAATTGATGTAAACGGTGAAAATGCTCATCCTCTATACAAATATTTAACAAAGGAAACGAGTGGCATTTTATCGGACAAAATCAAATGGAATTTTACCAAATTTCTCATTAATCGGGAAGGAAAAGTCGTTGACCGTTTTGCCCCACAAGTAAAACCTCATACTTTAGAGTCAAACATTGAAAAAGAATTACGTCAATAAGATACAAAAAGCAGACAAAGAGGACTTTCTCTTCGTCTGCTTTTCATCTTTATTTTTTCAACAATGCTTGTACGTGCGAAATGACATTCTCCACCGTAAATCCATATTCTTTAACGACTTGATCTCCCGGCGCTGAAGCACCAAAACGATCAATGCCAAGCACTTTCCCGTTTGGTCCGACATATTTATACCAAGGTTGCGTCGCTCCCATTTCCATTGCTAGCACTGGAGTATTTTTCGGAAGAATGGTCTCTTTATAAGCATCATCTTGTTGGTCAAACACATCTGTATTTGGCATGCTGACAACATTTACAGCGATCCCTTCTGCTTCTAATTGTTTGCTTGCTTCCACAGCAAGGGATACTTCAGAACCAGTTGCCAACAGGACGATATCCGGCGCTTTGACATCACCGTGAATAATATAGGCTCCTCTTTTCATTCCTTCTTCCGCTTTTTCTTTCGTTCCTGGAAGCGTCGGTACGCCTTGACGCGTTAAAATAAGGGCAGTTGGGGTGTTCTTACTTTGCAATGCAAATTTCCACGCAGCCACCGTTTCATTCCCATCTGCAGGACGTATGACATGTACATTGGGAATCGCACGTAAAGAAGCAATATGTTCAATTGGCTCATGAGTCGGTCCGTCTTCTCCGACTGCAATACTGTCGTGGGTAAAAATGTACGTGACAGGCACTTCCATTAAAGCACTTAAACGTAATGCCGGACGTAAATAATCAGAGAAAACGAGAAATGTTGCTACATAAGGATGGACGCCACCGTGTAATTTCATTCCATTGGCAGCGGCTGCCATCGCAAATTCCCGCACACCAAACCAAATGTTACGCCCTTGATAGTTATCACGTTGAAAGTCTGTTTCTTCTTTAATGAGCGTTTTGTTCGAAGACGCCAAATCGGCAGACCCTCCAAATAGCGAGGGAATGGAGGCAGACAACGCTTGTAACGCTTCCCCGGAAGCTGCTCTCGTCGCTAGTTTTTCATCGGTATATGTTGGAAGGGCGGAGTCCCAATTGTCCGGTAATTCTCCCTTCATTGCTTTCAGAAATTGCTCCGCAAGTTCTGGATAGGCTTTTTTGTATTGCTGAAATGTATCATTCCATGCTTCTTCCTTTTTTCTTTGTTCTTCTTTGATTGCGTGAAAATGTTCTTTCACTTTTGGTGGGACGTAAAAATCTTCCGGTGCCTCCCACTGATAATTCTTTTTGACAATCTCCATTTCTTCTTTTCCTAACGGTGCGCCGTGGGCAGCATTGGTACCACCTTTATTGGGAGATCCGAACCCAATTTCCGTTTTCACTTCAATCAACGTTGGACGATCGCTGGCTTTCGCTTCTTTTAATGCTGCTTCAATCGCTTCCACATTATTTCCGTCTTCCACAAAAATAGTGTGCCATCCATACGCTTCGTAACGCGCTAGCACATTTTCTGAAAAAGATTGATGTAAGTCTCCATCTAACGAAATGTCGTTGGAATCATACAACACAATCAACCGGTTTAATTTTAAATGACCAGCAAGAGACGCTGCTTCCGCTGATACGCCTTCCATTAAATCGCCGTCACCACATAAGACGTAAGTGTAGTGGTCCACGATGTTGAAATCATCCCTATTGTACGTTGCAGCAAGATGCCGTTCTGACATTGCCATTCCAGTAGCCATCGCAAGACCTTGTCCCAATGGACCTGTCGTTGCTTCTACTCCTGGTGTATCGCCAACTTCCGGATGACCCGGTGTTTTACTTTGCCATTGGCGGAAGTTTTTTAAGTCATCGATCGATACGTCATATCCACTGAGATGAAGCAAGCTATACAATAAGGCAGAACCGTGCCCCGCCGACAATACAAAACGATCTCTATTTACCCAGTCCGGATTGCCCGGATGATGATTCATACATTTCGTCCATAGTGTATAGGCCATCGGAGCTGCCCCCATCGGCAAACCAGGATGACCTGAATTTGCTTTTTCAATGCTATCAATTGAAAGCGTCCTGATCGTATTTATGGCAAGTTCATCGATTGTTCCCACTGCCATGCTCCCCATCCTTTCCATCAACATATATGTAACTTAACCCTACGTGTTTCATCATATACGTTCTTTCCTAATTGCACAAGGGATAGTGATGACTTTCGTAGGTATGTTTCAAAAAGCGTCATACTTCACAAACAATGATCCATGCTTTGAAACGCGGAAATGGCAGAAGTTATGAAAAATATCACAAAAACGAACCAACTGTCTTTTCAATTGGTTCGTTTTTCAACGATTATTTTTTTGTTGGTGTCACATCATTTCCTAATGGATCAATCACTTTTACATTTTCCAATTGGCTTTTAAAAGAAGAACGGAACTTCATTAAATATTCATTCCGCAATTCTTTTTGTTCTTCTCTTTCACTCGCTGTCAGCCCGGTTGTTTTAGCCCGTTTTGCTAGCTCATTGATGCGAGCAATTTTTTCTTGCGAGAGCATTGTTGACCTCCTCAAAACATGTAAGGTTTATTTTTTAAATGTAATATAAAAAGATACCATCATGCAACGTGTAAACATGAGCAAAAAGAAGCATTATTTCTGATTATTCTTACTTAGCAAAAGAAGTGTAGCTATTCCTCCGTATTGATATCACCTTTCTCTTTTACATACGCTTGATAACGACGATGTACCGTTGCTTTTGAAACATCATAACCAAAACCGCGGAGTGTCGCGGCAATTTCCGCAAAGGTTAGTTCCCTGCGACGCAAACGGATGATTTCTTCTATTGGCACCTCTTTCTTTTTGCGCCCGCCTTCCTGAAGGCGAGATAAGTTTTTTTCAGGGCGATACCCTTTTGCTATCGCTCGCTCCATTCCTCTTTTAATTTTCAAGTTATGTATTTTTCGTTGATACTCTTCCACGATTGATAAAATTTCCATCAACATATGATCGCTTTCTGATAGCTGTAACTCTCCGTCGTCCCGAACGGTATAAATGTCTATTCCTTCTTTTTTTAATTGATGAAGAAGGGCGATTTTCGCATGCCCCCTTCCTAGTCTCGTATCGTCTTGAATACACAAAACGGATGCTTTTTTGTCCGCAAATATTTCCAGCATTTCTAATAGTCCTTCTCGTTCAACCGTATAGCCGCTCGCTTGTTCTAGAATGATTTTTTCCACTTGAAAACCGCGTGTTTCCGCCAAATGCAGTAATTCTTCCTTTTGTCTTTCTAACGAGGTTCTTTGTTCCTCTTTCGTCGTGCTTACTCTTCCGTAAATAATACAGCGTTCTTTCACTCTTCAACCTCCATCACTTCTTCCAATTGTCCTCCTTGATAGCTTACCATCTCTCTTTCAAAAAGATCGCCTTGAGACAAGGACCATTTCGATGCAAACATAATGAAAACAATCGACAAAATAAATAATATCACAATCAACCATTCTTCTACCGTTAAATGTTTCATAGTGATCCTCCTAAACAGAATGTACGTTCTGATCTTTGTTTTTATTATAAACAAGAACCTTTGTTCCCGTCAACGATTTTTAGAACGAATGTTTGAGTACATACGTTTCCCATGGTATAATCTTGGTAATTGATAAACTGTTTCAATGGAGGTGGTAACAAGATGTCAAAACTATCAAAAAGACAGCAACAAATTTTAGATTTTATTAAAGAGGAAGTAAAGCAGAAAGGATATCCTCCGTCAGTGCGAGAAATTGGTAGTGCGGTCGGACTGGCCTCTAGCTCCACGGTGCATGGACATTTATCGCGATTAGAAAGTAAAGGGTATATTCGTAGAGATCCGACCAAACCACGAGCAATTGAAATATTGGAATTAGAAGAAGAAAACGTTGTAAAACAAGAGACAAAATACGTTCCCGTCATCGGAAAAGTTACAGCTGGTGAGCCGATTACCGCAGTTGAAAACATCGAAGAGTATATCCCTTTACCAGAGCGTATGATTGCTGATGAGGAAGTATTCGTCTTAACGATCGAAGGGGAAAGTATGATTGAAGCAGGGATTTTTGATGGGGATTTAGTGATTGTAAGACAACAACAGACGGCCAACAACGGGGAGATTGTCGTGGCAATGACAGAAGAGCATGAAGCGACGGTAAAACGTTTTTACAAAGAAGACAATTATATTCGTCTTCAACCAGAAAACGCAACAATGGAGCCAATTGTCGTTGAGAACTGTACGATTTTAGGGAAGGTAATCGGAGTGTTTCGAACCATCCACTAAATGGTTGTGCCCCCTCAAAAACTGAAGCAAATATAAAAGAGTCCGTTTTGAACGATTGGATCAAAACGGACTCGTGCTTTTTCATAACATCGTTAAGAAATGGAGAAACAATTGGTGTCGCTCGCATGTCGCAACACTTCTTTTATTTGGAACGGAATGGAGACACTAATATTTTCCCGTGATCAAACCGTTCGAAAGCATCATCGCTGACTACTTATTGAGACATTAACATGTACCAGGACCGCATCTAATCAGACAGCTTCAAAAAGGATCATCTGTTTTTAGCTGTTTGTATCATTCTCGTTCCAACGAGAGAAGCTGTTCATCTATTAACCTTTGCATGGCGTGAGTTACAGCTATTTTTACGTGGGTATATGTAAGACCTCCTTGAATATATAAGGCGTAAGGAGGACGAAGAGGACCGTCTGCAGATAATTCGATACTTGACCCTTGGATAAACGCTCCGGCAGCCATAATCACTTTGCTGTCATATCCAGGCATGTCGGAAGCAACAGGAGTCACGTAACTATCGACCGGGGAGGCGTGTTGAATCGCTTCTGCAAAAGTAATCATTCGCTTTTCGTCTTCAAAATGAATCGATTGAATCAAATCGGTTCTTTTTTCGTTTGAGGAAGGAAAAGCAGTGAGACCTACTTCTTCTGCCAACGAGGCGGTAAAATATGCTCCTAACAGCGCTTCTTGTACGACGTGAGGAGCAAGAAACAACCCTTGGTACATTTCCTGTAGCATATGTATCGTCGCCCCGGTTTCCAACCCGATTCCTGGTGCGGCAAAGCGTGCAGCTACTTCTTCGATATATTGTTCCTTACCCGCAATATATCCACCCGTTCTCACGATTCCACCACCGGGGTTTTTAATGAGAGAGCCGGCAAGTAAGTCTGCCCCAATGTGACCAGGTTCTTTCTCTTCCACAAACTCCCCATAACAGTTATCTACAAATATGATCATATCCGGGTAAGACGCTTTAATCTCTTGGATAAGCGTTTCCATGCGCGCAATATCAAGGGATGGTCGCTTCGCATATCCTTTCGAACGTTGAAAAGCGATCACTTTCGTTTCTTTTTTTACTCGCGAAAGTATTTCTTCCGCTTCTGGATATCCATCTTGATTTAATGGAGCAATGTCGCACGTCATCCCATACTCTTTCAATGTTCCTTTTTCATTCCCAGTCAAACCGATAACAGTTTGGAGCGTATCATATGGAAGACCGACATACAACAAATGATCTCCTGGACGCATGACCCCAAATAAGGCAGTTGTAATCGCATGAGTCCCGGAAACGAATTGTTGCCGAACAAGAGCGCTTTCTGTTCCAAATACTTTTGCATATATTCGATCCAACGTATCTCGACCGGTGTCATCGTAACCATACCCAGTGGACGATTGAAAATGAAAAGAAGCCACTTCTTCTTCTCGAAAAATTTGTAACACTCGTTCTTGATGATGTTCTTCTATTTGTTTCACTACTTTTTTCCATTGATTCACTTTTTCCTCTGCCCGCTCAATACACGCGGTAAGTAAAGATGATTGTTTCGTCATGTTATTCCAACTTTCTAGCTGTTCATTTTATATTTTGAAATCGTTCCGTGAACGGGATGTTCCTTTAGAACGTAGCCTTCTATTTCATATCGTTCTGTCGTCTTAGCCATTTTCTCATGCATGACCATCGTATACTGTTGAATATCAGCGATAGCTTTTCCATCTGCAATCGGAACGGAGACAGCGTAGTACGTCATTTGATCTTTTAAAACTTGCTCCATTCGTTCCAAAAGGCGATAAATATCTTTTTCTTCCAAGAGAGAGATGCGAAGAGACGGTTCTTTATCTGTCGGTAATAATAGAGGATCTTCCACCATATCCATTTTATTATAAATAGTGATGACCGGCAGGTGATCTACTTCCAACTCTTTTAACAATGCTTCTACCGTTTCCATTTGTGCCCTTACTTCAGGATGAGAAGCATCAACGACGTGTAGCAAAATATCTGCTTCTTTCACTTCTTCCAGTGTCGATCGGAAAGCAGCAATCAGGGTTGTCGGTAAGTCTTGAATAAAACCGACAGTGTCCGTCACCAAAGCAGGATACCCGGAAGGCAAAGTGATTTGTCTCGTTAACGGATCCAGTGTCGCAAACAATAAGTCTTCTTGAAACGTATCACTTCCGGACAATTTATTTAACATCGTTGACTTTCCGGCATTGGTATACCCAACGAGGGCAAATTGAACGACGTGATGTTTCCGCCGTTCTTTGCGATAACTTTCGCGATGGGATTCGATATCCGCTAACTGTTGCTTTAAGTCATCCATCCGTCGTTGGATGTGACGACGGTCTGTTTCTAATTTTGTTTCCCCTGGTCCACGGGTTCCAATTCCCCCACCAAGACGGGAAAGCACTTGCCCTTGACCGGCAAGACGAGGTAACAAATACATGAGTTGTGCTAGTTCTACTTGTATTTTCCCTTCTCTTGTTTGCGCTCTTTGAGCAAAAATATCTAAAATTAATTGGGTGCGATCGATCACTTTGATCCCTATTTCTTTATCTAAGTTGCGCACTTGAGCAGGTGTTAACTCATCGTTAAAAACGACCGCATCCGCATCACACGCGTGGATCGCACGTTTTACTTCTTCCACCTTTCCTATGCCAATATATGTCCTTGCATCTGGATGAGGTCGGGATTGCGTGACCGTTCCCACTACCTCTCCCCCAGAAGTATATACGAGCGATGCCAACTCTTCCATCCGAGACTGAAATAGTTCTTCTTTTATTTTTTTATCCCAACATCCGACAATCATGACTCGTTCCGGCATGGATACCCTCCATTCTATGAAAGCGTTGATTTTTCAAAATCAACATGAGTAAATGTCATGAGAGACTCGTCGTCTAACGTATTTTCTTCCAGCAAACGAAGCGCTTGCATTCGTAACATTCGTTCCATTAAATTTCTTACATATCTCCCATTATGACTTCTTCTTTCCTGTTCATTCAACTCTTCTAAATGTTCTTTTATTGTTTTTTTTAATGTAGGAGTACATACGTACCCTAATTCATCGGCTTGACGAAGAAATATTTCGAGAAGTTCTGCGGGGGAAAAATCATCGAAATGAAAACGATGGGGAAACCGGGACGGCAAGCCGGGATTTAGTCGTAAAAATCGCTGCATTTCTTCCGGATATCCCGCGAGAATTAAAATAAATTGATGTTTATGGTCTTCCATTGCTTTCACTAACGTATCCACCGCTTCTCGACCAAAATCTTTCTCCCCTCCGCGGGAAAGGGAGTACGCTTCATCGATAAATAAAATACCTCCCGCTGCTTTTTTAATGAGATCCCGCGTTTTTTGTGCCGTTTGCCCGATGTATTCCCCGACAAGATCCGCTCGCTCGGCTTCAATCAAGTGCCCTTTCGGCAACACGTTCATCTCCTGAAACATTTGCGCCAAAATGCGGGCGACGGTAGTTTTCCCTGTTCCCGGATTTCCGATAAACAGCATGTGTAAATTTTGTTCTGAAACAGGGAGGGATAATTCCTTCCGACATTGATTCACATATACGAACGCATAAATTTGCCGTACAAATGATTTTATTTTTTTCATTCCGATTAATTTATCCAAACTTTTCTCAGCTTTCCGAAGCGGATAATGCTCCGGCTGCATCACCCATGATCCGGCTTCTTTACTTCTTTTTTCTTGTTGCGGATGAATGGTCACTTGAATCTGCTCCGGTCGCTTTGTTTGTACTTTCATTTCGCTCCCTCATTTCTTACCAATGGGCTTTTAACTATACTATACAATACGTCAAAGGAGAAAATCGGTGATTCATTCTGGTATAATAGAAGAAACCAAAGGCACTTTCCGGAGAGGATAACATGGAAAAACAAACCGAACTCCCAAAAGAAGTAAACGAATTTTTCATGTACATAAAAAGCCGTGGACGAAAAGAAAGCACAGTAAAACGATACCGGTATGACTTAGAAGATTTCTATCGTTACTTACGGGTCACCGTTGGAGAGAAAGAAGCGATGACAAACGAAGCGCTTGACGGAAAAAATGTGGAAGCATACTTTTCCTTTTTACAAAACGAGCGCCAGTATGAAGTGCGCACATGGAAACGAATAGCTACTGTGCTTAAACAATATACCGCATTTCTGCAAGCACGTGGATTATTAAAACAAAATCCTTTCCAAACGATGGATTTAGATGCAATCGTGATGAATGAATTACGATCGGAGGAACTTATTCACAAAAAAGAAGAAAAACAATTGTATGATTCCCTGCGTTCAGATGCCGGTTTGTCCGATCGGCAAAGAAAAGCAAGGCCTTTACTGGCACCACGAAATATATGTATCATTCATTTGTTTTTGCAACACGGACTTCGCTTACAAGAGCTTGCTTCCCTTACAATCGGGGACATAAACCGTGGTACCGGGGAAATAAATATCCCAGAACATACCGGAAATCCAAGAACAATTGTTTTATCACGATCCCAAAAAACAGATTTGTTTTACTATTTAGACATGATTCCAGAAGCAGTGCGTCCTAACAAACCAACGGATCCTCTATTTGTCGCCTTTGATTTTCAACGAAATACGTACCGTTGGAGTTATGAAGACGATGCACCTAAAAATCTCACTGAAATTGCCATTCAAAAAATGATACGGGAAGAACGGAAACGAGCGAACATCCCGCGACCAATCACAGCCAGACATTTACGAAATACCTTTATTATTCGCGCGCTTCAAAAAGGCTGGACAACAAAACAACTTGTGAAATATTTAGGACTACAAACGGAACTGACACTAACAAAATACATTGAATATGTAGAAAAGCAACGATAAAATATTACTTTAAAAGAAAGCTCCCAACCTTTGGAAGCTTTCTTTTCTTCGCTCAATCCGACTCCGTTTCGTCGGATTGAAACGTAATATTTCGTTGTGGCGCAAACGTGGAGATCGCATGTTTATACACGAGTTGTTGTTTTCCATCACTGTCTAACACGACGGTAAAATTATCAAACGCTTTAATAATTCCGCGCAGTTGAAAACCATTCAACAAAAAGACCGTCACCGGCATTTTTTCTTTTCGCAACGTATTTAGAAATTGATCTTGAATATTAATGGGTTGCTTCATTTGTTGGTCCCCCTCTGAACTCTCTATATACTTCTCACTAGTTCGACGATGATGCTATTTTTCCTTCTATTCTACGGATCATTTCTTGAATTTTTTTCTGTTTCTCTTGACTGATATCAAACCATTCCACATTTTCTTTATTTCGAAACCAAGTCAGCTGGCGTTTCGCATAACGACGCGAATTTCGTTTCACTGTATCAATTGCTTTTTCTTTGGAAATCTCTCCGCGAAAATAAGGGAAAAATTCTTTATAGCCAATGGCTTGTGCTGCTTGTGCTGTTGCGGGATAATTGTCGTATAACATTTTAGCTTCTGCAATAAGTCCTTTTGCTACCATCTGATCGACTCTTTCATTAATTCGTTGATACAATTTTTCTCGTACCATGGTTAAACCAATCATCACTACTTCATATGGAGATTCTTTCTCCTGTTGTGCTTCAAAATCTCTATGATGATTGGTCTCTTTAAAAATTTCAAGGGTGCGAATCATTTTTTTTACGTTATTTGGATGTATTTTTGCCGCTGTTTTCGGATCGTATTTTTTTAATTGATCGTGGAGATAACGAGGACCGTATTTTTTTGCTTCTGCTTCCAATTGTTTCCGATACGTTGGGTTTTGTGGTGTTTCATGAAAATCTAAATCTCTCGTTAAACCACGAATATAAAAACCGGTACCCCCTACGATAAATGGCAATTTACCGCGGGAAGTCAATTCTAGGATTAACCGCTTCGCATCTTCTTTAAAGGCTGCTGCCGAATACGATTCCGATGGATTGAGCAAATCGATCAAATGATGAGGAACGATGCGACGTTCTTTTGGTGATACTTTCGCAGTACCGATGTCGAGACCGCGATAAATTTGCATTGAGTCGCCACTAATAATTTCTCCATCAAATTGTTGAGCAAGCGTTATTCCAATCTCGGATTTTCCTACCGCTGTAGGCCCAACGATGACGACGATGAGTGGTTTATTTCTTCCCCCCATTTGCGCTACTCCTTTGCTACCTCTTTCATTTCCAATGGTAGTATACCACGTTTTCATTTTCTTTTCTTACTTCCAACCTTTGAAATGCATAAATAGAAGAGAGGTGCTCGCTTTTTTTGTGAAAAAATGATGAGATCAATTTTTATTACATCGAGAAAAAAAGTGTTCGGATTTTTGGAGACTAATTTGTGTTTCTCACGTTTTTCGTTAAAAATGAACGAGAGAAACAATCACCCAATCATAGAAAAAAAGGGAAAAAACCATACAAAAATGGTTCCAAGCAAATTTTAGTACTTGGAACCATTCATTTTTGGCTAGTTATGTCCTAGGCTTGTCCTTTTAATTATCAGACTGTGATTGGCGTAGAAAAACAATGCCCATACTTACGTTCACAATAATAACAAATAGCGCAATGCCGACCACAGCGATGAGATCAACTGGTGTCATCAATAATTCCCCTCTCGTCTCTTTTTGCCCTCATTATAGCATGCACCTTCGCTCTATTCCGGCTTGAAATGTGACGAACGTGTGAAACCCCGACATGCTTAACTCATCACTCTTTTAAACATTTTTTCAATTTCATACTTAGAAAAGTGAATGATGACAGGACGACCGTGAGGACAAGTATAAGGAGACTCACATTCCCGTAAGCGGTCCAATAACGCTTCAATTTCATCTTTTCTTAAATATCGATTCGCCTTAATGGCTTGTTTACATGACATTAAAATCGCTGCTTCTTCCCTTAATTGATGAATACTAATTCGCTTTTCTCGGAGCAGTTGCTCGAGTAATTCGCGGATCATACTTTCCGCTTCTCTTTCCGGAACCCAAGTAGGATGGGAACGTACTCGATACGTTCGTTCCCCAAAAGGCTCTAAAAAAATCCCGACATCTTCTAGTTTCTCTTGATGTTGTTTGTAAATCAGAGCTTCACTTGGGCTAAATTCCAACGTGATTGGGACAAGCATATCTTGTACATGACGAGACGTTTCTCCTATTTTTTCACGATAAAACTCGTAAAAAATTCTCTCTTGGGCGGCGTGTTGATCAATCATATACATTCCTTCATCCGTTTGGGCAATAATATATGTTCCGTGCAATTGACCTACATATTCTAACGGAGGGATTTTTTTATCTTTTTCAACCTTTTCCTCTTCCATCGTTCCTTCCTCTGCTTCCTCCTTTTCATTCACAGAAAGGTCTGTATTCGTTTCATAGATGGTCGTTGTCGAAGGAGGAGGTGACGTTTTGCGATCTTTGTTTTCAGTAAAAGACGTGATGGACGTATTTATAAAATCCTCTTTTTTTTCCCGCTCCAACGGAAAGGAAAATTGTTCACTTGGTTGTTCTTTTCGTTTCGGTTCTTCCACGCTAGGGATGAGTCTTTCTTGTTGCAAGGTTTGTCGAATACCTTCTTCAATGATAGCAATTAATTCTTTTTCTTTACTCAAACGAACTTCTATTTTGGAAGGATGAACATTCACATCTACTAAGATCGGATCCATCGTAATATAAAGGACGGCAATCGGATGTTTCCCTATAGGAAGTAAAGTATGATAGGCTTGTTCAATTGCTTTTGTAATGGCAAAATGACGAACATAACGCCCATTAATGAAGATAGAGATATATTGACGATTTGCCCGGTAAATCTCCGGTTTGGCAATAAAACCTTGAATGGTATAATCCGTGGACGTTTCCTCCCATCTTAAAAACTTTTGCGCTGTTTTCCGTCCGTAAATGGAAGACAAAACTGCTAACGTAGAACCATTTCCATTACTAAAAAACAGTTCCCGCCCGTTGTGAACCAAACGAAAGGAAATATCAGGGTGAGCCAAGGCAAGCCGATGGACGATGTCACTGACATGTCCAAGTTCCGTATGAATCGATTTCATATATTTTAAACGAGCGGGAGTATTAAAAAATAATTCCCGTACCGTGATCTCCGTTCCTTGTCTTCCTTTCGCGGTAGTAAAAGCAATTCTTTTCCCGCCTTGATAACGCACTAACGTACCGACGCCTTTTTTCGTTCCCGTTTTCATTTCTAATTTGGAAACGGCGGCTATACTCGGAAGAGCTTCGCCGCGGAAACCTAATGTTTTTATTTGAAACAAATCCCGCTCTGTTTTCACTTTGCTCGTGGCATGACGAAAAAAAGCCAACTCCACATCTTCTTTATCCATGCCATCTCCGTTATCAATAACTTTCATCCATTCAAGTCCACCCTCTTCTACTTGAACTTCGATTCGGGTCGCATTGGCGTCAATGGCGTTTTCCACCAGTTCTTTCACAACAGAGGCAGGACGTTCTACCACTTCACCCGCAGCGATTTTGTTGGACAACTCACTAGGTAGTTGGGAAATATTCGGCATAATCCTCCCTCCTTATGACTGTAATTTTTTTTGGTACGTATACAATTTTTCTAGCGCTTCGATCGGGGATAATCGTAATACATCCAATTTTTTTATGTCGTTTACAATGTCTTCACGCTCATCTTCTTCGCTTTCTCTTTTTTCTTCCTCCACCCATGAAAATAAAGGTAACTGTTCGGCATCCTCTTTGACAGTTTCTTTTCTCGTTTGTTCCAAAACCGTGTCCATCTCTTTACTTTCATATTGGTATAGAAGTTCGTTTGCGCGCTCTACCACTCTTTCTGGTAAACCTGCTAATTTCGCCACATAAATTCCGTAACTCCGGTCTGCTTTACCTTCTTCTACTTTATGTAAAAAAACGATCTCCCCATCTTCTTCTACTGCTTTCACATGGACATTGTGCAACGTATCAAGCGTTTCTTCTAAAGCAGTTAGTTCATGGTAATGGGTCGAAAAAAGGGTTTTTGCTCTCGTGTAATCATGAATATATTCAATAATGGCTTGTGCTAGTGACATTCCGTCATAAGTAGAAGTGCCACGTCCAATTTCATCTAACAACAACAAACTATTCGGTGTTGCTTTCGTTAAGGCTCGCTTCGTTTCTAACATTTCTACCATAAACGTACTTTCTCCGGACGCTAAATCATCCGCAGCACCTATTCTTGTAAATATTTGATCAAAAATAGGGAGTTTGGCCGAAGTTGCTGGGACAAACGATCCGATTTGTGCCATGATAACTAGCAGCGCTGTTTGACGCATATACGTACTCTTTCCGGACATATTCGGTCCTGTAATTAATAGCATTTCTCTTTCATGATTTAATGTCATATCGTTTGCAACATATTCCCCTTGGCCAATCATCCGTTCTACGACTGGATGGCGCCCATTTTTAATTTCCAAAGAACGGTCGGTGGTAAAAGTTGGCCGGACGTAGTCGTATCGTTCACTAATCGTCGCAAACGAAAGCAAAACATCAATTTCACTAATGACACGCGCTGTTTCTTGGAGGGGGCGTAAATATTTCTTTACTTCTTCTCGGATTTCTAAAAACAACTCATACTCTAAATTCGTACTTTCTTCTTCTGCTTCTAAAATTAACCGTTCTTTTTCTTTTAATTCCGGCGTAATAAATCGTTCTGCGTTTGCCAGTGTCTGTTTTCGTTCATAACGATCTTTTTCCAAATAACGAATATTCGGCTTCGTCACTTCAATGTAATAACCAAATACTTTGTTGTATCCTACTTTTAATGATTTAATGCCTGTTTCTTCCCGTTCTTTTTGTTCCAATTGCGAAATCCACGCTTTTCCATTTGCACTTGCTTCTTTATATCGATCCAATTGTTCATGATAGCCTTTACGAATCATCCCACCTTCTGTAATAGAAACAGGCGGGTCGTCTACGATGCTTTTTTCAAGCAACGTTTGTAGTTCGTGAAAATCACCACACTTCTCGATCAGCTCTAAAAGATGAGGGTTATCAATTTTTTCAAGAATTTGTATGAATGCCGGTAACGTTTGAAGTGACGTTCTAAGTTGCACGAGATCGCGCGCATTCATATTGCCGTACGCTGTTTTTCCGGCAAGTCGTTCTAAATCGTAGACATCTTGAAGTTTCTCCCGTAGTTCTTCCCGTTCAAAAAAATGCTCCACAAAAGATGCGACAATAGCGTGCCGTTTTTCAATCGTCTTTCGATCTAATAACGGCGCTTCTAACCATGATTTTAACAAACGAGCACCCATCGCAGTAACGGTTTCATCTAAAACCCAAAGAAGAGATCCTTCTTTCTTTTTGTCGCGCAGCGTCTCCATTAATTCTAAATTTCTTCTTGTATGTACATCCAGCTGCATCAATTCGTTGACATCATAGACTTCTAGCGGTTGCAAATGATCCAATACCCGCTTTTGTGTACGTTTTAAATAATTGGTAAGTAACGCTACTCCTTTTTTTAATTTTTCATGATGAAGTTGATCACACAATGGCATAAATTCTTCTTGTAACTCCGTCGCTAACTCGGTAGAAATAACAACAGCATACTCGTCAAAAGAATTTTCCCATGAAGGAGGAACAATGAGTTCTTTTATTTCTTTCCGGACAATCTCCCGCTCCCATTCGGAAGCATCCTCCGATAACATCGTTCCTTTCATTTCTCCCGTCGTTAAATCCGCTTTAACAAAAGTAGCTGTTCCATCTTCAAAGGGAAACAAAGCAGCGATAAAATTGTTCTCTTTCTCATCAATCACATGACCGTCCATCACCGTTCCCGGTGTAATTAATTGAATGACTTCTCGTTTCACGACTCCTTTTGCTTTTTTCGGATCTTCTACTTGCTCACAAATAGCTATTTTGTATCCTTTTTCTATTAACGTTGCAATATATTGTTCCGCAGAATGATACGGAACGCCACACATCGGAATATCTTGATCGTTTTTATTTCCTCTTTTCGTTAACGTAATTTCTAATTCTTTCGCCGCTTTTATGGCATCGTCATAAAATAATTCATAGAAATCACCAAGACGGTAAAACAAAAAAGCATCTTCATACTGAGCTTTAATTTTTTTATACTGTTTCATCATCGGTGTTTCTTCAGCCACGTTCATTCCCCCAACGTTCCTAATCTCGTATCAGTCATTATAACATAATTAGTAGATTTTCCTTATCACGGAAACGATGATAACGTCTTGCAAGGCATGAAAAAACCAGCTTGGATCTCCCGAGCTGGTTTTTTATTTTTACTCTTCTTTTTCATCCAAAAAGTCTGTATCAATTTCTTTTAATTCTTCATCTGACACTTGCTCTTCCCAATTGATATCTTTATAATCATCATCTTCTTCATCAGGATGGACTTGGATGGTCACTTTTGTTTCTCCAACTACTTCCGCTGCAAATTCTTTTTCCACATCTACTTGTACGTCTTTCCCGTTCTCACCAATTGTCGCTTCCAATGTATTCGGTTGTTTTACCGTTCGGGCAATCACGTCCATGTCGTCTCCAATAAAATCTTTTTCTCTCATTGCAAGGGGAATGACTTCCGTGTATGTGACATTGTTCGTAAAGACGTCTGTTTTCGTATTATCATCATAAGAATACCAAACGTTAATGTCGTAACTGCCAATAATCTCCACAGCATCTCCTTTTCGGTCGGCATCATATTCATGATTAATGATCCAACATCCTAAAATGCTTGACGGCTTTTGAGGTGGTTTCATTCGATGCGTATCTTTACACTTCTTTTTTCCTTTCCCGCACACTGCTTTTGTAATAATTTCGCGGTACTTTACCTCTCGATTTTCCGATGTCATGAATTGCCCCTCCTTTACTCTCTAGCCAGAGTCGATTTTCCTCTTTAACCACTATATGCAGGATAAACGTCTAAGTTGTATCTTTTTTCTTTCATTTATTCAGCGACTGTCCATTTATTAATTCATATGTATGGTGACATATTTTAAAATATACCTATTCATTACGGTACGTGAAATTTTAATTAAAAATTCCTTAGAAGAGAGCGAATCTCTCCTAAGGAATTCGTGTTATTGTTGTTTCAGCTGGAGAAACGGATTTTTTGTCGTCGTTCCGCGAAGTTTGTCTCCTCCGGTGGATTCAATAATTTCATCGGTCACAGTATTGGAAATGGTCGTTGAAACTAGTTGCAAAAGATGATTGACTTCAGTTTGACTCTGTTTAAACTCTTGCACAAGGGGAATTTCATCTAACTCATCATGAAGCGCATCGATTTCTTTTTCTTTTTGCTCCAGTGCTTCATGTTTCCCGTAATGTTGTAAGTTTACCGCTTCTTTTTGTTTCTTTTTAATTTGAGCGATCAGCTCTTGCACGCGCAAGTTTTTATTTATTTTCAGTTCTGCTTGTTTAAAAAATGCTACTTCATCTGTCCCCGAAATGAGTTTGCCGAGTTCTTTCGCTTTTTGCAGGACTTCCTGTTTTGTATATTTCGCTTCATTCATAGCGGATTCACCTCTTTTATTTCCACCAATTCTCCGTCTAACGTCCAAGTTTTTGCTTCGGTAATTTTTGTGTACACAATCTCTCCAATGCATTCCCGAGGACCTTTAAAATTGACCAGTTTATTTGTGCGCGTCCGACCGGAAAGAACATTCGGGTCTTTTTTACTTTCTCCTTCCACAAGTACTTCCACAATTTGTCCTTCTAATTCTTTGTTGCGACGGGCGGAAATTTCATTCACGACTTCATTTAATCGTCTTAAGCGATCGCGCTTCACTTCCATCGGAACGTTATCTTCCATCCGTGCTGCCGGAGTGCCTTCACGGGGTGAATAAATGTACGTAAAGGCGCTGTCATAATCCATTTCCTTCACTAACGATATCGTATCTTGAAATTGTTCTTCCGTTTCGTTCGGGAATCCAACAATTAAATCCGTCGTAAAAGAAGCATGAGGAATCGCTTTTTTAATTTTGTTGGCAAGAGTCACATACTCTTCTCGCGTATATTTGCGACCCATAATTTTCAAAATATCGTTATTTCCTGACTGAACCGGCAAATGAATGTGTTCCACTAAATTTCCACCTTGGCTGAGCACTTCAATTAAATGGTCATCAAAGTCCTTCGGGTGACTCGTCGTAAAACGAATGCGGGGAATATCGATTTGATGAAGGGCATCCATTAAATGACCAAGACGATAATCTCCACCTAAATCTTTTCCGTACGCATTCACATTTTGACCGAGAAGGGTGATTTCTTTGTACCCTTGCCGGGCGAGATCTCGCACTTCTTCAATGATATCTTCCGGGAGACGACTCCGCTCTTTTCCGCGAGTATAAGGGACGATACAATACGTACAGAATTTGTCACAACCGTACATAATATTCACCCAAGCTTGCGTTTTCCCGACCCGTTTCCGTGGCATATTCTCGACAATGTCGCCTTCTTTGGACCATACTTCAATGACCATTTCTTTTCCTTGAATCGCTTCATATAATAAATGAGGGACGCGATGAATATTATGCGTACCAAATATAAGGTCAATATGTTGATGTTTCTCCATAATGCGATTCACAACGGACTCTTCTTGAGACATGCAGCCGCATACTCCTAAAATGAGTTCCGGCTTTTCTCTTTTTAATGTCTTTAAGTTTCCAATTTCACCAAATACTTTGTTTTCCGCATTTTCACGGATCGCACAAGTGTTTAAAAAGATCACATCCGCATCTTCTGTTTCTTCTGTTGCGGTAAAGCCTAATTCTTCTAAAATACCGGCCATATTTTCCGTATCGTGGTAGTTCATTTGACAACCGTACGTACGAATTAAATATTTCTTTCCATTCCCTATTCCTTTCATTTGTTCAGGAATCGAAAAATCGTAATGAACTTCCACGTCTTCACGCCGGCGACGTCTTCCTTTTTGATAGCTTGGCTGATCTTTAATTAAAATGCGCCGGCCACCAATCTTCATATATTGGCCTTTTTCATCTTCTTCAATTGTTGCATTAGAAAAATCAAAGTACTTGCTGTAATCTTTCTCGTTCTTTTCGGATTTTAAGTCCGGAGACGAGAGGTTTTTCTTCTCTGTCATGGTGCCGTTAACTCCTTTCGTTTCCTTCTATATATAGAAACATTTCATTGTCGTTTCAACAATATTGAAATGGTCCATCTAGAAATTATACCTTCTCTCACAAGGGAACACAACTAGTCACGAATTTTTAGACGTCGGAATCGGTTGATCGAAAGCGCCACTTCAAGCATACGAGGCATCGCCATGTCTCCTGGATGTCCTTCAAAAGGCGAAAGAGCATCGATCCCTTCTTTTTCTATGAATAAAGTAAGTTTTCTTAATACTTCCTGCATGGTAAGTTCTTCGCTCCATTTACCAATGAGACGAAGCATTTGGGCGATTGCATTCGTTTGACTCGGGTCCATTAATTGTTCAAGAGATGACAAGTCAATCATTTCTTTTCCATAAAGAATCGTGTTTTTCCCTTTCGTTCGTATTTTTTGTTTTCCATGGAAACGAAATGTTTCCGGGTCTATCTTTCTCTTTCCGATGGTTCTAAATGATGTCTCCGAGCAAGAAGTGCGTTTGTTCGGATAGGACGCGACGATTTCTTTTACTTCTTTTGTAACATCTTTTGGTATGTACTCGTCCATTAAAAGGACATGATCAGCAACATCAAAATAATCTCCAGCACCCCCGATGACTAATACGGTCGAAATACCGTGATCGCGATACAGTGCTTCCACTTGATCAATAAAAGGGGTAATCGGTTCTTTTTTCACGAGCGCATCCATGCGCGCATCGCGTATCATGAAATTGGTTGCCGACGTGTCTTCATCAATCAATAAACAATTTGCTCCCGCCTCGATACTTTCCATGATGTTTGCCGCTTGTGACGTACTTCCACTCGCATTTTCCGTAGTAAAACTGGTCGTGTCTTGTTTATTCGGAAGTTGACTAATAAATGGGGAGATATCTACTTTTGTTACTTTGCGACCATCTTCTGCTCGGATTTTTACTGCTTTTTCGGTGGTGATGACATATTCTCTCCCGTCTTCACTCCGATGATTATACACCCCTCGCTCCAGCGCTTGGAGAAGTGTACTTTTCCCGTGATATCCCCCGCCAACAATGAGATGAATCCCTTTTGGCAACACCATACCCCGGATCGTTTTTCCATTCGGTAAAGGAATGTCTCTCTCAAAAGAAGGAGGAGATTGAAAGGGGATGGCTTTCACTTTAGAAAGCGGGCGATTACTGACCCCACTTTCGCGCGGTAAAATGGCACCATTCGCAATAAACGCAATGCATTCATTTTTTTCCAAATAAGACCGAATGGTAACTTGTTCATCTACTAACAGAAGTTGCTTTTCTAAATCTTCTTTACGATACGATTCAATCGCTTCAAAAGCGAGTGTCGGTAGTTGTTTTGTGAGAAGCGCCATCGCTTTTTTTCCTAAAATCGTTCGTCCTTTCGCTGGTAATGGGATAGAAAGACGCACTTCTAACGTCTTTTCCTTTAATACAACGGCGGTGCGATCCAGAATTTCCTGGCCCGGCATATCAATGATAAATTGTTTGTTTTGGCCTGTCTTTCGAAGATAAGTTCCAACTAGGTATGCGAAAAAATCAATGGTTCCGATACGCCGGGCGTTCGTTTTGTCCACTTCTTCGTCAAGGTCAAGGGTATGACGATCATAAACGATTCGAACGCGTGAAGGCGGAGCATAAGGGTCTTTTTGGACGTGATCCACGTGAAAAGTAAAGTTGTGAAAGTAGTATGTACCTTTTATTTTCTCATATGCCTTGTATCCTTTTCTGTCCAGTTCCAACAGTTGTCGTTGTAACTCTTTCATGCCATGAATCCTACCTCTCTTTAAAAGACAAAAAAGTTTGACCAATCCTCTGGCCAAACAATTTTCCTCCCTACATATTTTTACATCGGTGTATGAAAAGCGGATACGCTACAAGTATCGAAAGAAGACTTCCATACTTGTAGCGACTTGTCTGTATCCTATTATCTCGGTTCTACAATTAATTTAATCGCTGTTCTCTCTTCACCATCAATTTGAATATCAGTAAAAGCGGGAATACAAACGAGATCAATACCACTTGGTGCAACAAAACCACGTGCAATGGCGATTGCTTTAATAGACTGATTAAGGGCACCTGCACCTATAGCTTGGATTTCTGCAGCGCCTCTTTCACGAATGACTCCTGCCAAAGCGCCTGCGACGGAATTGGGAGTAGATTTAGCTGATACTTTTAATACTTCCATATTTAGTACCTCCTTGTGTGGGTTCATGCCCGTGATACACTATTATTCAAGATGATCTGTCCTTATTCCTGCTTTCTGATCGACTTTCTACTTTTTTATCCAAGTCTGGCTCTTTAAGAATAAAATGGATGTTCTTCACTAATGCGAATTCGTTCTATGTGGATAGCTTTGCCAGTTTTTGGATCAGCTTCAATAAGGACTCCATTTAATTGTTCCCTTCCTTTCGCAACTTCAAACCTTGCTGGAAGATTTGTTAAAAAAGTGCTTAAAACGACATCTTTATTCATACCAATAATACTATCCATCGGACCGGTCATTCCAACATCCGTTAAGTAAGCCGTTCCCTCGGGTAAAATGCGTTCATCTGCGGTTTGCACGTGGGTATGGGTCCCGACCACCGCGGTAACGCGACCGTCCAAAAACCATCCCATCGCTTGTTTCTCACTCGTTGCTTCTGCGTGGAAATCGACAAAAATATGGGGCGTTCGTTCTCTAATTTTTTCTACTAATTCTTCTGCTTTTTGAAAAGGAGAATCGTTTGGAGGCATAAATGTTCGTCCCATTAAATTAATCACTCCTACTTCAATATCATTGACTTTGACAATGATATATCCGCTTCCGGGAGTACCTTCCGGATAGTTAGCCGGGCGAGCCATCCAATTTGCTTCTCCAATAAATTCAAAAATTTCTTTGTTGTCCCATGTATGATTCCCTAACGTAATTGCTTGCGCCCCACTTTCCAAGAAGCTTTTATAAATCTTTTCTGTAATCCCTTTTCCTCCTGCAGCATTTTCTCCGTTCACAATTGTAATGGTTGGTCGGTATTTTCGTTTTAATTTAGGAAGATATTCCCGAATCATCGCGCGACCAGGAGATCCGACAACATCCCCTACAAATAATATTTTCATGCCAATTCTCCTTTATTGCTCTTACTAATTTTATACCAAAATATTTTTCCGTTGACAAATCATTCCGTTTCTACATGATGAAAAAAAGCGGCTATCGCCGCTTTTTCATTTTGCATATTCTACTGCCCGCGTTTCTCGGATAACGGTAATGCGAATATGCCCTGGATAGTCTAGTTCCCGTTCAATCTGTTTCGTAATATCTCGCGCCAGTTTTTGAGCGAGGGCATCATCGACCATATCAGGTTTCACAATGATCCGCACTTCTCGTCCTGCTTGGATGGCGTACGTTTTTTCCACTCCATCAAATGATTCCGCTATTTCTTCCAATCGTTCAAGACGACGAATATACGTTTCTAACGTTTCTCGTCTTGCTCCCGGTCTTGCTGCCGATAACGCATCAGCGGCTGCTACTAATGTCGCAATCACAGATGTCGCTTCCGTATCGCCATGATGGGAGGCAATACTATTAATGACAACGGGATGTTCTTTATACTTCTCTGCCAATTCCACGCCAATTTCAACGTGGCTTCCTTCCACTTCATGGTCAATGGCTTTTCCGATATCGTGAAGGAGTCCGGCACGTCTTGCCAGCTGCTCATCTTCGCCGAGTTCTGCAGCCATCAGTGCCGTTAAATGACCGACTTCCATCGAATGTTTCAGCACATTTTGACCATAGCTCGTGCGGAATTTCAATCGGCCGAGAATCTTAATTAAATCAGGATGTAACCCGTGAATGCCCATTTCAAAGGTTGCTTCTTCACCGTATTCACGAATTAATTCATCCACTTCCCGTCTTGATTTTTCGACTGTTTCTTCAATGCGGGCAGGATGGATGCGACCATCTTGAACGAGCTTATTTAAGGCTGTCCGAGCAATCTCGCGCCGAATTGGATCAAATCCTGAAAGAATTACCGCTTCCGGAGTATCGTCAATGATGAGGTCAATCCCTGTGAGAGTTTCAAGGGTACGAATGTTTCGTCCTTCTCTACCAATAATACGACCTTTCATTTCGTCATTGGGAAGATTGACAACAGACACGGTTGTTTCCGCAACATGATCAGCTGCACAACGTTGAATGGCAAGAGACAAAATATGTCGGGCCTTTTTCGCTGCTTCTTCTTTGGCCCGTTCCGTCTCTTCTTTAATCATGACAGCAAGATCATGTTGTAGTTCTTTTTCCGTTTCTTTTCTGATCATTTCACGTGCTTCCTCACGGGATAATCCTGAAATTCTCTCTAATTGTGTTTCTTGTTCTTTTAAAATCTCCTCCACTTTGCTATAATTTTCGTCTATCTGCCGTTGTTGTTCATTGAGAGATTCTTCTCTCTTGTCCAACGCTTCTTCTTTCTTGTCCAACATTTCACTTTTACGATCAAGAATCTCTTCTTTTTGCATTAAGCGGTTTTCTTGTTTTTGAATTTCATTTCTTCGTTCTCGCAAATCATCTTCTGCTTCAGTTCGAAGTTGATGTGCCGCATCTTTCGCTTCCAGCACGGCTTCTTTTTTACTCGCTTCCGCTTGACGCTTTGCATCCTCTACGATTTGTTTGGCCGCTTGTTCGGCACTCGCTATCTTCGCTTCTGCTATTGATTTACGAACAAAATAACCAATCAATCCACTCAAAGCTGCAACGACAACAAGCAAAATGGAGATGAGAAAGATGTTATCCAAGTCTTTTCACCTCCTCTTGCTAGCTAGTTGTACCACCTAGAAGGTGCTTTGTTTCATTTGGTTCATTGAAATAGCTTGTAGATCTGAATGTTTCTTTGACGTGGTGTCGACCGGTTGTGCGTGATAAGAAGGCATATTCCAAAAAAATAGTAAAGCCTTTTAGCATAGTCGGTGAACATTCATCATGCAAAAAAATCGCATGACCTCTTCTCATTGTAGCTTTCTGCCATAACCATGTCAAGACTAACTGTGAACAAGCTTTCGACGCTATTTCCAAGCAAAAACGAGTGTCGTTCATTAGGCATATTTTACATTTTTAGCTAGGATTGTTTACAATTCTGTCATGAGTAGTTTGGAAATTTTCTATCGTTCGCGCCTTTTGAGATGAAATTCCCTTTCAAAAAAACTGTCCCAAAAAGTCACGATTGATGACTTTTGGGACAGCTCATCTTGATTATTCTTCTTTAAATAACAGGCTTTCGCTTTCGGAAGATTCGTCTTCCACTAACGGTTGGTCTTGATCGAGGCCATAATGATCTCGAATTTTCATTTCAATCTCTTCCGTCACTTCCGGGTTTTCTTTCAAATATTGTTTCGCGTTCTCTCTCCCTTGACCGAGTCGCTCCCCGTCATACGCATACCATGCCCCGCTTTTTTGAACGATATCCAACTCCGCCGCAATATCTAAAATAGAACCTTCTTTGGAAATGCCTTCTCCGTACATAATATCGACTTCTGCTTGCTTAAATGGTGGAGCTACTTTATTTTTCACAACTTTAATTCTCGTTTTATTCCCTACCATTTCATTCCCTTGTTTCAACGTTTCCGCTCTTCTTACTTCCAAACGAATCGAAGAATAAAACTTTAATGCGCGACCTCCCGTTGTTGTTTCTGGATTACCGAACATCACACCAACTTTTTCCCGAATTTGATTAATAAAGACAGCAATGGAATTCGATTTGCTGATGGCGCCGGATAATTTTCGTAACGCCTGGGACATTAAGCGCGCTTGAAGTCCGACATGACTATCTCCCATTTCTCCTTCTATTTCTGCCTTAGGAACAAGCGCTGCTACTGAGTCAATCACAATAATGTCGACCGCACCACTTCTTACCAATGCTTCAGCAATTTCTAGCGCTTGTTCTCCTGTATCAGGTTGTGACAGCAATAATTCATCAATATTTACCCCTAATTTTTCGGCATAAGTCGGATCCAGTGCGTGCTCAGCATCAATAAATGCTGCTTGACCACCTTTTCTTTGCACCTCGGCAATGGCATGTAAAGCAACGGTCGTTTTACCAGAAGACTCGGGACCATAAATTTCTATAATTCTCCCGCGAGGATACCCTCCTACGCCAAGAGCAATGTCGATGGCAAGCGCCCCACTCGAAACAGTAGAAACACGTTTTTCCGCCTGTTCTCCAAGTTTCATAATCGACCCTTTACCAAATTGTTTTTCTATATTTCTGAGTGCTTGATCTAACGCAGCTTTTCGTTCGCTCATACTATTACTCTCCTTTAATGATTAAACTGGCGCGCTCATTCCCCACAAATGAAGACGCGCATAGGAAACAGTCCAATGAGCTTTTCCCTCTTTTATCATACCTGTTTTCTTTTACTTTGCCAATAGATTTTACGAACATTTATTCGATTGTTTTTCCTGATGAAAAAGAAAGAGTAGTCTTTGACCGCTCTTTCTTTTTAGGAGTATTATTGTTTTTTATCGGTTCGGCGCGAACGAGACAAGGAGCGTTTTGGGCGTGGTTTGGCTGGTTCTAAATTCACTCTTGCCCCATTAATTTTTGAATATCGCAGTGCTTCATACACAAATGGAGCCACTTCTTCCGGTACTTCCACAAAGGTGAATTTATCAAAAATATCAATGCGTCCAATTGCTTGGCCCGGTATTCCGACCGCTTCAGATATTTCATCGATGAGAATCTTCGGACTCATGTTGACATTTTTTCCTACATTAATAAAGAAACGAACCATTCCTTTTGCTCCTCCGGTTTCTCCAAAATTATAACCGGAATCATATTCACCAATAGAAGCAGAAAAGTTCAGTTTCATTAAGGAAGTAATAATCTGCTTCGGTTCGTATTCTTCGAGTAATTCGTTCGTTAAACTTTCAAATAACGTTAAATCGTCGCCTTCATCGATTTGATCAACGATTAAGTTTTTCCACGAAATTTGTTGTTTTTCTACGACTTCTTCGATAGAAGGGATTTGTTGTGCGGGAATGCGCATGTGAATTTCTTCTTCAATGGAACGAAGATGTTTCATCTCGCGTGGAGTAACTAACGTGAGCGCTTGACCTCGACGACCAGCCCGACCAGTCCGACCAATGCGGTGGACATAACTTTCTGGGTCTTGCGGAATATCAAAGTTAATGACATGGCTAATGTTTTGCACGTCAATCCCTCGTGCCGCAACGTCAGTAGCGATTAAAAAGTCAATGGAATGGTCGCGGAATTTTCTCATAACCGCATCTCGTTGCGGCTGCGTTAAATCACCGTGCAAACCGTCAACGAGATAGCCACGGGCTTGAAGGGCTTCTGTAAGTTCTGCCACTCCTTTTTTCGTACGACAAAAAATAATGCCTAAATCCGGGTCTTGGCTATCTAATATGCGACAAAGTGCTTCTTGCTTATTTCGCTCTAACACTTTGTAGTAACATTGATCAATGGATGGAGCTGTCACTTCTTTTTTACTGATCGTGACCGTCACCGGGGTTTTCATATATTTGGTGGACAGCCTTCGAATGAGCGGTGGCATCGTTGCTGAAAATAATAACGTTTGTCGCTCTCGATTCATTTCTTTTAAAATCGCTTCAATATCGTCGACAAACCCCATATCTAACATTTCATCCGCTTCATCAAGAACCGCCATTCTTACTTCTTGCAGTCGAAGGGTTTTGCGACGTAAATGGTCCAATACGCGCCCGGGAGTACCAATGACGATTTGGACTCCTTGTTTTAACGCACGCACTTGTTGCGAAATGGATTGCCCGCCGTACACAGGAAGCGTGCGAATATTTAAATGGCGTGAAAGCTTTTGTATCTCGCCTGAAACTTGAATCGCCAATTCTCTTGTCGGAGTTAAAATAATCGCTTGTACAAAAGGTTCTTCCGTCACCCGATGAACGATGGGAATTCCAAATGCTGCTGTCTTCCCGGTACCGGTTTGCGCTTGGCCAATCACGTCTTTCCCTTCTAAAATGACGGGAATCGCTTTTTCTTGGACAGGAGACGGTTCTTCAAAACCCATGTCACTAATTGCTTTTTTAATTTCCTTTTTAATATCAAATTGTTCAAAGTACGTCATTTGTTACCACCTTTTCCTTAAGTAAAAACCAGCAGCCATAATAGACGGCTAGACGTCGTATTTGTCCTCTTCCACCAGACAGTTGTAAATGGTGTGAACGCGTTCCTTTTGGTCCAGCAATACTAATCCAAACTGTCCCCGGTTTTTTTCCTTCTAATGCTTCCGGTCCAGCCGATCCGGTGAAGCTGATCCCAATATCTGTTCCGAACAACTGCCGGACTTGGATGGCCATACTTTCCGCACATTCTTTACTGACCGTTCCGTACTGATCTAACAGCTGACGATCGATAGAAAGGATGTTTTCTTTCGCTTCTTTCGAGTATACCGTCGTACTACCTTCAAAAAAAGCAGAGGCACCAGGCATATCGACTAATATTTTTGAGAACCATCCCCCGGTCAAGCTTTCAGCCACCGCTATCGTTAAATTGTTCTCTTTTAAATACCGTGCCGTTTGAAGCGGAAGGGTATCTTCGTCCACACCGTACATGAAATGGCCAACTTTTTCTTTAATCTTTTGTTCCAATTCGTCTATGAGCTGGATTGCTTCTTCTTTTGTTGCCGCTTTTGCCGTTAAGCGAACGGTCACTTCCCCATCAACCGCCAAGGGAGCAACCGTCGGATTCGATTGCGTTCGGATAATATCCAAGATTTTTTCTTCTAACAAAGATTCTCCGATTCCAAAAAAACGCAAGACACGGGAGTGAACAATCGATGATCCTCCTAATTTTTGCAGTAAGTACGGTTTCACTTTTTCCACAAACATCGCCTTTAATTCTCGAGGTGGTCCCGGGAGTAAAATAAACAACGTGTCTCGATAAGAAATGGCCATCCCGCAAGCAAGCCCTACGTCGTTAAAAAACACGTCACTTCCTTCGACGTAATGCGCTTGTTTTTTATTGTTTGGAGACATGTGCAGTCCTCTTTTTTGAAAAAATGTTTCTATGTTTTTTAATGTTGGCCCATGATATAGAAGTGGTGCCGCTGTTAAGTTCGATACCACTTCTTTCGTAATATCGTCCTCGGTTGGGCCGAGTCCCCCAGAAATAATGGCGACGTCTGTCCGTTCGGAAACTTCCTTTAACACTTGCGTTAAACGTCCTTTATTGTCTCCAATTACCGTGTGGCGATACACATTGATCCCGATTCCCGCAAGCTCCGCTGATAAAAACTGACTATTCGTATCAGCAATTTGCCCTAACAGCAATTCCGAACCGACTGCTACAATTTCCGCGTTCATATATTCACCACTTTCATTTACATGGAATGTGTAAATACATGTTTGTTCTTGATGAAATAATCTATTCCCGAAATAATCGTTAATATGACGGCAATCCATAGGAGAATCATCCCTATCGGCCATCCGATGAATGCAAACGGTATATTATAAAAGAGCAAAACGATAATGGCCAACATTTGAAAGATCGTTTTCCATTTACCAAGAGGACTTGCTGCTATCACTTCTCCGTCAGCGGCTGCAACTAGGCGAATACCTGTAACGGCAAATTCCCGACTAAGAATGATAATGACCATCCAAGCAGGAACGACATTCCATTCGACCAGAGATAAAAAGGCTGCAGTAACGAGTAATTTATCTGCAAGGGGATCGAGAAATTTACCAAAATTAGTAACTAAATGGTATTTTCTCGCATAATAGCCATCTAACCAATCCGTCCCTGCGGCAATTAAAAAGATGATGGCGCCGATGAGATGAGCCAGTGGGATTGTCACTCCTCCGACTGAAAGGTCGTCCAAAGGGAAAGGTACGAACATGAATATCATAAAAAGTGGAATGAGAAAAATACGTGCCAATGTGATTTTATTCGGTAGATTCATTCTCGTCCCTCGTTTCTATTTCGCGACCGATGCGTTATTCCCTTTCTTCTTCCGTAAAAATAAAATATTGATGAGGAGTATCAATTGGATACTCTACCTCTTCTCCATTCACTCGTACAATGACATTAGGTGAGTTACCAATATTTAATTGGACGTACGTTTCACCGTTTACATCAAGTGAAATGGTATCCCCCGGCGTTACTTGAGACAAGTCTTGAATGATGTCACCTTGTTCATTTTTAACGTCTAAGTAGGATTCTCCCGTTAATTCAATGTCAATGTCAATGTCATCCATCTCTTCTACGTGGAAGGTGGAGCGGCGATTTTCTGTCGACACTAGTTCGATGGAATGTTCGGATTCCTCTTCTTCGGTTATTTTATCCTGTTCTTCTTCCTCATTGTCAACATTTGGATTCGTCTCTGTTGATTCATCCATTTCTTCATTTTCTTCGCTCATATCTTCTTCATTTGCATCCATTTCAATCGATGGTGCTTCTTCCGGTTCAACCCCACTCGAATCGCCGCCTGTGACTCCTTGTACGACGACGTAAATAAGTAAAGCGATCACAATGATAACGACAATGCCAATCAAATAGGACCACACATTGGATTTTTTCTTCGCTGTTTGATTTCTTTTGGGCTTCAGTCGTTCCGAACGAGAGGGAAGATCGGATGTTTGCTGGACCGGATGGGGTAGTTCTTTTCCGTATGTATGAAAGACCTCATCTGGGTCTAAGCCAAGTGCTTCCGAATAGCTTTTAACGAACGCCCGCGCATAAAACGCACCTGGTAAAACAGCATAATTTCCTTCTTCAATCGCTACCAAATAGCGTTTTTGAATTTTTGTTGCTTTTTGAAGCTCTTCCAACGTAAGACCTTGTTCTTCTCTCTTTTCTTTTAGGTAAAGTCCGAGTTCTGACAATATTAACACCTACCACCTAACTAATATCGAACGAAGAAAAATTCGTATCAATTGTATCGTAAGAAATCACTTCATCTTCCTCATTCCGCAATTCAATAATACAATCAAAATCTTCCAGTGTATAGTGTGATTCCCGTACAAAAATATCCGGATGTTCCACGACTTTCACTGCGGGAAGGCGCATGATTTGATCCACAAGCATACGATGTTTTTCCGAAGCTCTCATCATGGATACAATTCCATCAATAATATAAACATGACCTTCTTGTAACTCATCTTCTGATAGTTCATTACGAATCGTTTGTCGAAGTAACGTTGAGGAAATAAACGACCACCGTTTATTGGCACAAACACTTGCTGCCACGAGAGATTCGGTCTTACCGACCCGGGGCATGCCTCTCATCCCGACTAAATAATGGCGATCTTTTTTAAAAAGTTCCGCCATAAAATCAACGAGAATACCTAATTCGTCTCGCACAAAACGAAAAGTCTTTTGTGCGCTTCGATCTCTTTCAATGTAACTTCCGTGCATGACGGCCAATCGGTCCCTCAACCTCGGTTCCCGTAATTTTCTTACCGATATGCTATCCAATGTATCTAAAATGGCTGAAAAACGTTTAATATGATCATCATGTCGGCTGCGAATTAACATGACACGGCGGTTTTTTTCCACACCATTAATTGCCGATATATTAATCGATAAGTTTCCTAACAGGGAGGAAATATCTCCGAGAAGTCCTGGACGATTTTTATGAATTTCGTATTCTAAATACCATTCTTTCATTTTAGCCATCCTTCTCGCTCCTTTTTCCCTGATTCTGTAGATATATGTCATTTTACGCTATTTTTTCATTTTTGAACAGAGTTATCCGTCACAAAGATTTGGAAAAAAGATAACTGTTCTCCCGAATGAAGAACAGTTATCTTTTGATGACTACCGGTTGTTTTCATTTTGAACTAATTTTACCATGACATTCGCGATTGCTTTTTGCTCTTCAGGATCCGCCGCTTTCCACAAGTCAGACATGACTCGTTCTTGTTCGTTTTTTGGATCTACTTCACTTGCTAAATATTCTCCTACTTGATACGCAATGTCAGAGATGACTTGATCAGAGAGACCGCCTTCTTTTGCTTGATCAATTTTGCCATCAAGAAACTGTTTCCATTCGTTCCAATTGTCTAACACAGACATGTCTTTCCCTCCTTGAAGGTAGATTCAAGAGTAGCATGTCCAGACAAGAGGAAAATTATGTACAGAATAAAGCAACCTCTTTTTACCAAGCACCGTTCATTTGTAAAATATGGCCATTGATGTAACTTGCTTTCGGACTGATCAAAAACCGTACGGCATCCGCTATTTCTTCCGGATTGGCAAAACGTCCCGAAGGAATCTCTTCCATTAAAGCATTTCTTTCTTCCTCTGAAAACGAAGCCATCATTGGTGTCTCGACCGCACCGGGAGCAATGGCATTGACTCGCACCCCGGAACGTGCCGTTTCTTTGGCCAATGCCTTCACAAATGTATTTAAGCCACCTTTCATGGCCGAATACACGGTTTCGCATGCAGCGCCACGCTCTCCCCAAATCGACGATAACATAATAATATTCCCTTGTTGTCTACGAATCATTGACGGCAACAAATATTTCGTCAGTAATATGGCATTGAGTAAGTGCAAATGGGCGAGCGTATAAATGTCGTCTTCGGACATGTCTTGAAATAAACCGTGATAAGCAATCCCACAATTATAAATAAAAGTGTCTATCGGGGAATGGAGCGACTGAAATAACCGCTTCGCTCCTCCATCTTCTGAGAGGTTTTCTTGTATGATGGACACTGGCACTCCGTAAGATTCACATTGTTCTTTTAAAGCGAACGCTTGATCTTTAGAACGGTGAAAATGAAGAAAAAGCGGTTTCCCTAACGAAGCAAGTTCCAAAGCAATCGCTCTTCCAATCGCACCGCTTGCCCCGGTAATTAACGCATAATTACTCATTTTCCTCCTCCGATTTTTTTGGAACGATATAAGAAGAACTTTTCGTTGAAGGATCAAAGACATCATGAAGCAATTCTAACACATCGGTTACATCCATGTTCTCCAAGATAGGGACAACATCAAAGATATTCATTCCTGAAAAGGCGTACCTTGTGTATTGATTTGCGATAAACTCCAAGGAATTGAACTTTTTTAAAAAGGAGCCAATCATTTTCTTTCGAACTCGTTCTAGATCTTTTTTCGGTATCCCATTTTCTTTCACCTGTTGGACAATCTCTCCTATTCGTTCTTCCAGTTTGACCGGCTGCGGAGTGTCACCTCCAACAGAAATAAAAGAAAAGGTACGATCCATTGTAAATTCAAAGGCAAAGCTATCATCAATCAGTCCTTCTTCGTACAGCTTTTCGTAATGACCTGCACCTGGTCCAAATATTGCTTCCAGTAACATATCCATCTTTAGTTCGTAAGCGAGCAACTCTTTTCCAGTGTCATTGGGCGGAGCAATTTTCCATCCAATCAAACATTGCGGGGTATTAACGCTCATTCTTTTCGTTGTATTTGCTCTGACGGCTTCTTTTTGTTCGGTCGGAATGATCCGCTCCAATGGTTCCGCTTTTGGAAAACTTTTCTTTTCCTGATTTTCCCGAACAAGTGCCATCATTTCATCCACGTCTACATTTCCAACGATCACAAGCATCATGTTGGACGGATGATAAAATGTTTCATAGCACATGTATAAATCTTCCCGTGTAATTTCGTAGATCGATTCCGTCGTTCCAGCAATGTCAATTTTTACCGGATGATCACTGTACAAATTGCGCAGTAAATGAAAAAACACTTCCCAATCGGGATTATCATCATACATGCGTATTTCTTGGGCGATGATGCCTTTTTCTTTCTCGACACTTTCCTTCGTAAAATATGGATGTTGGACAAAATCAAGAAGTGTCACGATATTTTTTTTGATTTCTTGGGTGCTTGAAAACAAATAAGCGGTTTTGGTAAAGCTGGTATATGCATTGGCAGAAGCCCCTTGTTCTCCAAAAGTATGAAAAACATCGCCCCACTCTTCTTCAAACATTTTATGTTCTAAAAAGTGAGCAATCCCATCCGGAACGGTAACGGTTTCTTTTTTCCCAAGGGGACGAAAGGTACGGTCAATTGAACCGTAATCCGTTGTAAACATCGCATACGTTTTGTAGTAATGCGGTTTTGGTACAATCACTACCCGTAGTCCGTTCTTTAAAGTCGTTTGATAATAAGTCTCTTGTAAGGAACGCACTTCAAATTTTTCCACCATTAAGCATCCTCCCCTCGTAGTACGTAACACGTATCTAGCGTGACCAACTTCGCGACGTGAACGACCTCATCTTTCGTGACGCTTTCAATTCCTTTCATCCATGTGTTCAAGTCCCGTTCTTTTCCTAATACGTTTCCTTTGTATGCCATGGAAATGATACTGCGCGGTGAATCATATGCTTCCATTAATTGATTTTTTAACATCATTTTCGTTTGCGCTAATTCTTGGTCAGTAAACTTCCCTTGTACCATGTCTTCTAACTGTTCCTTAATAATACGTGTCGTTTTATCGTATTGGGAAGCATCGATGCCAGCGTACACAAACAACAGTCCTTTTGCGCTTTCGTAGCGGGAAGTCGCGTAATAGGCCAAACTTTCCTTTTCGCGCACGTTCATAAACAATTTGGAATGAGGAAATCCGCCAAATAATCCATTCATCACTTGTGCAGCGTAAAAGTTTTGATCTGCATGATATACTGGAAAACAAAAGCCCATGGATAACTTTGCTTGCCCGATCTGATCTATTTCTACAACTTCTCGTACTTCTTTTTCTTCTCGTCTTCGTTGTGATGGTATTTTTCTTTCTCGTTTCGGTCGCGGTGAAATGGAAATAGAAGCAACTGCATCTTGTACTTCTTCTTTCGTATGGTTCCCAACGATATACAATCGAATGTCGTCTTCTTGAAGCATCCGGTGATACTCTTCTTGTAATGACTGTTTCGTCACTTCAAATAGCATATTTTTATCCCCGTAAGGATGAATCGCAAACGGATCGTTTTTACACATTTCTTGAATTAACCGTTCATTGGCATAGCGGATTTTATCGTCATAAATGGAATCGATTCGTTGTTTCAATAACCGTTTTTCCTCTTCTATGATTTTCTCAGAAAAAAAGCCCTCTTCGTCAAGATATGGTTCAAATAAAACTTCTTGTAAGAAAGCAATGCTTTTTTTAAACAACTGAGAAGTCTCAATAAATTGGTCGTTTACAACCGTCAAATAAAAAGATAAAATGTGCCAATCACCGATTTTTTGTACGTTCGTTGCTAACGTCGCCCCATATAATTCATCTAAATATAAACGGATGTCTTTCCGACTTGGATAGTTTTTTGTGGCACTTTTTAATACATTGCTCAGTAAAGCGCGATGCGTTGCTTTTTCTTTTGTTAAATCGGTTTTTAAGTGAAGCGCAATGTTTGTCGTTTTATACTTTTCTGTTTTTAATAGATGAATCGGTAGTTCCTGTTGCTTCACAACGTATTCTTCTAACATGTTTGTCACACCTTTCTATTGCGTCTCTATAGAGGGAGTGTCGTTTTCTTGTTCTTTTGATAATAACACTTTCCTTGGTTTACTTCCTTCATAAGGGCCGACAACTCCGCGGCGTTCCATTTCGTCAATAAGTCGCGCAGCACGGGTGTATCCGATGCGAAAACGGCGTTGGAGCATGGAAACGGAGGCGCTTTGCATATGAAGGACTAAATCCACCGCTTCAGGATATAATTCATCTTCCACTTCTTCCTCAATTTCAGGTTCATCTTCCGGAATCATCTCTTCTTCATAGCTTGCTTTTTGCTGGGCAATTACTGCTTCCACCACTCGTTCCACTTCTTCGTCAGAAACAAAAGCCCCTTGAATCCGAGTAGACTTATTGGCACCAACTGGATGATAGAGCATATCCCCTTTTCCTAACAACTTTTCTGCTCCAGCTGCATCTAAAATAGTGCGTGAATCCGTTTGAGAAGAGACACCAAAAGCAATTCGAGACGGAATGTTCGCTTTAATGACTCCGGTGATAACATCGACAGAAGGGCGTTGGGTAGCGATAATCATATGAATGCCAGCAGCCCGTGCCATTTGGGCAAGGCGAGTGATGGCATCTTCTACGTCGCTTGATGCAACCATCATCAAATCCGCTAATTCATCCACGATGACGATGATGTATGGAAGAAGCCGTTCTTTTTCTTCTTGCTGTTTGTTTCGCTCTTGAATGAGCTGATTGTATCCTTCCATGTTACGGGTTCCTGACTCAGAAAACAATTCATATCTTCGCTCCATTTCCGCCACTACTTTTTTCAGTGCTTGTGCCGCTTTTTTCGGGTCCGTTACGACCGGTGCCAACAAATGAGGGATGCCGTTGTACACATTTAATTCAACCATTTTCGGGTCAATCATCATCATTTTCACTTCATCCGGACGAGCTTTCATTAAAATACTTGTAATCATCCCATTAATGCAAACGCTTTTCCCACTTCCTGTCGCACCAGCTACAAGCAAATGAGGCATTTTATTTAATGACGCCATCACTGGCTCCCCGGAAATATCACGGCCAAGGGCAACGGATAAAACGTGATCATTTTCTTTTCCAGCCGACTCCAGCACTTCCCGTAGCGTGACCATGGAAACGGATTGATTCGGTACTTCAATTCCGATCGCTGCTTTACCAGGAATTGGCGCTTCCATTCGAATATCTTTTGCAGCAAGGGCTAATGCTAAATCATCCGCAAGGTTTACAATTTTACTTACTTTCACTCCAGTGTTCGGCTGTACTTCATATTTCGTCACAGCCGGACCAACATGCACTTCATTGACACGAGCATGAACCCCAAAACTATGTAACGTTTCTTCAAGTTTTCGTGCATTGCGGGAGACGAAACGCGTTTCCTGCTGCTCTTGATTGGGAGATGCTGCCCGTAGTAATGAAATGCTCGGTAACTCATAGGATTCATTATTTTTCTCTTCCAAATGAAATTCCAATTCTTTCGATTTCTCTTCTTTTTGGTCGGCGGTAGATGATAAAGATTGTTTCGGCTTTGAAGGAGTCGCAGGTTCTTCTTCTAAAGTGTTTGTATCTTCTGCGAAATTATAGATAATCGGTTCTTGTGCTGGTTCTTCTCTTTCTTCCGTAGGCAATTCTCTTTTTACGCGTTTGTTCTCTTTTGGTTGAGGGGATGGTTGTTTTTTTTGTTTGAGCCATTCCTTCGTATGATTCGACCACTTGGTCACTTTTTTTCGCGCTGATTTCCAAATGGGGACACTTTTTTCTTTGACATATCGCATCACATCTTGAATGGATAAGCCAGTAATCAGGAGAAATGATAATAAAAACAGCAAAATGGAGACAATCCGCGTGCCGCCCATATCAAATAAAAAGTACATAAAAATAAAAAGAAGGGCGCCAATCATACCTCCACCAAGATCGCTCACAATTCCCCGGTCAAATGGATCAAGGATGAATAAATCCCACGTCGTAACTAACGCGCTTTCTTGTTGAAATTCTCCTAATGCTTGTAAATTCTCAAACATTTTCACGTGACTTAATAATAGGAAGGTAAGTAGGGCAAGATACAATCCCATCATTCTTCTTCCCGTCATGCGAGGAAAAGAACGTTTCACAATAAAAGTCGCAGCAATGATTAATACGGCAATATTAATGATAATATGCCACTCTCCTGCAAGAAAACGAAACAATGATAACGTAATATCGCCCACACGTCCAAGTTGAAACAGCGAAAGCAAACCAATGGTAAAAAGAATAAGACCGGTAATTTCAAATTTTAATTGTTTTTTCCATTCTTTTTTGGAAGTTCTTCTTTTTCGTTTTGTTTTCTTTGCCACGTTGCCACCTCGCTTTCCATCCGCTGATATATGTAAACTGTCACAAGAAGAGGGCTGTCTTTATGATGACAGGCCCTTTCTTTTAAACAGTTCGTTTCGTTCTTGTATGATTATAACATATCTTACCTTTATTTCTCTTCTAAGGGAGCGGACCAAATCGTACCTGGTTGATAGTCCGAGCGTAGATAATCGGCAGGATTCGAACTATGAAGAGAACAAACGAGCCACGTTTCTTCCCGTTTTTCCAACGTAATGACACCATGTTTAATCGGAATTGTTTTTTTGTTGTTGAATTGCGTAGGATCGGTTGGAAACACCTCGTCCATTGTAAGAGGAGTGTAGATAATCATTGCAATTGCCCTCCTTGTTCGTTGTGATGACGAATCAGTTCATTTAATTTCGAAAGGGCACTGCCAATTCCACCTACTTCATTAATTAAACCGTGGGAGACTGCTTCCGGACCGATGACATTGGTACCGATATCTCTCGTTAAATTTCCTTTCGCAAACATCAGTTCTTTAAAAGTTTCTTCTTTTACATTGGAATGTTGAGAGACAAAACGAATGACTCTTTCTTGCATTTTATCTAAATACTCAAAGGTTTGTGGGACTCCAATAACAAGTCCTGTCAAGCGAATCGGGTGAATCGTCATCGTGGCGGTTTCCGCAATGAAACTGTAATCGGCAGCCACCGCAATGGGAACACCAATCGAATGACCTCCTCCAAGCACAAGAGTAACGGTCGGTTTGCTCATACTTGCAATCATTTCAGAAATCGCAAGACCAGCTTCTACATCCCCTCCTACTGTGTTTAAGACGATTAACAGCCCTTCCACCTTCTCATTTTGCTCTGCTGCTACAAGCTGTGGGATAATATGTTCATATTTTGTTGTTTTGTTTTGAGGAGGAAGTTGCATATGCCCTTCCACTTGTCCAACAATCGTAATACAGTGAATGTTTGATTGTTCCATATCAATGACATTCGTCTGACCGAGTTCCCGAATTTTATTGACTAAGCCCCCGTCTTTGTTTTCGTTTTCTTCTGGTTGGGTCGGCGCCGGAGACGATGGGGTCGTACTTTTTATATTTTCTTTATCATACATCTTCATTCCTCCTTTACAACTAGTATGACGCTCCCTTTTTGAATCATGCATCCTCTTTCTATTTCTCATGTCGGAAACGAAAAAAGCATACTACGTCTAGAAGTCATTTTCTATCCGTAGTATGCTATCATCTATACTTCCATAATAATCGGTAAGATCATCGGTCGGCGTTTCGTTTTTTCGTATAAATAACGACTTAATACGTCGCGAATATTGCTTTTTAACGTAGACCACTCATTGACATTTTCACTCATGCATTCCTTTAACGTAGCAGTTACTTTATCGTTTGCTTCTTGCAGTAATTTTTCGGACTCTCGCACGTAAACAAACCCACGAGAGATGATGTCCGGTCCAGAAGCAATCGCACCATTTTTTTTATTTAACGTAACAACAACTACTAAGATGCCATCTTCTGACAATAAACGTCGGTCGCGGAGAACAATATTTCCTACATCGCCAATCCCTAACCCATCAATTAAAACATTCCCCGCCGGCACTTTTCCGCTTCGTTTTCCTTGTCCATCGACAAATTCGACGCAATCCCCTTTATCCAGTAGAAAGATGTGTTCACGCAGCACTCCTGTTTTTTCGGCCAATTCACCGTGAGCAAATTGCATGCGATATTCCCCGTGGACAGGAATAAAATATTTCGGCTTTAAAAGATTCAGCATAAAAAGTAATTCCTCTTGGCTAGCATGACCGGACACATGGATATTTTTATCCCCATAAATCACGTCAGCTCCCGCTTGGTATAAATGGTCAATGGTTTTCGCTATCGTCTTTTCATTTCCTGGTGCAGGATTGGCAGCAATAATGACCGTGTCATTCGGACGAATGGAGATATGACGATGGGCTCCTTTTGCCATTAATGCAAGCACAGACATCGGTTCTCCTTGACTTCCGGTACATAATATCGTGATTTCATCATCCTTTAACTGATCGACTTTATCAATGGGAATCAACAGATCATCATCACAATGAAGATGTCCTAATTGACGAGCAATATGGACAATTTTTTGTAAACTTTTTTCCGATATGACTACTTTTCTTCCTTGTTCCAGAGAAGCATCGAGTACTTGTTGAATGCGATGAATATTTGAGGCAAAGGTAGTAACGATTAATCGTCCTTCTGCTTCTTGAAATACTTCGCGAATGCCTTGTCCAGCCACTGTTTCTGAAGGAGTGTATCCGGGAACCTCTGCATTCGTGCTGTCCGATAACAAACAAAGAACGCCTTCTCTTCCGAGGCGAGTGAGTGTTTCAATATCAGTAAATACCCCATCCACTGGCATTTGATCTAATTTAAAATCACCGGTATAAACAATCGCTCCTTGAGAAGTGTGAATAGATACACCGAGAGAACCGGGAATGCTATGCGCAGTGCTAAAAAATCGCACTTCTAACTTTCCGGCTTTTAACGTCGTGTTTTCATGAATGACACGTAAATCAGCTTTTTGTTTCACTTTTTTTTCTTTCAACTGTTCTTCGACGAGACCGAGCGTTAATTTTGTTCCATATATCGGGGGATTTAATTTTTTAAAAATATAAGGTAAAGCCCCGATATGATCTTCATGACCGTGCGTTAACACGATGCCTCTAATCCGATCTTTATTTTGGACAAGATAAGAAATGTCAGGGATGACAATATCAACGCCAAGCATGTCCTCTTCTGGAAATATCAGTCCTGCATCTAAAACGAGAATATCTTCGTCTAATTCGATGACGTACATGTTTTTTCCAATTTCTCCAACACCGCCCAGAGAAAAAACACGCACGACTTCCTTTGTATCGTTTACCAAATCAATTTCCTCCTACTATTATCCATTCTTTCACTTACTTTACGATATCGATGATGATTCCTTTTGAAACGACCCGAACCGAAGCACTTGGTTGTAGTATAACGCAAATCAAATTGGAAATACAAGACATATTCATGAACGTAAAAAAAGCCTAGTGTTACACCAGGCTAAATAATTGTTTCATTTTGTTCCAATCACTCTCTTTTAACGGTAACAATGGTGGGCGGGGATAAGAAGTGATAATTCCTAATTCATTTAACATCGCTTTAATAGGCGTTGGATTCGGTGCGACAAAGCAACCTTTCATTTTTGGAAGCAGTTTTCGATACAGTGTTGCTGCCTCCTGGATGTTTCCTGCCGAAAATTCTTCCATCATTTGTTTTAAATCCCGACCGATTAAGTGAGAAGCGACGGATACTACTCCTGTTCCTCCGACGGACATGATTGGTAACGTCATGGAGTCGTCTCCGCTATATACGTGGAAGTTTTCCGGGGTGTTTTCAATGACGGTGGCAATTTGTTCGATGTCGCCGCTTGCTTCTTTTACCGAAGTAACATTCGGGATGCTAGAGAGCCGAACAATCGTTGTCGGATCCATATTAATGACACATCTTCCGGGGATGTTATAAATCATTACAGGTAAATGTGTTGCTTTTGCGATCGTTTGAAAATGATGAAAAAGACCTTCTTGGTTTGGCTTATTGTAATAAGGAGTAACAATCATCACACCGTCCACGCCTTGTGTGGTCGCTTTTTCTGTCAGTTCGACGGAATAACGGGTATCATTGGTACCCGTTCCTGCTAATACGTAGGCACGATCAGCAACGATTTCTTTCACGCGTTGAAACAAAAATAATTTTTCCTCGGTAGAAAGCGTTGGGGACTCCCCCGTCGTACCTGCCACTACAATCCCATCCGTACCGGTGGAAAGCAAGTGTTCAATTAACGGTTCTAAAGCGTCTTTATCTAAGTTTCCTTGCTGATCAAACGGGGTGATCATTGCCGTTAGCAATTGTCCAAAATTCAATGACTCTCGCCCCTTTCTTTCGCCTGCCGTCCATCCGGGAAAGTCGCGTTGGCTAAGTCAAACGCTTCGTGAATCCGTAGTACTGCTTTTTCCATATCTTCACCTTTAATGAGTACCCAAATGGTCGTATGAGAATCAGCCGATTGTAAAATTTCAATCCCTTCATTGGCTAAAGCAGTGGCAATTTTTGCTGCTACTCCTGGTACTCCTGTCATCCCTGCTCCGACTGCAGACACTTTTGCACAACCTGAAATTGCTTCCGGTTCATACCCTTTATGACGAAGTAACGTGATTGCGCGATCTTTTTGTTCATCGGAAACAGTAAAACGAATGAGTTTCGGTTGGATATTAATAAAATCGACCGATATATCCGCTTTGGCAATCGTATCAAATACTTCTTTTTGGAGATGAACGGAAGCTTCTCCTTTGACCGTAATCTGGGTGACATGAGATAAATGTGCGACACCTGTAATTAACCGTTCCTTCACTCCTTTTTGGTCCGTAATGGTCGTTCCGATTTCTCCCTTATACAAGGAACGAACATAGATGGGGATTTTATTTTGCATCGCAATCTCTACTGCCCGTGGATGAATCACTTTCGCTCCTTGATAAGCAAAATTACATATTTCTTCGTATGTCACTGTTCGTATCGTGACAGCGTTTGACACAATGCGAGGATCTGCGGTCATGACGCCTTCCACGTCCGTGTAAATATCAACATACTCAGCATGTAAAGAAGAGGCCAATGCCGTGGCAGACGTATCGCTACCTCCTCGACCGAGCGTCGTAATTTCGTCGTTTCGAGACTTGCCTTGAAACCCTGCCACGACGATTACCTCATAATCAGACGAGAACAAATCCATGATTTTCGTTGTGTCCACATCTACAATACGAGCCTCTCCAAATGTGTCATCCGTAGTAATTCCTGCTTGAAAACCAGTAAGAGCCATTGCTTTTAAACCAACGGAACAGAGAAGATCCGTAAACACCACCGCGGAGATTATTTCTCCACAAGAAAGAAGCATATCCCTTTCGCGTGGCATCTCTTTCATTGCCGTAGAACGTATCAGTCCGAGGAGCGTATCCGTCGCATATGGATCTCCTTTACGGCCCATTGCCGACACAACGACAACCACTTTCTTCCCTTGAAATACAGCACGTTTCACGTGACTAGCTGCAACCTTTCTCGTTTCATCCGTTTGAACGGACGTGCCGCCAAATTTTTGAACGACAATGTTCATATAGGCCCCCTTATGATAGAGCTCCCAGTTTGATAATACTTTCTGCTATTTGTATCGTATTATATGCAGCACCTTTTATTAAGTTGTCAGAAACAACCCAAAAATGGTATCCTTGTTCATTATCTAAATCGCGACGGACTCTTCCTACAAACACATCCGGTAATCCGACACAATCGACAGCCATTGGATACTCTTGTTCTGCTGGATTATCTTTTAACGTAATCCCTGCTCCATTCGCAATGACTTCTTTTAATTCTTCCACGGATGGAGAACCGTTTTCCACTTCCACATAGACAGACTCAGAATGTCCTGTTTCTACCGGAAGACGAACGCAAGTTGCTGCCACCGCGAGTTGATTGTCTCCCAAGATTTTTTTCGTTTCATTTATCATTTTCATTTCTTCAAAAGTATAGCCATTCTCTTGAAATTTATCGATTTGAGGAATCGCGTTAAAAGCAATTTGATAATGCTTTTTGTCACTGCCTACTGGTAAAATTTCAGGCTGAACATCTTTTCCTGCTAACACATCTTGTGTTTGACTCTTCATTTCTTCCACGGCGGAAAGACCGGCTCCAGATACGGCTTGATAGGTGGAAACAATGACACGTTTTAAGCCGTACTTTTCTCGAATGGGCTTGAGTGCCACTACCATTTGAATCGTGGAACAATTTGGATTGGACACGATTCCTTGATGATTTTTTACCGCTTCTTCATTCACTTCCGGGACGACGAGCGGAACGTTTTCATCCATCCGATAAGCGCTCGTGTTATCAACAACGACCGCGCCATGTTTCACCGCTTCCGGTGCAAGAGCTTTGGAAACCGAACCCCCAGCCGAAAAGAATGCGATATCTATTCCTTGAAAAGATGCAGGCGTTGCTTCTTCTAATGTATATTCTTTATTTTGAAACGTCATCTTTTTTCCAGCAGAACGTTTCGATGAAAGTAAACGAAGTTCATTAATCGGAAAGTTCTTTTCTTCTAAAATACGAACAATTTGTTGACCTACTGCACCTGTTGCTCCTACTACTGCAATATTAAACTCATTTTTTGACATCTATGAATACCCCTTCCAGTACAATTTACAGCTATTTCGATGAATAACTGTTTCTATTGTAACATAATAGATTCCATCTCATTTCGCAATATTCCTCTCGTTTTAATCTTTATATTTTTCTATGATGACAGGCTGATATTGACGACCAGAAAGCGCTTCTTCCAATGTCATAGCGATTGCTTCCATTCTTGCAACAAGTGATGTTGGTTTTTTGATTGGATTATCTTGCCCGAAAGGTACAAAGTAAATATTTTTAGCATTCATCAACTTCATTAGGTTTTGTCCATTTAACCCGAGGGCATCATTAGTAGAGATTGCTAATACAACTGGTTTTTGGTTTCGTAGTGTCGCTTTCGCGGTCATAAGCACTGGGCTATCGGTGATGGCATTGGCGAATTTACTGAGCGAATTTCCGGTTAATGGTGCAATGACCATTGCATCCAATGGCGTTTTCGGTCCAAAAGGTTCTGCTTTTACGATGGAATCGACAATGTCATTTTTCCCAGACGCCTCTTTGATTTTTTTGATCCACTTTTCCTTCGAACCAAATTTTGTGTCAGTAGTTAATACAGTAGGGGTAACAATGGGATAAATATCTGCACCTTTGTCGCGTAACTCTTTCATGTATGGGATGGCTTCTTCCAAGGTGCAATGACTTCCCGTGACTCCGAAACCAATCCGTTTCTTTTGAAAAGGCATGGTTACGCCTCCTTTTCTAATAATAGATCAATTAATACTTGCGCGAGTATCCGCCCGGCTGTCACTGGTGCGACTCTTCCGGGTAAACCCGGTGCCAGCAACGCTTTCATTCCTCTTTTCTTTGCATAGTCAAAATCCGTCCCTCCCGGCGCGGAAGCAAGATCGATAATTAACATTCGCGAGGAAGCATGAGTGAGAACTTCTTTTGATAAGACAAGGGCGGGGATCGTATTCACGCAAATATCTCCGTCCTTGACGATATCACTTAACGCATTTGTATGAAATGTCGTAAACCCCATCACTTCCGCTCTTGCTTTTTCAGAAGTAGCGTTTGTGACTACTTTTACATATGCACCGAGGGAGGAAAAGGTGTCTGCAATCGTCTGACCCGTGCGGCCAAAGCCTAACACAATGGTACGTGAACCGTGGATGGTGATATCCGTTTCTTGAAGCGCCATGAGTAACGTTCCTTCCGCAGATGGAATGGAATTATAAATGGCAATATCATCTCTTTCTAACAACTTGTGATATGGACGCGGATATTTTGTTAACAACGCATGCAATGATGTTGTATGAATACCAGTTATGACGACACAATTTGATTTTGTTCTTTTCACCCATTCCTCTTGAAGAATCACGTTCTGTTTAGCAAATACCGCTTCCACTTTATTTCCTTCTTTCAATCCACTAACCGGTAGCAAAATCGCATCCACATCCGGCCACGGAACATCTCCGTATCCATTCGCTTTTACGATATCAAAAGCATGACGATTCCATTTTTCAAAACCGATGAGATATACGCGTATTCCGTGACGTAAACATTGTTCCGCAATTTCTGTTTGTCTCGCATCTCCTCCAATAATGACGAGCTTTTTCTTTTTCATTTGTTGTCTCTCTCCTTCAGCGTCGAGTCGACTCTTATACTTTATGAAAAAGCACATGATAAGTGAAAACTTCTATCCGAATACAAAAAAGAGCGGCGATGCGCCCCTCTTTTTGCTTCGATATGCTATTGTAAATGCGTTGGATCAATAATAATACAGTCATCTCCAATACGGTCGATATGTTTCCACGGAATCATCCACTCTTTTCTTTTTTTTCGAAGGAAACGAGGACTTTGCGGAAAAACAAGGGATGTAATTTTCCCGGTTTTCTCATCAAAAATGACATCAACATCTCCTGGAACCCCAAGCTTTTCCCCGCGCTTTCGATCAATCACTTCTAATTTGCTTATTTCGCTCAAACGCACAAATGTTCCCTTCCTCTCTTTCTCATATTAAAAGGATGACGAATGCGTTGTGACAGATGATGGCAATGTTCCTTCTCGACTAATCAACGAGAAGGCATAGTCCTCTCGTATTATGTACTGTGCGATTCTATCGATATCTTCCAAAGTGACTCGATCAATATGTTCCATCACTTCATCTAATGTAAAGTGTTTGTTTTGCAGTAATTCATTTTTACCATTGCGATTCATTCGACTGTTTGTGCTCTCTAAATTTAACATAAAGCTTCCTTTTAATTGTTCTTTTCCGTTTTCTAATTCTTTGTTGGTCATCCCTTCTTTTCGCAACTTATTCAGTGACTGCATCGTTTTTTCCACTAATTCATCGACCTGTTCGAGGGCTGTTCCGGCATAAATTGTTAACAACCCTGTATCTTGAAAAGAAAGATGGTAAGAAAAAACAGAATAAGCAAGGCCACTTTCTTCTCTTATATCTTGAAATAATCGACTGCTCATGCTGCCACCAAGGGCGTTATTCAACAAGGTCAGTGCATACATGTCGTCGTGACCAAGCGGAAGGCCAGGAAAACCAAAACAAACATGGGCTTGTTCTGTATCTTTTTCCCGAACAATTTTGTTTGTAGATATCTTTGGTCGGGTGAGAGAAACGGAAGAAGAGAACGTAGTAACATGCCCAAATTTCTCTTTGATTGCTTCTATCACCTTTTCTGAAATGTTTCCTGCCAGGGAAATAACAATGCGATCCGCTGTGTAAAATTGCTCTTTATAACGAAGTAAGTGCTCTGGAGTGAAGGAAAGAACGGATTCTTTCGTTCCTAAAATAGGGCGCCCCAGTGCATGACTACCAAAATATGCTTCTCCTAACATGTCATGAATGATATCATCCGGAGTATCTTCTACCATTTTTATTTCTTCTAATATGACATTTTGTTCTTTTTTAAATTCTTCCTTTTGAAAAGTTGAATGAAAAAACATATCTGCTAAAATGTCGAGCGCAACGCTTGCATGTTGATCCAGTACCCTTGCGTAAAAACAAGTGTATTCTTTTGAAGTAAAAGCATTCACTTGCCCACCGATTTTATCAAAACTTTCCGCAATTTCTGTGGCCGTCCGGCTCGTCGTTCCTTTAAAAAACATATGTTCTAAAAAATGAGAAATTCCACGATTTTCCACTGTTTCATAGCGAGAGCCGGCACCAACCCAAATCCCGATTGAAAGAGATCGCATCGATGGCATATGTTCGGTAACGATGCGCACGCCATTGTCTAATATGATTTTTTCTACCAAAAAAAATCCCCCTTGTTTCACGAATCAACTTCCGGTATTCTCGTCTCGTCCAATAAATGACCAACTGTGTTTATGTGAATACCTTTTTCTTTGATCTGGTGGATCATGTCTGTCAGTCCTATTTTCGTAGCAGCGGTCGGATGCATTAAAATAATAGAACCATTTTCTACTTCGGCTGCTACACGGGCTGCCATGTGATGTGGTTCTGGATTTTTCCAGTCAATCGTATCCACTGTCCATAAAATCGTATACATATCCATCTGCCGCGCTATTTTGACGACATCGTTATTATAGCTACCTGAAGGTGGAGCAAACAATGTTGGCTGAACAGACAAAACTGCTTCTAACACTTCATTCGTCTTGGAAAGCTCTTCTTTGATTTTTTCTCGCGAAGATTGGTTTAAATCAGGATGAGAATACGCATGACTGCCAACTTCATGGCCTTCTTCCATAATCATTTTAGCTAATTTTGGATGTTTTTGCACCCATCTTCCTTCCAGAAAAAAAGTAGCTCGAACATTTTCTTTTCTCAACGTTTGTAATATCGCGGGAAGATGTTCTTCTCCCCATGAGACGTTTACTGCAAAGGAGGCCATTGGTTTATTTGGATTCCCTCGATAAATCGGTGCCGGTGGTAAATCTTTCAATTGCACTTCCGGTTGAATATTTTTAAATACAATTTTTTTCTCATCAAATACACCTTTTTCCGCCATTTTCTCATAAGAAGCTTTCATATCCACTACTCTCCCGCTATATCCTGGAATAGCTTTCCACACTTTATCGACCACCGCATTCATCGGGGCTTCATTATATGTTTTAGCGGCTTCTTCTAATTCTGTATATAAAGATGTTATGTTCTGAGTGACCACAGCTGTTTCTTTTTCCAAGCCGATCTCTTGATAGGACGAGAATGATTCTTCATGCATAAATAAAATGACACTTACTACTAAAAAAAGTATCGTCGTCACAAATTGCTTCTTCATTTCGTTTCCCCCTCGCTTTATTCTATGCGCGAAGAAGGAATCTTTAGAACAACAGAAGAAGCCTAGACAAAAAGAACTTGGCTATTGCCAAGCACCTTTTCGATTATTTTTCTTTTTTACTTTCTTCCATTAATACTGCTTTCCGGGATAAATTAATTCTTCCCTGTTGATCAATTTCGGTGACCCGTACGACAATCTCATCACCAACTTTGACGACATCTTCCACTTTATTCACACGGTCTTTCGAGAGTTGGGAAATATGGACGAGTCCATCTTTTCCTTTAAATAATTCGACGAACGCTCCGAATTTTTCAATTCGTTTCACTACTCCTAAATACGTTTCTCCTACTTTGACTTCTCGGACTAAGTCTTCAATCATTTGTTTTGCTTTCTTGTTTGCTTCTACATCGGAAGAAGAAATATAAATGGTTCCGTCTTGTTCAATGTCAATTTTAACTCCGGTATCTTCAATAATCTGATTAATCGTTTTCCCACTTGGACCGATGACTTCCCTAATTTTTTCTGGGTCAATCACCATCGTTAAAATTTTAGGAGCATATTCGGATAATTCTTTTCTCGACTCCGCAATCGCTTCGTGCATGTTTTCCAACACTTTTAAACGAGCTTCTTTTGCTTGTGCCAATGCTTCTTTTAAAATGTCTTCTCCTATGCCGGTAATTTTAATGTCCATTTGCAAAGCGGTAATTCCATTTTCTGTCCCGGCTACTTTAAAGTCCATGTCCCCTAAAGCGTCTTCCATCCCTTGAATGTCCGTTAAAATGGTAACATCATCGCCTTCTTTCACAAGACCCATCGCAATCCCTGCCACCGGTGCTTTAATCGGAACACCCGCATCCATCATGGCTAAAATGCTCGCGCAAATACTCGCTTGGGAAGATGAACCATTGGATTCAAGTACTTCCGAGACGAGTCGAATCGTATAAGGAAATTCTTTTTCATCCGGAACGACCGGTTCTAATGCTCGTTCTCCAAGGGCACCATGACCGATTTCACGTCGTCCTGGAGCGCGCATCGGACCGGTTTCTCCTACGCTAAATGGCGGGAAGTTATAATGATGCATGAATCGTTTTGATTCTTCCATGCCAAGTCCATCAATAATTTGAACGTCGCCGAGTGCTCCCAACGTACAGACGCTTAACACTTGCGTTTGTCCCCGTGTAAATAAACCTGAACCGTGCGTACGCGGTAATAAATTGACTTGAGAATCTAAATCTCTAATTTCTTCCGGTGCACGACCATCTGGACGGATACGTTCTTTCGTAATTAATTTGCGCGTCTCTTCTTTTAACATTTGTTGAAAAATGTCATTGACTTCTTCCTGTTCCTCTTCATCAAATTCCGTTAAAATGGCTTCCAAGACATCGTCAATTGCTGCTTCTCTTTCCTGTTTGTCTTTCGTTTGAATCGCTTCTTTTAAACGAGCTTCACCAAGTTCATGCACTCGTTCAACGAGTGATTCATCAGGAAGTTGCAACTCCACTTCCATTTTTTCTTTTGCGCCAACTTGTTCAATAATTTCTTCTTGAAAAGAAATCAATCGTTTAATTTCTTCATGGGCAAAGAGAATCGCTTCTAACATGACATCTTCCGAAACTTCTTTTGCCCCCGCTTCCACCATGTTAATGGCTTCTTTTGTTCCAGCGACGGTTAAATCCAGATCACTTTTCTCCCATTGTTCGGAAGTCGGGTTAATGATAAACTCTCCGTCAATTCTTCCAACGTGGACACCACCAATTGGTCCTGAAAACGGAATATCAGACAAACAAAGGGCAAGGGAAGAGCCAATCATCGCCGCCATCTCCGATGAACAGTCTTGATCCACACTCATAACCATGCTGACCACTTGCACTTCATTTCTGAATCCATCAGGAAAAAGCGGACGAATTGGGCGATCAATTAATCGACTAGTTAATACCGCTGCTTCACTCGGTCTTCCTTCCCGTTTAATAAACCCTCCCGGGATTTTCCCGGCAGCATACAACCGTTCTTCGTAATTGACGGTGAGCGGGAAAAAAGGTAAATCTTTCGGTTCTTTTGACGCGGTGGCAGTCGCTAATACAGCCGTATCACCGTATCTTACTAATGCCGCGCCATTTGCTTGTTTTGCAAGTTGACCGGTTTCAATTTTCAGTTCTCGACCTGACCAGTTATAGACAAATGTTTGTTTCTTTTGTTCCATATTTCAACTAATGCCTCCTGAATTTACTGTCTTCATATTGTGTCCACTCTTTCCCTATTTTACAATTATATAAAATGAAAAGAAAGGACATGGTTCTACTCCATAAAATAACCCCCGTACCACAGCACAAGTGATACAGGGGATGAGGTTGCTTTCATCTTGAAAAGCCTGCGTCTTCCGTATCTACGCTCCCCGATGTCCGATGTGACTATCGGCGTAGGCCGAGCTTTTGAATCAAATTCCGATAACGGACAACGTCTTTATTACGCAAATACGTTAATAAATTCCGGCGTCTACCAACCATTTTCAAAAGACCACGACGTGAATGGTGATCTTTTTTATGTTCACGCAAATGTTCGTTTAAGTTGTTAATTTGCTCCGTTAAAATTGCCACTTGAACTTCCGGAGAACCCGTATCATTTTCATGAGTTTTAAACTCTTCAATAATTTCTTGTTTACGCTCTTGTGTCAATGCCACAATCACTACCTCCTTTCATATTCTTACCGCCAATTCCCCTAGCCAAACGTCGGAGGCACGTCTCGCCAAGGCAATGGCTATTCATTACAATGTATAGCGTACCGTTTTTTACGTTCAAATGCAAGAGAATTCCTTAATTTGCGCGAAAAAATTGTTGTGCTACGTGCACATCTCGATGCATTTGAGCAATCAATGCATCGATGGAAGAAAATTTTTGTTCCGAGCGAATAAATTCGTACCAATCAACGATGACCTTTTTCCCGTAAATGTTTTGATGGAAATCGAATATATATACTTCAATTTCCGGGTCTGCTGTTTTTTCTTCATGAAATGTTGGTTTATAGCCGACGTTACAAACCCCTTCATACCACCTGTCATTCACTTGTAGTTTCACTGCATACACCCCTGTTTTTGGGAACAAATAAGGTTCGGATACGGCTATATTCGCTGTCGGAAAACCGATCGTTCTTCCTCGCTTTTCTCCGTGTACCACAGTCCCTCTCATGCGATAAGGACGACCAAGTAAACGATGAACAAGCGCCATGTCCCCTTCTTCAATTCCGTCTCTAATTTGACTCGATCCTATCTTTTCTCCGTTTTCACTAATTTTTTCAATGACCGTGTGGGACACTTTTCCCTTTGCGTGTTCAGGAAACGAGGCCATGTCCCCTTCTCCCTTGTACCCGTAAGTATAATCAAAACCAGCAACGACGTGTTTGACACCAAGGTTGATAATATATTGCTCGACAAAAGTAGACGGAGCGATGGAAGCAAAGGCTTTATCAAACTTGACTATAAAGAGATAATCCACTCCAAGGGCTTTCATTTGCTCTTTTTTTTCTTCCACCGGGGTAATGTAACGAAACGAATCGACGGAAAGAGTGGGAGACAACACCACTTTTGGATGCGGATGAAACGTCATCACCCCAAAAGAAATATTTTTGTTTCTTGCGATGTTTTTTGCTGTTTCTAACAACGTTTGATGCGCTCGGTGTACCCCGTCAAAATAGCCCAAAGCCAATACCATATCGGGATAGGGGAGAGGGAATGTTTGAATGGAGTCGTTTAAATAAATCGTTTCCAATGGATTCACCTGCCAATCTCATCTTTACATTTTTTATCCTTCCTCTGGGACGATTAACATCGTTTTTGGTTTTATGTACCCATCTTTTCTTGGATGTTGCTCATAAACAGCAAGGGCCTTCCCGTCATAAACAAACAAAAAACAAGAAGGAAGTGATTCCCAAGCCGGCAGTACTTGGCCGTGTCGAATTTTATTTAATAATTCATCATCTGCTTCAATATGCGGTAAATGAGGCAAAGCCGCTTTCAGAGGTCGAATTGATTCATGCAATATTCCATTTTTTTTCATTTCTTCGAGTTCAGTAAAAGTAAGACATTCATCTATCGTAAAAGAAGCTGATTTTATGCGGGTTAAATCGGACATATGGGCCGGATATCCCAGTTTGCGTCCTATATCGGTAGATAATGTGCGAATATATGTCCCTTTACTACATGTCACCGTAAAACGAAAAGAAAACGTGTTCTCAGTGAAACGAATCGTCTCTTCATGGAGAGAGATGTCATAAATATAAATCTCTTTTTTCGGACGTTCTACCTCCACTCCTAGCCGTGCATATTCGTACAATTTCCTCCCCTTCACTTTCATTGCCGAATATTTTGGCGGAGTTTGCGTTTGTTTTCCGAGAAACGAATGTAAAACGCGCCGAATATCATCTCGGGGGAAGGGAGCTGTTACTTGTTTACGATGAACAACCTCTCCATCTTTATCTTCTGTTGTGGTAGATATGCCAAGGGTGACTTCGCCTTCATACGTTTTCGGTGCTTCGGTTAAATAGGAAGCAATTTTCGTTCCTCTTCCAATACAAATCGGTAAAACCCCGTCTACTTCCGGATCTAATGTTCCTGTATGACCTACTTTTTTCGTTTGAAAAAGACGGCGAATTTTCATCACACAATCGTGAGAAGTCATTCCTTTTGGCTTATATAGTGGGAGAACACCATGATGCATATGTAACCACCTTTTTCTCATATCACGTAAAAAGCTGTCTTGAAACAGGATGTTTCAAGGTAGCCACACCTCTTCCTGTTTCAGTGACAGCTCCATCGGAGATTTCTATGACTCGTTTTCATTGATTTCTTTTAATAGTTTTTCAATGCGATAACCGTAGTCAATCGATTCATCAAAATGAAACTCTAATTCGGGAACTTTTCGAATGGTCATTCGTTTCCCAATTTCACTTCGGATAAAGCCCTTGGCCTTATTTAGTGCTTGTAATGTTTCTTCTTGTTCCTTTTTTTCACCTAATACTGTAATAAACACTTTCGCTTGTTGGAGGTCGCCAGTTACCTCCACATCCGTAATTGTCAGAAATTCTATTCGTGGATCTTTCAGTTCGCGACGAACGATGTCTGCGAGTTCTTGTTTCATTTGTTCACCAACACGTTCTTTTCGTACATTACTCATCGCGGGTCCCCCTTATAGCCATTCATACTCGGTAGTCATTCGCTCCATTTCGGCCGTACGATCAATGAGGGCAAGGGCTTTTTGAAGTTCTTTTTCTGCAATAATTCGATTGTTATTAATCGTGACGATAGAAATGGTCGTCCTTTGCCAAAGCTCTTGATAATCGACTTCAGCAACCGCTACGTTTAGTGTTTGTTTTAATCTAGTCATTATACTTTTTATGACAGAGCGTTTTTCTTTTAAGGAATGAGTGTTGTACAAGTAACATTCACAATGAACGACACCAATGATCATACTCGTTTTCGTTCCTCCATGACGTAGGCTTCGATAATATCCCCTTCTTTAATGTCGTTATAATTCTCTAACGTCACACCACATTCATACCCTGCTTGGACTTCTCTTACGTCATCTTTAAAACGTTTTAACGCCTTAATTTCTCCTTCATGGACAACAACACCATCACGAATCAAACGAACGGAAGCGTCTCTTGTAATTTTTCCTTCCAAAACATAACTACCGGCAATTGTTCCGATTCGGGATACTTTAAACAATTGTCGCACTTCCAGTTGACCGATGACTTTTTCTTCGTATTCCGGATCAAGCATTCCTTTCATCGCTGCTTCTATTTCTTCTAATGCATCGTAAATGACGCGATATAAGCGAATATCCACTTTTTCCGCTTCTGCGGTTCTTTTCGCATTGGCATCTGGTCGGACGTTGAATCCTACAATGAGCGCATTGGAAGCGGAAGCTAAAATAACATCGGACTCAGTAATCGCACCAGCACCCGCATGGATAATATTAATTTTGACTCCTTCTACATCAATTTTTTCAAGAGAGCCTCGCATCGCTTCCACTGAACCTTGCACGTCTGCTTTTACGATGACGTTGATCTCTTTGACATCCCCTTCTTGAATTTGACTAAATAAGTCGTCAATGTTCACTTTGGCAGTTTGGCTGCGCTCTTCTTCCCGGGCGCGTTCTTTTCTTTTTTCTCCAATTTGACGCGCTTTCTTTTCATCTTCAAAAACGATAAAGGCATCGCCTGCTTGTGGGACGTCATTTAAGCCAGTAATCTCCACCGGTGTCGATGGTCCTGCTTCTTTCACTCTTTTTCCCATATCATTGACCATTGCACGAATTTTACCGTACGTATTTCCGACAACAATCGGATCTCCGACATGCAACGTTCCTTCTTGCACGAGAAGTGTTGCAACGGGACCACGGCCTTTATCAAGTTCCGCTTCTACTACTGTTCCTCGCGCCCGTTTATTCGGATTTGCTTTCCATTCTTCAATTTCAGCAACGAGAAGTATCATTTCTAATAGATCGTCGATTCCGTCGCCTTTTAACGCTGAGACATTCACGAAGATCGTGTCACCGCCCCAATCTTCCGGCACAAGTCCGAATTCCATTAGCTCTTGTTTGACACGATCCGGATTGGCTGTTTCTTTATCCATTTTGTTCACAGCAACAATAATTGGTACTTCCGCCGCTTTCGCATGGTTAATCGCTTCTTTCGTTTGTGGCATCACACCGTCGTCCGCTGCAACGACAAGAACTGTAATATCCGTCACTTGTGCCCCGCGAGCACGCATCGTCGTAAAAGCAGCGTGTCCTGGAGTATCAAGAAACGTTATTTTTTTTCCATTGGCTTCCACTTGATAAGCCCCGATATGTTGCGTAATACCACCGGCTTCTTTGGCCGTTACTTTCGTGTGACGAATGGAGTCTAACAGGGTTGTTTTTCCATGATCGACATGCCCCATAATCGTTACGACCGGCGGGCGAGCTTCTAAATCATTTGGATCATCTTCTTCTGTTTGTAATTCAAAGTCTAATTCATCAATGACGACTTCTTCCTCTACTTCTACCCCATAATCTTCTGCAATTAACTCAATCGTCTCTTTTTCTAAGTCTTCATTTTTTGTCGCCATGACACCGAGAAACATTAATTTTTTAATGATTTCTGAAGCGTCTTTATTCAACTTTTCGGCTAGTTCTCCTACGGTGAGACTTCCGGAATACGTGATTTTCTCAGGTGTTTCCGTGTTGCTTTCATTTTTTGAATGATGATCTCGTCTTCCTTTGCTTCCTTTATGTTTCTTTCCTTTTGCTTTTTTATTTTTTTGATTGGTCATTTTTTCCTCTTTCTTTGTTTGTTTATTTCCTTTTCCTTCTAACTTTTGAATCGCTTCTTCATCGATGACGGACATATGATTTGAAACGTTCACGCCGATCTCTTTTAATTGTTGCACCACTTCTTTACTAGATTTATCAATTGATTTGGCATATTCGTACACTCTCATTTTTTTCATAACATTCCCTCCACTTTCTACTGATCTAGCATCGTTATCAGCCTTTCTGCGAAGCCTTTGTCCGTAATTCCAAGGACAACCCGGCTTTTTTTCCCAATTGCCAAACCGAGCTTTTCCCGTTCTCCTACTACACGGCAAGGGACTTGATAATAGCTAGATTTATCACAAATCTTTTTCATCGTATTTTTGGAAGCATCATTTGCGACAAGTACTAAATGAACTGTCTGATTGCGAATATGTTTAAGTACCAATTCTTCTCCAGTTTTCACTTTACCTGCTTTTGCAGCTAACCCGAGGAAAGAATAGAGTGACTTATCCATGGATAACTTCCTTCGCTTCTTCCCAAAGACGATCGTAATCTTCGGGGGTTAGTTTCACTTTTAAATGACGAGAAAGCGCATCTTCTTCTTTCGCCTGAAGAAAGCATTGTTTACTGTTGGTCAAATAGGCCCCGCGCCCGTTTTTCTTGCCAGTGGGATCCACAAAGACCTTCCCTTCCGGACTTCGAACCACTCGCAATAATTCTTTCTTTTCTTTGACTTCCCCAGTTACGACACACTTTCGCATCGGCTTTTTACGTTTCAACGCTTCTCTCCCCTTTATGATTTATTCATCTAGACTAGCTTCTTCGTTGACGCTTTCCTCGCTTTTCTCCATTTCGGCTTCATCCAACAAACCAAGTTCTTTCGCTTCTGTTTCGCTTTTAATATCAATTTTCCATCCCGTTAATTTCGCTGCCAATCGAGCATTTTGTCCCCGTTTTCCAATAGCAAGAGACAATTGATCATCAGGTACAATAACCTGGGTACTTTTGTCTTCTTCATTGACGATTACATCGATCACATCCGCTGGACTTAGCGCATTAGAGACATATTCCACCGGGTCTTCGGACCACTCGACAATGTCTATTTTTTCTCCTTTTAATTCTTCCACAATCGCTTGTACTCGCTGTCCTCGTTGTCCGACACATGCGCCGACCGGATCAACATCCGGGTCTTCTGCATACACAGAAATTTTAGAACGATCTCCCGCTTCTCTCGCTACCGATAAAATTTCCACAGTGCCATCATAAATTTCTGGGACTTCTAATTCAAACAGACGTTTTAACAAACCGGGGTGGCTTCTTGAGATAAGAATTTGTGGTCCCTTTGTCGTCTTTTCCACTTTCGTAATGTAAGCTTTAATACGATCATTATGTTTATACGTTTCATTTGGCATCTGTTCACTTTGAGGTAAAAGTGCCTCTACCTTTCCTAAATCGACATAAATGAAACGATGATCTTGTCTTTGTACAATCCCTGTCATTATGTCTTCTTCTCGATCAATAAATTCTGAATAAATGATACTTCTTTCTGCTTCTCGAACTCGTTGTGTGACAACTTGTTTTGCGGTTTGCGCTGCAATTCTCCCGAAGTTTTTTGGAGTCACTTCCAATTCCACTACATCATCCAACTCATAATTAGGATCCATTTGTTGCGCTTCTTCTAATGAAATTTCCAGGCGTGGATCAAATACTTCTTCCACTACTTCTTTTCGCGCAAACACGCGAATGGTTCCACTGTCACGGTCGATATCGACTCGAACATTTTGAGCTTGGTTAAAGTTCCTTTTATAAGCAGAAATTAACGCCGCTTCGATCGCTTCAATAATCACTTCTTTTTCTATTCCTTTATCCGTCTCCAATGCGGTTAACGCATCTAAAAAATCAGTATTCATTTCGTTCATTCCCCCATTTTCATCCGCCATATCACTTAAAATTGTATCGCTAACCTGGCTTTTGCCACTTTTTCATACGGTATTTCCACCGTTTTCGCTCGCCCTTTTACTTTCACTTCCACCGTTAAAATTGTTCCGTCAAAATCTTGCAATGTTCCTTCAAAAGCTTTTTCTCCATCTATCGGTTCATACGTCGTCACATACACGTATTTTCCAATCGAACGAGCGATATCTTTCGCCGTTTTTAAAGGTCGCTCTGCCCCAGGTGAGGAAACTTCTAAATAATAAGCACCTGGAATAGGATCGGATTCGTCTAACTTTGCGCTTAATGCTTCGCTTACTTTTTCACAATCAAGAATGTCCACTCCATTTTCTCCATCAATAAACACGCGAAGAAACCAATTTTTTCCTTCTTTTTTATATTCGACGTCCACTAATTCTAAATTCATCCGAGTTACAATCGGCTCTGCTAATTGTGCCGCGATATCCTTTATTCTTTGACTCATCGTCATCCCTCCTATTGCCATACCTGTTTTTATCGACCGTCACAATGTGTCATTTAACGTATGTTTCCTATATTGTTCCCAATAGTACACTTTTTCTATGAATTCATCACGAACAACAGAAAGAGTGGGTGTAGACCCACTCTTTTTCGACATACATATACGAACGAAGTATCCACGGAAAAGACTACCACACTATCTTCGTGATTGCAAGGAAGAAGAAAATGACCTAAAACAGAGAAAGTTGGTTCGAGTCCGGAAGACCGTCGAGACATCCGTGTCGTTCTAAATGTTCGATCACTGTTTTCGTAGCACGACTTCTTTCTTGTAAATCTTCCTTCGACAAAAACTCTCCCTCTTCCCGGGCTTTCACAATGTTTTTAGCTGCGTTCACTCCTACCCCATCTAAAGCGCTAAAGGGAGGAATTAATGTATCACCATCCACAATAAATTCCGTCGCCTGAGAGCGATAAAGATCCACTTTTTGAAATGAAAATCCTCGTTCACACATTTCCAATGCTAATTCAAGGACGACGACTAAATTTTTTTCTTTCGGCGAAGCTTCCATTCCTTTTGCATAAATCTCTTCAATTTTTGCTCGTATCGCTGAGGAACCTTTAATCATTGTATCGAGATCAAAATCATCCGCTCGCACTGTAAAATAAGAAGCATAAAACAAAATAGGGTAATACACTTTAAAATAAGCGATGCGCACTGCCATCAGGACGTATGCTGCCGCATGGGCTTTCGGGAACATATATTTGATCTTCAAACAAGATTCGATGTACCAATCAGGAACGTCATGCTTTTTCATCTCTTCAATCCATTCCGGCTCGAGCCCTCGACCTTTCCGAACGAATTCCATAATTTTAAACGCAAGGGAATGATCCAGTCCTTTATAAATTAAATAGACCATGATATCATCGCGACAACCGATGACATCTTTCAGTTCACATGTTCCGCTTTGAATCAATTCTTGCGCATTACCAAGCCAAACATCTGCCCCGTGAGAAAGCCCCGAAATTTGGACGAGTTCCGAAAACGTGCTCGGTTTTGTCTCCTCTAACATTTGGCGAACAAAACGAGTGCCGAACTCCGGAATGCCGTAAGTCCCGGTTTTACACATAATTTGCTCCGAGGTGACGCCAAGCACTTCCGGACCTTTAAAAATTTCCATTACTTTTTTGTCGTCCACTGGAATGGTGCTCGGATCGATTCCACTTAAATCTTGCAGCATACGAATGACAGTTGGATCATCATGACCAAGTATGTCTAATTTTAACAGATTATCATCAATGGAATGGAAATCAAAATGAGTCGTTTTCCATTCCGCTTCTTTATCATCGGCTGGATATTGAATCGGGCAAAAATCATGAATATCATATTCCTCCGGAACAACAATGATTCCACCAGGATGTTGTCCAGTCGTTCGCTTCGCGCCAGTACAACCAGCAACGAGACGATCCACTTCCGCACTTCGGAAATGAATATCATGATCGTTTTGATACCCTTTCACAAATCCATATGCAGTTTTTTCCGCCACTGTTCCGATCGTACCGGCACGATACACTTTTTCTTCTCCAAATAGCTCTTTCGTGTACTGATGAGCTTTTGGTTGATAGTCCCCAGAAAAATTTAAATCAATATCCGGTACTTTGTCTCCTTTAAACCCTAAAAACGTTTCAAAAGGAATGTCTTGTCCATCTTTCACATATGGGGTATTGCATTTCTCACAATGTTTATCCGGTAAGTCAAAACCAGAGCCAACCGATCCGTCATCAAAAAAGTAAGAATGTTGACAGTTTGGACAAACGTAATGAGGTGGAAGCGGATTGACTTCGGTAATTTCGGTCATTGTAGCAACAAAAGAAGACCCGACCGAACCTCGTGACCCTACTAAATAACCATCCATTAACGATTTTTTCACGAGCTTATGAGAGATGAGATAAATGACCGCAAAGCCGTGTCCGATAATGCTCTTTAGTTCTTTTTCCAATCGTTTTTCAACAATTTCCGGAAGCGGGTCGCCATAGATCGATTTGGCCCGTTCATAACTCATCTTCCGTATTTCTTCATCAGCTCCGTCAATATTTGGTGTGTATAACTCATCCGGCACCGGAGCCACTTCTTCAATCCGGTTGGCTAATGCCCTTGGTTCGTCAATAACGATTCGCTTTCGAATGGATTCGTCTAGAAAAGAAAAACTTTCTAACATTTCATTTGTCGTCTTCAAATGTACAGGCGGCTGGGTTTGACGGTTTAATGGATTTGCTCCGCCTTGAGATGCGATTAAAATTTTCCGGTAAATATGGTCTTCTGGTTCAATATAGTGGGCATTCCCCGTGGCCACAACGGGTTTATCTAATTCTTCTCCGAGCTGGATGATCTTTTGAATGATTTGTAAAATCGCATCTTCATCTCTCACTAATTCTTTTTCTACGAGATGGGCATAGTTTTCAGGAGGTTGGACTTCTAAATAGTCATAAAACTCCGCAGCCTTTTTTGCGTCATCCCATGTCTTTTGCATCATCGTTTCAAAAACTTCCCCTTGATCACAAGCGGAACCGACCAACAATCCTTCGCGATGCTCCACCAGTTTGGAGCGCGGAATACGAGGAGTGCGATAAAAGTATTCAATGTGAGAAAGTGAAACGAGTTTATATAAGTTTTTCAATCCCGTTTGATTCATCGCAAGCAACGTGCAATGGCTTGGTCGAATCCGATGAAAATCTCCTTTTCCCATATTATGATTTAACTCGTAGTGGCGATGTAGACCTTTTTCAGCGGCATCCGTAATCATTTTCCAAAGGAGATAACCAGTTGCTTCCGCATCGTAAATGGCCCGGTGATGGCTGACAAGTTCAATATCAAACGCCTTACATAACGTGTTTAAACGATGGTTTTTAAACTGTGGATATAAAAAGCGCCCCAATTCCAGCGTATCGATGACCGGATTTTTAGCGATTGGTAACTGTGCTCTTTTGTATCCTTCGTTTAAAAAGCCCATATCAAAGCTGGCGTTGTGAGCTGCCAAAATCGCATCCCCGGTAAAAGTTTGAAAATCTTTTAACACTTCTTCTACTTCCGGCGCATCTTGTACCATATCATCGGTAATACCAGTTAAATCAATAATCGTATCTGACAGTTTCTCATGTGGATTGACAAAAGATTCAAAACGATCAATGATTTCCCCGCCTTTTATTTTCACCGCAGCAATTTCAATAATTTTATCGTAAATGACGGAAAGGCCGGTCGTTTCCACGTCGAAAACGACATAAGTTGCATCGCGTAGTTCTCGCTTCGTTTCGTTATACGCAATAGGAACTCCATCATCAACAAGATAGGCTTCCATTCCGTATATCACTTTGATATTGTGCTTTTTCGCCGCTTTATATGCTTCTGGAAAAGCTTGCACGACACCGTGGTCGGTAATGGCGATTGCCTCGTGCCCCCACGCTGCTGCTTTTTCAACATATTCACTGGCAGATGCGGTGGCGTCCATTTGACTCATTGTCGTATGAGCATGGAGTTCTACTCGTTTTTCTTCCGCTTCATCTATGCGAACTTCTGGTTGGATTTCCTCGATGTCATTGGCAATCATCACTAAATCTCGTACAAACGTGTCGTTTTGTATCCCGCCCCGGCATCGCAGCCACATACCTTTTTTCACTCTTTCTAATTGCGGAATATCTTCTTTATCACGAGAAAACATTTTCACCATGATGGAATCGGTATAATCGGTGATTTTGAAAGTGAGTAACGTACGACCACTTCGTAGTTCTTTCGTTTCCGCATCAAACACGTATCCTTGAATCGTCACTCTCCGCTCTTCGTCTTGGATGTCTTTTAGCGGCACAGGATCTTCTTTGATAGGGTACCCGATGCGTAAAGTATTGTTCTCGTCGTTTTCTTTTTGTTTTTTCGCTTGTTTTTCTTTTTCCATCATGGCTTCAATCATTTTCGAACGGTCTTCTGCTAATTTTTTCTCTTCAAATTGCGCCATCGCTTCTTTGGAAGGAGCAACTTTTGTGCGCAGAGAGACGGTGGAAAAACCGAGTTTTGTCATTTCTTGTTGCAATTGCGGGAGGCAACGCTTTTCCATCGCCTGTGCTTCGGCTTCATTGCGACAAATAACAATAAGGGAATCATTCACTCTTTCCGGAGGATTTTTCAGCAAATAGTGACGAAGCGGTAAACTAACTTCGTTTAAGCGCTGAATCAATGTTTCCCAATAGAGAGGCACTTCATCGAGAGAAAGTGACCCATCCAAATAAGTAAGTGAAAACTCCACCTTGGCAATTTGTTGAAAAGCCGCCGGTAACCGCTCTTTTAAAGCTTGAAAGGCTTGAAAAGGTAACGGTTTTGGAAATTCAAAAGCAAAGTGCCAAACTTTTGACTGTTTCCAGATAGATAACTTCCGAATTTTCCCCTCTTTAAAATACTCCTGATGAACGGAGGAATCCAGACCAATTTGCTGCATCAAGAGAGCAAACCGCTCACGGCGAATATCTTCTTCCTTCTGCATACCGAAGCCTCCTCTTCCCAATCCATGAGAAAGACTGTTTCCAAGGAAACAGCCTGAACTATGAATCGATTTGTTCAAACAATGTGACAAGATAGGATGGTAAATCACCCACAGGAACTTCCTCTACTTGTCTTTGACGACGGGTTTTCACTTCAACGATACCGTCTTTTGCTTTTTTACCGACCGTGATACGAACAGGAAGACCAAACAAATCGGCATCATGAAACTTCACGCCGGCGCGTTCTTTCCGATCATCTAATAGCACGTCATAGCCGTGTTGTTGTAATTCTTGATATATCTGTTCACCTAATTGTGTTTGTTCATCATTTTTCGTGTTCAAAATGAGAAGGTGAATATCGAAAGGCGCTACTGCTGTTGGCCAAATAATACCATGTTCATCGTGATGTTGTTCGATAATAGCAGCAACGGTTCGGCTCACACCAATCCCGTAACAACCCATGACAAGCGGTTTTTCGCGGCCGTTTTCATCCAAGTAATGCGCGTTCATCGCTTCGCTATACTTGGTGCCTAATTTAAAGACGTGTCCTACTTCAATTCCTTTCGCAAAACGAATGTTCCCTTTGCCATCCGGAGAAGGATCTCCTTCTTGAATGAAGCGGTAGTCTCCATAAGCTTCCACCGGAAAGTCTCTCGTTGGATAGACGTGTTGATAATGAACATCATTCATGTTGGCACCACAGACGCCATCAGAAACAGTTTTGACCGCTTGGTCGACGAGAACTTTCACGTTCTCACTCACCCCGATAGGACCAATAAAGCCGGCAGAAGCACCCATGATTGCTTCAATTTCCTCTGGTTCTGCTAGGCGTACGGCGCTCACTTGACAAGCGTTTGCTACTTTGACGTCGTTTACTTCATGGTCGCCACGACAAACGACAAGAACCGGTTCGTCATCGGCAATAAATAGAACAGATTTCAATAATTGCTTCGGATCAATCGATAAATACGAAGTTAATTCATCGATTGTTTTCACACCTGGCGTATCAATCTTTTCCATTGCTTTTTGCGGTTCGGGCGCTTTTTCATACATGTCGACCACTTTCGCGATTTCAATGTTGGCTGCATAGTCGGAAGTATCAGAGTAAGCGATCGTATCTTCTCCGACGTCAGATAGCACCATAAATTCATGGGTGGCTCCCGTTCCACCAATCGCTCCCGCATCTGCTTGTACGGCCCGAAAGTTCAGACCGCAGCGCGTAAAAATTCGCTTGTATGCTTCATACATCTGCTGATAACTTTTATCTAACCCTCCTTCGTCTACATCGAAAGAATAGGCATCTTTCATCAAGAATTCCCGAGAACGAAAGACTCCAAAACGCGGGCGACGCTCATCCCGGTATTTTGTTTGAATTTGATAGAGATTCACCGGTAATTTTTTATAGCTATTTAATTCATCGCGAACGAGGCTCGTAATCACTTCTTCATGGGTCGGACCAAGGACAAAGTCACGGCCATGACGATCTTTTAGTCGCATCAGTTCCGGACCGTAATCGGAAAGTCGCCCGGACTCTTCCCATAATTCAGCAGGTTGCACCGCAGGCATGAGTAACTGTTGTGCCCCGGCGCGGTCCATTTCTTCTTTAATGATGTTCTCTACTTTTTTTAATACTTTTAACCCTAATGGTAGATAAGAATAGACTCCAGCAGCAGTTTGACGAATAAGTCCAGCCCGTAACATGAGCTGATGGCTCGCAATTTCTGCTCCTTGCGGGATGTCTCTTCTCGTTGGACTAAAAAATTGTGCTTGTCTCATTCCTTTAACCCTCTCTTATTTCAACTTTTTCATTTACATAAAAAATTTGTTGATATCATTCCACGTCACGACGAGCATGAGCAAAAACAAAAGCGCAAAACCGATAAAATGTACCATGCTTTCTTTTTCTGGATCCACCGGTTTCCCGCGAATCACTTCCGCAAAAATAAAGAGCAGTCGTCCACCATCCAATGCCGGTAAAGGCAATAAGTTGACAATTCCTAAGTTGATACTTAACATCGCTGCCCATTGAATAAGGACTGCCATTCCAAGCGCTGCCGCTTCTCCTGTGTAATTATAAATACCGACGGGTCCTGCTAAATAATCTAACGAAAATTCTCCTGTAATAATGAGCCCTAACACATCAAAAATGAGCATGCTAACACGATAAATTTCTTCTCCGGCATAAATAATGGCTTGGATCGGGGAATATTCGATATTACGGACAACCCCAATCATACCGATTTCAGACTCAGAGAACTCATCGTAGCGAGAAGTCGTTGTCACGGATAGCGATAACGACTCTTCGCCCCGCCGTATATCAAACGTCATGTCTTCATTCGGATGGGCGCGAATCGTCATCGTCATCTCTTCCCAATCGGAGACTCGCTCGCCGTTGATGGCAACAACTTCATCCCCTTCTTGTAAACCAGCCTCCGCCGCAGGACTGTTTTCCGTCAGTTCTCCAATGACCGCATTATCTTGCGGCACCCCATTCACCAAACCGAAACCGAGTAAAATAACAAAAGCCAATACAAAGTTCATTAACGGTCCGGCAAAAATAGCCATTGCTTTTTGCCACGGCTTTTTCGATTGGAATTGTCTATCTAAAGGGGCAATTTGTTCTCTTTTTTCATCGACGACGAGATCGCACTGCTCATCCACTTGATACGTGACAAGACCTTCTTCATCCTCGGTATATGCATCAATTTTTAATTGCTTTTCCAGATCGATTCTTTCCACGGAAACGATTTTTGCATCCGGATATTTCGATTTATTGTTGACGATAATTTCCCTTACTTTTCCATGCTCGTTAAATAATAGACCGATTTTGTAACCGGGTTTAATTTGAACAAGTTCCGGATCTTCTCCTGCCATACGAACGAAACCACCGAGCGGTAATAAACGGATCGTATATACCGTTTCATTTTTCTTTGTGGAAAACACTTTTGGTCCAAAACCTATCGCAAATTCTCGACAAAGAATACCTGCTTTTTTTGCAAAATACAAGTGGCCCCATTCATGCACAGCGACAAGGACGCCAAAAATGATAATAATCGCGATTAACGTATTCACAGTTTCCCCACCTTTACTCTATTCGAGATCGAACGAACGCCCGGGTTTCCTTGTCCACCTCGAGAATATGATCAAGGGATGGGTGAGAAATGACTTCGTGACGTTCTAGCGCTTTTTCGATATGTTCTTCAATGGACAAGAATTCGATGTTCCCTTCTAAGAAATGTTTCGTTGCTTCTTCGTTCGCCGCATTTAACACCGTTGGCATCGTTCCTCCGATGCGTCCTGCTTCATATGCAAATTGTAAACAGCGAAACCGTTCGACATCGGGTTTTTCAAAATGTAGTGTCCCTATTTCCCATAAGTTTAACGCTTTTTCTTGGTTGAATTCAAGCCTTTCCGGATAAGACATCGCATAGGCAATTGGCAACTTCATATTAGGCGTGCCCAGTTGAGCAATGACGCTTTTATCACAATATTCTACGAGGGAGTGAATAATGCTTTCTTTATGAATAACGACATCTATCTTGTCAAAAGGTATATCAAACAACCAATGGGCTTCGATCACTTCTAAACCTTTATTCATCATGGTTGCTGAATCAATCGTAATCTTTGCTCCCATGTTCCAATTCGGGTGATTTAATGCTTCGCTCACCGTCACACCGACTAACTCTTCCCGGGTGCGATCACGAAAACTCCCCCCGGAAGCGGTTAAAATTAAACGCTCGATATCTTCTTTCCGATTTCCTTGTAACGATTGAAAAATAGCCGAATGTTCACTATCTACCGGAAGCAATTGCACGTTATATTCTTTTGCCATCGACGTGACGATATGCCCGGCTGTCACAAGCGTTTCTTTATTGGCAATCCCAATATCTTTTCCTTCCTTGATCGCTTCAAGGGTTGGAATCAAACCGAGACTGCCAACGACGGCATTCATTAAAAATGTAGCATCCTTATGTACAGCGACTTCACAAAGACCTTCCGCGCCAAAATAGACTTGCACACGATCTCCAAATAGTTGTTGAATAGTGGACACATCTTCTTCGTTCGCCACCGAAACGATTTGAGGTTGAAATTCTTTCACTTGTTCAATGAGTAAATCAATATTTCTACCTGCAGCCATTGCTACGAGCCGAAAACGATCGGGATGTTCGCGAATGACCTCTAACGTTTGAACTCCGATCGAACCAGTGGAGCCAATTAAAGCTATGTTTTTCATTCATATACTCCTTTTACATATAAAATGACACGTTTATCCGAGCAGTTGGAAGAAATAAAGAATGGGCATGACAAACAATAAACTATCAAAACGATCTAAAATGCCTCCATGACCTGGTAAAATGGTACCTGAATCCTTTACTTGAACATGACGTTTTAACGCTGATTCTACTAAATCTCCAACTTGTCCAAATATGGATATGATGAAAACGAACAGCAGCAGTTGCCAAAAAGAAGGGAATAATGGGAAAAAGGAATAAAACAAAATGCCAACGAAGAGCGCTGTGCCGATCCCGCCAATCGAGCCTTCCAGCGTCTTTTTTGGACTGATCGCCGGCCAAAGTTTTCGTCTTCCCCACGTTTTTCCAACAAAATAGGCCCCTGTATCAGTAGACCAAATGAGAAATAAAATGAGTAATACGAGTAAAAATCCCGTTTCCTCCACAGCGCGTGCCACGAGGAGATGATGAAACCCATACCCTATATAAATGGCAGAAATCGTCACGAAACCAGCGTCATCATATGTACGAAAGTTTTTTGTAAGTACCGTACAGAGAAACAGTAAAAAAACACCGATGACAAACCATTCCCATGAAGTGAACCAGCTCCAACTTTCCCACCAATTGTCCGGAAGTAATAACGCCATCATCATGAACATTCCTATAAAACTCATAGGAGAAACGATCGGGAGCCCTTTCATACGTAACGTTTCATACATGGCAACGATTGCAATAAGTATTACCGCACCTGTAAATACGTAACCACCAATGTAGACGACGCTCAGTAAAAATAATGCACCGAAAAACCCTGTAATAACCCGTTCCTTCATCGTTTATCCCCCATCTATTATACGCCACCATATCGCCTTTGTCGTTGTTGATATATAAGAATCGCCTCCACAAAATCTTCCGCTTTAAAATCCGGCCATAATACATCTGTAAACCAAAATTCACTATAAGCTAATTGCCAGAGCATGAAGTTGCTTAGACGTTTTTCACCACTCGTCCGAATGAGTAAATCAGGGTCAGGCAGTCCTTTACTTAATAAGTGCGATTCAATGACTTGTTCATTAATGTCAGAGGAATGAAGCGAACCCTCTTCTACTTTTTTAACGATGTTTTTTAATGCTTCACTTATTTCTCGTCGCCCTCCATAATTGAGCGCAAAGTTTAAGATGAGACCGTTATTATTTTTCGTCTCTGTCACTGCTTTGTTCACTGCTTTTAACGTATGTGCAGGTAAAAGGGATTGATCTCCCATAATCCTCACTTGGACATTGTTTTTCTTTAGTTTCGGCAACTCTTTATGAAGGAACTGTTCAGGAAGGCGCATTAAAAAATCCACTTCACTTTTCGGCCTTTTCCAATTTTCCGTAGAAAATGCATATAAAGTTAGATACTTCACTTGTAGGTCGTTTGCTTTTTCGACAATTTTGTGAATCACTTTCATTCCTTCACGGTGACCTGCAACGCGGGGAAGACCTTTTTTTTGCGCCCAGCGACCATTTCCGTCCATGATGATTGCAATATGAGCAGGAATTTTTTCTATATCTAATAACTGTTCATTCTTTGTATGTTCTGGTTTCTTCGTGTGAAAAAATCGCTCCATGACCATACGTGCACCAACCTTTACAATCTTGAATTTGTTCATCCATGGTGCAAAAAAACCCTCTTTTCAGCGAAGAGGGTTTTATCAGCATGCTCTTATTGTACCTTGATTTACATTAAACTTCCATAATTTCTTTTTCTTTATCTTCTGCTGCTTGATTAATCGTGTCAATGTTTTTGTCGGTAATTTGTTGGACTTCATCTTGATAACGACGTAATTCGTCCTCTGTAATTTCTCCCTCTTTTTCTTTTTTCTTTAATTCATCATTCGTCTCTCGGCGAACATTTCGTACCGCTACTCGCGCCTCTTCTGCATATTTATTCACCAGTTTGACAATTTCTTTCCGACGCTCTTCCGTCAGTGCCGGAATTTGAATTCGGATGACATCGCCGTCATTGTTAGGTGTTAAACCAAGATCCGCTTTTTGAATCGCTTTTTCAATCTCACCGATGGATGATTTGTCAAAAGGGGTCACAACTAATAAGCGCGCTTCGGGTACTGCAATGGTCGCCAATTGATTCAGCGGAGTGGCTGCTCCGTAATAATTTACCATCACTTTATCGAGCATGGCCGGGTTTGCTCTACCTGCCCGCAATGTTCCAAGCTCTTTATATAGGGCCTCAATGGACTTTTTCATTTTTTCGTCTGCATCTTGAAGCAGTTGATTCGGCATTCAATCATTCCCCCTTACAATCGTTCCAATTTCTTCTCCTAGCACTGCTTTTTTAATATTTCCTTCTTCCATGATAGAGAATACTAAAAGTGGAATATTATTGTCCATACATAATGTAGAAGCAGTATAATCCATGACACCGAGCCCATCATTCAATAAATCTAAATACGTTAATTCACGGTATTTTTTAGCATCTCGGTCGATGGAAGGGTCTTTATCATAAACACCATCCACTTTGTTTTTCGCCATTAAAATCACTTCTGCTTCTATTTCAGCAGCCCTAAGCGCAGCAGTTGTATCTGTTGAAAAGTAAGGATTTCCTGTTCCTGCAGCAAAAATAACGACACGCTTTTTTTCCAAGTGGCGAATCGCTTTTCGACGTATGTATGGCTCTGCCACTTGTCTCATTTCTATGGATGTTTGAACTCGAGTTTCCACGTTATTTTTTTCTAAACTATCTTGTAGAGCAAGCGAGTTCATTACCGTCGCTAACATCCCCATATAATCGGCTGTTGCTCGGTCCATTCCTTTCGCACTGCCTGCCATACCACGCCAAATATTGCCACCACCAACAACGACAGCCACTTCTACTCCTAATTCTACAATTTCCTTAATTTGCAAAGCAACCGATTGGATTACATCTGGAGAAATACCATATCCTTGCCTTCCTGCCAATGCTTCCCCACTTAATTTTAATACAACGCGACGATATTTGCTCACTACTCTGTACCTCCCTCTCTTTGATGAAAAAGTGACTTCATTTTCCGCTAGAATTTTCCATAAAAAGAAAGGGCTAAAGAACTGCTCAAAAGAGATTTCAGGCGTTTGAGCAGCTCCGCCTTCGAGCCCTTGTCACGTTTGTTATTTTTTCATTTGTGAAGCTACTTCATCCGCGAAATTTTCTTCGCGTTTTTCCATTCCTTCGCCGACTTCATAACGTACAAAGGACTTCACGGAAGCGCCTTTACTTTTTACATATTTTCCTACTTTTTGATCGCTATCTTTGACGAATTCTTGATCAAGTAAGCACACTTGTTCAAAGAACTTGTTCATACGGCCTTCCACCATTTTTTCCACAATTTTTTCCGGTTTTCCTTCATTCAACGCTTGCTGTTTCAATACTTCCCGCTCCCGGTTCGCTTCTTCTTCCGGCACTTCTTCCCGAGAGACATATTTTGGATTGATGGCAGCAACATGCATCGCTACATCTTTGGCCACTTCTTCATCTGTTGTTCCTTCAAGTACCGTGAGAACGCCTATGCGGCCCCCCATGTGAAGGTACGTACCAAATGCGGCGTTGTCGCTTTTCTCCACTACTTCAAAGCGGCGAAGAGAAATTTTTTCTCCGATTTTTGCAATTTGGCTATTAATATAGTCTTCAAGTGTGCCGTCATCCATCTTGCTTTGTAGCGCTTCTTCCGTATTTTTCGGAGCTGTCGCTAGTAAATGTTTAGCAATCGTTTGCACTAACGCTTGGAAGTTTTCATTTTTCGCAACAAAATCCGTTTCTGCATTTACTTCTACAATGACCGCCTTATTTCCTTCACTTACAACCGAAGCAAGGCCTTCCGCTGCTATCCGATCCGCTTTTTTCTCCGCTTTGGCCATTCCTTTTTCCCGCAAGTAGTCAATTGCTTTTTCAATGTCTCCGTTTGTTTCTGTCAATGCTTTTTTGCAGTCCATCATCCCTGCGCCTGTTTTTTCCCGTAGTTCTTTTACCATGCTTGCTGAAATTGCCATATTTATTCCTCCTAGCAAATAATAAAGGTGATAAAAGGGCACTCCCCTTTTACCACCCTTTGTGATGATTCTTCCTGTGCAACTGGCACTTTTTATTTAACAATTTATGAAAGTAGTAGAAGGTTAAGAAATTGTCTCTTCTGTTTCTGTTTCCTCTTTTGCTACTTCTTCTTCGTTCTCAGAAACAACCGCTTCTTCTGAATTTCCTTGGGTTGCTTCAATGACAGCGTCCGCCATTTTGGACGTAAGCAGGCGAACAGCACGAATCGCATCGTCATTTCCAGGAATGACTTTATCGATTTCGTCCGGATCACAGTTCGTATCAACAATGGCGATGATAGGGATATTTAGCTTCCGCGCTTCTGCCACCGCAATGCGTTCTTTCCGCGGGTCCACGATAAAAACCGCGTCAGGCAGTTCATTCATCTCTTTAATGCCACCAAGAAACTTCTCTAAACGTTCTTGTTCTTTTTTAATCAACATAACTTCCTTTTTTGGTAGAACGTCAAATATTCCATCTTCTTCCATTTTTTCAATCTCTTTTAAACGAGCAATTCGCTTGCGAATCGTTTTAAAGTTTGTGAGCGTTCCACCTAACCAGCGTTGGTTAATATAAAACATACCGGAACGAATCGCTTCTTCACGCACGGAATCTTGCGCTTGTTTTTTCGTTCCAACAAATAAAATTTTTCCACCATCCGCTGCAACTTCACGCACAAAGTTGTACGCTTCCTCTACCTTTTTCACTGTCTTTTGCAAATCAATAATGTAAATGCCGTTTCTTTCCGTAAAAATGTAGCGGCTCATTTTTGGGTTCCAACGACGTGTTTGATGCCCAAAATGAACCCCAGCTTCTAAAAGCTGCTTCATCGAAATAACTGCCATCTTATTTTCCTCCTTTTGGTTTTATTCCTCCGTCCACTTCCTCTTCACTTGAGACCGAACATTCGGCACCGTCAAGATGAATCCGTTGGACGTGTGTTGTACACCGAGGATTAATATACCATAGGTCATAGTTCAAAGCAAGTACATTACTGGTCGTTCTTATAAAGCTTTAAAAAAAGTTCCACTTCTCCTTTGCCAATGTCTAATGTTTTAGCAATTTCTTCCGTTGTCTGTCCTTCTTCAAATAAAGAAAGTACCCGTGACTGTAAAGTTGGTTGAAACGTTTCTTTTTCTTCCTTGTCATCCGGAAGAGGCGGGGTATACAATTCACGTTTGGTCGTCACTTCTTTTATTGGCGGGGGTGCAATCGTACGATTCAGAAGCGATTCCTCTTTCTTTTCCGTGTGCAGTTTCGATGATAAAGAGGACGCTTCTTTCTCCTCTTCCCGTTTTTCAATCGTTTGATACATTTTTTTTAATTGTTCATTTTCTTTTTTTAATTCTCCGACATAAAATGACAGCAATTCTTCCATATCTTCTCGCATGCCATACAATTCCCGCCGCTCTTCTTTTACACGACGAATATCTTGATAAAAGATAAAAAGGAAGAAAAAAACAACAATATGAAGAAGGAGACTACCGGTTAGTAATAATGTTGTCATGATCATCCTACCCTGTTATATCGATTGTCTTTCCTTTATATGGATGAGGGACTTTCTCTTGTTCATTTTTCTTTTTATGTTGTTTTCTTTTCTGTTGTTCTTTCGGTGAACTTTCTTGCTCAAAAAATCGACTTTGCTCTGTTTCCTCCTGCTTCGTCACTTGTGAGCGCATTTCTTCTTCTTTCTTCTTTTGCGCGTCGGCTAAACGGTCTTGGGTTTCTTGAGCACGTTGTTGTAACTGCTCTTGAAGTTTCCCAACGTCTTGCGTACGCGGAAGCGCTACTTGTAATTCTACCGCTTTCCAACCCATCGTGATACCTCCCGATATGAATGTTATACATGGGTTGCCCCTCGAATAGATATTTCACTATCGATAAATTGAATATTCACATAGGAGTACGTGGTGTTTGTTTTTCGTCGGTATTTCCCAAAATGAATGTCCACATTCGGATGAATAACGTTTTCCACGATAATGATGCCGCTATGTTGATTGGCATAAATATCTTTCATATCTTGTAATTTATCAGCCGCTTCTACCGCCCGTTTTGTCCATTGTTTTAATGTATTTCTGGCGCGTAATTTCATCACTTTTTCTTTCGGTGACAAAGGAAGTTCGTTTTTTTCTTTTCGTTCAAAAGCGCGGAGCAATTTTCGTATTTTTGTCGTTTCTTCTTTCGCTTGTCGCAACATGTCTTCTTCTCGTTTCATATCGGCTAAAAAATGGTGAGAAGCTCCAATGAACAAAGCGGTCGCGGTATTCATTGCGTTTCCTATTTCTTTGGCGTGAATTTTTTTCCCCGCAGAAATCTTTCCTCCAACAATTTGTCCTTTACTATCTTTACACAACACTTCTTCCCCTGCTTCACAGACACTATGCATGATCGTTTGACGAATATAAATCGCTCCTCCTGCCTGTAAATGGGCTTCATTTAAGTAGAGGGCATGAATATCTTTAGTTGCTTCGATTCGTCCTTTGCCTTGGGCGGAGACTCCCCCTGAAATGAAAATTGAACCACCTGCTTGCAATGTGGATGCTTCGACCATTCCAAAGATGTGAATGTCTCCTTCTGCTTTGATCTCATAGCCGGATGGCACATTGCCTTGCACCGTGACGCTTCCGGTAAAATCAATGTTTCCTGTTTTCATGTCCAGATCGCCACGGACTTCATATACGGGATGTACGTGAATCATACGTTTTTGAACACTCACTTGGCCGCCTTTTGTCGCGTAAATCCGATTGCCCTCAACTCTCGTATTTTTTCCCGGACGGAGGGGGAAGTCCCGGGGCTTGCGAGCAGGAAGTCGTTCTCCCGTCACGGCCATCCCGTCCTCCCCGGGAACCGGATCTATTTTTTCTCCGGCCAGGTCTCCTTTCTTTACCATCGGGATATCCATAACTTCTTTTAAATTCACTCGATCCGTTTCGTCTGTAGCCTTTGCGTTGTCGACCTTCATATATGGCGAAGTTAAATAAGCATCTTGACCAGGAATGGGAGCTTTTCCACGTGCGATTTCAAGCGGGGTTTCCGTTTGAAATGGATCTTCTACAAGTTGGTTGACGTGGGCTTCAATAATACCATGAATCACTCTTTTCGTTTCTAAAAATGTTAACCACTCTTCTTTCGTCCATTTTTCCTCTTCTTTCTCTTCTTCCGGTAGAGTTTTTTTTCGAAGCACAGTAGCATGTAGTTTGTCTCCGCTTATTTTGACGTGGAAAAAATCATGAATATCCAAAACTCCCCCCTCCTTTCACGGAAAATAGCGCATTACCATCGTTTTTTCAATATTTGTTGGAGACGAAATAACGCTTTTGAATGAATTTGCGAAATTCGAGAGACGGATAAATTCATCACGTGACCAATTTCCGTGAGCGTTAATTCTTCTTGATAAAATAAGCTTAATACCATTTGTTCCTTCTCGTTTAAATTCTCTATTGCTTCCGCTAATTCCTCTAATAAATTCGCTTTTAATGTTTCTTCCTCCGGTGTTAATGTATTAGCATCTTGTATAGTAGATTGAAAGGTTTCCTCTTTTTCACCTTCTGGCGTCTCCTCATGAATCGACAACAAGTTCGCAAAAAACGTTTCATTCATGACTCTTCTCACTTCTTCTTCACTCATATTTAATTTTTCAGCCACTTCTTCTTCTGTCACAAACCGACCATATGTTTGTTCTAGTTGAGACATCGTTTCTTCAATTTTTTTCGATTTCTCACGCACTGTTCGTGGCAGCCAGTCTTCTTTTCGCAAACCATCCATAATTGCCCCGCGAATTCGAATAGAAGCATAGGTGTCGAATTTTAACTCTCGTGATAAATCAAATTTTCTCATCGCATCGTATAAACCCATCATCCCGTGACTAAACATATCTTCTTGGGAGACATTTTTTGGCAACGTTGCGCCCACACGTTGCACATGATAATGAACGAGCGGCATATATGCTTCCAGCAGACGATCTCCTGCTTCTTGATCTGCTTCATTGATCCACTTCTCCCACCATTTTGCATAAGCGTGTGACGTTGGGCGCATGTCCTTCTCCTCCTTCTAAATAATCGTTTCTCCTTCATGAATCGTGCGAATATGCAACTCTCCTGTTTCGGTGTGAAACGTAATCGTCCTTCCTTTATTTCCTCCTGTATCTTCCGCAAGAATGGGAATGTGGTAAGAAGAAAGAATCTTTACGATGGCTTCGCGATTTCTCGGACCGATGCGCATTAAATCATTGCCGGATGAAAAAGAGAACATTTGCGCACCACCGGCCATCTTAGCTTGTAAGCGGCGCTTGTCGGAACCTTTTTTTTGTAAAGCAACAATCACATCCTCCAACGCCGTATCTGCAAATTTCGCTCGATTCATTGCTTTATTGCGGGCAAGAGAAGAATCCGGCAACATAATGTGAGCAAGGGCGGCAATTTTTTTCATAGAATCGTATAAAACGACACCGACGCACGAACCGAGACCCGATGTGCGGATCAAATCGGGAGCTACGGCAATTTTCCAATCTGCCATTCCTACTTTCACGATATGATTTGCATCATGGAGCGGAAGCCGGGTCATTACAATTCTACTCCTAACGCTTGGAAAATCCGTTTAAATGCTTCCGGATCAGGCAAAAGAAACAACTGTCCGGTGGAGACATTTTCATTTTTATCCGCTTCTTTCATGACAGTATCAATGACAATGACATGATCATTTGCAAGTGACGCTTGTACAAGGCCTGTATCTAACAAAGCCCCTGCCATATCTACTGCAAGAGATGGAACAGACGGTTGCATCGGAATCGCCAGAAATTGAGAAATGGCAGATAAGTACGAACCTGCCAAGATGTTCCCTAATTCTTGTAAGGCAGAAATCGTCATCTCATCCGTTGCATCTTTCGTAATCGTAACCGTCTTTCCTGTTAACGTGTGCGCTAATTCTTCCGCTTCTTCCTGTTGAAAAATGATAAACATGCTGCCCGGGGCTTCTCCGGTAATGCGAAGAAAAGTGGCCGCCACAACAGTTTCTTCTCTCCCTGCCAAATTTTTTGCTTCTTCAAAGTCGACGAGACGGACAGATGGCACTTCGATATCGATTTTTTTATTTAATAGTTGCGATAATGCCGTCGCAGCATTTCCCGCACCAATATTCCCTGCTTCCTTTAACACATCTAAATGAAATGCTTCTATTTTCTCATGAATTCCCACGATTTACTCCCACCTTTATTAAAAATGCATATTTAAATACGGAGCAATTTCATCTAAATCAAGCGTCGCATCTACTTCCAATCGTTCTTTCACCGATTTGGGCATGCCGTATACAATTGCCGTTTTTTTCGATTCTACTAACACGAGACTGTCTTTTTTTTCTTTCAGTAAAGCCATTCCTTCCGCGCCATCACTGCCCATTCCTGTCATAATGAGCCCGGCGATAGAGTAGTCCGACAAAGAAAGAAGGGAACGAAGTAACACGTCGACACTTGGCGCATGCCCATTGTACGGTGGGTCATCCAATACTTCGACTGACAAGGAACGACCAATCATTTTTGCTTTCATCTGTTTGCCGCCGGGGCAAATATACGCTGTACCAGGTTGCACCAGTTCCCCATGTTCTGCTTCTTTGACGGCAATATCACTTAATTGATTGAGCCTTTCCGCTAAGGAACGAGTGAAACCGGGCGGCATATGTTGAACGATGAGAATCGGTGCGGAAAAATCTTTTTTTAAACGAGGAAGGACCGCTTGTAATGCTTTCGGTCCCCCGGTCGATGTCCCAATGGCTAGTAATTTTTTTTGGTTCATCAATGTCTTTTTTCTTTCGCCATGCATCCTTTCTTTTTTCGAAATGCTGTTTTCTTTTTCTTCTCTGTTTGTGGTGGCGTTTGCCGCCGCTTGAATTTTGTAAAGAAGTTCGTCTTTTACGGTATGTAAATCAAGGGAAATGGCACCAGATGGTTTGGCGACGACGTCTACAGCACCTTCTTCCATTGCTCTCACGGTAAGCGCTGCTCCCTCTTGCGTATCCGAACTCACTATAATGACAGGAAGCGGGCAGTTTTTCATGATTTTCTTTAACGTTTCCAATCCGTTCATCTCCGGCATTTCCATATCAAGGGTGACGACATCAAAAGAAGTTTTCTGCAATTTTTCATAAGCAATTTTTCCGTTTCTTGCTGTATCTTTTACTCTCATCCCCGGGGTGCTATTGATAAAATCAGAAATCAATTTACGCATAAAAGCAGAATCATCTACAACGAGTACCTCGATCATTTCTGCTTCGTCTCCTTCTTCAAAAAACTAGTGAGCTTTTGAATAAAGCCACTGTACGATGTTGCTTTTACTTCTTTCCCTAAATATTGAAGGGCTGTTCGTTTTACTGCTTTCGTTGCCGGAGAAGCGGGGTACAAAACGCAAAATGGTTGCTGGGCTTTTACTGCTTTTAACACGTGCTTATCTTGCGGAATACTTCCTAAAAAGTGAATCTCTTTGTTTAAAAAACGTTTCGCTACCCGCTTTAAGTTCTCGCTCGTTTGCATGCCTTCTTTACGCGACTCTTCCCGATTCACAATCACGTACGTCGGAATGGTTGAATCTTTTGCATGGATAAATTTTAACATTGCGTACGCATCTGTAATTGCCGGAGGTTCCGGAGTCGTAATGAGAAACAGTTCATGGGAAGCAAGAATAAATTGTAAGCTATCTTCACTCGCTCCTGCGCCCATATCAAATATAATGTAATCAAAAGCACCTTGGAGTAACTGCAATTGTTTCATAAACCGCACTTGTTTTTCTTCATCCAGTCGAAAAACATTCAAAAGCCCACTCCCACCAGCAACGATTGGAATGCCGAGAGGTCCTTTTTCAATAATATCCCAAATGGTGTAGTCATGTTCCAGTAAATCAACGACATGGTAGCGAGGCGACACCCCGATCAAAATATCGAGATTCGCCATGCCGATATCTAAATCAAAAAGCAGTACTTTTTTCCCTTCTTCTTGGAGAGATAACGCAAAGTTCAAAGATACATTCGATTTTCCTACGCCACCTTTCCCACTGATGACAGCGATCACTTTCGTATCAAGGGAAGTATGCTTTCTTGCTTCCACCATTTTCCGTAAATTATGGGCTTGGTCATTCATGGCGCCCCTCCTCTAAAAGCCAATCGACAATCCGTGTTGCATCCGCAATTTCAATATCATCCGGTACGTTTTGTCCCGTCGTTACGTAAGCAACCCCTTTATTTGCTTCTGTCACGAGATTAACCATCGCGCCTAAGGTCGATGTTTCATCTTTTTTTGTAAACACAAAACGATCAATTGGAATATGGGAAAATTGGTGTACGATGTTTTTCATATCTTTATATTTGGAAGTGAGAGATAACACTAAGTAAGTGGTCATCTCTTCATTGAAATCAATCATCGTTTGTAATTCTTTCACGTATTGTTGCTTTTGAAAATTTCTACCCGCTGAATCTACGAAGATCACATCTTTGTTTTGAAATTTTTCTATCGCACGTTGAAAATCAGCAGGGGAATAAGCCACTTCCACCGGTATGTTTAAAATTTTTGCGTAAGTTTTCAGCTGGTCCACCGCAGCGATTCGGTACGTATCAGTGGTGATAAATGCTACTTCTTGTTTCTTCTCTAAGTGATAATAAGCAGCTATTTTGGCTACTGTCGTCGTTTTTCCTACTCCGGTCGGTCCGACTAAATGTATAATTTTCGGCCCGGAAGTGACCGGACCAAAAGACAACTTTTTCATTTTTTCTATGAAAAAGTCACGGGTCTTTTCATACAACAGCGCATCTGTCGGCGCATCACTGCGATACCAAGTAGCAAGCAGTTCTTCTACCACTTGCTCGCGTAAGTAAGGAGATACTTCTTGTTCTGACAACATCTGGTCAATTTGTTGAATTTTTTCCGGTAATCTATCTTGACTCGAAAGGGAAGCGGGAGAAGAGATGGAAGCGACGACTTTTTTTAATTCCTCCACTTCTTCTTTTAAATCCTGTTTTTCAGGCGGAACGTGTTTTATTTCGTTCCAGCGAGGGCGTTGTCTTTCCTCTTCATCAATCGCTGCAATGACTTCGATTTTCTTTTTCGTAAACAAGCCGAAAAAGCCTCCGGTGACGATGCGTTTCGAATTTAAAATCACAGCTTCTTCCCCGAGATCCGCACGAATCTTTTTCATCGCTTCCGGCATATCTTTTGCGACAAACTTTTTTACTTTCATGTCACCACTCCTACGCTCTGAACTTCAACGTTCGGCTCCAATTCATTATAAGATAGAATCGGAACTTGTGGTAAAACACGTTCCGTCAGTTGACGAACGTACATCCGAACCGCCGGAGAACATAAAATAATTGGAGACCGTCCCATTTGACTTAAACGTTCCGCTTCTTGATGAATAGCTTCCACAATTTTTTGCGACTCTTCTGGTGGCAAACTTAAATAATTTCCATGTTCTGTCTGCTGCACCGCTTCCGAAATGGTCTTTTCTACTTGAGCACTTAAAGTAGCCACATACAAGGTTTCGCCTTCCGGTGCGTATTGTTTTGTAATTTGACGAGATAACGATTGCCGGACGTATTCGGTAATAAGCGTCATATCTTTTGTTAAATGGCCATATTCAGCCAACGTTTCAAAAATCACTGGTAAATTACGAATAGAGACATTTTCTTTTAATAAATTCGACAACACTTTTTGAATATCTCCAAGTGATAGCGGGTTTGGCGTCACATCTTCGACAAGGGTCGGATAACTTTCTTTTAAATGATCGACCAGTTGCTTCGTTTCTTCCCGGCCGAGTAGCTCGTGGGCATGGGCTTTAATCACTTCCGTTAAATGAGTAGAGACCACAGATGGCGGGTCGACAACGGTATATCCTGAAAGCTCTGCTTGATCTTTCATATCTTCCCCAATCCATAGCGCTGGAAGACCAAAAGCAGGCTCAGTCGTTTCAATCCCTGTAATCGATTCATCTTCCACCCCTGGACTCATTGCCATATAATGGTCTAACAGTAATTCTCCCCGTGCCACTTCATTCCCTCTAATCTTAATGACATATTCATTCGGTTGCAATTGGATGTTGTCTCGAATGCGAATAACAGGAACGACCATCCCCATTTCTAACGCCAACTGACGGCGAATCATCACGACGCGGTCAAGTAAATCTCCCCCTTGATTCGCATCGGCAAGCGGAATGAGACCATATCCGAATTCAAATTCAATAGGATCTACCGTGAGCAAATTCACCACATTTTCAGGTGTAGTCATATCCGGTTCTTCTTCCTCCGCCGCCACTTCTTCTTCCGTTTCTTCGGACAACTTCTCTTCCGCTCGTTTTAACGTAAACCCTAACAGAAAAAGGGCTCCTGCAATGATGGTGGTCGGTAAAAAATGAATCGGAGTAAAAATTCCTAATAAAAAGATGACGCCGGCCGCCACGTACAACATCGCCGGAAAGGCAAAGAGCTGTTTCGTCACATCATGTCCTAAGTTTCCTTCAGAAGCTGCTCTCGTGACGACAATACCTGTTGCGGTGGAAACGAGAAGGGCTGGAATTTGCGTGACTAAACCATCCCCAACCGTAAGAAGGGTATAAGTGCTTGTGGCATCTCCAAAGCTCATGCCGTGTTGCATCATTCCGATCGCTAATCCGAAAATCATGTTAATCAAAACGATGACAATTCCGGCGATCGCATCTCCTTTTACAAACTTGCTTGCTCCGTCCATCGCCCCGTAAAAATCCGCTTCTTGTTCAATTTTTTCCCGACGGCGCTTCGCCTCTTCATCAGAAATAAGTCCCGCATTTAAGTCCGCATCAATACTCATTTGTTTACCCGGCATCGCATCCAAAGTAAAGCGCGCCCCTACTTCCGAAACACGCTCTGCCCCTTTGACAATCACTACAAATTGAATGACGATGAGAATTAAGAAAACAACAAACCCTACCACCACATTTCCACCGATCACAAAATTCCCAAACGTATCAATCACATTTCCCGCTTCTGCTTTTCCTAAAATGGAACGAGTTGTGGAGACGTTTAATCCTAACCGAAACAACGTCACTAAGAGTAACAATGTCGGGAAAATGGAAAACTCTAACGGCTCTTTCGTATTCATCGATACAAGAATAATGAGAAGAGCAAGAGAAATGTTCAATAAAATAAGTATATCTAATAACCATGTTGGTAATGGAATAATAAGCATGACAACGATTAAAATGACACCTAACAATACTGAAAAATCTCTTGCTCTCATAGAAGAATACCCCTTTGTTCCTTTACATTTTCTTTATCCTTGTTCATCCCGTAAACGATACACATAAGCCAACACTTCAGCAACCGCTTGAAACAACTCTTCAGGTACTTCATCTCCAATCTCGGTTTTTTCATAAAGCGCTCTTGCAAGCGGTTTGTTTTCCACTTGAATGACATTGTGTTTTTTCGCGAGTGTTTTCATTCGGAGGGCGACAAAGTCCGCTCCTTTCGCCATGACTTTCGGCGCGTCCATATGCTCTTCTTCATACTTTAATGCGATGGCAAAATGAGTTGGGTTCGTGATGATGACGTCTGCTTCCGGTACTTCTTGCATCATCCGTTGCATCGCCATATCCATCTGTTTCTTTTTCCGCTTCGATTTAATTAATGGATCTCCCTCCATTTTTTTATGTTCATCTTTCACTTCTTGTTTTGACATTCGAATTTGTTTTTCATGATCATATTTTTGATACATGTAATCCGGAATGGATAAAAGCAGTAAGAGGAGTGCAACCGAGATTCCTATCATTCCCGTTAAAGAAGCGATTTGACCGAAACCGTCCATTAAATCTTTTTGCGACAAAAATAATAAAGAATCTAAATGAAACCAAATAATAGCAAACACAAGGATACCGACGAGGGTAATCTTAAGCATGGATTTCAAAAATTCCACGAGCGCACGCAAAGAAAAAATTCGTTTCAACCCTTTCAGCGGATTGACTTTTTCTAATTTAAATTTGATCACTTCTGGTGTGAACATAAAACCTACTTGAAGCACGGAAGCCCCAACTCCAAAGATGACGGCAATGAGCATGATAGGAAACAATATCAAAGCCGTTTCAAATGCCAGTTCTTCAAAAATCACCGGGATCGTTTGTTCGTTAATATCCCAAGTGATATATTCCGTTAATACTTGCCTTAACATCGAAAACAAAAACGTCCCGAGAACCTCTGCATAAAAAAACAGAAACAAAAAAACTGCAAATAAAATCAACGCCGTATTGACATCCGTACTTTTGGCAACTTGTCCTTTTTTACGAGTATCCTGCCGTTTTTTCGGAGTGGCTTTTTCCGTTTTCTCTTGGGAAAAATATTGTAAGTTAACTTTCCACTTCATGTTAGCTGCCTCCAAAAAGCTCCATCAACGTCCGCATCGTGACAAACATTTCGTCAAATAATCGGTCTGTGAGTAAGAAAAAAGCAGGTAAAGAAATAGCTAATATAGGGAGTCCCGCAAAGATTTTAAGCGGAAGTCCAACGACAAACACATTCATTTGCGGCACGGCACGAGACATCATCCCAAGAGCCACATCGATTAAAAACAAAGAACCAACCACCGGAAAACTCATTTGAAACGCCACCGCAAACATCGTCGTAAAAGCAGTCATCGCTTCCCTCACCACGGCTTCTTCTCCAAACGGCAAAAATAATTGGTCGATCGGGATAAACGAATAACTATAATAAATTCCATCAAGAATGAGATGATGGCCATCTGTTGCAAGTAAAAACAACAGCGCGAAAGTATATAAATATCCTCCCATTAACGGGCTTTGAGCTCCCGTTTGCGGGTCAATGACATTCGCAACGAGAAAGCCGAACGCAATATCTAAAAACATCCCCGCCACTTGGACGGCATACATTAACATACCAGCAATGAAGCCAATGGATAGACCGACGAGAAGCTCTTTAAATAATAGTAAAAAGTATGTGTTGTCAAAGACGATCGTCTCCTCAGGTACGTCAATGGCAAACGCGAGAATCAAAGCGAAAAAAACACCGAGTCCTATTTTGAAGACAGCAGGCACATTTCGATAAGAAAATAAAGGCATGCTTGTGAAAAAAGCAAGGATGCGCACGAGCACTAATAAAAAGATGGCCCACTGTTCCAACAACATCTCTAGCGTCATAAGCAACTACCCTATAAATTGATGTAAATTGTTTAAAATTTGATACGTAAAATGGACAAGTTGCGACAACATCCAAGGTCCAAACAAAACAAGAGAAGCGAGTACTCCTAAAATTTTCGGAATAAATGCAAGGGTTTGTTCTTGTATTTGTGTCGTCGCTTGAAAAATTGCAACCCCAAACCCGAGCAAAAGTGCAATGATTAAAAGGGGACCGGCAACAAAAAAGACAGTTAAAACCCCATTTTCTGCGATGTTGATGACAGTCTCCGCAGTCATCCTCATTCCCCCTTCGCGCTAATAACTGATCAATAAAGATTCGACGACTAAATACCAACCGTCCACAAGGACAAACAATAAAATTTTAAATGGGAGTGAAATCATCACCGGAGGCAACATCATCATTCCCATTGACATCAAAACACTCGCCACGATCATATCGATGACGAGAAACGGAACAAAAATCAGGAAACCAATTTGAAAAGCAGTTTTTAATTCGCTAATCGCAAAAGCAGGAATCAGTGCCGAAAGAGGAATATCATCAATGGTCTCTGGTCGGTCCATCCCGGCATATCCCATAAACAAAGAGAGATCTTTTTCACGGGTATGTTCTGCCATAAATGATTTAATCGGACCGGAAGCTTCTTCAAAAGCTTCTTCTTGCGTCAATTCTCCGTCAAACATTGGAACGAGGGCGTCTTCATACACTTCGGAAAACACCGGTGACATAATAAAAAATGTCATAAATAATGCCAAACTAATTAACACTTGGTTTGGGGGCATTTGTTGCGTCGCCAGCCCCATACGAACGAAAGATAATACGACGACGATTCTTGTAAAGCTCGTCATTAAAATGAGAATCGCCGGTGCAAGAGATAAAATGGTAATGAGGAAAATAAGTTGTAACGTCGTTGCTAAGTTTTCTGGGTCATCACTAATAAAATTACCAAAATCAACCGCCGGAATAAAAAAAATCATGAGTCAAACTCCTTTAATTGTTGACGAGCTTTTTTCCTCGTTTGCGACATTTCTTGCAATTCTTTCTCCATCAACTCGGAAAAAGGAGGCTGCTTCTTTTCTTCGTTTTCGTCTTTTCGGACAAACCGATTCCATATCGCCGTCCCTTTCTCTTTCCAATCATTATCATTCGAAGGATGCTGTTCCATGAGCGCTTCGATTTCTTCTTCAGAGTCGATTTCTTTTAATAAATGAATCGAATCCCCAACACCGATAACGAGCAAGCGCTCCCCGACTTTGATTAATTGCACCGATTTATTTTGACCGAGGGGAACGCCGCCCAGGTTTTGAAGCGTCTGATGCGATTGAAATTGTCTAGTCCTTTTATTCATCCATTTCAACAAGACATACATAAAACCTACGACCACAATTAAAGCGAAGAAAAGGCGCAGAAAGAGCGAAAATAAACTTCTTTCTTCCATAAACGTGGGTTCTTGTTCCGCATCGGTTTCGTCATTAAAGGGGATGCTTTCTTCTTCTGAATCAGACGCATCTTCTCCCGGTTCGCTTTCTTTCTCTTCCAACGTGTCTAAAATGGTTCGGTTTTCATCTTCTTCTCCACCCACCGGGAAAGGAGAAAGAAAAAGAAAACAGATCAAGAAGAGAAAGAGATATTTTGTTACCTTACGCATGATTTGTCATCCTATCCATGTTAGCCAAGGGTTTTATTGATTGCTTCAAGCACGCGATCCGCTTGGAACGGTTTCACAACAAAGTCTTTTGCCCCTGCTTGAATCGCATCGATCACCATTGCTTGTTGTCCCATCGCAGAGCACATGATTACTTTCGCATTCGGGTCCAACTTTTTGATTTCTTTCAAAGCAGTAATACCATCCATTTCAGGCATCGTAATATCCATTGTCACTAAGTCCGGATTCAGTTCTTGATACAGCTCCACGGCTTCTTTGCCGTCTTTTGCTTCTCCTGCTACTTCATACCCGTTTTTTTCTAATATGTCTTTGATCATCATCCGCATAAACGCCGCATCATCGACAATTAATACAGAATGTGCCACTATTTCATCCCCCTTGTCAATACCCAGTCATTGTTTTAAATGTTTTATCCGATCTGCTCGGCTTACAATATCTGTCACTCGTACCCCGAAGTTTTCATCGATTACGACGACTTCTCCTTTTGCAATTAACTTTTGATTCACTAAAATATCCACCGGTTCTCCTGCCAATTTATCTAGTTCGATAATCGATCCTTGCGTAAATTCTAAAATATCACCAATGGATCGCTTCGTACGCCCCAATTCCACCGTGACTTCCAGCGGAATATCAAGGAGCATCTCTAAATTTCGCGCTTCTGATTCGTTTAAGGACGGCGTGTCAAAAGAAGCAAAAGCAGCAGGTTGTACTCGCTTGTTTGTCGCATCCATCGTTTTGCCACTGTCTAATGAAGCATGGTCTTGGGTTGGTCGTTGCGACACTTCTTCTTTCGGCGACTCTTCCATGACCGGCTCTGCTTTTGGAGGCGGGGTTGGATCCGGTGCAGGTGGTGTCGGCTCTGGTGCCGCTACCGGCTCTTCCATTTGCAAGCCAACTTCCGTTTCCGGATTCATTAAATCGCTCACCATTTGAGTAGCAAACGGAATACTCAATAATTGCATTAACGAAGAGTCAATTAAATCGCCAATTTTTAAGCGAAATGCCACTTGGACGATATTGTCTTCATCCGGCAATTTATCTGTTCCTTCGCCTTCTTTCACATCCAACATGTCAATCCCTGGTGGAGAAATATCAACTCGCTTATTGAAAACCGTCGACATGGACGTCGAAGCAGAACCCATCATTTGATTCATCGCTTCCTGAACCGCGCTTATATGCATATCATCCAATTCTTCCGACGGAGAACTGCCATCTCCTCCTAACATTAAATCAGCGATAATTGCAGCGTCACGGGAATGGATCACTAGTAAATTCGTTCCTTCAAACCCTTCTGTATATTTCACATGAACAGCAACATGAGGTTGTGGAAACTCTTCATCCAATTCATCGTATTTAATGATGGATACGGTAGGGGTGGTAATCTCTACTTTTTGTCCCAACAGTTCCGATAAGGCAGTGGCTGCACTACCAAAGGAAATATTGCCGATTTCACCGAGGGCATCTTGCTGAATTGGATCTAAATAATCGTCGATGGAAGAATTTAATGATGTTTCTTTTGTATCACGAAGCTCTGATTCTTCTTCCCCATCGTCTCCTTCGACACTTTTTAATAATTCATTGATTTCTTCTTGCGAAAGCATGTCATCATTCATCCGTCCATCCTCCCATCTCTTCTAATACTTCTGTCACTTGTACCGCCATCCGTTGTTTTCTTTGTCCCGGTTGACCGTAAAATTTCGGCTCCCCACCAGCATAAATGACGAGTGGTTGATCAATATTTTGGTCCAATTCAATGACGTCCCCTCGTTGTAAATGTAACAACTCTTCCACGGTAATCTGTGAATGGCCAAGAATGACTTTTAAGGCAACTTGTGTTGATTTTAACGTCTGTTTCAGCGCTTCGACTTCTCCTTCTTTTCTTTCCTTTTTCTTCGTTTGCATCCAATGGTGCATCGTTAATTTCGGTAATATTTCTTCTAACACGACATGGGGTAAACAGACGTTAATCATTCCGCTCGCTTCTCCGATCGTCGTCGACAGGGAAATGACAACGACGGTCTCGTTCGGTGACACCATTTGTAAAAATTGCGGATTCACTTCTAAATCAGCCATCACAGGGTCAATTTCAATCATCGATTCCCAAGCGGTTTGAAAGGTCTCTAACATGCGGTGAAACAATTGAGTGATGAGCTTCGTTTCAATTTCCGTTAAATTTTCAACTTTGTTCATCCCTGTTCCTTTTCCGCCGAGAAGTCGGTCCAACATCGCATAACCGATGTTCGGGTTCACTTCAATTAAGAGCCGCCCTTCCAAAGGATGTGCTTCAAAAACATTCAACAAAGTCATTTTTGGAATCGATCGAATAAACTCTTCATATGGGATTTGATCGACGGATGCGACATTCATTTGCACAAATGTACGTAGTTGAGCAGAAAACGTTGTCGTCAATAGGCGTGCAAAGTTCTCATGAATTCGTGTTAAACTTCGTACTTGATCTTTGGAAAAGCGAAGCGCACGCTTAAAATCATAGGTTTTAATTTTTCGTTCGGATTCTTCTTTTTTTAATTCATCTGCATCCATCTCCCCTGTTGAGAGCGCAGATAAGAGAGAGTCTATTTCCCCTTGAGAGAGTACATCTGCCATTTGCCATCACCTCGATTCGCCTTTCCGATAAACTATTGAACGACACGCTCTGTCATATAGACACGAATCACTGTTCCTGCTTCCAGAATATCATCAATTTTTCTACGAAGATTATCTTCTAACGTTTCCATCCCTTCTTGTGTTCGCAACTCTTGTTCCGATTGCCCTGCAAGTTCGTGAATAATGATATGATTCACTTGGAAATCACGTTTTTCCAGTTCTTCCCTTGCTTCTTTGGAATCGACATGAATGCGAAAGCGCGCTTGTACATAACCTCTTCCATTTAAATTCGTCGTGATTTCCTCCGTTTCCCAAGAGTTTTCAATGATCTCATCAATCGTCGGATTCGCTCCATTTGCTTCCGGCGTCGAAAAGGAACGAACGAGAAGGACGGTGACAACGCCAAGGAGGGCGATCGTCATGAGAATCATAAGCATTATATTGACGAGCTTATTTTGAAACAACGTTACGTCTCCTCCTTTCTCGTTGAAATACCCATCAACCCGATTCTACGGTAAAAGGCGAGAACGAGCTCATTCACTTCTTTCGTCGATTCACGCACAAACAGCTTCTTCCCGTTAACTAACGTAATCGTCGTATCCGGTAGTGCTTCCACTTGCTCAATGAGCGGAACGTTCACGTAAAAAACATCCCCGTTTAATTTCGTTAATGGAATCATATGTATGCAGGAAGTAAAGGAAACCCTTTACTTCCCCCTCCTTTTTTCAAACTTTCATAGAAATTATCGTTTAATATTCATTAACTCTTGTAAAATTTCATCCGCGGTCGTAATCCCCCGGGTGTTCGCTTGGAAACCACGCTGGGCGACAATCATTTCCGTAAACTCTTCCGCCAAATCCACGTTGGACATTTCAAGCGTACCAGCGACAATTCTACCAGTTCCATCTTCTCCTGGTGGAGCAATACCACCAGTATCATCATCAAAAGGAGAACCAGAGTTTGCTGTTTCAATGTATAAGTTTGAACCGACTTTTTGAAGTCCTTCTGGATTCGCAAAATAAGCAAGTTGAATCGTTGCTATTTCGTTTGCTGTGGTATCTCCTGATTCTTCTCCTGATTCTTCTCCTGATTCTTCTCCTGATTCTACAGTTACTATCACTCCATTTTCTCCTATACTAAAACTTTCTACGTCGGGGTCAATTTGAATACGGTACAGATTTTTATTATTTATAATTAAATCTGCATTATCACCATTGTCAACTTCACCCAATAGATAATATCCATCACCAGTTACAATGTAGCCATTTTCATCTAAATAAAAGTTACCCGCTCGAGTATAATATGGATTACCCTCCCTATCTGCAACAATAAAAAATCCATCCCCGTCAATCCCTAAGTCCAGTTCACGGTTTGTAGACTGTAGGCTTCCTTGGGTGTGAACGGTATCAATGGTCCCAAGTTGTACTCCAAGTCCAATTTGGCGAGGATTGGAACCTCCTCGTACTTCGTCAGGCCCGGTTGCTCCGGCGATTTGTTGACTGACCATATCTTTAAAAGTCACCCGGCCTTTTTTAAATCCGAAGGTGTTGACGTTGGCGATATTGTTCGATGTCACATCTAGTTTTTGTTGAAAGTTTCTTAAACCTGAAATACTTGAATACATGGAGCGTAGCATATGTATTCCTCCTTGCAAATTTTTTCATAGCGACAGCGTCGGTCGGTCGGCTGTCTGTCGGTCTCCGTGTCCGGTCGGACCTTATACGACAATGGTTCCGTTAATGTTCGTAAAAATGTGAGAGGTCGCTTCTTCTCGTTTCATCGCGGTAATGACTGTGTTGTTTTTCGCACTGACGACAAGCGCCGCTTCTTTCGTTAATACGACTGAGTCCGTGACCCCTTTGTCTTTTGCTTCCATCACTTTTTTTGAAATGTGTTCCCACTCCGATGCGGTTACAACGACATCCCGTTCCTGAAGACGTTTTTGCGCATGTTTGCTTAGTTTTAAAGGATTGTCTAATTGCATTTGTTGCTCGAGCACGTTTTGAAAGGATGTTTCTTTGTGCTTTGTCGTTTTGTTTGTTGTTTGTGTTGGCAGTGGGGGAAGTGAATGGAAACCTTTAATTGGAATATGTGACATCGTCTTCCACTCCTTTAGACGATCTCTCTCTATTCTTCATCGTTGTCTTCTTCTGGTGCATCCGTGCTATCTTCCTTTTCATTCACTTGGATGAGCTGTTCGCTGTTAATCCAGCGATCATCGTCTAAAAGTAAACGAATGCTGCCATCGAGATCACGCTTGACGGATATGACTGTATTCGTTACTTCCTCGATATCGACAATCCGTCCATCTTCTTCTACAAGTCGAGCCCAGACGATTTCTTTTCCAATTAATTCACTATGTTGGACAAGGGCCGTGCTTTCATGGACTCTCGCAAAAGATTCAATCGCATTTGTCATTTGCATCATTTGTTCCAAGGTCGAAAACTGCGCCATTTGTGTCACAAATTCCCGGTCTTCCATCGGGTTTAAAGGGTCTTGGTTTGCAAGTTGGGCAATTAAAATTTTTAAAAAGTCATCTTTCCCCATGATGGTGCTATCTCGTCCTGACACAATCGGTGTTTCGTTTGAAGAGGGAATCTGATACTCATTATGGATGGATTGGTCCACGTTGTTTCACCTACACTTTTTCATTAAAAGTTAACTGTGCCAGTACTTCTTCAAAGTCAGCGGAAGTACTTTCTTCGCGGTTATTTTTATTCTTTCTTTGTTTGGATGGCGTTTCATCCCGCTCTTTCTGTTCCCGTCCTTCTTGTTGGAGATAAGAAAGCGGGGATTGTTGCACGTCGATGCGCTCAATGCCAATATTTTGTTGCACGAAAGCTTGTCTCAATTGGTGAAGTTGACTCTCAACCATTTCTTTTGCCAGTTGGGTCGTTGTGATCAGTCGCGCATGCAAACGGCCATTTTCGTGTACAATTTTAATGTCTAACCGACCTAAATGTTCCGGGTGCAGTTTTATTGATAATTCAGTCGTTCCATTTTTAAACGATTGAAGAGAACTCCGCCCTAACAACTGTTGAAACTGTCGAATAAATTCTTGTGCCCGCGCGTGTTCTGTCTTTGCTTCTCCTAAGTAAAGGGTCATCTGTTCTACCTTCGACATGACGCCGGTATCCGCAATGTGGCTAGCGGTTGCAGGAGACGCCGAGGGATGATTCGTGTGAAAATGACGTGCTAGTACTTGTTTTAAATAGTCATTGGCATTTCTCTCCATGTTTCCGATTTGTTTTTCAGGAGGTTCGGAAATGGATAAAAAAGAAAGAAGTTGTTCTCCTCGGTGCACAAGCGCTTCTTGATGCGTTCGTGCATTCGTCACGCTTGACTGCTTCCCTAGTAGCGGGTCCATCAACGATTGAATTGCCGCGAAAAAAGTAGGAGAGAAGATAGTCATAGAAGACCCTTCTGCTACTTTCGACACGTTTTCCAGCGCTTGTAATAATTCCGTAGATTCTTCCATTTTCGCCTGAGATAATGCTTCGGTGATGATAAACGTTGCTGCCATCGCTCGTTCGAAGTGTTGCTTCATATCGAATAACACCCCACTGTTGACGGCCATTTCACTTCCTTCAAGCCACGTGACAACAGTATCTAACTGCTCTTCTTCCGAAAGGGACAACCATTCCAATAGAAGTTGCTGCACTTCTGTTGGAAGCTCGGAAAAAAACGGAGTGTCTGTCATATTCCACGGAGAGAGGAACACTTCTTCCGATAATAAGAATGCCAATTCCGGCAAAAAGTTTTCGACGATTCCTTTTCCTTCTTTGAGAAACTGTTGCAACGCTTCCTCAATAGAAAAGATGCTTTCCTTCGTGTCGTCTTGTAACATTGTACTTGTCATCTTATGTTGAGCACCTAGCAAAATATCGAAAAAATTCGTTGCTGTATGCCCCGGTTGATTTATCTCACCGAATGCCGTGTCACTTTTCATTGAGAGCAGTTGCCCGATCTGCATATTCATCTGTTCACCTCCTTTCAAATATGCTTCATTTTTGACTGAAAGCATTCATTACTTCCGCCGCTTTTTCCGGATCCATTTTTGCCAATATGGCACCGCGTGTGTCAACATTCATTTCACTCATATGAAACAACACTTCTTCCGTGGACATGTTTTCCATAATGGCAGCGGCTTTACCCGGTGACATACTTTCATACACCTGAGCGAGTTCTTTCAAATCGTTTTGGATTTCAGTCGGAAGCTCTTCACTGTCTTCCTCTTCTTCTAACGTTAATTCTTCCAACTCATTTTCTAAAGCGCGTATTTCTTCTTCTTTTTCTTCCAATTGCCTCTCCAGTTGGACAATTTCTCGATCTTTTCGTTCTAAGTCTTCCACCGTGACGGTGGGGGTGTCAACTTTTTCTTCCTCTTCCAATAATGATTGAACCCCTGGTATTTGGGATGCGACATGTTTTCCCGCCTCGAATACATTGATGCCAAGAATCGATAAAATAATGACACCGACAACGATGAAAAAAACAGCTGGTATGAAAAAGAGGAGGAAAAACCATTGTAATTTACTTGTCTTTTTTTCATTGTTCGTATTCGCCATACCTTCACCTAATTTCATGTACGAAAGGCATATTTTCGAAGAGAAAGCTCATCCATTTGCTTCGCTTCTTCCTTTTTCACTTCTTCCTTGTAGTTTTCGTGGGCACGCTCTTTCATTTTTTCATATTTTTTCCATTCTATTGTAGCCACTTTCATTTCTTCTTCCTTTTTTTGCATGCGTAAACGCGCGATGTTTGTTTTTTTCGTCACTGCTTGAATTTCGTTGGTAAGTTGAAAAAGGGCTTTTTCGTTTTGTTGTAATTCTTGAATCAACATTCCTTCTTTCATTTTCTTTTCATACATTTCTTCTATTTGTTCTTTTTGTCGCAACAACTCATATAAAGCCGTTGCTACTTTTTCGAACTGATTGACAGATTGTTGGTATTCTTGCTCTTTTGCCTCTTTCTCTCGTTCTTTTAATTCAAGAATTTGTTGGAACGAATATGTAAAACCCATCATCTTACTCCCCTTCATGATTGAACACTTTTAACGAGTTGCTCCATTGTTTCATCAAACGTATATGCTTCATGCATATCTTGCTGTAAAAACGCGTGAATAGAAGGAATTTTTTCCATCGCTTCATCTACTTCCGGCGAAGAACCTTTTTTATAGGCGCCGATTTGAATTAAATCTTCCGACTCCTCGTACGTCGCCAGTAATCGTCGTACCGTAGATGCGATTTCGCGATGTTCGGGTGTGACGATTTCATTCATGATGCGGCTGACACTTTTTAAAATGTGAATGGCGGGAAAATGTCCTTTATCCGCTAATTTCCGGTCGAGAACGAGATGCCCATCTAAAATTCCGCGCACCGCATCGGCAATTGGTTCATTCAAATCATCGCCATCCACCAATACCGTATAAAAAGCGGTGATGCTTCCTTCGTTGTACGTGCCGGAACGCTCTAACAAACGAGGTAAAAGCGCAAAAACACTTGGGGTGTACCCTTTCGTTGTCGGCGGTTCACCGACTGCTAAGCCGATTTCTCGTTGGGCCATCGCAAAACGAGTGACTGAGTCCATCATTAAGTTGACATGTTTTCCTTGATCGCGAAAATATTCCGCGATAGCGGTGGCCGTAAACGCTCCTTTCACTCTCATTAACGCCGGTTGGTCGGAAGTCGCTACGACCACAATCGATTTCTTCATCCCTTTTTCTCCAAGATCTCGCTCAATAAATTCTTTTACTTCTCTGCCGCGCTCCCCGATCAATGCAATGACGTTTACGTCTGCTTCGGAGTGCTTCGTAATCATGGAAAGAAGGGTACTTTTCCCGACCCCACTACCGGCAAAAATACCTACTCTTTGTCCCCGTCCTACCGTAAGTAGCCCGTCAATGGCTTTCACTCCAAGGGAAAGGGGGGTATCAATTCGCGGTCGCATGAGCGGATTTGGAGGCTCTCGTTCCGCATCCGTTACAAGGAGACCTTTTGGCAAATCCATTCCATTTAAAGGACGACCAATTCCATCTAATACTTGTCCGACGATATTTGTCCCTACTTTTATTTGAAGAGACTTTCCCGTTGCTTCCACTAAATTTCCCGGTCCGATATCTACCATAGGAGTAAAAGGCATGAGGAGTACTTTTTGATCTTTAAAACCGACAACTTCCGCCCAGACGATTTCTTTTTGGTGATTTGTATGAATGAGGCAAATATCTCCTATTGCTGTTTTTGGGCCTTGCGATTCAATGGTAAGGCCAACGACGCGAGTGACTTTTCCGTATTGCTTCAACGGATTTAACTGTGAAACAACCGGAATGAGATCAGCTGCTTTCATCCTTTTCCCCTTCCTTTAACCGCTCGTGTAATTGACGTTTTAATTCTTCCAGTTGACTATCGACAGACGCATCGATTCGTCCGTATGGTGTTTCTATGAAACAAGCATTGTCTGTTAACTCTGCATCTGGCAAAATAATTAACTCTTTTGCATAAGGAAGGATACTTTCCATTTCTTGTTGTCGATTCTTTAAGAGCGGATACTGCGTTGGAGCAACGTAAATGGCCACTTCTTTTTGTTCTTTCACTTCTTGAACTGCCTCTTTTACAAGTTGCATCCACTTGTCCTCATCTTGCAATTCATGATGGACAATTCGTTTCGCAATGGCAAGCGCCAATTCTAAAATGACGGGTTCTGCTTTTTCTAAATAAAGATGATAGTCATTTTTCGCCGTTTGTATCACTTCTTTTGCTTCATTTATTTTTTGTTCGTAAGAGAGGAATCCGTCTTGTACTCCTTTTTCAAAACCTGCTTGATAACCTGTTTCTTCTGCTTGTTGAAAGGCAACTTGTAATTTTTCTTCCGCCTCTTGCTCTTCTTTTTTGATTTTTTCGCGAGCGAGCTGTAACTCTTCCTCCGCTGCACGAAGGCGCTTTTCCATCTCTTTTTCTTTTTGTTGTAATCGCTGTTCTCTCTCTTTCAAGTACGTTTCCAATCGTTGATTCTCTTTTTCGTCCTGTCTCTTTTCCGCTCCTTTTTCTTTTTTAGGAAGAGAAATGGTTTTAATCTCAATCGGTCGCGACTCCGTAGAAAGCGTTCGTTCCCCTACGCTTTTAATGACGTTAGACAATCACATCATCTCCTCCGCCGCGCGCAATAATAATTTCACCGGTTTCTTCGAGACGACGGATAATCGCTACAATTCGAGATTGTGCTTCTTCCACGTCCCGTAAACGGACCGGCCCCATGAATTCCATTTCTTCTTTGAAAGTCTCGGCCATTCGTTTCGACATGTTGTTAAAGATGACTTCTTTCACTTCTTCACTGGCTACTTTTAATGCTAGTTGCAAGTCGTCGTTTTCCACATCACGAATGACACGTTGAATCGAGCGATTATCTAACGTCACAATATCTTCAAAGACGAACATCCGTTTTTTGATTTCGTCTGCTAATTCAGGGTCTTGGATTTCAAGAGCATCTAAAATGGTCCGTTCCGTACTGCGGTCGACACTATTTAACACTTCCACGACCGATTCAATCCCACCGGTTTCCGTATAGTCTTGGGTGACGGTAGCAGACAATTTTTGTTCAAGAATGGTTTCCACTTCGTTAATGATTTCCGGTGACGTGCTATCCATCACGGCAATGCGTTTCGCTACGTCCGCTTGCATTTCTTGTGGAAGTTCGGACAATATTTGACCCGCTTGTTCCGGTGTTAAATAAGACAAAATAAGCGCAATCGTTTGTGGGTGTTCGTTTTGAATAAAATTCAAGATTTGAGAGGAATCGGCTTTGCGCGCAAAGTCAAAGGGCTTTACTTGTAAAGTGGATGTGAGGCGCTCGATGATAGCCATCGCTTCTTCCTCACCGAGAGCCTTTTCTAATACACTTTTTGCATATCCAATTCCACCTTGTGAAATGTAATCTTGCGCAAGTGCAATTTGATGAAATTCCTCTAACACGCGCTCTTTCGTCTCACTATCCACTTGACGAACATTGGCAATTTCCAGCGTCAACTTTTCAATTTCTTCTTCGCTTAAATGTTTATACACTTGCGCTGACACATCAGGACCGAGAGAGATCAAAAGCATTGCTGCTTTTTGTCTACCAGTTAACCTGTTTTTTCCGCCCCTTGCCATTCTCGTTCCTCCTAATCTTCAGACAACCAAGTCCGTAATAACTTCGAAAATTCCTCCGGTTTCTCTCTGGCTAGACGTTCCAGTTGCTTTCTTCTTGTCTCGTGTTCCGAATCTTCTCTTTCTGGGATGTCTGGAATCTCTTCTTCGGTTGGAAGATCTTCCTCTACTAGTAATTCTTCCTCTTCTTGTCGTCTTCTTCTTAACAGTAAGAAGGCTAACACGATGACAAGCACAATGAGTACACCGGATAAAATATACATCCAGAGTGGAATATTGGTGCTAACTTCTTCTTCTACAACAACTTTCCCAGCAAATGGTTGAGAAGAAACAAATATTTTTTCACTGATTTCTTCTTCTGTGACGTCTTCTAAATATGTATCATCAATACTTGTCGCCACAATCGTGCTTAATATTTGTTCAATATCGTTTATACTACCTGGTGGTAAAGAAGTCGGATCTTCAGGGTCAGGCGGTTCCACCATGACTTGAATCCCAATATCTCTGATTTTATAAGGACTTTCAACGATTTCTCGATGGATGCGATTCACTTCATTGTTAATTCGTTCTTCCGTCCGTTCGTAATCCCCATTTCCATCCATGCCACCGGCCGGATAGTTTACGACATCTTCCTCTCCTGCCCCCGGCACACCACCTTCTTCTATTTCCTCTCCTTCAAAAGTCTCGGTGATTCGTTCTGCACTGATTTCAATTCCTTCCATATTCTCTTCATCCACTGGTTCTACGAGTGCTTCTTCGCGATTTTCTTGCGTAAAATCTAAATCTGTCGTCACCGTAACGAGAACTTTATCAGGCCCCATTAACGTCCCGAGCATTTGTTGAATTTGCGTTTGCAGTCGTCGTTCCACATCTAATTGAATTTGACGTTGTTCTTCGTATGCGCTCATCGATGAGGAAGAATTATTACTATCTTCATAATAAAAATGTTCAAATCTTTCGTTCATAATGACGATATTATCTACAGGTAAGTCCGGTACACTTTTGGAAACGAGATGGTACAACGCTCGTATTTGTTCCTCATCGATGCTCCCCCGTCCACCGGTGTTAAGAACGATCGAGGCCGTTGCTTGTTTCGCTTCTTCTGATACCCAAGTGGATTCTTCCGGTAGAGTAATCATGACATTCGCGCTTTCCACGCCATCAAGGTTTTGGATTAAATTTTCCAATTCCGTTTGCATCGCGGCTCTTTCCATGACGCTAAACTCATTATCTGTCATTCCAAAACCGACTTGGTCTTCGATGAATGTATAATCAATGGCGCCACTTTCCGGTATTCCTTCGGCAGCGAGTTCCACTTTTAACGCATCGACCTGGTCTTCAGGTACGCTAATGGCAGAACCATCATTCGATAATTGTGAAGGGATCCCGCGTTGGTCCAATGTTTCTTTTATTTGACCTGTTTCTTCCGGAGAAAGATTTGTATATAAAGGAACATAGTTCGGTCTCATCAAAAATACGAGCAATAAAAGAAGGAGGAAAAATAGGATGAAGGTGGCGAGCATGAACCATTTTTGTTTTTTTGACCGCGTTTTCCAATATTCAGTTGCTTTCTCTTTCGCTTGTAACAATTGTTCTTTCATGGTTCCTCCCGCCTACATCACCTGGAAACGTTCCATCATACTTGCATTCGCATGATTTCTTGGTAAGCTTCCATTGCTTTATTTCGTACTTCAATGGTTGTTTGTAACATGACACTTGCTTTTTCCGCCGCGACCATGACGTCATGTAAATCTTCCACTTCTCCTGTCGCGAGCTTTGTCGTCATTTCATCGGAATGATGCTGTGCTTCATTTACTTTTTGAATCGCTTCACTCAATGCTTTTTTAAACGTCTCTTGGGCTTCTGCTGGTGTCTTTATCGTCGAGCTGGATTCTGCCTGCTTCACTTGTGGCGACATCGGTGTTACTACGTTTGATATAAAAGGATTCATCGGTTTCCTCCCCTTTTAGAACGGAACGATTTTATTGATTCCGTCCGATTTCCAATGCTTTTAACATCATGTTTTTTGTTGCATTGATCGTTGTGACATTCGCTTCATAGGAACGCGTCGCACTGATCATATTCACCATTTCTTTTAATGGATCCACGTTTGGCAAAGCGACAAAGCCATCTTCGTTCGCTTCCGGATGATCCGGTCGATACACTTGTTTAAATGGTGTTGTGTCTTCCACGATCCGGTCAACCTTTACTCCTTCCCCCGGGTTTCTTTCCCCGTTTCCTTGCGCTTTTTTTAAGTAAGTAGAAAAAGAAGGTTGTTTTGGCGACATCGATACCATTTTCCTACGATAAGGTTCCCACTCCCCATTGACGAACCGACCTCTCGTTGAATCTGCATTGGCGATGTTCGCAGCAGTAACATCCATGCGCAACCTCTGAGCTGTTAAACCAGAGGCAGAAATATTGATCCCATGAAAAATCCCCATCGTTCTCTATCCTCCCCGAACGGCAGATTTTAAACTTTGAAACTTACTGCTTAAACGATCCGTTAATGCGTTGTAATAAATTTGGTTTTTTGCTAGATTCGACATTTCCTTATCCATGTCGACATTGTTTCCGTTATGATGGTACATCGTGGAGCGATCTTCGCTTATATAAGGTCCTTTTTTCATTGGACCAAACGCTATATGTTTCGGATGTGTCCGGTATGCTTCTAGTCGTTGTTTTTCCGTTACTTCTTCCAACACATGCTGAAATTGAGCCCGCTTTGCTTTATAATTTGGAGTGTCACTATTCGCGACATTTTGTGCAATCGCTTTTTGCTCCAAGAGTGCGCCTTTCAATCCATTTTCCAGGGCATAAAAAGAACTAGAATCAAAAAGTCCCATGTTTCTCCCCTCCCGTGACTATTTATCTATGAATTTTTTCGATACATCATTCGTACAATACCTCATTCTACCGCAAAAGTTTTCCTTTTTCTACAACATGCTACCTAAATTTTATATAAATTTTCCTCATTTGTCTAACATTGTTCACAAATTCATATAAAAGTACCATCTCCATTTCTACTAAATCATAAGACTTAAGTTTGCACTTTCCTTTCTAAGCGCAATTTCTTATCTTCAGTCACGGCGAACAAAGGCATGAAAAAAGAACCAATTACGATTTCCATCACAATTGGTTCTCCTCGTAGTTTGTAATGATATGTCGATTAACCACTCATTTTTAACTTGTCTAATTCAATGAGAAATTTATCGTTTAATACTTTAATGTACGTTCCTTTCATTCCTAAAGAACGCGATTCAATCACACCGGCACTTTCTAATTTTCTGAGTGCGTTTACGATGACGGAACGGGTAATGCCGACGCGGTCAGCAATTTTGCTTGCGACAAGCAATCCTTCTTTGGCGTCTAGCTCTTCAAAAATATGTTCTACCGCTTCTAGTTCACTATAAGAAAGAGAGCTAATCGCCATTTGTACTACCGCTTTACTCCGTGCTTCTTCTTCAATTTCTTGCGTTTTCTCATGAAGTATTTCCATTCCTACGACTGTCGCACCGTACTCCGCTAACACTAAATCATCATCTTCATACGGATCATTTAAGCGGGAGAATACAAGCGTTCCAAGACGTTGACCTCCGCCCACAATCGGAACGACTGTCGTTAAGCCATTTTTAAATAGATCTTTGTCCTCTTCCGGGTATGCAGTATACTTACTATCGACAGGCAAATTCGGGGATGTTTCGTGAATTTCAAACAGACTTTCGGTATACTCTTCTGGAAATTGCCGTTCTTCCAGCATTTTTTCCATGCGCTCATTTTCAATCTCTTGAACAATGGCGTAACCTAATAGTTTTCCACGACGACTAATGACAAACACATTGGACGCCAACACGTCACGTAGTGTTTCAGCCATATCTGTGAAATTAACACTTTCCCCGCCTGCCTTTTGCAACATGTCATTAATTTTCCGACTTCTCGTTAACAAATCCATCTTTCAGTCTCCTCCTGTTTTGTTATAAAATATATCGGCTTAAATCTCGGTTTTTCGCAATATTGGAGAGTTTTTCTTCGACATACTCTGGTGTAATCGTAATCGTCTCCATTGTAATGTCTGGAGCTTCGAAGCTTAAATCTTCCAGGAGACGTTCTAACAATGTATGAAGTCGACGTGCACCAATATTTTCTGTATGCTGATTGACATCTTGAGCAATATCAGCAATCTTATTTACAGCTTCGTCAGAAAATTCCACATTTATACCTTCTGTCTTTAACAAAGCTTGATATTGCTTTATTAAAGCGAGATCTGGTTCGGTTAAAATTTTAACAAAGTCTTCTTTTGTTAAGTTATCAAGCTCTACCCGAATCGGAAATCGGCCTTGCAGTTCGGGAATAAGATCGGACGGCTTTGACATGTGGAATGCTCCTGCTGCAATGAACAAAATATGATCGGTTTTCACCGGTCCATACTTTGTTGTCACTGTAGAACCTTCTACAATTGGCAATATGTCACGTTGTACTCCTTCCCGGGATACATCTGCCCCTTTCTCTCTACCTGCAATTTTATCCATTTCATCTATGAAAATAATACCCGACTGCTCGGCTTTTGAAACTGCCGTTTGACTCACTTCATCCATATCGATTAATTTTTGTGCTTCTTGTTCCGTTAAAATCACCCGGGCTTCTCGCACTGGCAACCGACGATTTTTCTTTTTCTTCGGAAGCATTTGTCCAAGCACATCTTGCATATTAATCCCCATTTGTTCAAGTCCTGATCCTTGAAACATATCCATCATTCCGTGAGATTCTTCCACTTCAATCGTGACGAGATGATCTTCCAATTCCCCGAGGGCTAATTGATGAGCAATTTGCTTTCGTTTTTGGGCAATCTCAGGCTCTTCCGGCTCCTCATTAGACTGAACGGTCTGTTGTTGGAAAAGGGCTTCAAACGGATTGCTGAAGGTTTCGCGCTTTTTCTTTTCCGGTACGAGCAGCTTGACGAGGCGACGATTGGCACGTTCTTCTGCTTCTTTTTTCACCGATTCCATTCTCTCTTCTTTCACAAGTCGGACGGCTGTGTCAACTAAATCCCGTACCATTGATTCCACATCACGGCCCACATAACCTACTTCTGTAAATTTTGTCGCTTCTACTTTAATAAATGGTGCGCCGGTAAATTTCGCCAACCTTCTTGCAATTTCCGTTTTCCCAACACCGGTCGGACCAATCATCAAAATATTTTTTGGAGTAATTTCTTCTCGTAAGCGCTCATCCAATAAGCTTCTGCGGTAGCGATTTCGCAAAGCAACTGCGACCGAACGTTTCGCTTCTTTTTGACCGATAATGTACTGATCCAACTTTTCCACAATTTGTTTTGGAGTAAGTGGGTGCTGATTCATACACCGGCTCCTTTCTCCTTATAGTCTTTTCTTTATAACTGTTCGACAATGATATGGTCGTTTGTATACACACAAATATCGCCAGCTGTTTTTAACGAAGCTCGCGCGATTTCCTTTGCACTTAAATGAGAAGCATGTTCTTTTAGGGCTCTGCCTGCCGCTAAAGCATAATTACCACCGGAGCCAATAGCTAAAATGCCATCATCCGGTTCAATCACTTCACCAGTTCCAGCTACAAGAAGCAATTTCTCTTTATCCATCACCACCAGCATTGCTTCCAAACGGCGCAACATTTTATCCGTTCGCCATTCTTTCGCAAGTTCTACTGCAGCCCGTTCCAAGTTTCCATTCCACTGTTCCAGCTTTCCTTCAAACATGTCAAACAGTGTGAACGCATCTGCCACAGAACCGGCAAAACCGGCAAGGACATTGCCATGATAAATTTTACGCACTTTGGTGGCTGTGTGTTTCATCACAACAGCTTCTCCAAAAGTGACTTGTCCGTCACCAGCCATGGCAGCCTCACCTTGATGCTGAATAGCAAAAATCGTAGTCGCATGAAAACGGGACTCCATTACGAATCTCCTTTCTTTTTCGAGCGTGGATGACTTCCATTGTACACTTCCCGTAACCGCTCTTTTGTTACGTGGGTATACATTTGTGTTGTGGACAAATGCTCATGACCTAACAGTTCTTGCACCGAGCGCAAATCCGCTCCCCGGTTTAATAAATGTGTTGCGAAGGTGTGACGGATGTCATGGGGAGATACGTGCAACGTTTCACTGAGTTCTTTTGCACGTCTGTTCACAATATAATAGACACCACGTTCTGTTAAAGGTTTCCCTTGATGATTTAAAAATAATTGTTTCGGAGCTGGTGAAAGGGTGCATACCTTTTTACGAGCGTGCCCCATATAATAAGCAACCGCTTCTAACGCTTTCTTAGATATCGGAGCGTAACGTTCTTTTCTCCCCTTCCCTTTAATAAGGACGGTTTTTAAATCAAAGTGAATGTCATCCACTTCCACACGGCACACTTCACTCACCCTCATCCCTGTTGCATATAACAGTTCGAAAAGGGCAAGATCGCGCTGGTCCCGTGCTTTTTCTTTTTGAAATGCGGAAAAAATCGCCTCCATCTCTTCTTCATATAAAAAACGAGGTAACACCTGTTGGTTTTTAGGAAGCCTCGTGCCGGAGAATGGATTCATCGAAACGATTTCTTCTCGTTTTAAAAAGCGAAAAAAACTTCTCATCGCTGAAATTTTGCGCGTCATCGTACGACGTTCGTACCCTTGGTCATATAAAAAACTTACATAGCTTCGGGCAACGTGAAGATCCACTGTTTGAATATGATGGAGATTTTCGCTTTCTAAAAAGTGAGTAAAATGGTTTATGTCATTTTCATATGACTTGATGGTGAATGGGGAAGCATTTTTTTCGACCATGAGATAGCGAAGAAATTGTTCTTTTGCGTCTGTAACATTGGTTGTCAATGCAATTCACCCCAACCTTAAAAGCTATTAAATTCTACCATACGCGACAATTTTCTGCAAGAAAGTTACTTATTTTTTCATAAAATTCTGAATGGACGTCAATGCGCGGTGAGCCAACCGTTCATTGCGCTCTTGTTTCTTTTTGACCCGTTCCTCTAAACGAGGCAACAAGCCAAAATTAGCATTCATCGGTTGGAAATTGTCAGGATTGGCAGTGGTAATGTATTGGGCAAGGGCACCAATCATCGTTTCAGGCGGAAATATATCTAGCGCTTCCCCTTTCTGTAATTTCGCAGCGTTTCGTCCTGCTACTAATCCTGCTGCAGCGGATTCGACATATCCTTCCACTCCTGTAATTTGACCGGCAAAAAACAAATCTTTTCGCTTTTTTGTTTGGTATGTCGGTTCTAATATGCGTGGGGAGTTGATAAATGTGTTCCGGTGAATGACGCCGTAGCGAACAATTTCTGCTTTTTCAAGTCCCGGGATCATGCGAATCACTTCTTTTTGCGGACCCCATTTCATATGCGTTTGAAAACCAACAATATTATACAATGTCCCTTCTTTGTTGTCTTGGCGCAGTTGCACCACTGCATAAGGACGTTCACCTGTTTCCGGATGTTCCAGCCCCACCGGTTTCATCGGTCCAAAAGTGAGCGTCTGTTTTCCACGTCGGGCCATTACCTCAATTGGCATGCATCCTTCAAAAAAGATATCTTTCTCAAAAGATCGCAACTCCACTGTTTCGGCACGAATCAATGCTTCATAAAAGCGATGAAATTCCTCTTCATTCATCGGACAATTAATATAAGCAGCATCTCCTTTATCATAGCGAGATTTCACATATGCTTTTTCCATATCAATGGAATCCGCTTCAATAATCGGTGCTGCTGCGTCATAAAAATAAAGATGTTTTTCCCCACTGAATGCCCGAATGTTTTCCGATAAACGTTCTGACGTGAGGGGGCCAGTTGCAATAACGGTCGGTCCATCAGCGGGAATCTCCGTTACTTCTTCATTCACAACAGTGATTAAGGGATGGTTTTTTACTTGTTCCGTCACCCGGGCCGAAAAATCGTGACGATCAACGGCTAATGCCCCGCCGGCAGGGACACTGGCAGCATCTGCCGCGTGTATAATGACAGAATCTAAACGTCTCATTTCTTCCTTTAATACCCCGACTGCATTTTGTAAACTATTTCCGCGCAATGAGTTGCTACAGACGAGTTCGGCAAATTGGTCGGTATGGTGGGCCGGTGTTTGTTTTGCAGGACGCATTTCAACTAAGCGGACGGAAACCCCTTCTTTTGCAATTTGCCAAGCCGCTTCACTACCTGCTAAACCAGCACCGATGACGGTTACTGTCATGGAATCACCTTCCTTTTTTTTCAATTTTAGCCAAAGGAAACCCCCTAACAGATGTAGGGGATTGGTTTGAAAAATTAGTTCGGGTTCTCTTTATAATCGCACTCGGTACATGCTACATGAACGCCTTTTTTCGTTTTCTTTTCAACGAGCATCGCTTCACATTTTGGACAAGTTCGAGTAATCGGTTTGTCCCAAGAGACAAATTCGCATTCGGGATAGCGGTCACATCCATAAAATGTCCTTCTTTTTTTACTTTTTCGCTCGACAATATTTCCTTCTTTACAGCGTGGGCATTTCACACCAATTTCTTTTACGATCGGTTTCGTATTGCGACATTCAGGAAAGTTCGAACAAGCAATAAACTTGCCGTATCTTCCCATTTTGTACACAAGAGGGTGACCGCATTTTTCACAATCTTCACCCGTAGGCTCATCTTTAATTTCGACTTGTTCCATTTCATTTTCAGCAACTTGAAGTCTTTTTTCAAATTCTTTGTAAAAATCATCGATAATACTGATCCAATTTTGACGACCTTCTTCAATGTAGTCAAGGTCATTTTCCATTTTCGCTGTAAATTCTACATCCAAAATTTCCGGGAAAAATTCCACCATTAATTCGGTGACGATCTCACCTAACTCCGTCGGAACGAAACGACGATCTTCTAAAGCGACATAGTTTCTCCGTTGAATCGTATCTAACGTTGGCGCGTAAGTGGACGGCCTTCCTATCCCTTTTTCTTCCATCGTTTTCACTAAGCGCGCTTCCGTATAGCGAGGCGGTGGTTGCGTGAAATGTTGATTTTCTTTCATTTCTTTGTTTTGAACTGTTTCTCCTTCATGTAAGTCCGGTAAAAAGCGATCTTCTTCTTTCTTTCCGTTATCTTTTCCTTCAATGTATACTTTCATGAATCCTGGAAATTTAATTTTAGACCCGTTGGCGCGAAAAAGAACGCCGTTATTTTCCAAATCTACTGACATCGTATCCATTACCGCCGGTGCCATTTCACTAGCTACCATTCTTTCCCATATTAATTTATATAAACGGTACTGATCCCGCGATAAGTACGGTTTAATGTCTTTGGGTTCTTTGGCTATCGAGGTTGGTCTTACCGCTTCGTGAGCATCTTGCGTATTTTCCCCTTGCTTACGGTTCCTTTGCCCTTTTCGCACGTATTCTTTGCCAAATGTTTCTTCAATGTAAGCTTTTGCTTCTTCTTTTGCGGTGTTGGAAATCCGCGTGGAGTCTGTTCTCATATACGTAATAAGTCCAATCGTCCCTTCTTTTCCGATATCAACACCTTCATACAATTGCTGAGCGATCATCATCGTCTTTTTTGCCCGAAAGTTGAGCTTCCGCGCTGCCTCTTGTTGTAAAGAAGAAGTCGTAAAAGGTAAGACCGGGTTTCGCTTTCTTTCTTTTCGTTCTACTTTTGTAATGCGATAATTTTTTCCGTCTAATTTAGCAAGAATCCGATCTACGTCTTCTTTCGATTGTAGCTTTGTTTTTTTACCGTCTACTCCGTAAAATTTCGCTTCAAAGACTTCCCCTTCTCGGTCAAACATTCCTTCTATACTCCAATACTCTTCCGGCACAAACGCTTGAATTTCTTTTTCACGATCAATGATCATTTTAACAGCAACCGATTGAACCCGACCAGCACTCAATCCTTTTTTCACTTTTTTCCAAAGAAGTGGACTAATGTTATATCCAACAAGTCGATCTAAAATACGCCTCGCTTGTTGGGCATACACTAAATCCATATCAATTTCGCGTGGTGCTTGAAAGGCTTCTTTGATGGCCTTTTTCGTAATTTCATTAAACACGACGCGACATTTTGAATTCGTGTCGATCCCGAGACTGTGGGCAAGATGCCAAGCGATCGCTTCCCCCTCTCGGTCCGGGTCGGCAGCGAGATAAATTTTTTTTACTTTTTTTGCAGCGGATTTTAATTCTTTCAGTACTGGTCCTTTCCCTCGAATCGTAATATACTTCGGTTCATAATTATTTTTCACGTCTACTCCCGTTTGACTTTTCGGTAAATCACGGACATGTCCCATGGAAGCTTTCACAATATATTTCTTCCCAAGATATTTTCCGATCGTCTTTGCCTTTGCGGGAGATTCCACGATTACTAAGTAATCTGCCATCTCTTTTGTTTCCTCCCCCTTTAAAATGTCGTACCAAATGGTTTATATTATCAAACAGTCTTAGGTGTTTTGTCAAATTGTATACCTTTCTTGTTGTCATCATGATGACATGTGAAAACACAACCGCCTGTTATTGTACCTTATTTTGGTCGAACAAAGAAGTATTTTATGAATAACCGCCTCATTGTTGGTGGTTTTTCATTTATTTTATACCGTTCTTGTCAAAAATAGACCAACGTTCATGATATAAATGTTCTGATTTCCATACGGGAAAAGCCCCTTCGGAGAGAAGTTGATGCGTTCCTTTTGAAAGAGGGGAAAAGATAGAACCCGGTAAAACACCGACTTCTTTCCCTTGTTCTAATGCTTGATAGGCGGTGATTAATGATCCACTTCGCTCCTGTGCTTCCGTTAAGAAAACAACATCGGAGAGACCGCTAATAATCCGGTTTCGCATAGGGAATTGCCATTTTCTTGGAGGGGTAGATGGAGGATATTCAGATAGAAGGAGTTGTTCCTTTGCCATATGTTCGCTTAACGCTTGATTTTCACGCGGATACATATGTGCAAACCCTGAGCCGAGCACGCCAATCGTTGTTCCGTTCCATTGAATCGCTGTTTGATGGGCGAATGTATCGGTTCCTTTTGCAACACCGCTAATTATCGTGACTTGTTTTTGAATCAGAGGAGGGAGTAGGGTACGTATCGCTTTTTTTCCGTATTCAGTCGGGGTGCGGGAGCCGACCACTGCTAATGTGTAAGGAGAAGAAAGGAAAGAGAGATTCCCACTGACATATAACACCCAGGGAGGATCATAGATGTGTTGCAATCGGTCGGGATAGATGGGATCAAAACGGGTAACAATGTGAAGATTCGGTGTCTGTTCATATCGTTTTTCGAGCTCATAAGGGGAAGTTTCATGCAAGTAATGGTAAAGTTTGGTCACTTCGGGAGGAGTCAATCGCAACAGGGTAAGAAGTTTTTGTTTCGATAAGTGATAAGGGAGTAAGAAAGATGGATCGTGTTGATAAATTTCGTTCAACCGTTTCCAATTCATAAAAGGGGCTTCCGATAAATGAAGAAGGGCCGTGTTTCTATCCATGTATTCACTCCTTCCAATGATTGGAAATAAGGGGCTGTTTAGAAAACAGTCCCTTATTGTGATTGATTATTCTGGTTGATGGGTCAAGCATTTTTCATAAAGACCTTTTTCTTTCAATACGGAAATTAATGTATCACCCATATCAGATGGGGTTGGTGCTACTTTTACACCACAACGCTCGAGGGTCTTAATTTTTTCATCCGCGGTTCCTTTTCCACCGGAAATGATGGCACCTGCGTGACCCATCCGTTTTCCCGGAGGAGCGGTACGTCCACCAATGAATCCAACCACTGGTTTTTTCATATTTTCTTTGATCCATTCGGCAGCTTCTTCTTCTGCTGTTCCACCGATTTCACCGATCATAATGACTGCTTCCGTATCATCGTCTTCATTGAATGCTTTTAGTACGTCAATGAAGTTCGTTCCATTCACTGGGTCTCCACCAATACCGACTGCCGTGGATTGTCCGATACCTTGAGTGGAGAGCTGATGAACCGCTTCATATGTTAACGTACCGGAACGAGAAACGACACCGACGTGGCCTTTTTTATGAATGTAGCCAGGCATAATGCCAATTTTACAAGCTTCCGGCGTAATCACACCTGGACAGTTTGGTCCAATCAAACGTGTCTTTTTCCCTTCCATGTAACGTTTTACTTTGACCATATCTAATACCGGAATACCTTCCGTAATACAAATTGCAATATCTAGTTCTGCATCTACCGCTTCCATAATTGCATCGGCTGCAAATGCAGGAGGCACGTAAATCACTGTGGCATTGGCTCCTGTTTCATCCACTGCTTCTTTCACTGTATTAAAAACAGGTACACCTTCTACTTCTGTTCCACCTTTACCAGGAGTAACACCGCCTACTATTTTTGTTCCGTATTCGATCGCTTGTTGTGTATGAAACAGACCAGTAGAACCTGTAATTCCTTGTACAATCACCTTCGTATTTTCATCAATGAAGATGCTCATTTGAGTATGTCCCGCCTTTCTATTTCACTAAAGATACAATTTTTTGTGCACCATCTGCCATGGAATCTGCTGCTGTGATATTGAGTCCTGATTTTTCAAGGATTTCTTTTCCGCGATCCACGTTCGTTCCTTCGAGACGTACTACGAGCGGAATTTCAAGACCTACTTGTTTCGTCGCTTCTACGACACCTTCAGCAATCACGTCACATTTCATAATTCCACCGAAAATATTCACAAAAATTCCTTTCACTTTGTCATCGGATAAAATAATTTTAAATGCTTCCGTTACTTTTTCAGTCGTCGCGCCGCCTCCCACATCAAGGAAGTTCGCAGGATCTCCATTGTAATGTTTAATGATGTCCATCGTTGCCATCGCAAGACCGGCACCGTTTACCATACATCCGATGTTTCCATCAAGAGCAATGTAGCTTAAGTCGTACTTGGATGCTTCGATTTCTTTCGGATCTTCTTCATCAAGGTCACGATATTCTAATACATCTTTTTGACGATAAAGGGCGTTATCATCAAAGTTTAATTTCGCATCCAGCGCCATTACTTTTCCGTCACCTGTTGTGACAAGCGGGTTAATTTCAGCAATGGAACAATCTTTTTCCACGAACACGTTATAAAGTCCCATCATAAACTTCGCCGCTTGTCCTACTAACTCAGGTGGAATGTTAATGTTGAATGCAAGTCTCCGAGCTTGAAACCCTTGCAGACCAACAGCTGGATCAATATATTCACGGAAGATTTTTTCCGGTGTTTTTTCCGCTACTTCTTCAATTTCCGTTCCACCTTCTTCCGACCCCATCATCACAACACGGGAAGTGGCACGGTCTAACACAAGACCAATATAATATTCTTTTTGAATGTCACAGCCTTCTTCAATGAGTAGGCGTTTCACTTCTTTTCCTGCTGGACCTGTTTGGTGAGTGACGAGTGTTTTGCCAAGAATCTCATCAGCGTATGTACGAACTTCATCTAGATTTTTGGCCACTTTTACTCCGCCAGCTTTTCCGCGACCTCCTGCGTGGATTTGTGCTTTCACTACAGTAACATCTGAACCAAGTTCTTTTGCTGCTTCCACAGCTTCATCGACAGAAAAAGCTACCTTCCCATTTGGTACGGAAACTCCGTATTTTCTGAGAAGTTCTTTTCCTTGATACTCATGAATATTCATTCTCTTCTCCATCCTCCTAACGATTCGATACGAATACCCATTCTACAAGTTTCACTTGCGGGCAAGGACTACGTGTTATTATTGGCTAATGTTACGGCCACTCTTCACACACTCTCTATCGTATATAAAATAAATAAAAAGTTCAACGATTTGACACGATATTTCTACAAATTCATTTATTTTTTTTCCTCTTTTTTGTTGCTTTTCTCTTTTTTATTTTTCTTTTTTCCAATGGCACCGAGTTGTTTTAGCTCTTCTATACTGCGAAAAAAGCCAAGTTCATTTCCTGCTTCCATCGAGGCAAACAATTTATTTTTCCGCTTTTTTCTCTCCATCACGTCGCTCTCCTTTTTTCAACTTAGCATGTCCTTGTGGAGTTTTTTCATGCATTTGTTGATCCACGCGGTATAAAAAAGCAAACAATTCAGCTACCACTTCGTATAAATCGGGCGGAATGGCTTCATGAATCTCTAACTGCGATAACAATTCTACAAGAGATGGATCTTCTTGAATGGGGATGTCATGTTCTTTCGCTTGTTCTATGATTTGTTCTGCGATATACCCTCTCCCTTTTGCCTTCACATAGGGAGCAAGGTCATTTTCCGGTTCATAACCTAAAGCGACCGCACTTTTTCGTTTTTTTCCTTTTTTGTTCATATTCGAATGTCCACCCCTTCATATCCAACGTGAGCTGCGTCACGTTGATCCGCTCGTTTCATTGTTGTTGGATTTTTCCAATAGAGAGCGTTGAATTGATAATGAAGCTTTTCCAATTGTTTTTGTAAATACGGTTGCCACATCGCTATGATTGCTTTTGGTTCTTCTTTTTCATTAAAAATGGTAACTGTCACCACTCGTTGTTGAATGTGAACGTCTGTCACCATTTCACCGAAATGTGCCATCTCTAGATAAAACAATATTCGACAATGGGCAGGATCAATGTGGTTTGTTTTCGTTTTTCTTCCTTCCCACTGAATCGTCACATCTGTTTGATGCCCTCCCAAAAAAAGAGGTACTTGAATCGTCGTTTGGTGCAGCCATCCATGTTGTTCCTCGGCCAGTAGTTGGGCGCCCGTTACACGATGAAGGACAGTTTCCGCTTGTTCTCTCACTTTTGACGGCAAGTATGGCAGCTTCTCTAAAAGAGACATTTTCAGCGTTCTTTGTTGCATGTGATGCTCAAATATATTTTTTTCATGAAAAAATCCGGACAGTTGGGGGAAATTTTTTAAAAGACGTAGAAAAGCGTTGGCATTCTCGTCCGAAGATAATCCTTCTACATGTGTTGGTAGGGTAGCGATCCACTGTTGCAGAGAAGACGCACTTTGAGAAGTCCATATTCCCCTAGCACTTCCTAGCCAAGCGAACAGGCGTTGAAACGACTCCAGTCCTTTTCTCCCTTCCATTGTTGATAAGCTTGTGAAAAGCGTGCGAAAGAACGTTTCGGGTTGTTGTTCATGCAAAAGCCGAACATTTCCTTCTTTGATGGAAAAGAGATCCATAATGGTAGTGTGCTCTTGGGATAGCACGGTTTGTTGCAATGTAGTTAAAAATCCCGACAGGTGGATGTCCCCTTTTACAATATTCGCTTGTTGCAACGTACGTAACAAATAGAGAGGGTTTTCGAGACTTCTTTGGATAAGTCGATGAAAAGCTTCCAGTTGTGGCGAAGAAGGTTGTCCATTTTCCTTTGGGATCGTACTAGATTGAATGATCGTCGTAAGCATATGTTGGACAGACTTTAATGCCTCAGACTGCTTCATTGGTAACGCTTTCGCACTTTCGTTCATTAGTTGTTGCTCGAATTGTTTCAGTTGCTCCACAAGCGGTGGACCGGTAAGTGCGGCTCGTACCGCTTGAAAAGTCCTTTCTGTAAAGGGGATATTCCGGTGGTACATATGAGTGAACACACGTACCCCTTCCTCATTCATCAATTGGAACCGTTTTAACAACGCGCCACCTTGTTGAATCATTTCTTTGGAAAATGGTATTTGTTCTTTTTGAAACAATTGTAACATCATTTCATTTGCTTTATTGAAAGGAAGATCCATCGCTTTCAACACGTCATTTGTCGTTTGGGCAGGAATAGGAACCGTATTTCGAGGGGTTTCTAACACTTTTAAATGAGGGACTCCTTCATTTTTTGTCACTTGAAAAAAATACTTCTCACCGACACTAATAGCCGCCTGTAAACGTGCTATCACATGCATGGTACCTAATCGTAGCGAAGCAGTTTGATTCGGGTACAGCTTCAATACTTTTCCTTCAAATATTTGTCCTGGTTTTAATTGTAAAAGTTTCGCTTGTGCTGCCGAACGATGGACGGATGTTGCATTTATCGTTTGAAAACTCGTCCGTTCCATAAAATCCTCCCCTTAGAGCGATTGGACCGGCGCAAAACTAGTACGATGTTCTTCTGTCGGTCCATATGTACGTAGTGCTTCCAAATGTTCTTTCGTGCCGTAACCTTTATGTTTTTCAAACCCATAGTGTGGATAGCGAAGAGCTAACGTTTCCATATAACGATCCCGCTCTACTTTTGCCAGAATAGAAGCAGCTGCAATAGAAGCACTGACACAATCCCCTTTTGTCAAAGACAACTGCTTAATCGGTACATCGAGCGTTAACGCATCGATAAAAAGAAGATCCGGCGCGACATGTAAACCTGCCACTGCTTTTCTCATGGCAACTTTGGTCGCTTCATAAATATTCATGTCATCGATGTCTTGCGCAGAAACGTGAGTGACGTGATAGGCAATAGCATGCTTTTTAATTTCCTTTTCATATGTATGACGAGCAGCTTTTGATAATTGTTTCGAATCCGTTAAACCAGGAAAACGGATATTTTCCGGAAGAATCACTGCCGCAGCAGTAACCGGACCGGCTAACGGACCACGTCCGGCTTCATCCAGGCCGGCAATCCATTCATAGCCTTTTCTTTTCCATTCCTTTTCATAAATGAATAGTTGATCATACGCCTCAATTTGTGCTTTCAGCCGAGCTTTTTTTCTTTCATATTGTTCAAGAAGACGAATCACTCCTTTGCGCTTGTCTTTCCGAAGCATTTGCAAAAAAGTGTCGTCTACTTCGTCATGTTGCAAATATCTTTTAATATCGGAAATGGTGTAAGTGGAGCTTTTTTTCACATGTATCATGCGTCCTTTTTTTCTTCTTTGTAGGATTCAAATGTCAATCGTCCTAATTTTTGTTTTCTTATTTCTTGTAACAGTAATTCGGCCGCTTTTTCGCAATCAACCACCCCGCCGGCACGGAGACAACCTCTTTTTTTCCCGATTTCTTCTAATATCGTTTCTTCCTTCATCTCTTTTACATTGGAAAGGGAAAAACGTTCTGTGAGCGCTTGAGGATATTTTTCTTTCAATAAACGAAGGCCAAATTGTGCTATTTCTTCCAAGTCTAACAATTCATCTTTCACTGCCCCTGTTAAAGCAAGGAAATACCCTACTTTTGGATCTTCAAATTTTGGCCAAAGAATTCCCGGGGTATCCAACAATTCTAAAGTGCGGTCTACTTTTAACCATTGCTGAGCCTTCGTTATTCCTGGCCGGTCCCCTGTTTTGGTCAGTTTTTTTCCAATAAGATAATTAATGACCGTTGATTTTCCAACGTTAGGAATCCCAACGACCATCGCGCGTATCGCTCGCGGCTTCATTCCTTTTCTTTTCCATTTATCATATAATGGTGCAGCTGCTTTTTTTACTTTGGCTAAGACATCTTTTTTCCCCGTTTGCGCCAATGCATTGATCGCTACGGCTTCTATTCCTTCCTCGTTAAAGTGAGCGACCCATTTCTTCGTCTCCACCGGGTCTGCCATATCGCTTTTCGTTAAAAGAATGACGCGCGGTTTTCCTTCTAATAATTGCCGTAAAAGTGGATTTTGCGATGCTTTAGGAATGCGTGCATCTACTAATTCTAAGACGAGATCTACTTTTTTTAATTGTTCTGATACTTCTCTTTTTGCTTTAGCCATATGGCCAGGAAACCATTGTATGCTCATGACTGTCTCCTTTCGTTACGGTAACCAATTCAGATGGGAAACTGGCCAAAACGTCAGTGTCGCTTGACCGACAATGTCTTCCATCTTCACAAGTCCAAACATGCGAGAATCCAAACTATGGCGCCGATTGTCTCCAAGGACGAACACATAACCTTCAGGAATGACGTCATAACCGGAAGATTGTTTTAACGTAAAATCCGGCGTAATCGTCGTCCCATTCATTTCTTCCCGAAGCGGTTCTAGAAAAGGTTCGTTTACTTTCACACCGTTAATGTAGAGTTGATCATCATAATAATATAAACGATCTCCTGGTAAACCAATCACTCGTTTAATGTAATCTTTCTCTTCTGTCGCATGAAAAACGATAATATCAAACCGGTCTGGTTCTGAAAACCAATAACTAGATTTGTTCACTATCATCCGGTCTTGGTCTTCTAACGTTGGTGACATGGACTCTCCATCCACAATAATCGGCGCAATGAAATATGTTCGTGTGAACACGGCAATGGTGACAGCAAATAGCAATAAAAGCATCCATTCTCGCCAAGGATCAGATCTTTTCAACATCCTCTATTCCTCTTTTCACATACTACATCCCTTTCATTATATTATAGCATGAACTTTTTGTTTCATAAGATGGCGGAGAAGAAACATTTCCAGTCTATAAAAATAAAAGAAAAGACTGCAATCTATGTGAGGCAGTCTTTTCCATCCATTTTTAGCGAATTTCTTTAATACGTGCTGCTTTACCACGCAAGTTTCGAAGGTAGTAAAGTTTAGCGCGGCGGACTTTTCCACGACGTTTCACTTCAATTTTATCAATCCGCGGAGAATGTACTGGGAAAGTACGCTCTACCCCAATGCCATAGGATATTTTACGGACCGTAAAAGTTTCACTAATGCCGCCACCGCGACGCTTAATCACAACACCTTCAAATACCTGAATCCGTTCCCGAGAACCTTCCACTACTTTTACGTGGACACGGACAGTATCTCCTGCCCGAAAATCAGGTATGTCTGTTTTCAGTTGTTCTTTCGTCACTTCGCGAATAATATCTTGCATGCTATTCGCCTCCCTTTCTCCAAATGCTCTTGTTTGATCAACAGCGGAGCATTGTAGTCAGTGGCTTTACCACATCGATAATCATAGCACATGCCCCTTTGTGCTTCAACCGTTTTTTGTCATTTCATAAAAGATGTGCAGGAAATTTGACCTATGACGAAGAATATATTGAAACAGGAACAAAGCGGAGGTGACATCAGTGAAAAAAATAGCTTTTCTTTTTTTTACGACGACATTTATTTATACCATAATAATTAGTTTCTCGATTTTTTTCTTATTTCATTTAAATGTTCCTAACACTCTGTTATGGACGATGATCCTTATGTTTATCATTATTTTTCCCCTTCTTTTTAGCTGGCTGTTACATCGTCTCATTGTCAAGCCAATGTACGAGATGTTAACGGTGATTCAATCATTGACGGAACAAGTGGATTTATCTCATCGAGTGCAATATCGGGCACAGCATGAATTAGGCTTATTATCACATGGGATCAATCGATTTATTAAAGGTTTTTGGAGAATATTGTTACAAGTCCGTAGTCACGCGCGCTCTTTAACGAAAGAATCAGAAGATATGGCTGCACGCAGTCAACAGTTAGCGAATACAAATGAGCACCTTTCGGAAACGATTGAATCGTTATCCCAAGGTGTGATTTCGCAAGCAGAGCATGCCAAATGGACAGAGAATACGATGATAGAGATGCAAGAAGATACGGAACGAGTCGATCAAGTCACCCATCGTCTTGGCAAGGTTATGAAAACGGCACAACAAAACATTGACCACGGGGAAGAGACAGTCGCTCTTGTCAGCAAAACGATCGTTGAAAATGCCAACAGAGCAACAAATTTAAAAAAGACGACAAACACGCTGACCCAAGTATCGAACCAAGCGAATGAAATTGTCCAACTCATTGGAAATATTGCCAATCAAACAAACTTGCTTGCATTAAATGCCGCCATTGAAGCTGCGAGAAGCGGGGAGTATGGAAAAGGCTTTTCTGTTGTTGCGTCCGAAATTCGCTCTCTTTCCGAAGAAACGGCAAAAGCAGTGGAACAAGTGCAACAAATGCTAGAAGATGTCCAACTTTATGTCATTCAGTCTGAAAAAGAATCCAATGATGTCCATCAATTAACGAAGGAACAGGAAGTGCTCGCAACCAAACTGAAAGAAGCATTTGATGCTTTAAAGAATACCATTTCATCGGTTTATCAAGAAGTCGATGCCATTGCGTCTGCAAATAAACAATTAAAAAAAGGAAGCGACGGAGTGTTAAAACAGATGAAAGAAGTAAGTGAAATGGCTGAGCAATTAGCGTCTCATTCGGAAGAAGCGAGCGCTGCCATCGAGGAACAAACGAGTTCATCACAAGAGGTAGCGAGCGGAAACGAACTCGTAGCGGATGCTGCTCGTGAGTTAATGCACATTGCGGAAAGATGGAAAGGGTTAGATGCCCGCTGACAATTTGTCAATCGGGCATTTACTCCTTTTCTTTTTTCTGTAACAAATCCGGACGCCTTTTTTTCGTGCGAAGAAGCGCTTGTTCCTTTCTCCACTGTGCAATTTTTTCATGATGTCCTGATAGCAAAACATCCGGCACTTTCCAGCCGCGAAAATCAGCCGGTCGCGTATATTGCGGATATTCCAACAGTCCATCGGAAAAAGAGTCATGACGGTGAGAAGATTCATTTCCAAGCACATTCGGAAGAAGTCTTGTTACACTATCTGCAATCACTAGTGCTCCGAGTTCTCCCCCTGTTAATACATAATCTCCGATGGAGAACTCATCTGTTACGAGGTGCTCGCGAATTCTTTCATCATATCCTTCATAATGTCCGCAAATAAAAATAAGGTGTTCTTCTTTTGATAACATTTCCGCATCCCTTTGTTTATATGGTTTCCCTTGCGGACATAACAAAATGATGCGCGGCGAAACGCTCGCTGGGGTTTGTTGCATAACAAATTCACACGCATCAAACACAGGCTGCGGTGTCAACACCATGCCAGCGCCCCCGCCATATGGATAATCATCTACTTTTTTATGTTTGTCCTTCGAGAAATCGCGAATATTGTGCACATAAAAAGAGACCGCTTCCTTTTCCTCTGCTCGTTTCAATATAGAGCTTCCTAATACTCCCGGAAACATGTCTGGAAAAAGAGTTAAAAAGTCCATTCTCACGATGGCAACAATCCTTCCATCTTATGAATCACAATTACTTTTTTCTCTACATCTACTTTCTTTACAACATCTTCAATATAGGGAATAAGAATTTCCTTTTTTCCATGAAACGGTGTTACTACCCAGACATCATTGGCGCCGGGAGCTAAAATGTCTGTCACTTTGCCTAGCTGTTCTCCTTCTTCCGTAACTACAAGACAGTCGATAATTTCAAAGTAATAATACTCATTTTCCTCTAAATCTTGTAAGGCATCGGTCGGTATTTGAAGTTGTGATCCTTTCCATTCCTCTGCATCATTCAATGAAGATAATTCTTTCAGCTTTAATAATATCCATTGTTTGTGCGTACGCACTCCTTCTACTGTTACTTTGACTCTTTCTTTAGTGTCCTGTTTTTGTAAATATAATGCATTTCCGATTTTGAAGCGATCTTCTTCAAAGTCAGTCGTTGATAAAACTTTTAACTCTCCTCGAATCCCATGTGTATTTACAATTTTTCCGACATTCAACCAATCCATCATTCATCCACCTTACTTACTACTCGATGATCTCTTGAATTTTTCCGTCTTTCACAATCACTTCTTTTTCTTTTAAAGGCCACGGATCTCCCGGTTGAATTTCTTCTAATATATCAATTTTCCCAGTTGTTAATAAAGAACCGAGCTCGAGTTGCTCCAGTTGTGATTGTTGAAAAATGACTTGTTTCACTTTTTCTTGTCTTTTCTCTAATTCTTTTTCAAACCGTCTTTTCACTTCTTCTTTTCTTCGAGTAGACTCTCCTGTCTTCCATTGTTTATGCATTTGAAACCGAAGCTGCTCATATTCCCTTTCTAACCGTTCTTTTTCACTTTCTAAATCATTCCACATCTCTTCTCGCAATTCATTTGTTAACACATGTTTCACAATCGCTTTTCGTATGATTCGCATGTGTCACCGCCCTCTTTTTGTTGTACTCTTTCATCGATACGCTATGTGAACAAAAAAGGCAAGGATTTCTCCTCGCCTTGCGTCACTACCATTCATCTTGAATATCCAAGCGAACTCTCTTTTGTTGATGCGTCGCTGCCGCGTATAACACGGATCGAATGGATTTTGCAATTCTGCCTTCTTTTCCAATCACTTTCCCCATATCATCTTCGTGAACAGTCATTGTGTAGACGAGGGTGTTATTTTCCTGATGTTCACGAATATGAATTGCTTCGGGATGGTCTACGAGGGCAGAAGCAATCGTTTTAATTAAAGTGACCATGGATATCCCCCGCCTCTCCTTTAGTTAATATGTTATTTATTGTTTGTGTTCTTTACTTCGTGGAACTTTTTCATAATTCCTTGTTTAGAGAACAGGTTTTTCACTGTATCAGAAGGCTTTGCTCCATCTAACATCCATTTTAACGCTTTTTCATCGTTAATGTTTACTTCTGCCGGTTCCGTTAACGGATTGTAAGTCCCAATTTCTTCAATGAAACGCCCGTCTCTTGGTGAACGAGAGTCCGCTACGACGACCCGGTAATAAGGTTTCTTTTTCGTTCCAATTCTTTTTAATCTAATTTTTACTGCCATGATAGACACCTCCAAAAATATTTACACAATTGCTCATTATAATCATGTTTTTTAAAGCTGTAAAGTGTTTTTCCTTTTCAGGCTATAATTTTCTTACATAAAAGGTAATTGAAAACCACCTTTTCGCTTTTTCTTCCCTTTTTGCATCGACGTCATTTGCTTCATCATTTTTTTCATCTCTTCAAATTGCTTGAGCAAACGGTTGACATCTTGAATCGATGTGCCGCTACCTTTCGCTATGCGCCGTTTTCGACTTGCATTCAAAATGGATGGATTTTGTTTTTCCTCCGATGTCATCGAACGAACAATTGCTTCGATACGGCCGATATGACTTTCATCTACTTGTACATTTTTTAACAACTTTTTGTTTGCACCGGGAATCATCGCAAGCAATTCATCCAATGGCCCCATATTGCGTACTTGTGCTAACTGCTCTAAAAAGTCATCAAAAGTGATGTCAGCGGTGCGCATTTTTTCTTCTAATTCTCGTGCCCGTGTTTCATCGACGGAAGTTTGCGCCTTTTCAATCAGCGAGAGGACATCTCCCATCCCAAGAATGCGAGAGGCCATTCGATCTGGATGAAACGGCTCTAACTGATCAATTTTTTCCCCCATCCCGGCAAATTTAATCGGTGTTCCCGTCACTGCTTTTACTGATAATGCAGCACCACCCCGGGTATCCCCATCTAATTTGGTGAGAACGACACCCGTGATACCGAGCGATTCGTGAAAGCTTTCTGCGACGTTGACGGCATCTTGACCAGTCATTGCATCAACGACGAGCAAAATTTCATCCGGGTTCACTGCTTCTTTGATCTCTACCAGCTCATTCATCAATGCTTCATCGACGTGCAAGCGACCTGCCGTGTCGATCAATACGTAGTCACGATGATCTTCTTTCGCTTGTTCTATTGCCTTTGTTGCGATATTAACTGCTTTTTCTTTATCTCCCATGGAGAATACCGGCATGTTCAATTCTTTCCCAAGGGTTTCTAATTGATCAATCGCAGCCGGGCGATAAATATCACAGGCAACCATCATCGGTTGTCGGTTATGATGTTTCCGTAAATGATTGGCGAGCTTTGCTGTGGTCGTTGTTTTCCCTGCACCTTGTAAACCGACCATCATGACGACCGTCGGCGGTTTCTGCGCATGGGCAATTTTACTCTGTTCTCCTCCCATCAGCTTTGTTAATTCATCATTGACGACTTTAATGACTTGCTGGCCTGGTGTGAGACTTTTCATCACTTCTTGACCAACGGCTCGTTCTTTCACATCATTGACAAATTTTTTCACCACTTTAAAGTTCACATCCGCCTCCAGGAGGGCAAGACGGACTTCCCGCATCATTTCTTTGACGTCTTTTTCCGTCACTTTCCCGCGACTTTTCATTTTGTCAATGGTGTGCTGTAATCGCTCCGCCAAACCTTCAAATGCCATTCACATGCCCCTCCTCTTCTAATTGTTCCAACGATTCCACAATCTCTTTGATACGAAGAGAGGAATCGCTTCTTGCTACCTGTTTTAACTCGTCATACAACGCCATCCTAGTCGTATATTTATCATATAAAGAAAGCTTCGTCTCATATTCTTCTAACAAACTTTCCGTTCTTTTAATATTATCGTAAACTGCTTGTCGACTTACTTGAAAATGGGAAGAAATCTCACCGAGAGAGTAGTCATCGCGATAATACAATTCCATATACTTCTTTTGCTTTTCGGTCAATAAGGGATGATAAAAATCATATAATGCATTCATGCGAACGGTTTTTTCAAGCATGATCTGTCTCTCCCTCAACCTGTTAAGTAAAAAAACTTTACACGATTATATTACAATAGCCTATACTCGTCGTCAAGGGGTTTTCCTTTACTGTCAATTTTTGCGCTTTTATTCATTGGCCGTTTCTTCTTCGATCAGTTCTTGGAACAAGCCGTAAACAAATTGATTGGCGTCAAAAGGTTTTAAGTCTTCTACTCCTTCTCCTAACCCAACAAATTTCACTGGAATATCGAGCTCATTCCGAATGGCAAGCACGATACCGCCTTTTGCCGTTCCGTCAAGTTTTGTTAACACAATGCCACTCACGTCGGTCGCTTCTCGGAATGTTTTCGCTTGACTAAGCGCATTTTGTCCTGTCGTCGCATCCAAGACTAATAAAACTTCGTGCGGGGCGTTAGGCACTTCTCTTGCAATGACTCGTTTCACTTTTTCTAACTCTTTCATTAAATTTACTTTATTTTGCAAACGACCGGCTGTATCACAAAGGAGGACATCCGCACGTTTCGCACGAGCGGAATGAATGGCATCATACATGACCGCTGCAGGGTCGGAGCCGGATGTTTGTTTAACGACATCTACTCCGACTCGCTCTCCCCACACTTCCAATTGTTCAATCGCACCGGCACGGAATGTATCTCCCGCCGCTAATACGACATGTTTTCCTTCTTCTTTAAAACGATGGGCAAGCTTGCCAATCGTCGTCGTTTTTCCGACACCATTCACTCCAACAAAAAGAATAATGGTCAACGCATCTTCTTGCATATTTAAGTGAGCATCTTCTCCTGTTTTATCCAATTTTTCCGCTAGTTTTTCACTAATAATCGGTCCGATGTCTTTCGTTTCTTTCACGTTTTTTAGACGCACTTCATCTTTTAATTCTTCAATTAACTCCAGCACCGTCGTTACACCAACGTCCGCACTGATTAAAACCTCTTCTAATTCTTCAAAGAAATCTTCATCAACGGTGCGGTATTTCGCAAACAATTCATTCATCCGACCTACGAATGAATCTCTCGTTTTCGTGAGTCCTTCTTTAAATTTTTCTGTTACTGCATCGGTTTGTTCGGTAAATTTTTCTTTTAAACGCTTAAAAAAACTCATCGTCCTCGCTGTTTTAAAACAGCTTTTCGCCTCCTTTTTTCTATTTTACTTGACCCCTGTTGCTGTCGCTTCTTGCGCCACTTCTTTTGCGTCTTCAAGTTTCACAGAAACAATTTTTGATACGCCTTCTTCTTCCATGGTGACCCCGTAAAGAACGTCCGCTTCTTCCATCGTCGTTTTGCGATGGGTAATGACAATACATTGCATTCGTTCACGAAACGTTCGTAAATACGATGCAAATCTTTTCACATTCGCTTCATCTAAGGCAGCTTCTGCTTCATCTAAGACACAAAAAGGAGTAGGGCGCACTTTCATCACCGCAAATAAAAGGGCGATCGCAGTGAGAGATTTTTCTCCCCCGGATAAGAGCGATAAATGTTGTCGTTTTTTTCCCGGAGGGCGAGCAATTAAATCAACGCCTGATGTTAATAATTCATCTTCATTCGTCAAATAAACGTCCGCATCGCCACCACCAAACAACTCTTGAAAAATGACTTTAAAATGTTTGCGAATCGCTTGATATGTCGTGGAAAAGCGCCGTTTCATTTCTTCATCCATTTCTTCAATTACTTGAAACAATGCTTCTTTTGCCTCCAGTAAATCCTTTTCTTGCGCTTTTAAAAACGAAACCCTTTCATCAATCCGTTCATATTCTTCAATTGCTCCGATATTTACTGGTCCTAATTCCGCCATCTCCCGCTTGACTAATACTATTTTCTTTTTAACTTCTTCGGGGGGCATCGTCATTTGATAATTGCTTTTCGCTCGTTCAAACGTGATTTCATAGTTCTCTTCTAGATAACGTAACTTCGTATCCAATTCTACATCCAATCGCTCAAATGCTACTTGTAACTCATGAATTCGCTCCTTCCGTTCTTCAAATGTTTCCGTTTGTATTTGAATCGCTTGTTTCAGTTCTTCCATACGATCGAGCGCTTCTACTTTATCGCGACGTAAAAGTGCCATTTTTTCTGTCCATTCTTGTTTTTTCTGAGCAAGCATCTCGATTTTTTCAGGCAATCGGGCGGAAGAAGAAGTGAGCTGCTCACTTTTTCCTTGTAATCGCTCTTTTTCTTTTTTCAATTGCACGATCTGTTCCTTGTATTCCGCTAATTGCTTTTGTAATCGAGTAACTTCTGCTTCATGATACGTAAGGGCTTCCTTCGCTTTCGTCCATTGCACTTTGACTCTCATTTCTTCCTCTTTTACATCGTGCAAACGATCTTTTCTTTCTTTTTCATTTTCTTCTAATGATTGAATGGTATCATTCATTTCATCAATCTCTTTTTGGATTGTATGTAGCTGTTTTTTCAAGGAAGAAATTTTTTCCTCTAATTCATTCCTTTCTTTTTGAAGGGCTTCATGTTCTTTATCAAACAATGCAAGGCGGGAAGAAGCTTGGGATACTTCCCCTTCTTGAACAATCAGTTGTTGCTTCCATTGTTCCCACGTTGATTTTATCTCTTCTAACCGTTCTTGCCACTCTTGTACTTTGACTTGAAGTTGTTGCCATTGTTTCTTTCTATTCGCTACTTCTTTTTCAAAAGCGAGCGTTTTTGCTTGAAAGGATGCTCGTTTTTCTTTTAATGTTTTCAACTCCGTTTGTCGTTCTAAAACTTGCGCTCTGTCTTTCTTTCCTACCCCTCCTGTCATCGATCCTCCTGCATGCAACAATTCTCCGTCTAATGTTACAATTTTTACTTCATAGTTGCAAAAACGACCGAGACGATTGGCGTCTTCTAAAGTTTTTGCGACAACGACTTGTCCTAACAAATAGTCGCCAATGTTTTGATAGCGCTTCGGGATACGTACTAAGTCTTTTGCAATGGCTACAAAGCCAGCGTCCTTTTCTATTTTGAGAAGATGCTCACGCCGTAAACGGCGCGGCTTGATGACGTTTGTTGGTAAAAATGTTGCCCGTCCTTTTTTGCCTTTTTTCAAAAATTGAATGGCTTGTTGGGCATCTCTTTCTGTTTCTGTCACAATATGTTGCATTGCTCCTCCTAACGCCGTTTCAATCGCTGTGACATATCTTTTTTCAACCTCTAATAATTCTGGCACTGCGCCAACAATCCCTTGCAAGGATTTTCCTTTTTCTTGCAACACGGCTTTTACTCCTTGGAAAAAGCCGGCATAGGACGCTTCCATTTCTTCTAACATCTCGATACGCGATTGCATTTGATCAAGATAGCGATATGCATCATACAATTTTTTTTCTTCTTCATTCACAAGCTTTCGGATGGCCACTTCTTCTTTTACGCATTGGGCATAGATTTCTTTTTCCCGTTCATATTGAAGCAAAAAAGCTCGTTCTTTTTCCTTCATTTGTTCGTACGCTTCTTCTGTTTGTTGTCTCGCTTCAATCAACGTGTTATTTTCTTCTTTTAAACGTCGTATTTTTCGGTCCAATTGTACTTTTTGGTCTTCCAATAACCGAATTTCATTTCGAAGAGCGGCTCGTTCATTTAAGCGCTCAATATATTCCCCTTTTAACCGTTCGACTTTTTCATCATTGGTCACTTCTGCTTCTTTTCGTTCTTTTTCGATCGTATGTAGCTTTTTCTTGAGTGCTTCCGTCTCTTGTTTACTCGTTTGTACACATTGTTTTTCCTGCGAAAGTGCGGATTGTATTTCTTTTTGTTTTTCTTTCACTTGTTGTAATCTTTCTTCATAGTCAGCTAGTTGCTCTTTCGTATGTTTGCTTTGTTCTTGAATTAAACGTTGTTCACCTTCTTGTTTTTCCATTTGTTCTGTCATGGTCACCAATTCTTCTTGTACTCGTGCGATTTGTTGTTCTCGTGCTTCTGCTTTTTTTTCTTCTTCTTTTAATTCCGCTTGTACTTGTTGCAGTGAAGCACTTACTTTTTCTCGTTCTTCCTCTAAATAAGAAAGTTCTGCTTTTATTTTCTCCCATTTCGTATGTTTTTCTTGAATTTCCCATACGACGTACTGAATGTCATAGGCTTTTAATTCTTCTTCTTTTTCCAAATAATCTTTCGCAATGGAACTTTGAATCTGAAGCGGTTCGAGTTGTGATTCTAGTTCATGTAAAATATCGTGGACCCGAGCTAAATTATCATTCGTTTCTGCGAGTTTTTTCTCAGCTTCTCGCTTTCGTTCTTTATATTTTAAAACCCCAGAAGCTTCATCAAACATCATCCGCCGCTCTTCCGGTTTACTCGTCAACACTTCTTCCACTTGTCCTTGTCCAATAATAGAGAAGGCTTGTTTACTAAGTCCAGTATCTAAAAACAACTCAATAATATCTTTCCGGCGACAAGGTTTTTTGTTTAATAAATATTCACTTTCACCGGAGCGATACAATCGGCGAGTAACGCTCACCTCACTGTACTCTATCGGTAATTTTCCATCTTCGTTATGAAAAAGTAAAGTCACTTCGGCCCGGTTTACAGCACGGCGAGAGTTGCTCCCTGAAAAAATAACATCTTCCATTTTCGATCCGCGTAACGTGCGAACAGATTGCTCTCCTAATACCCAACGGATGGCGTCGGCAATATTGCTTTTTCCACTACCGTTTGGACCTACTACCGCGTTTATTCCCTGTTCCAATTCAATACAGATAGAATCAGCAAATGATTTAAAGCCTTTCATTTCTATTTGTTTGAGGAACATCATCCGTCCTCCTCTTTATCGTCCATCGTACAACCTTTCCTATTTTACCATAGAAATAGTAGCCCGAAAAATGAATCTATTGTTGCAACGATCCTTGAAAACATCTACAATAACTAAGAAATGATGCGAGTGGAGAGATTATGGTATAGGGAGAGGATACAGTGAATTTAGAAGAACGAACAGAAGAAAATATGGCTTATATGGTCAATCAAATTCGTACGAAATTACAAGCAGTGAATCGTGGGGCACTGCGAGGGGAACGTTTTGACCTACAGAAGTATGATGAGTTAAAAGAAGTCTATGAATTAGTCACGCATAAGGATGGGTTTAGTCTTCAAGAAATCGATGCCATTGTGTCTGAGTTAGGGACGATGACGAAAGAATAGAGCATTGCTCTATTCTTTCTCTATGCGCGCCGTTAATTTTTCTAAAGCTTGTTGAGCAGCATGTTGCTCTGCTTCTTTTTTTGACCTTCCCCGTCCTTCTCCTAGCGTTTCTTCGTTTAAAAAAACGCACGAAATGAATTCGCGATTATGGGCCGGACCAATTTCCTTTTTAATCTCATAATGAATCGTTCCGCTATTGTCTCTTTGCACAAACTCTTGTAGTTGGCTTTTAAAATCCATCATATGCGAAAAAGCACCGTCATCAATTTTAGGAAATACTGTTTGTTTCAAAAAGTGCTTCACTTTTTGAATTCCTTGATCTAAATAAAGAGCACCGACAAAGGCTTCAAATACGTCTGCTAAAAGTGCCGGTCGTTTTCTCCCGCCGGTTATTTCTTCCCCTTTTCCGAGGAAAATGAAATCACCAAATTGCAATTCTTCGGCAAGTGTTGCCAGGGATGCTTCACAGACAATGGCTGCTCTCAGCTTGGTCATTTCTCCTTCACTCATCGTTTGAAACCGTTGAAATAAATGGTCGGAAACCGTTAACTCTAATACAGCATCTCCTAAAAACTCCAGTCGTTCATTATCTTCTACGGAACGAATGCGATGCTCATTCACATAGGATGAATGGGTAAACGCTTGGAGCAATAGCCGGTCATTATTAAATCGGATGTTGAGTTGGTCCAGGAGGTGTTGCAATTTTTCCCGTTCTGCCTCAGACAGGGCGATACTTTTTGTTGCTGGTTTATGATTTCGTTTATGAGATGAACTTGCCATACCCGTTCCTCCAATTTTAAAAAATGAAACAGAGGAAAAGAGACCGCTCGATATCATCTTTTCAAGTTTTTACAAGCAGTCTCTCTTTTTCCGTTTATTATTGCTGTGACTCTATGTAGTTCACGACATCAGCAACGGTAGAAATCTTTTCTGCTTCTTCGTCAGAGATTTCTAGATCGAATTCATCCTCAAGTTCCATCACGAGTTCTACAACGTCGAGGGAATCCGCCCCTAAGTCATCTTTAAATGTCGCTTCTAACGTAATTTCTGATTCTTCCACGCCAAGGCGGTCAGCGACGATTTTCTTGACACGCTCCAGTGTATCAGCCATCCGTCTCACCTCCTTTAAAAGATATTTTTTCATCACCGCCATTATAGAAGATTTCCAACAGAAATGCTATCCAAATTACTATGACATCACCATGCCGCCATCGACATGCAACGTTTGACCTGTAATATAGTTTGCGGCCTCTGACGCAAGAAAACAAACCGCCCGTGCAATGTCTTCTGGCTCTCCAAACTTTCCTGCTGGGATTTGAGCCAAAAGTGACTCTTTTTGTTCTTCTCCCAACTGATCGGTCATATCAGTTGTAATAAAACCGGGCGCAAGGGCGTTTACTTGAATATTTCTAGGCGCAAGCTCACGGGCTAAAGATTTGGTTAATCCAATGACCCCTGCTTTCGCAGCACTATAATTAGCTTGTCCTGCATTTCCAATGACACCGACGACGGAAGAAATATTAATCATTTTTCCTTGACGCTGTTTCATCATAGGACGCATAGCAGCTTTTGCGACGTGAAAAACGCCTTTTAAATTCGTGTCCATCACGGTATCCCAATCTGCTTCTTTCATGCGCATCATTAAATTATCTCTGTTTACCCCAGCGTTATTGACAAGCACATCTAACCGTTCAAATCGGTTCAACACTTCTTTCATCATGGTCTTTACATCTTCTTCAACGGATACATCCGCTTGGATGGCAAAGGCGTCCACTCCATATGATTGACAGAGAGAAGCGACTTCTTCCGCTTTTTCTTTGCTGCCGGCATAGTTGATGGCCACATCTGCTCCATGTTTTGCAAATTCAATGGCAATGGCGCGCCCAATGCCACGAGAAGCGCCAGTAACTAGTGCTTTCTTTCCTTGTAACAACGAAACCCCTCCTTTATTCCTTGAGTAGTGCTTGAATGGATTCAATATTTTCTACCGCGTAAACTTCCACGCCTCTTCTCTGTACACGGCGAACGAGACCGCTTAAAACTTTTCCAGGTCCTACTTCAATAAATCTTGTCACGCCAAGGTCTAATAAACGACGGATAGTATCTTCCCAATATACCGGGGCAGTTACTTGTTTGATTAATTGTTTTTTGATGATGTCTTTATCCGTTGCTTCCGTTGCATTGACGTTTTGAATGACCGGCACCGTTGCATCTGAGAATGAAAGAGCGTTGATTTCTTCTTGTAATTGCTCTTGTGCTGGTTGCATTAAACTCGAATGAAAAGGACCGCTTACAGAAAGAGGAATGACTCGCTTTGCTCCTTTTTCCCGAGCGAGTTCCCCTACTTTTTCCACCGCTTCTTTTTTTCCTGAAATGACAATTTGTCCCGGTGCGTTAATGTTCGCAAGTTCAACTGTTCCTGTCGTGTCAGACACTTCTTCAGTCACTTCTGAAAGCTTCTCTCTTTCCAAACCCATCACCGCAGCCATTGTTCCAACCCCAGTAGGAACCGCTTCTTCCATCAGCAAACCACGTTTTTTCACAAGCTTTACTGCCTCTTTTAAGGAGAGAACGTCGGCAGCAACTAGAGCTGAATATTCTCCTAAACTATGCCCAGCCGCATAGTCTGCTCTAATTCCTTCTTTATGTAATAATTGAAGCACTGCCACACTCACTGTTAACAGTGCAGGTTGAGCGTGCTCCGTTCTCGTTAATTCCTCTAGCGGACCTTCAAACATAAGACGAGATAACCCATAATCTAACGTGTCGTCAACCTGGTCAATCACTTCTTTTGCTTCTATTGTTTGATCGTATATTTCTTTTCCCATCCCAACGTATTGGGAACCTTGCCCCGGAAAAAGAAACGCTGTTTTCCCCATGTTTTTCCTCCTATTTTTCTACTTCTCTTTGGATAATTTCCACCACATTCTCATGAACCATTTGTTTTGCTTGCCGAATCGCATGAAAAATGGCAGTATGATCCGAAGAACCGTGCGCTTTAATGACGGGAGATTTCAAACCAAACAAGCCCGCGCCACCATAGTGTGAATAACTCATTTTTTCCTTTAAACGGACGAAACTGCTTTTCATCATTCCAGCCAACAATTTATTCGTGAAGCTAGAAGTGAATTCCTGCTTTAACAAATGAAAAATCGTTCCTGCCGTTCCTTCGATAGACTTTAACAATAAGTTACCGGAAAAGCCATCACACACGGCCACATCACATACTCCGTTCAATAAGTCTCTCGCTTCTACATTCCCGATGAAATTCACATTGGCTTGTTCTAGTAATTGAAAAGCTTCTTTTGTTAATTCGTTCCCTTTTCCTTTTTCCGTTCCTATATTCACAAGCCCTACCCGCGGTCGATTGACTTTCTTTACATGTTCCATATAAGCAGAACCCATGTTAGCGTATTGCAGTAAGTGGGAAGGTTTTGCGTCTACATTGGCCCCCACATCTAATAATAAAAATCCTTCACCATCAATGGTCGGAAGCATCGGTGCAAGGGCTGGTCGAGCAATTCCCGGTATTCTTCCAACATGTAGTAATCCGGCTGTCATTAACGCACCGGTGTTGCCGGATGAAATACAAGCATCCGCTCTTCCTTCTCGCACTTCCCGAACAGCGAGCACCATGGAAGCATCTTTTTTGCGACGAACCGCTTGTGTCGGTGTATCTTCATCCAAAATTTTTTCTTCCGTATGAAGAATTGTCATACCTTTCGTCGATGTTAAATGTTCATGGATCACTCGCTGGTCCCCGACCAAAATAAATTCTACAGAATCAAAAGCCCGAACAGCGGCCATGGCTCCTGCAATGTGAGCTTTTGGTGCTTGGTCTCCACCCATTACATCAATTGCAATTTTCATTTTCATTCCCCTTTAATTCGTATCCGAATCTGACCGATACATCATAAATTCTCCGTGAAAAACAATTTCCTGGTTCACTTTACTCGTTACTTCAACGACCGTTTGTTTCGCGGAAGAGTCAGTGACGATTGCTTTTGCGACCACTCTCTCCCCAGCTTTTACTTGCCGGTGAAAGTGAATGGTTGCTTTCCTCGTTAAAGCCAATTCGTCGTCAATAATTGCGACGGCTAATGAATTCGCTTGTGCAAATAAATAGTGTCCCCGAGCGATACCCGTTCTAGAAAAAACGTGTTCTTCCGTAATATCCATAATGGAAATCGCTTCTTGGTCTAACCGTAGATCAATAATTTCACCGATGACTTCTTCTAAAGGTAACGCTTTTATTTCATCTAACCGTTCTTTCGCCACGTGTTTAATTCTTTCCCTTACTTCCGGAATGGATAATTCTAATCGGTCCAAGCGGATTGTTTGTACGCTGACGTCAAACATTTCCGCGAGCGCTTCATCCGTTATAAAAGGGTTTTTTTCTAATGTTTCTATTAATAATTGTTGCCGTTCTTTTTTCTTTCGTTTCACCGTTTTGCCACCATCCAGTCTTAGGACTAGGTACTAACATGTAGTATATAAGGGGAGCGTATGTTTTTCAAGAGAAAATCAATCTATTTTTCATGGAACAAGACTCCTGTTTTTTGTACATGTCGACGTAAATGAATCAATTCTTCTGATTTCCAAAAGACGTCATTGTTTATTAATTGAGAGGCATCTTTTCGCGCTGTCTCTAACGCGCGGTGATCATGTACGACGTCCGCAATCCGAAATTCCGGGAGACCACTTTGTTTTTTTCCAAACACATCCCCCGGTCCACGTAATTCTAAATCTTTTTCTGCCAATAAAAAACCATCTTCCGTCTCTTCCATGATGCGCATTCGCTCTATTCCCGTTTCTCCTTTCGGGTCAGCGATTAAAATACAATACGATTGGTGCTCTCCTCGCCCGACTCGACCTCGTAATTGATGGAGTTGCGCCAAGCCAAACCGATCGGCATCATAAATAAGCATGACACTCGCATTTGGAACATTGACACCTACTTCTACAACAGTAGTAGAAACGAGAATATGGGTCTCCCCTTTGGAAAAAGATTGCATCACTTGTTCTTTTTCTTTAGAGGGAAGCTGTCCATGTAATAAACCGATGCGAAAGTGCGGAAAATGTGTTTGTAATTGGGTATGCACATCGATGGCATTTTGAACGTCAAGTACTTCTGACTCTTCAATCAGCGGGCAAATAACATATGCTTGTCTGCCTTTTTGAATTTCTTTTTCAATGAACACGAGCACTCTTTCTAATAAACCCGGCTTGACCCAATACGTTTGAATGGGCTTTCTTCCAGCCGGCAACTCATCTAAGAGAGAGACATCCATATCTCCAAATACGCTAATCGCAAGGGTGCGGGGAATAGGGGTTGCTGTCATAAACAACACATCGGGATCATTTCCTTTGGCGTGTAACGAGCGGCGCTGTTCTACCCCGAAGCGGTGCTGTTCATCCGTGATGACGAGTCCCAATTGATTAAATATCACATCGTCTTGAATGAGTGCATGGGTGCCAACGACGATCATCACTTCTCCTTTTTCCATCTTTTCTTTCCATTCTTTTCGTTCTTTTGGACTCGTCGAACCCGTCAATAAGGCAATTTCTATCTTTTCTTCTTTAAAAAATGTCTGCAATGCATGGTAATGCTGTTCTGCCAAAATTTCCGTCGGAACCATCAAAGCAGACTGCGCTTTTGCAAGGGATACAGCGTACATGACGACCGCAGCCACCACTGTTTTTCCTGAACCGACGTCCCCTTGCAACAAGCGATTCATTTTTCGATTGGAGGATATGTCTCTTAAAATTTCTTGAATCACCCTATGTTGGGCTTTCGTTAACGAAAAAGGTAAGCGCTCGATAAAACGCGCCACCGCTTCGTAAGAAAATTGGTGACTTCTTCCGATATTCGGGCGACGAATGTAGCGTTTAAACCACTCCATCCGCAGTTGATACAGTAAAAATTCTTCATACACGAGGCGGCGCCGAGCATGTTTTAAACTTTCTTTTGAAGAAGGAAAATGGATTTCCCGCAATGCGATATGTTTTTTCGGCAGTTTGTACCTTTTTAAATACGCCTCCGGTAGCACTTCTATCACTTTTTCTCCCACTGCGTCTATTGCCAAACGGATATAGCGACGCAGCTGTTTCACCGTGACTTGTTTTCCCCTTGCGTAAACCGGCTGGATGGTGTTTGACTTACTCGGTCGTTTCATTTGTACTTCATTTACGGTCATAGACAATTTATATTGATCCCATTTTCCCGTGATCGTAATCGTCTCTCCTCGTCGCAGCTGCTTCCGTAAAAAAGCTCGGTTGAAAAAAACCGCGGTAATGAGGACCGTATCGACCATGACTCGAACGGTCATGCGTGATTTTTTCTTGCCATAATAGCGAACGAACGGCTCTGTTTGAATGGTGCCTGTAACAGTGGCATTTTCACCATGCGCAATATCGGTGATTTTTCTCACTTCAAAATGTTCATATCGATAGGGAAAATGATGTAATAAATCGTCAATTGTCTTTATCCCAATGCTTTGTAATTGTTTTGCCGTCTCTTCTCCAATCCCTTTTAATTGCGTAACCGGCTGAGAAAATTGTGCATCCATCCAACATCTACCTTTCTCCGTCTTCTACTGGTGTCACGATAAAAGCAACCGTTCCGGGGCCAGTATGAGAGCCGATGACAGCGCCAATGGTGGTGATTGTTGTCGATTGGACATGTAACAGTTTTTCTAAGTCTTTTTGAAAGTTCGTGGCCGATTGAAGGGCATTGGCATGAGCGATACCAAGATGTACGTCTTTGTTTCCGTATTGTTTTTGCAGCGCTTCTTTAATGATGGAGAAAGCTTTTTTCGTTCCTCTTGCTTTTTGATAAGCGTACACTTCCCCGCTATCTGTTAAACTAAGCACCGGTTTCATTTTTAAAAGAGAACCAATCAGTGCAGAAGCTTTTCCGATGCGTCCATTTTTTTGTAGATAGTGAAGGGTATCTACAAGGAAATAGACACTCGTTTGTTGTAATAACATTTGAAGCCGGCTTTTGCATTCTTCGAAAGTGGCACCAAGTTGGACTAATTTTGCTAATTCCACCACGATTATTCCGAACGCGTAAGAAGCTCTTTTCGAATCAACGACCTCCACATGAACTTCTGGTGCGACTTCATTTGCTGCAATTTGAGCCGATTGTAACGTACCACTCATTTTTCCTGATAAATGGATAGAAAGGATTTTACTATCTTTATTTTGTTTATAGAGCCGCCGGTAGACCTTCTCAAATTCCTGGGGAGTTGGTTGAGAAGTGGTGGGAATGGCTTCGCTTCCCGCCAGTTTTTCATAGAAAGTATCCGCCGATAATGTCACTCCATCTTGATACGTTTCTTCTTCTATTGTCACTTTCAAAGGAACGACGGTGATATGATATTTCTCGACGAACGACGGTGGTATATCTGCAGTGCTGTCTGTTACAATGTGTACGTTCCCCACGATTATTCTCCTCCTTACTCGACAGCAATAATCAATGAATAAATCGGTTGTTTCCCATCATACCACTCCACTTCCACTTCCGGATACGTGTCGCTGAAAAATTGTTCTAACTCTTTTATGAATATTTCATCCACTCCCTCACCGTAAATCATCGTCACAATTTCCGAATCGTCATCGATCATTTGACGGAGTAATTGTTTCGTCACCTCTTCCAACTTTGTTCCAGCAGCTTTTATTTCTTTATTTAATAAACCGATAAAGTCGCCTTCTTTAATTTCATTTCCATTTACGCGACTATCCCGCACAGCGTATGTTACTTGCCCACTTTTCACATCCTTCATCGCTTCTAGCATTGCTTGACGATTGAAGGTTGCATCTTTCTCTTGATCGATGACAAAGAGCGCACTTAATCCTTCTGCAATTGATTTCGTTGGAACCACTTCCACATCTTTGTCGACGACATTGGCCGCTTGTTCGGCTGCCATAATAATATTGCTGTTATTTGGGAGAACGAAAATGTGATCGGCATCGATTTGTGCAATGGCGTTCGAAATATCTTCCGTACTAGGATTCATCGTTTGGCCACCGAGAATGACTTGATGTGCTCCCATTCCTTTAAATAACTCAACAATCCCCTCTCCAAAAGCTACTGTCACTACACCATAGCGAACTTGTGCTCTTTGTTCGGAATGATTTTTAGGAGATTGTTCATGTTCATAGGAAATAATTTCTTCTCGTTGTTTTCGCATGTTATCGATTTTTACGTGGACTAAACTTCCGTACGATTGGGATTTCGTCAACACTTCTCCCGGATATTCCGCATGGATATGTATTTTCACGAGGTCATCATCCCGAACAACGAGAATCGAATCACCAAATGAAGATAATTCTGTCCGAAACGTTTCTTCATTCAGTTCTTTTTCGAGTTGAATCATCACTTCCGTGCAATATCCAAATTCGATATCTTCAGGAGCGACGTGTGTTTGGGCATGTTGGTAATGCTCTATTTTTACCAACTCTTCTAAAGAAGGAGATTCACTTTCTACTTTTTCCGTCTTCTCTCCTTTCAGCCCTCTTAGCATCCCTTCGTAAATATACACGAGACCTTGTCCCCCGGAATCAACCACTTCCGCTTCTTTTAACACCGGTAATAAATCCGGCGTCGTTTGAAGAGAGACGGTGGCGTGATGGACAACTTCTTCCATCCACTTTACGAGCGATCCATTGTTCGCTTGTTTTTCTACATTCTCGGCAGTGTCTTTTGCAACGGTTAAAATGGTTCCTTCCACCGGTTTCATCACGGCTTTATACGCTGTTTTCACACCCTCTTCTAATGCTTTCGCAAGCTCCTCTATACCTAATTCCGCCTTTTGTTCCACCGCTTGAGAAAAACCACGAAACAGTTGAGATAAAATGACTCCCGAATTTCCTCGCGCTCCCATCAATAACCCTTTCGAAAAAGTTTTCGCTAATTTTCCAGCATGATGATTTGGTTTTGATGTGATTTCTTTCACTCCGGTTTGAATCGTTAAAGACATATTTGTACCCGTATCCCCATCCGGAACAGGAAAAACATTGAGTGCATCTACTTTTTTGCGATTTTTTTCTAAAGTAAGCGCTCCCTCCTTGAACATAAGCGCGAGCTTTTCACCATTGATTTTATCCTTCACCATATTGATTCCTCCTGTTTACGACTGACTCACTCGAACTCCTTGGACATATACGTTGACCGAATCTACCGTTATGCCAAGCATCTGTTGTAATTGATATTTCACTTTATTTTGGACGTTGTAAGCCACTTCCGATATTTTCGTGCCGTAACTAACAATGATGTACATATCTATATGAATATTGCTGTCTTCTTCTCGAATGACCACTCCGCGGGAAAAGTTATCTTTTCCTAATATTTCGGAGAGACCGTCTTTAATTTGCTTTTGCGAAGCCATTCCGACGATCCCGTAACAATCTATTGCTGCACCACCGGCAATGGTTGCAACCACTTCTTTTGACACATCAATGGAGCCATATTCAGAACTCATTTCAATTCCCACACAAAAACCTCCTTATACAACGATCAGCTTACTTTTGTCTATCGCTATTCTACTATAGTCGGTAAGTTATGAAAAGAAAGAGTCGACATTGTCTCCCTTTATATATGTCATTGCAGAGAATTTTTAGTTATGATAAACTGACTTAGTATGAAAAGGTACAGTTGTCGTAGAAAAGGAGGGGAAAGACAATGGCTCGTAAATGTTTTGTGACTGGAAAAGGTCCTAGCACTGGTAACTTACGTTCTCATGCGAATAATAAGACAAAACGTCGTTGGGGAGCGAACCTGCAAAAAGTACGGATTATGGTAGATGGAAAGCCAAAGCGTGTCTACGTTTCTGCGCGTGCATTAAAATCCGGAAAAGTGCAGCGCGTGTAATGCGTGAGGATGATAAAAGAAGAAAACCCGTAACCTCATTGCCGAGCGTTGCGGGTTATTCATTCCATATTAGTTTACATAATAATAATATTGCATACTATTCCTTTTTAAAGGTGCCAAGCACTGCCCGAACAAATCCACCGAGAAACTTAGGTAGTTTAATCGTATAAAACTTCATCCTATCTCCTCCTTTGGCTTCACTGGAAACATGTATATTCCTCACGAGCCCCACCGGCGTGTTCTTTCGTGTTGCTTTCCGTTATTGTAGATTCTTTTATATGTATATGTAACAAGTGCAAAATAGTACATAGAAATTATTAAAAAAGATGACTTCGATTTTCCGAAATCATCTTTCTAGAAATGGATTATTCTCCTCTTATTCGACAAATGGCCGCTTGGCGATTTTTTTCATTATAAATAGCAGATCCTGCCACTAGCACATTGGCCCCTTTTTCAATACATAAAGGAGCGGTTTTCTCATTTACTCCTCCATCCACTTCAATTTCTACATCCAGCCCTTTTTCATCAATCCACGTGCGCACTTTTTCAATTTTCGGCAATACGTCCGCAATAAATGATTGACCACCGAACCCTGGGTTTACTGTCATTAATAATACGAGGTCCACTTCCGACAAGATCGGTTCCACCCATTCTGCTGGAGTAGCAGGGTTTAACACCACGCCTGCTTTCTTACCATGATGTTTAATTTGTTGTATCGTGCGATGCAAATGGGGGCAAGCTTCCACATGCACGGAAATGATATCCGCTCCCGCTTTGGCAAAATCTTCTATATAACGATCTGGCTCTTCAATCATTAAATGAACATCTAACGGAAGCGTCGTATGAGGACGAACCGCTTCAACAATAAGAGGGCCAATTGTTATATTGGGCACGAAATGACCATCCATGACATCAATATGGATATAATCTGCTCCACCACTTGCTACTTCTTGAATTTCTTCTTTTAAAACAGCAAAATCAGCCGATAAAATGGACGGTGCAATTTTTATCATTGTTAGTACCTCCGTTGCTTTTTTATCTCTTCATAAAACGCGATATAATGTTCATAACGAAACGGAGAAATTTCTCCATTTTCATACGCCATTTTCACCGCGCATTTTGGTTCTTTTCGGTGACTGCATCCGCGAAATTTACACTCATCTTTTCGTGTACGCATTTCAGGAAAACACGTATCAAGCATTTGTTCTTCCATCCCATCAAATTCTAAAGAACTAAAACCTGGAGTATCTACAATCAAGCCATCTCCTAAATGAATTAACTCCACATGTCTCGTCGTATGTCTTCCCCGACCTAAATGGTTGGAAATTTCTCCGGTTTTAAGTTCTAACGAAGGATCCAATGCATTTAAAAGCGCCGTTTTCCCAACCCCGGATTGTCCTGCAACAATGGACAATTTATTTTTTAAGCGTGTCATGAAGGAAGAAATCCCTTCTTTTGTCTTGGCTGACACAAAAAACGTGTCATACCCGATGGATGTATAACACTGCTGGATTTCTTTCCACTCATCTTTTTCATGTTCCACTAACAAATCGACTTTATTGAATACGATGATTGGATTTATCCCGTGAAATTCCATTAACACGAGAAATCGGTCCAACAAAACGGAAGAAAATGCCGGTTGTGTGACCGCTGAAATAATAAAGGCTTGGTCAACGTTTGCAACCGGTGGACGAACGAGCAAGTTTTTTCTAGGTAAAATGTCGTAAATGTAGCCTTCGTTATGATCATGCTGTTCAAACTGTACATAATCCCCTACAAGGGGGGAGATATTTTGTTTGCGAAAAAGACCGCGCCCCCGACATTGATAAATATCTCCCTTGTTATTTTCTACGTAGTAATAACCGCTTAACGCTTTCACGATAAAACCTTCCTCCATAGCACTCTCCTTTCTCATTGTTCGCCGTAAGAAAAACGATTCGATTGTACTTCTTCATCGTTTACATATAATGTATATCCACCATCTTGATCCGGAGTGACGACAAGCGGTACGCGATAAGTGGTCGTTTCCGAGATTGTTTCCTCCACGAATACTTCTTCTCCATCAGTCGTTGCGTCATCATAGAGAATGAGAATAGAAAATATGTCGCCTCTTTCTTGTTCCTGTTCTCCCACTTCAATTGGTATGACGGCTTCAATTTGTTCCGTCTTCTTCTCCTCTTCTTCGGGACCGGAAGATAAGACGATATGAACTTCCGCTCCTTCCGTTACCATGCTATATGGTGCTGGTCGTTGTTCAATGACACGTCCGGGCGGTACTGTGTCCGAAGGTCGTTCAGAAAACGTTCCTTGGAGACCGGTTCTTTCTAAATAATTTTCTACCGTTTGTCTCGTTTCCCCTTCTAAACTTTGAATCGCAAATTGTTGTTGTTCACTATAAGTTAAATAAACAGTTGTTTCGTTTGGAACAACCATTTCACCAGCTTGCGGCTCTTGTTCAACAATTTGTCCAGGGGGGATGTCCGCGCGCTCTTCCCCACTGAATTTTATGTGATCAAAGTCTTGTAACATGTTTTCGACCTGGTTCCTGCTCATTCCGATGACATCTGGCATTTCCACTTCTTCTTGACCGTCACTTACGTACAAGGTGACGGGACTTTCTACTTTTACCGTTCTTCCCGCTTGAGGTCTTTGACTAATGACAACATCTTTTTCAATTTCATCGTCATACATTCTCTCTGTCTCCGCTATTAATTCATGCTCTTCTAACAAATCAATCGCTTCTTCTTCCGTTAATCCAACCGTATCAGGCACTTCTGTATCTGCTACTTGTAAGAAACTCGGTATCAATGTAAATGCAAGGATGCCAGCAATAAAAATGAAAAGGAATGTAAAAAGCGCTATCCATAATTTGCGCCGTCGCTTTTTTTTCGGTTTTCCTTCCCCAACGAACGTCTCCTTATTTGTCTCGACTACGTCCTCTTCCTTTTGCTTCGATTCATCTTGAACCGCCTGAAAAGTTTTTGTTTGTTCCATTTCTTTTGCAGGAACAAACATCGGCTCTATTGAACGTTCCGGCGATAATGAAGTAGACAAATCCATTTTCATTGCCAGGACACTATGATAGCGATCTTCTTGTTTTTTCGACGTCGCTTTTAAGATGACATTTTCCAAACTTTGAGGAAGATCAGGACGTTTTTCTTTTGGACGTGGGAGTGTTTCTTGTAAATGTTTTAGCGCAATGCTTACTGCAGAATCCCCGGTATATGGAAGAGTTCCCGTCACCATTTCATATAAAACGACACCGATAGAATAAATATCAGATCTCTCGCTGACATAACCACCTTTTGCTTGCTCTGGCGATAAGTAGTGGACCGAACCGATAACAGAATTTGTATGAGTGATCGTTGCGGCGGAAGTGGCTCGGGCAATTCCAAAATCTGTGACTTTTGCGTTTCCTTCTTTCGTCAACAAAATATTGTGCGGTTTCATATCTCGATGAATAATTCCGTAATGGTGAGCATGATGAATGGCATCTAAAATTTGAGACATGAGCCGTACGGTTTCTTCCAACGGCAATGGGCCTTCTCGCTGAATCTTTTCTTTTAACGTTTCTCCTTCTATATACTCCATGACGATGAAATAAATATCTTCTTCTTCTCCAACGTCATAAATATTGACAATATGTGGATGGGATAAACTTGTCGCTGCTTGGGCTTCCCGGTGAAAACGGCGAATAAATTCTTCATCTGAGTTATACTGGGGTTGCAGTACTTTGACAGCAACCATTCGTTCTAAAATCCGATCTCTTCCTTTATATACGTGGGCCATTCCTCCGTCGCCAATCATTTCTAAAATCTCATAACGATCGCTGACTACTTTTCCAATCAAATCTGACAATTAGACCAGCTCCTTTTGAGCAGGAGCATTCATGACAATGGCTAACGTAATATTGTCTTCTCCACCTCGATCAATTGCTAGTTGAACGAGCGCTTCCCCACAAGATGCGAGGGAAGGATGGTGTCGTAACGCCTCTTCCATTTCCTTTTCTGTCACTTTATTCGTTAAGCCGTCGGAACAAAGGATGACACCATCGCCTTCTTTCCATTCCATGACAACAGAATCACTTTTCGTTGCAGGCGTCGTTCCTAGTGCTCTGGTTAATACGTTTTTTCGAGGGTGATTTTCTGCTTCTTCTTTTGTAATCTCTCCATTTTTTCGTAATTCATTGACAAGGGAATGGTCTTCTGTTTTCTGTTGAAACGTATCTTCCGTTAATACGTAAGCTCGGCTATCTCCAATATGGACAATGACGACAAACGATTTTGTGCATATTGCAGCTACGACGGTGGTTCCCATCCCTTCTAATTTCTTGTTTTCGAGGGATGTTTCATAAATTTTAGCGTTAATCGTATCAATAGCATCCTTTAACCATTTATTCGCTTCCTCTGGCAAAAAGGGTTCGTCAATTGGTTTCCATGTTTGTTCTAACATATCTACAACCATTTGACTGGCAACATCACCGGCTTGGTGCCCTCCCATCCCATCTGCCACCACTGCTAAATATTCTCCGGCTTTGTTCGTAAATATTCCACCTGCATCTTCGTTATGGGCACGTACCGACCCGATATCTGTTACAAATAGTGTCTTCACAGAAAACTTCCACCTACCTTGTTTTTCGCTCGTAATTGGTCATCTGATGCATTGTAAATCATCGCATCCGTACTTCCGCTACATTCTTCTGAGCGCTGCCATAAAAAATCCATCCGTCTCAAAATGGTGGGGGAGGATCGTTACCTCTCCTTGATTCACTTGAGGTTGAAGGGATGTTGGCAAGTTTTTCATCGCTTCTTCATCCCAATCAAAGCCGTGATTTCTCTCTAAAAAAGCCCGTACCACTGCTTCATTCTCAATTTTTCTTACCGTACACGTACTGTATATAAGCCGTCCACCTTTTTTTACTAGTTCGGAAGCTTTTTCCAAAATATCCAATTGAACGTCCGGTAATCTCTCTAAATCGGATGGTTTCTTTTGCCATTTTATCTCCGGTTTCCGTCGGATAATACCAAAGCCGCTACAAGGAACATCGACAAGCACACGATCAAACGAACACCTTTCATAAAAATCAGGCAACTTTCTCGCATCAAGGGCTTTTGTTTTTATCGAAGTAAGGTGTAGTCGTTTCCTTTGTTCTTCAATGAATTGCATTTTTTTCTGGTGAAGGTCAAAGGCATATATTTCTCCTTTATCTTCCATCCGTTCAGCAATATGCGTCGTTTTACCCCCTGGGGCGGCACAGGCATCTACGACTTTCATCCCGGGTTGTGGGTCCAACAAACGAGCGACTAACATGGAACTTTCATCTTGAATGGTAATCGCTCCGGTTTCATATGTTTTTGTTTGTGGAATCTTTCCTTTTTTAATCAGAAGCGCATCAGGGGACAAATGGCCATTTTCTACTTCACAGCCTTCTTCTTCCAACGCTCGTTTCGCTTCTTCTTTTGTCAATTGTAATTGGTTCACCCTTACGGTTACTGGTGCTGGAAACAAGTTTGTCTCTGCCATTTTTTTTGCCTCATCGAAACCGTAATCGTGAATCCACTCTTCTAGTAACCATTCCGGATGACTCCATTCAATGGCATATTTTTCCACTCCTTCTAACTTCTCTGTCGTTGGCAATGATTCTCGTAGAAACGTCCTGAGAACCCCGTTTACAAATTTACTCACTCCGACATGTCCGCGTACTTTTGCTATGGTGACGGCTTCGTGTACTACCGCACGGAGGGGAATGCGGTCTAAATAGACAAATTGATAGACGGAGAGTCGTAACAACTGCCTTACCCAACTATCCAAGGAGTGAATCCCCTTTTTAATGAAAGGGGAAAGATAAAAATCAAGGGTATTTTTACGCTTGATTGTTCCGTATACAAGTTCGGTAAGAAGCGCTTTATCTTTCTCATGAAAAGGTTTTTCATTTAACGTATGGTTGAGTAAAATGTGGCTGAAAGCATGTTCCCGTTCAATGCGTTCAAGCAATGAAAGCGCCACATCACGAACACGTAAAGGTTTTTTACTCATCTCCTAACCTATCTCCTTGTTCGAAAGAATGTTTCCCGCGAAGAAAATCAGCCACAGGCATTTTCTTTTTACCTGCCGGTTGAATCTCCGTCATCGCAATGGCGGTCTCATCTCCAGTGGCAACAACAATTTCCGTTTCTTTTATTTTTATGATTTCTCCCGGGATATGACCGCTGTATCCTTCTCGTTTTTCACCTTTCCATATTTTATACACTTTACCGCGATGGGTCGTATATGCCACCGGCCAAGGATTCAACCCCCGAATTTGATTGTATATATCTTTTCCGGGTTTATTCCAATGAATTTTTTCTTGTCCGCGCTCTATGTTTGGTGCGTATGTTACCAATTGTTCATCTTGAGGAATCGGTGTAATCTCTCCTTTTATTAACGGTGGAATCGTTTCTAATAACAATTCTTTTCCGACGATACTTAACTTATCATGCAGTGTACCGACATTATCTGTTTCTTCAATGACGACTTCTTTCTGCGCGAGCATATCCCCTGCATCTAATTCTTTCACCATATACATGATTGTAACCCCGGTTTTTTTCTCTCCATCAATAATCGCTTGGTGAATCGGAGCTCCCCCACGATATTTAGGTAAGAGAGAAGCGTGCACATTAATGGCACCAAACGGAGGTGCGCTTAAAATTTTTTCCGGTAATATTTGTCCGTACGCTGCTGTCACAATTAAATCCGGTTTCCGAGAAATGATTTCATTTACTCTTTCTTCATTTTTTAACGTCGGAGGTTGTAACACTTCAATCCCGTGCTTGATTGCTTCTTCTTTCACCGGCGGAGGGGTCAAAATTTTTTTCCTTCCTTTCGGGCGATCCGGTTGGGTCACAACGGCACATACGTCATATCCCGCCTCAATAAGCCCGCGTAAAATCGGAACAGAAAAGTCGGGTGTGCCCATAAAAATGATTTTCATTGACGTTCCCCTTTCTTTACCCTATTCTCTAAAAAACCCCGTACACAACGTCGGGGTTTTGTCACATAAACATTTGTGGGTTATTATCGATGGAAATGAGCAAATGTTCTCTTTCTATTTCTTGTTGATAGTGTTGTAATATTTTCCCAAGCGTCTGTTTTAATGAAGGTTCATTTCTGTATTTTATCATGCATTGGTAGCGATATCTATCTTTAATTCGGGCAATGGGGGAGACAGTCGGACCTAACACTTTTGTTTCCGAGCTGAGTTGGTGACGTAAAAATTTCGCAATGTTTTCAGCTGTTTTCATCGTTTTCATGACATCTTCGTGAGCGACCGTAATGAGCGTCATATAGTAATAAGGTGGGTAGCCAGTTTCTTTTCGTTGATACATTTCTCTTTGAGCAAATTGAATGTAATCATGGGATTTTGCATGCTGAATGCTGTAGTGATCGGGGCTGTATGTTTGAATCACCACTTCTCCAGGTCGTTTTTCTCTCCCCGCTCTACCACTTACTTGTGTTAACAATTGAAATGTTCGCTCTGCTGCCCGAAAATCCGGTAAATGTAATAGCGTATCCGCTGCGAGAACTCCCACTAACGTAATATCCGGAAAATCTAGCCCTTTCGCAATCATTTGCGTTCCTAGTAAAATGTCTGCTTCTTTTTTTCCAAACGCCTGTAACAATTTTTCATGGGAGCCTTTTTTTGAAGTCGTATCGACATCCATTCGAATGACTTTCGCTTCCGGTAGAAGTTTGGTTAACTCAGCTTCTACTTTTTGCGTTCCAGTTCCAAAAAAGCGAATTTGCTCACTCGAACATGCTGGACATGTCGTGATTAACGGTTCTTCATGTCCACAATAATGACATTTTAAGAGACGACCGGTATGGTGATAGGTTAAAGTGATTTCGCAATGAGGACATTCCGCTGTATATCCGCATGTTCGACACATAACGAATGTCGAAAAGCCACGCCGATTCAAAAATAGAACGGTTTGTTCTTTTTTTTCTAAGCGCTCCTTCATCTTTTGAAATAACGTTTCTGAAAAAGGGGTGCGATTTCCTTTTTTTAGTTCCTGTCTCATATCAATAATGTCAACGTGTGGCAGCGGGAGGCGATTGACTCGCGACGGCAATTCCAACAATTGATATACATTTCGCATCGCTCTTGCATAAGACTCAAGAGATGGCGTTGCACTACCTAGCAAGACAGGGGCACGGTGGTACTTCCCTCTCCAAATGGCCACATCCCGTGCGTGGTAGCGAGGATGATCTTCTTGTTTATAACTACTTTCATGCTCTTCATCAATGACGATGAGACCGATATTTTCAAATGGGGCAAAAACGGCGGACCGAGCGCCAACTACTACTTTTACTTCTTTTTTTAAAATTTTTCGCCACTCATCATATTTTTCTCCTTGAGATAAAGCGCTATGTAAAACTGCAACTAGAGAACCAAACCTTCCTTTAAAGCGTTCCACCATTTGCGGAGTGAGGGATATTTCGGGTACAAGCACGATGGCTTCTTTCCCTTTTTGTAAAACATGCTCAATCGCTTGTAAATATACTTCTGTTTTCCCGCTTCCTGTCACCCCGCGTAACAAATAAGTGCGTGCTTTTTCTTCGGTAATCGCTTTTTCGATGTCTGTTAAGACTCGCGCTTGATCAGACGTGAGTGATAAAGCGGTTGTCACTTCGAAATTCCGATGTTCATAAGGATCGCGATAAATTTCCCTCTTCTCTTTTTGAAGAAACCCTTTCTCCACTAACGTGTGAACGACGGACATAGATGTATTTGTTTGCGCTAATACATCTTTGACCGGTACCCAATCTTCCGCCGACCGTTCTTGTAGCCACTCTAACATTTTTCGTTGTTTCTTTGCCGAAGGATGAATGCTTTTAGCGATTTCTTCGTCAGTATAAGTTTTCACCAAACGAACGCAAAGAATGGTTTTCTTTTCTATTTTATTTTTCAAGACGTAATCAACAACGACATGCCCACGCTCTATTTCTTGTTTTAACGTGGAAAGAAATGCTGCTTCTTTGGGAAGTTCTTTCCATAACACGGATTGTTTATTGGCAAAAACGGCCTGTAATACGGGTGGTAATTGTTCCTTTTTCACCTGTCTCTGAATCATTTTTTTTGGCTTCGCGCGAATCGCTGATGGAATCATCGCGCCATAAGCAGAAGATAAAAAACAAGTCGTTTCTTTGGCCAACCATTCTCCTAACCGCAGTAATTCGTTCGTCAAAACGGGATACGGGTCCAGTAATTCAGCAATGGTTTTCACTTGTTCGACGTCCGTCTCATTCGTTAATTGCCAAACAATCCCTTGAATTTTTCTCTTCCCAAAGGGGACTAGCACCCTCATTCCTACTTGAATAAAAAGTTGATAGTTTTCCGGTACTTTGTAATCAAAAGCTTTATCGAGAGAAAGAGCAGGGATGTCTACGATGACTTTGGCATACATTACTTATCCGTCCTCTGCATGATAGATTCAACATGGCGTAAAATCTCTTTTGCCGTTTCTTTTTTTGTTAAAAGCGGCAGAAAAATCGGGTCTTCATTTCGTTTGATCAATATCATTTCGTTCGTGTCTGATCGAAAACCGGCATTTGTTCTCGTAATATCATTGGCAACAATCATATCTAAATTTTTTCTTTCTAACTTTCCTTTTGCATATTTTTCCAAATCATGAGATTCAGCTGCAAATCCGACAAGAATTTGATGTTTCTTTCTCTCTCCAAGGGCGGCTAAAATATCTTTCGTTCGCTCCATTTCAATTACCGTCTTGCCGTCATCTTTTTTCGTTTTCTTTTCGTCGACAGTAACCGGTTTATAATCCGCCACAGCCGCTGCTTTAATGACAATATCCATGTCATCATAGCGTTGAATGACCGCTTCGTACATTTCTTCTGCAGTGGTCACATCGACTCGCTTGACGTGAGGAGGAGTTTTTAGCTGAACAGGACCTGATACTAAAGTGACGTCTGCCCCAAAGGATGCGGCGACTTCCGCGATTGCAAAACCCATTTTTCCTGAAGATGGGTTAGTGAAAATACGGACAGGATCCGCATACTCATAAGTTGGCCCAGCGGTGACGAGTATTTTTTTCTCTCTGAACGGTTGCTCTTCTTCATATTTTTGTTCTAAATAGGAGATAATATCTAATGGTTCCGCCATTCTTCCTTTTCCAACCCAACCGCATGCTAAATAGCCGTCTCCCGGCTCAATAAAATGGTATCCTCGTTTTTTTAATGTCGCCATGTTGTCCTGAACAGCAGGGTTGTTGTACATATTGACGTTCATCGCCGGGGAAAGATAGATCGGACAAGTTGACGCCAACACAGAGGTTGTTAACATATCGTCAGCGATTCCGTTAGCAATTTTTCCGATAACGTTTGCCGTCGCAGGTGCAATTAAGATAAAATCGGCCCAATCGACGACGTCAATGTGGGAAACAATTTCCGGATCTCTTTCTGCAAATGTATCGTCATAGACACGTTCTCTCGTTAACGCTTGGAAAGTCAGCGGTGTAATAAATTGTTTCGCGTTGTCCGTCATCACCACTTTTACCGTTGCTCCCCGTTGCGTTAATTGACTTGCCAATATGGCTGATTTATATGCTGCAATGCCACCGCTAATCCCCAACATTATCTTTTTATTTTTTAACATGCTTCTCCCCCTCACTCTTTCATAATAAAACAACAACCTAATTTATAGGTTGTTGGTTGGCGTATCTTCCGTGCTGTTTCGATAGGTTAGTTTCCCTTGTTCAATTTCTTCTAAAGCGACACCTACTAACTTAGAAGTATCCCGCTCGTTTTCGACTCCTTGCTGTTTTTCTAAATCTTTTAGTTCCCGAGCACGACGGGCAGATATTGTCACAAGCGTATATTTCGAATCAATGAACTTTAACAAGTTATCTATTGAAGGTTGCAGCATCTTACTCGACCTCCACTAATCGTTTATATTTATCCATGAGTCTTTCTCTCTTCAAATGTTCCGCTGTAACAATCGCCTGAATTCGTTTCACAGCCGCATCTACTTCGTCATTTTCAACGACGTAATCATAATTTTTCATCATGTCAATTTCTTTTTGTGCGACGTTCATTCTTTTTTCGATCAAATCTTTTGTTTCGGTGCCACGTTCTACAATGCGCTCACGCAATTCTTCTAAACTCGGTGGCATGAGAAAAATAAATACTCCCTCCGGATATTTTTCCTTTACTTTTTTCGCACCTTGTACTTCAATTTCTAAAATAATATCTTTTCCTTTTGCGATCGTATCTTTGACAAATTGAAGAGGAGTGCCATAATAATTGTCTACATACTGGGCCCATTCAAGCAATTCATTTCGTTCAATCATCTTGCGAAATTCTTCTTTTGATTTAAAGAAATAATCTACCCCGTCCACTTCGCCTTCTCGAGGGGGGCGTGTGGTAGCAGATACAGAATAAGCAATATTCGTATCTATTTTTCGCAAAGCCCGGCACACCGTTCCTTTTCCAACTCCGGCCGGTCCGGATAATACGATAAGAAGCCCTTTATCGTCTTTTACCATAACATCCAACGCCTTTCCAACGGTTATGATTCTTCCGTTAAATCATCTTTATTATTTAATCGTTGCGCCACGGTTTCCGGTTGCACCGCAGATAAGATGACGTGATCACTATCTGCAATAATCACTGCTCGAGTTCTTCTCCCGTAAGTGGCATCCACCAACATGTTGCGGTCTCGTGCTTCTTGAATAATTCTTTTAATCGGTGCGGATTCCGGACTCACAATCGAAATAATCCGATTTGCCGATACGATATTTCCAAATCCAATATTAATCAATTTGATGTTCACTCTCTTCCCTCCACTTCGACTATAGAGGACAGCTACGCTTATTGTAACCATTTTTGTACATTATATACGAAAATGCGTTCGCTGACTACTCTATATTTTGAACTTGTTCTTTCATTTTTTCAAGCTCACTTTTCACATCTACAGCGAGATGACTCAATGGAATGTGATTTGCTTTGGACGCAATCGTGTTAATTTCTCGATTCATTTCTTGAAGGAGAAAGTCTAATTTTCTCCCTTTCGGTTCCTTTTGATGAAGGACGTGTAGAAACTGATCACTATGGGAACGAAGGCGCGTTAGCTCCTCTTCAATATTTATTTTATCAGAAAAAATAGCAACTTCCGTTAAAAGACGTTGTTCGTCTACTTCATATTGGTCTTGTAACAGCTGCTGTATTCTTTCACGAAGGCGCTCGCGATATTGTTGCGCGACAAGGGGAGCTTCTTTTTCCATTGAAGAAATCCATCTTTTTAAACGCTCCACTCTCGTTTCTAAATCATTTTGGAGCTGTTTTCCTTCTTCTACTTTCATTTCCAGTAAATCAGCGGTTGCTCGATATACCGATTCCATAATGGCTTCCTTCCATTCATCCTTTAAGTTGACATTTTCTTCAATCACCACAATATCAGGATGAAACAAAAATGACTGTAAATCCAAGCGGGAATCAAAAATATTGAGTTTTTCGAGTTCTTCCGCATGATCAAGAAAATGCTGGAGTAACGCCCAATCAATACGAGCTTTTTTCAAAGATGGAGAGAAGCCTTCAATGGTGATGTGAACATCGATCTTTCCTCTTTTCATTTTCTTCGATATATATTTTCGGCACTCATTTTCCAAGATGGACAATTCCCTTGGAAAGCGAAATTGAATGTCTAGAAAACGATGGTTCACGGATTTTATTTCTGTCACAATCCGTCCTTCTTCATTCTCCATCTCACTCTGTCCATACCCTGTCATACTCACTACCATTTATCATCACATCCGTCTATCAACCTATTCTAAACAATTTTACCACCTGCTACAAGAGAATGAAAAGATAAATCTCTCTTTATAACAAGGATATTCCTATTATTCTTTTTTGAATAATTGTCTTCCTGCTAGGGCAAAGGTTGGAATCGCTGCGAGTCCAACAATGAGAAACCAATCAATGGCAGGTAAGGTAGTCGTATGAAAAATAGGTTGAAGCATTGGAACATAGATGACAACAAGTAAAAGAAAGAGAGATGACAATACCGCAATCACTAAATACATATTATCAAAAGGAGAGCGATCAAAGATGGAGGAATGCGAGCGACAATCAAATACGTGAATGAGTTGTGCCATCACAAGGGTTGCAAAAGCAATTGTTTGTCCCCGCAGAAGGTTGTCTGGTTGTTCCGTTAATGCGATCATAAATGCGATTAAAGTTACCACGCCAATGAGAAAACCTCTACTGATGATTTTCCAACCGATGCCGTTTGCGAAGATACTTTCTTCTCGCTTTCTCGGTGATCTTCTCATCACATTTTGTTCGGGATTGTCCAGTCCTAACGCCATCGCTGGCAGCCCATCGGTAATGAGATTAATCCATAAAATTTGAATCGCAACAAGAGGTAGAGGAAGCCCCAAGGCGACCGCAAATAACATCACTAAAATTTCACCGACATTGGAAGCGAGCATATAACGAATAAATTTTCTTATATTTTCATAAATATTTCTTCCTTCTTTGATCGCAGAACGAATCGTTGCAAAATTATCATCTCGTAATATAAGAGAAGCGGCATCTTTTGCCACATCCGTCCCTGTTTTTCCCATGGCAATTCCAATATTTGCGGCTTTTAAAGCAGGAGCGTCGTTGACCCCATCTCCTGTCATCGCAACGATGTGCCCTTGTTTTTGTAAAGCATGGACAATCTCCAATTTATCTTCAGGGCTTACTCGAGCAAAAACAAAGGTTTTCTGCATTTTTTCTCTTTTTTCATGCTCGCTGAAACCGTTCCATTCTTTTCCGGTAAAAACGTAGCCATAAGACGGCAATAACCCAATCTCTTTAGCTACCGCTTTGGCTGTATCTTTATGATCTCCAGTAATCATGATTGTTTTAATGCCGGCTTGTCGGCATTCTTTAATCGCATCTTTCACTTCAGGTCGAGGAGGATCGATCATCCCTTGTATACCAACGATGGTCAAGTCCTTTTCTACTTCTTCCTTATTCATTGTCGGAAGGGAAGAAAGAGGGCGATAGGCAACGGCAATTGTTCTTAAAGCACGGTTTGCCATCTGACTCACAATATATTCACATTCCTTTTTCTTTTGCAAAGTGAGGCGCACTCTTTCCCCGTTCTGCTCGATATGAGTTGCACGCTCCAATAACACATCTGGAGCACCCTTTGTAAGTAGGAACAAGTCATTGCCTTGTTTTACAATCACAGACATTCGTTTTCGTCCTGAATCAAACGGAATCGTATCGATGAATTGAGTCGTGGATAACAATTGTTTCCAATCTATATTAGCGGCAATGGCTGCTTCTGCTAGCGCGACCTCTGTTGGGTCGCCATGAAACTTTTTCCTCTCAAGAGAGTTATTTCGATATTGATCCATCACTGCTTGATTACATAAAAACCCGATGGTTAATACGTTTTTTGCAGAAGCTAGCGGAAATGACTGCTCGTTTTGTTTTTCCATCCAGACGTTGCCATTCCAAAGGGTTGTTACGGTCATTTTATTTTGTGTAATCGTTCCGGTTTTGTCAGAACAAATTACAGAAGCTGATCCTAACGTCTCCACCGCAGGCAAATGACGAACAATTGCTTTTTGTTTCATCATCCGCTGTACACCTAGTGCCAGCACGACCGTCACAATGGCGGGCAATCCTTCGGGAATTGCCGCCACTGCTAAAGAAACACCGGAAAGCAACATTTCATAGGTCGGCAATCCTTGCAGCATCCCCACCACAACGACCAACGTTGTAAGAAACAACGCCCCAACTATAAAGATACCACTTAGACGAGATAGCCGCTGTTCCAATGGACTCTCTTTCTTTTCCGAGGTGGATAATAAATGAGCAATTTTACCCATTTCCGTTTTCATTCCGGTAGAAACGACGATTCCATGAGCATGTCCTTTTGTAAGAAGTGTTCCTTTAAATACCATATTTTTTACTTCCCCAATGGAAAGCTCGTCTTCTTCCAGAACATGAGCATGTTTTGCTACTGATTCTGACTCACCGGTGAGGGCAGATTCTTCTGCATACAACTCATTTGCTTCGATTAAACGAATATCTGCACTTACTTTATCCCCACCTTGCAAACGAACGATATCCCCTGGTACAATTTCTTCCGAAGGGATGTCCAACCACTCTCCCTCCCGTTTTACTTTCATCGTTGGTGACGCTAATTTTTTTAATGATTCTAACGATTTTTCCGCCTTTTGTTCTTGGATGAAACCGAGGACACCGTTTAAAAGCACAATAACCATAATCGTAATCGCATCGATGTATTCCCCGAGGAAAAAAGAAATACATGTTGCCCCTAACAACAAAAGAATCATCGTGTCTTGAAACTGACGAAGAAACAAACGAATGCGTGATTCTTTCTTTTTTTCTTCCAATCTATTGTAGCCCACTTGTTCTAGACGCTTTTTCACTTCTTTATGGGAAAGACCTACTTTTACGTTTACTTGAAAAATTTGGGCCAATGCGTCTTTTGATTGCTGGTGCCATTTCATCCCATTCACCTCTTCATCTCTCGTCCCTACATCTTATTCAGACAATAAAAAAACATGATATAATAAATGGACTTTAAACGGAATATAAAAAGAGAAAAGGATGGCACACAATGGCTTTTGATGGAATGATGATGAGAGCTGTATTACATGAATGTGAACATACAATCAAAAACGGTCGCATTACGAAAGTGAGACAACCTCACGACACGGATCTTCTTCTCACCATTCGCGCAAACCGCCATAATTATCAACTGTTGTTATCGGCGAATGCCCATTTCGCTCGTTTTCATCTTACAGAGGAAAAAATGACCAATCCGGAAGAACCTCCGATGTTTTGCATGATGCTGCGTAAACATATCGAAAACGGTCGATTAATAGATATGAAACAAGATGGTTTAGAACGAATAGTGACATTTGTCATCGAAGGAAAAGACGAAATTGGGGATGTGCGAAAGAAGCATTTAATCGTAGAATTGATGGGAAAACATAGCAACATTCTGTTAGTTGATCCAGAAACCAATCTTATTTTGGATAGCATGAAACATATCCCTCCGTCCGTCAATCGGCACCGTACCATTTTACCGGGACGAACATATATCGAACCTCCGAAACAACAAAAATTGAATCCTCTTACAGCGGATGAAGAGGCCGTGTTAAAAAAATTAGATATGAACAGCGGAAGACTGGACAAACAATTAGTGGATGCGTTTGAAGGTATTTCACCTCAATCAGCAAAAGAAATTGTTCACCGGGCCGGGCTTGGTCACGGAAGAAAATTGGCAAAAACGTTCGTTGCCGTGATGCAACAAATCAAACAACATCGCTATGATCCTCAAATTGTTGAAAACGATAAAAAAGAGTTTTATTCTGTCATCGCTTTAACTCATGTTGACGGAAAAGTAAAGACATTTGAGCATGTAGGAGAAATGTTAGACCGTTTTTTCGTTGGAAAAGCAGAAAGAGATCGGGTCAAACAACAAGCAAACGACATGGAACGACTGCTTCGGAACGAGTGGCAAAAAAATAAGCGGAAACTGAAAAAGCTCGAAAAAACGCTGTCCGCTGCGAAACAAATGGATCAGTACCAAAAATTAGGGGAACTATTAACGGCGCATCTTCACTTGCTGCAAGGGGGAGAAACATCCATTGAAGTCGTCGATTATTACGATGAAGAAGGAAAAACGATTACGATTCCTCTCGACCGAGAAAAATCTCCTTCTGAAAACGCCCAACATTATTTTCGGAAATATAATAAAGCAAAAACTTCTCTTGTGATGACAAAAAAACAAATGGAAGAAACGAAAGAAGAAATTCGGTATCTTGAACAGCTGATCCAACAGTTGGAATCCGCATCTCTACAAGATATTGAAGAAATTCGGGAGGAACTACGAGAAGAAGGGTATTTGAAAAAAAGAAGCACGACCAAAAAGAAAAGAAAACAATCGCGTCCATCTTATGAAACTTTTCTATCCAGTGAAGGCATTCCGATTCTCGTCGGAAAAAATAATAAGCAAAATGAATATATTACGAATCGCGTCGCCCACAAAGAAGACACGTGGCTTCATACGAAAGATATTCCCGGGTCACATGTTGTCATTCGCTCTTCGTCTTTCGGTGAACAGACGCTTTTAGAAGCTGCTCAACTTGCCGCCTATTATTCTAAAGCAAAAGATTCATCATCTGTTCCGGTAGACTATACAAAAATGAAACACGTTCGTAAACCAAATGGCGCAAAACCCGGCTTTGTTATTTATGATCATCAATCTACTCTATTCGTTACACCTGACAAAGACATCATTTTTCGATTAGAACGGGAAAGAAATTAAAAAGTGTCTGGGACAAAACATCAGTCATCGCCAAAAACTTGGTGAGTCTCTCTTTTGGTGTACAAAGAACATTTCAAAATGAAAATGAATCGAGTAGGAGGAGGCGATGAACCTCCGTCCTCTCACACCACCGTACGTACGGTTCCGTATACGGCGGTTCAATTAAGATTTGTAACGCAAGAATTCATAACATTTTTGTAGACTTCTAAGCCCCTGGTGACTCCAATATGCGTTGCCAAGGGTTCTGTCTAATATTGGACTGTTGGAGATACGCCAATAACCCTTTCGACTATTACCCCATTCATAGGCTTTCCATTGTGGGACGCCTAGCTTGATCAGGTTACGTATCTTTGTCTTCGGTTTCTTCCACGCTTTCCATTGACACATTCGCAGTCTTCTACGTATCCATCCATCCAATTCCTTAAAGATGGAAGGAGTGTCCGCTAATGGAAATAACCGCACCAACCCGTTAAGTATTGGT